>JAFPWH010000040.1 GCA_017395065.1 Clostridia bacterium | reverse complement strand
TCATTTCCGAAGGCCGTATTCCCCGGTTCTATTTCAATACGTCGTACAGCGCGCCGAGAAGGGCGCCGGTGTCGTCGCATTTATGCTCCCAGTAGAAGACGCCGCCGTAACCGTTGTCGAGCACGTACTGCGCCTTGCAGCGCATCGATTCCGGATCGTCGTAGGAAATGAACGTGCTGCCGTTGAAGAGCCACGGCGCCTTGGCTTCGTCGTCCCAGTAACGCACGTAGCCGTTTTTATCAATATAGTCTTTCGCCAGTACCGAATAGTCCGGGCCGTACCCGACAGGCTTACGGCTGATTTGAAGAAGGCCGTGATTCCTGTCCGCGATGCCTTCGGTCATCCTCGAATACATGGCCGCGCCCAGCAGGAGCTTTTCCTTCGGCACGCCGTAGGCGTGGAAGAGGCGCAGGGCCTGGTCGCAGCTGTTTCTGAAATAATCCCCGGTCGAGGAATAAAGCGGCGTGTGATGCCCGGCCAGCGCGTGGAAGCCGCACTTCAAGTCGTAGGTCATCAGGTTTATGTAGTCGAGGTACTTTGCGAGCTTGTCGAGTTCCGTGCACTCGGCGTAGTACAGGTCGGCGCCGGCTGCGATCGTAAGGAGATGGCCTTTGCCCGCCGCGTCGAGGTGTTCCCTGAGGGTCTTTATCAGCTCGGTGAAGCGGTACTTGTCTTCGGGGCAGGTGTCCTGTCCGTTGGAAGGTACGCAGGGGTATTCCCAGTCGAGGTCGATGCCGTCGTACGGGGTCGTTTTGACGATCCTGACGGCTTCCTCCCCCATCCTGTGCATGAAGTCCTTGCTCGCGCAGACCGAAGTGAAGGAGTCGGACTGCGTCTGCACGAGGGACAGAACGAATTTCAATTCCGGATTCCAGCTTTTGTATTTTTCGATGTCCCCTCCCGCCAGCGTCTGTTCGTGGATGGTCCCGTCCGGCGCAAGCTTGCCGAAGGCCACGTTGACGTGCGTGAGCATCCCCGCGTCCTCCCGCGTAAGGCGGCCGCTGCCAAGATACGCGATCAGTTTCTTTTTCATCGATAGAACACCTTCCTTTTTTGCATGTCGATCATTTGACGAATAAGTGTGTCAGCCGTTTTGCGCGGATTTCTGGGTTTCACGCAAGATCGGTTGCTCCGGGGTCCGGCATCCGAAGGTCTGCGTCCGCCCGGCTCTTCATAGCCAGTTTGACGGCGCAGTCGAGCGCCGACGTTCCCGGCATGCAGACGCTCGCCTGCCGGCAATGCCCGCGCAGGTCTTCGATCAGCCTTTCGCGAAAGATCTCCTGCCAGACGCGGGGCTGTTCCTTCAGGTAGGCCGTCATCTTTTCTGCCATGTCGCTTTTCCTCTCTTTCGGTTCCGACCTCATCGGGAGTTTTTTATCGTCTTTCCGGGGCACCGCCTCGCAGATTCCAGATCGGGTTCCCGACCGCGATGCGCAGGCCGCGCGTCACGTCGAACACCTCCGCCCGGTAAAACGCGCAGTCTCCGGCGTCCAGCGAAAACCAGTTGTCTTTTCCCGGAAAAACCGGGCCGCTGAGCACGGTGCCGCGATCGTTCAGTATGTCCGCGCGGTATTCGTGCGCGGGATCGGAAACGCTTATGTGGAAGTCGCCCACGCACACGGTCAGCTTTTGCCCGTTAAAGGAGCAGCTTCCGCCCGTGCGGGTGTCGCCGATTGCCATGCGCACGCCCACAGGGCCGCAGGTGAAGTCGCCCGCGGAGAGGTGGGAAAGGTAAGACCGGGCGGACTTCGACTCCGCATACAGGGTCGTCAGCGCGGTGTCGTGCGGCTCGCTGTGCAGATCGCATCCGGCGCAGGCCCATACCCGTTTCCCGGCGGCCAGCAGGTCCACCCAGAGCGCGTAGTCTGCCTTGGTCTCTTCGCTGTCCATGGAGATGTAGAAGACCTCGATGCCGGTTCCGTCCCGAAACCAGTAATCGCCCGGATCGTTTGATCGCATCAGCTGGCGCGGGTGCGGATGCACGAAGAGACCGCCCCTCTCCCTGATCGCGTCGATCAGTTCGCCGAAGCGCGCGCGGGTGAAGTCCGGATATTTGAAATGCCCCTCCGTCCCACCGGTGAACTGATACTCCGGGAAGCGCTCAAGGAGCGGTTCAAGGTCGTCCCGGCACGGCAGGAGGATATTGTAGTGCATGGCCTTCTCTTCGGCGGCGCTGTCCGTTATGTGCGTACCGGGTTCGGTGCCGGGGATAAACAGGCCGTCCTCCCACACCGGCTGATACATGTGGCGGATCTGCTTGTGGTCCAGTATGGCGGCAAAATCCATGTGCAGCGCGCGCATCTTTTCCGGCCATTCGTCCAACGGGCATTTGCCGTCGCTGGTGCCGCCGCTGTCAGAGTGGTCGTGCAGTTCGCCGTGGAATACCCTGCAGCCTGCGTACAGGCTCAACAGATGTGATTTTTCCTCTTTGCTGATCATATGCGTTCCTTCAATCAATTTATTTACGGCAGTCGATTCCGGGACGATTTGAACGTCGATGCCGCCGTTTACCTGTCGTTGAAAACGCCGCACTCGTCCGGGTCCTCTCCGGCGGGGCCTTCGTTTCCGTCCCGCGGCGCTATGATGTTCCACCAGAAGGCCGCCCATTCGAGCTCACCTTCTTCTTCGTTTACGACGCTGTGCAGCGCGTCCGGCGGGATATAGGCCACGTCGCCCGGGCTGACCGGATAGCGGGTGCCGTCCACGACGACGAAGCCGCTGCCCTTCGTGAAGACGTACACTTCCTCTTTGCGGTGCGTATGGGGTTCCATCGCCCCGGGGCCGTTCAGGTATCCCCACGCGTGATCGAACGGAGCGCAGAGCCCCGCCGGGAGCACGGGGCCGGCCAGAATGGTGCCGCCGTGCGCCTGATGTGCTTTGTCCGGGTCAAAACGGCTGATGATGTCCATGGTGCTTTCCCCTTTCCCGTCCCAAGACTTATGCGCTACGATTCGTTGACCAGTTTGCCGCTCATGTGCTCTATCGTGAGCGCAAGGCAGGCCACCCGGGAAAACGAATTTGCCAGTTCCTTTTGAAGGTACTCCTCGTCGTCCGTGAACTTCCTCGTGAGATTTATGCAGATTTCGCGCTTTTTCTCCTCGTCTTCGACAACGTGCATCCGACCGAACACGATCACGCTGCTTATGTTCAGCGCCCATTGGCCGGCGCGGCGAAGGCCATCTGCGCTTGCAGCTGTTCGGGTTCCATGAACACGAGCCCCTGCAGGAACACGCTGCGCACGAAAACGATTTTGCCGCTGCGAGCCAGAGCGTCCCAGCCGCTGCTTGCGATCTGCTTCCAGTCGAACACGTTTTGCGGCACCTGCACTGCGTCCGCGCCGGAATCGGCCAACATACGGTAATCGTGGCGGCTGTAGGCCGAAATGCCCCATCTTTCGATCTCGCCCTGCGCGCGCGCTCTTCGAAAGCGTTTTCGACCTCTTCGGGGGCCTGCGCATACTGCTCGAAATTATGCACCATGAGCAGGGGGATGCGCTCAAGGCCCAGCTGGGATTTGGACACGCGCAAGCTCTCCCGAAGCGAAGCCTAGAGTGCGGCTTTTGAGCTTACGTCCAGGCGGTCCGCCTTCGTCACGGTCAGCGGGCGCTCCTTTTCGGGAACGCTTTTCAGCCACCTGCCGATGATCTGCTCCGAATTGCCATAGCCCACAGAGGTGTCCAGACAGTTTACGCCGAGCCTGCGCGCGGTGTCCAGTATTTCAAAGGACTGCGCACTGTTCGGCTTACCCTGCGCGTTGTTGATGCCGTAATCCAGCCCCAGCTGCGCGGTGCCGAGGGAGAAAAGCGAGATGTCCTGTCCGCCTGCTTTGATATACTTCATCTCGTATACCTGCTTTTGCGTAAAGCGCGGCTGCTTTTCACGCCTGTCTGCGTTTGTTTACCAGATCGTCCAGCCGCCGTCCATCACCAGCGTGGCGCCGGTCACGTACGCAGAGGCCTCCGAGGCGAGGAATACGACCGGCCCCTTGATTTATTTCACCTTCGGCCTCTTGCCCCTCCCTGTAGCAATACAGGTACGGACAGGTCTTTTTTTCCGGCGATCGCGCGGGCTCCGGCTGTCCGTTTTCGGCAAACGCGCCGAGCGGCGCGATGAGGAGCGCGACGATGAACAGGAGAGATATCTGTTTCTTCAGCATGGACGATGGCATCCTTCTTGAACGTTTTTATCAGAGTCGACCGTGTCCGGAGTATATCACAAATGCGATAGGCAATCAAGATGCTGTTTTATGGGAAACGGAGGCGCTCAGCCGAGCACGTAGTGGTGTTCGGTGGACAGGGAGGCAGCCCTGACGGCGCAGGCTGCGGCGTCGGGTACGCTCATGCCGCCGATCAGCGCGGCGCACAGTACGCCGTTAAAGGTATCGCCGGCCCCCGTGGAATCGATGCAGCGGACCGCCGGCGCGGGCACGTCAAAGATGTCCCCGCGGACAAAGCATCTTGCACCGTGTTTTCCGAGCGTTACGATCAGGTTGCAGCGCGGAAAGCGAAGCTTCACCGCTTCGCCCAGCCCGGAAAGATCGTCAATTCCGAGCATGGAAAGCGCTTCGCTTCGGTTGGGCGTAATATAGTCTGCGAGGGGAAGATAGTTGCGCAGCCATTCCTTCCAGGGCGCGGGGTTTATGACGAGCGCGACGGCCTTTTTGCGCGCGAGTTTAGCGGCGGCGGCAAAGGCCTCCTCGGGGATCTCCGCCGTCAGAAGGACGCAGGCGGCATCGTCGAACAATGCTTCCCGGCTGCGCACGTCCTCCGCCGTCAGCTTCTCCGCCGCGCCGGGATAGACGGTCACCCGGTTTTCCCCATCCCTGTCCGTCAGGATGCAGGCGTACGCCGTATGGACGTCCTTCCTGACGAGCCTGCTCTCCACGCCCTCGGCGATTAAGCGCTCCTCGCAGGCGCGGCCGTCCCCGTCGTCGCCCACGGCGCCTACGAAGACGACCCTCGCGCCGCCGTGCCGCGCAGCCATGACCGCCTGATTGTACCCCTTTCCCCCGGGCTCGACGTGGATCGAGGAAGCGTGCAGCGTCTCTTCCGGCCGGTGAAAATGATCCACCGTCAGAAATACAGACCTGCCGCAAAGGCCGAAAATCAGCAGCTTTTTTACGGATTCGGACGTTTCCATTCTTTACTCCCCCGAAAAATACAAAAGGAATGTTTTCTGCTCAATTTATTATAGCAGTTTTTCAGAGCGCTATCAAGAGCAGTATCGAAGAACGCATCGATCCCCGTTATCCGCTATTGACTTAGAGTCGGCTTTAAAGTATATAATGAAATCGGCTGCGATTGAACAGTATCCGACTTCGGGTCGATCACCCGCAAAGATGAACGGAGGGCAAAACCATGATCTCACAAAAAGACACCTACAAGCTGGCAAACGGCGTGGAAATCCCATGCCTCGGTTTCGGCACCTGGCAGACGCCCGACGGAGAAACCGCGGTCCGGGCTGTCCGCTGCGCCATCGACGCAGGATACACGCACATCGACACCGCACAGGCGTACGGCAACGAAGCGAGCGTCGGCAAGGCGATCCGGCAAAGCGGCGTTCCGCGCAAGGACCTTTTTATCACCACGAAGCTCTGGAACACGAATCACAGTTACGAGCTGACCCTGCGTTCCTTCGAGGAATCCATGGACAAGCTGGGGCTGGATTATCTGGACCTTTTCCTGATCCACTGGCCCAACCCCATCTCTTTCCGCGATCGCTGGGAACAGGCGAACGCGGAGAGCTGGAAAGCCATGGAAGAGCTCGCAGACGCGGGCCGCATCCGGGCCATCGGCGTGAGCAACTTCCTGCCGCGCCATCTCGAGGCGCTGGCCAAAACGGCAAAAATCGCCCCGCAGGTGAACCAGATACGGCTTTGCCCCGGCGATACGCAGGACGAAACGGTAGCGTATTGCAGGGAGCGCCAAATGATCGTCGAGGCCTACAGTCCGCTCGGCACAGGGCGGATCTTCGACGTCCCCGAAATGCAGGCGCTGGCGAAAAAGTACGGCCGCAGCATCGCGCAGATCTGTGTGCGCTGGAGCCTGCAGCGCGGCTATCTGCCCCTGCCCAAATCCGTGACGCCTTCCCGCATAGAGGAAAACCTGCGCGTATTCGATTTTGCGCTGACGGAAGAAGACGTACAAAAAATCGCCGATCTGAAAGGCTGTGTCGGCTACGCAAGCGATCCGGACAGCAGACCCTTCTGACGGTAAACGAAGCGCTTCAGGCTGCCGGCGCCAACGCTTCCGGCTCCTGTTCGGCCTGTCGGTATATGTACGTGCGGGCAAGCTCGTCGATCCTGCCGGACGCCTTTTCTTCCGCAAACGTGCGCGCTGCGCGGAACGGATCTTCGCTTTTTCTTCCTGTCCGGTTGCTTTGGCGGGGTGCGTTTCAAAATCTTCATAATGAGGCTCTTTCGTTCGTGGCGCATCTGTGCTATACTTTGCCCGTGTTTCGAACCGCGCACAAGGCGCGGCTCAGGACTTGCAAAACCGAAACGCACGCGCAGAACGGAGAGGAACTTTATGAAAATCGTACTGTTGGCTGATCTTCACGGGAATATGGTCGCCACGAAGGCCATGGAGCGCGAGATCGACAGGATCTCCCCGGACGATCTGTGGTTTCTGGGCGACGCAGTGGGCAAAGGCCCCGAAAGCGACCGGACCTGCGACTGGGTCAGAGAGCACTGCAGGCACTGGATCGCGGGGAACTGGGATCGGGGCCTTAGCACACACCGCGAGAAGAATCCTTTCTACGCGCAGCAGATCGGACAGGAGCGCTTCGCCTGGCTCGATTCCCTCCCGCTGGAGGACGAGCTTACGATCAGCGGCATCCGTTTCCGCCTCGTCCACGGTCGCTTTTTGGATCCGCTTTATCTGGGCGGCGATCCCGACGAAAAACTGCGCGGCGGCTTTCGCTTTCACGACGGCCGGCCGGAGGCGAACGGGCTGATCTGTGCGGACTGCCACAGGCCTTTCATCCGCCTTCTGGGCGACGGATACGCGCTGAACACCGGAAGCGTCGGAAACAGCATCGGCCTGCCGAGGGCCCACGCGCTGCTTTTAGAGGGAGAAGAAGGGCCCGCGCCGCTTCGCATCACGACGCTGTCCGTGCCCTACGACAACCAAAAGGCGGCCGATACGGCGGATCGCTATCCAGAATTGCCGCTGAAGGAATCGTACAAAAACGAAATTTTGACGGGTGTCTATAGCCGCTGACGAAAAGAAGCCGCGATCCCAGGCACCGGTATTCACGGAAAGACGAATCTCGTCTGCAGGTGCTTTAAAAATCGTTCCGCGATCGGAGAAAGCGTCTCGTACTTTTTCCAGATCAGGTAAAGACGCGTTTCCAGTCTCGGAAAGAGCGGGCGGAAGACGAGGCCGGAAGAGGGCGAGGTGTCGACCAGGTGGTCGAACGTCAAAAGGTAGCCCAAGCCCTCCCGCGCAAACATGGACCCGTTGTAGGACAGGCGAAACGACCCCTCCAGACGCAATTCGTCCATGCGCTCTTTGCACCAGAGCGGGATATCGTTTTGCCAGCTTTGCTCCGAGCAGAACAGCGGAAGGCCGATCAGGTCGTCGACGGTCACGAACGCTTTCCCGGCCAGCGGATCGCCGGACGGGAAGACGAGCCCCCAGACGTCAGCGTCGGGGAAAGCGAGAGATTCGTATTTTCTTGCGTCCGGTTTTTCTGCCAGTACGGAGAAATCCAGCAGCCCCTTATCCAGCTTTTCGGTGACCTGTTCCGTGTCGCCGCTGGTTATGTGATAGCGCAGGTTTGGATATTGCCTGCGCAATTCTTTTATCTCGCGGGCAAGGTAGCGGATCTGGTAGGATTCGGCAAGGCCGAGATAGATGTCGCCGCCGGTAAGCTCGTCCAAAGTGACGAATTCCTGCGCGATTTTGTCCGCCATGCCGACAAGGTCCTCCGCCCGGTCGCGCAAAAGGACGCCTTCGTCCGTCAGGCGGATGGAAAAGCTGTGCCGGGTGAAGAGCTTTTTGCCGAGCTCGTCCTCCAGTGCCCTGAGCGCTTTGGACAGCGTCGGCTGGGTGACGTGCAGCTGCTCCGCTGCCCGGGTCATGTTTTCTTCCCTTGCGACGGCCAGAAAATACCGCAGTGTCCTTATCTCCATAAAAGCACCTCTGAAATTCCAAAATAGAATATCATGATATTCATTATAACCATTTGCGCGGAATAATGCAATATGCTATAATGACGATGTGCTGAAAAAAGCAGATCGGAGAAAGAGATGCTGAACGAAACGGCGATGCAGTGTATGCGGGATATCGGCCTTGACGGAGAAAAGGCCGAAGGCGTCGCCGCGCTGCTGAGCGAAGGCAGGCGGGAGGATGCCCGTCATAAGCTAAGATACCTGCGCTGCGAACTGATGGAGCAGCTGCACGCCTGCCAGAAGCGGGTCGACCGGCTCGACTGGCTGATCCGTGAGATCGAAAGAAAACAAGACTGAGCGCGTGAAAGGACGAAACAGAGCGATGATGAGGACTGAGAATTTGACACTGACACAGGAATGGGACAAGACCTTTCCGAAAAGCGACAAAGTGAACCACAAAAAGGTGACCTTCGTCAACCGCTACGGCATCACCCTGGCGGCGGACATGTATACCCCTTTGAACGCCGAAGCAAAGTTGCCCGCCGTCGCCGTGTGCGGACCCTTCGGCGCGGTGAAGGAGCAGTGCTCCGGCCTCTACGCACAGACGATGGCGGAGCGCGGCTTTCTGACCATCGCCTTCGACCCGTCCTTCACCGGTGAAAGCGGCGGAACGCCGCGCTATATGGCGTCTCCGGACATCAACACGGAGGACTTTCAGGCGGCGGTCGACTTTCTGTCCGTTCAGGAAAACGTCGATCCCGAACGCGTCGGCATCATCGGCATCTGCGGCTGGGGCGGGCTTGCCCTGAATGCGGCGGCCATCGATACCCGCGTCAAAGCCACGGTCGCCATGACGATGTACGACATGAGCCGCGTGAACGCGTATGGCTACTTCGATTCCATGGACGAGGACGCGCGTTATGCCGCCCGCGAGGCGCTGAACGCACAGCGCGTAAAGGATTATCGCAGCGGAAACTATGAGCTCGGCGGCGGCGTGGTCGATCCCCTGCCCGAAGACGCCCCGTTTTTCGTGAAGGACTATCACGCCTACTACAAGACGCCGCGCGGCTACCATCCCCGCAGCCTCAACTCCAACGGCGGTTGGAACAAGATCGGCTGCATTTCCTTTATGAATATGCCGCAGCTGACTTACACCCGCGAAATCAGGAACGCAGTGCTGATCGTACACGGCGAAAAGGCGCACTCCTGCTATTTCAGCCGCGACGCCTACGCCGCCATGGTAAAGGACAGCAAATACGCGGCCAACAAGGAGCTCATGATCATTCCCGGCGCGGTGCATACCGATCTGTACGATCAGGTGAACGTCATTCCCTTCGACAAACTCGAAAAATTCTTTAAGGAGCATCTGAAATGAGCAGGGTTTTGGTGATCACGACGAGCCTGAGGGCAAAGAGCAATTCCGACATACTTGCCGAACAGCTGATCGCCGGCGCGAAGGCAGCCGGGCACGAAGTAAAGTGCGTGAGCCTGAAGGGCAAAACGATCGGTTTCTGCAGGGGCTGTCTTGCCTGCCAGAAGACGCAAAAGTGCGTGCTGAACGACGACGCGGCAGAGATTGCGGAAAAGGTCAAAAACGCGGATACGCTGGTTTTCGTCACCCCGATCTATTACTACGAGATGAGCGGTCAGATGAAGACGCTGCTGGACCGTATGAATCCGCTTTATTCGAGCGATTACAGGTTCCGGAAGGTCTATATGCTGTCCGTGGCGGCGGAGGACGAGCCCTTCGTCCCCGAAAAAGCGTTGAGCGGTCTCAAGGGCTGGGTCGACTGTTTTGAAAAAGCCGAGCTGGCCGGCTCCCTGTTCTGCGGAGGCATAAACGAGGCGCAGGAAGCGGCGGAAAGAAGCGAGGATAAGCATGAAGCGTACGAATTCGGGAAGAAACTTCAGTAAATCTCTCGTACTGCTGCTGGGGCTTATCGCGGTTTTTTGTGCGATCGTTTCACCGATGCAGCGGCGGGCGGATGCGGAGGATGACAGTGTGGAAGGTGAATTGATTTTATCCGTCGACGGCATCGCCGTCGACGTAGACTGGGAAGACAACGAATCCGTCGCGGCGCTTAGGCGTCTTGTTGCAAAGCAGCCGTTGGAAATAAGCATGTCCATGTACGGTGGTTTCGAACAAGTGGGGCCTCTGGGCACGAGCCTTCCCCGAAACGACGTTCAGACCCGGACGGAATACGGGGACATCGTTCTGTATTCGGGCGATCAGCTCGTGATCTTCCACGGCTCCAATTCCTGGGCTTACACGCGTCTTGGGCACATCCGCGGTTTGTCTCAGGCGGAGCTGAAGGAATTGATCAGCCGACATGACGTGACCGTCACGCTGACGCTGGATGACGGAACAGGGCCGGCCGAATACCCGATCCCCGATGTGACGCTGAACAGCGGCTACGCCATGCCGGTCATAGGCCTGGGCACCTGGACGCTGTCAGACGAACAGGCGGAAGCCTCTGTGTATGCCGCGCTGAAGACCGGCATGCGGCTCATCGACACGGCCAGGTATTACGGCAACGAGGCGGGCGTCGGCCGCGGGATCCGCCGGGCGATCGAGGACGGCTTCGTTTCCCGCGAAGAAATCTTCGTCACGAGCAAGATCATGCCGGGCGACTATGACCGTGCCGCAAGGGGAATCGACGATTCGCTCAAGGACCTTGGGCTCGACTATGTGGATCTTATGCTGATCCATCAGCCCGGATGGAACGACGAAGCGGTGTACCGCGCTTTGGAGCAGGCCGTGGGCGAAGGAAAAGTACGTTCCATCGGCATCTCCAACTACTACACGCCCAAGGCCGTGGAAGAGATTCTTTCCTTCGCAAAGATCATGCCCGCCGTCATCCAGAACGAGAACCATCTGTATTACCAGAACAAGGAATTGCAGGAATACGTGCGGCAATACGGCATCGCGGTGGAATCCTGGTATCCCTTCGGCGGAAGAGGCCACACGCAGGAGCACTTCGCGGATGAGACGATCGTTGGGATCGCCGAGGCCCACGGCAAAACGCCCGCCCAGATCATACTGCGCTGGCAATTGCAGGACGGATACGTCGCCATCCCCGGTTCGTCCAATCCCGAACACATCGCGGAGAATTACGACGTCTTCGACTTTGAACTGACAAGTGCGGAAATGGAACAGATCAGACAGCTCGACCGTCACGAGCGCTATGAGAACTGGTAAGGGACGCCGTCAGGCCCGGGCTTCGTGCTTTCAGGCGGCTTGCGGTCCATGTGCACGGCAGACGTCTGACGAATTGAAGCCATATTCCTATTGCGAACGAAGCGATGCCGGAAGCGTCACAAGGGTTGAATGCCGGAAACAGGCATTCAACCCTTCGTCATTTCTGCGTTTTGTCACGGAAGGCCTTCACTGTCAACTGTTTTTCGAAGTATATTTCACGGGCTCCCGCATGCTGTACGCAGTGTCCGCTTGCCTTTTATGGAATCACAGACGGACTCCGTCGTTCGTCGCTCTCAATCCCGGCGCCGCGCTTATGCTTCTTCCTCCGGATCGTCCCGGCCCAGGTCCCCGTAATAACGCAGGGCGTTGTAATCGGCCTGCGCTTCCTGCGCGGTCTTCTTCTGCCGCCAGGCGTCGATCTCGGCGCAGATGGCCAGCATCTCGTCCACCAGCATCTCTTCCGAGCGGGGGCGCACCTGACGGATGTAGGAGGTCATGCGGTCGATGGCCTTCGGAGAGCCCAGTTGCTTTGCCAGCAGATAGGCAAGAACCGCGGAATAGCCCAAAGAAACGACCGCCTGCTCCAGCCTATGGTACGCTTCGGCCCAGGCTGTATGGCCGCTATTTCTGCGATCCATCGCCGTCTCCGTCCGCCGCCTGTTCGCACGCGTCCATTTTGTCCCGCAGGACGCGCGCCGCCTGAAGCAGCCTTGAAAGGATTCTGTCGCGCTCCCCGTCGGGGGCGGTCAGGCTCTGATGGTGCGCTTCCAGCACGCAGTCGCCCGTGTATCCGATCTTACCGAGGGTGCGAACGAGCGCGTCCCAGTCTACCGTGCCGTCGCCGGGGATCAGGTGTTCGTCCTGATCGGAGCCGTGATTGTCCTGTATATGGAGCGACAGCGGCGCGGCGGCGCATTCCGCGAGCACCTGAGGACGATAGCCGAAGCAGTTGGCGTGCCCCGTGTCGTAGCACCAGCCGAACCATTCCGAGCCGACGCGGCGCACAAGCTCGGCGATGATTCGCGGATCCCGCGACGGTCCCCAGAGCAGGTTTTCCGAAAGGATAACGACGCCGCAGTCCCGCGCCTTCACGAGCCACGGAGCGATCGCGCGCTCGTTGGCCTTCAGAAATTCCTCCGGATCTTCAAAGTGCCGGCCGCCTTTCCCGCAGACGGGATGCAGCACCATATACTTTGCTCCAAGGGCGGAAGCCGTTTCGAGCGATCGCTCTATGATCGGATGTGCCCCGGCTTCGTCCGGCGCGTGGCTGTGCGTGTAGGGGATGCCCAGCCTTTCCGCCCGCGTGCGCAGCGCTTTTGCCCAAGTCAGGTACTCTTCGCCCATGAACGGCGAAGCCGGCGCGTCTTTCCAGAAATCCAGCGCGATGTCCTGCGCTTCAAAGCCCAGCCGTTTCAGTCTCTCCGACGCGGCTTCCGCCGGGTATCCCGCCTCGAAGACCGAGGTCGTGGTCACGATCCGCCTTTTCATTTTGCCTCCCATTCTGATCAGCGCCGTCCTTATCTCTTTTTTCTTCTTCCGATATCCTCATTTTTCCCAAAGCCGAGCGCGACTGACTCGGTGCCGTTTTCCTGCGTTACCCGTCGATTGCGGACGCTTTAAGCCGGTCAAACGCTTTTTCGTATGCACGGTAGGTATTTGCGTCGAACAGGACCCATTTTACCAGATCCAGCTTCCCGGGGTGCGCTATAATAAACCGGTTTACCGTACTTACAGCTATCTTTGCGGCCTCGTCGACAGGATACCCGTAAGCACCGGTGGAGATCGAGGGAAAAGCGACGCTGCGGATCTGATGGTCCACCGCGATTTGCAGCGAATTTCGGTAGCAGTCCGCCAGAAGCTCAGGCTCTCCGTTCCGTCCTCCGCGCCATACAGGTCCGACGGTATGGATGACGTGTTTGCAGGGAAGGTCGTAGGCGCCTGTCAGTTTCGCCTTGCCGGTCTCACAGCCGTGCAGGGTTTTGCATTCCTTAAGAAGCGCAGGCCCCGCTGCCCGGTGGATCGCGCCGTCCACCCCGCCGCCGCCCAGCAGCGAATTGTTCGCCGCGTTTACGATGGCGTCTGCGTCGGAAACCTTCGTTATGTCGCCGAGCGCCAGGCGCAGCACCGTTTCGGAAACCGCTTCCTTTTCTTCTGCGAACTCCTTTCGCAGCTCCATCAGGATCTTGCCAAGCAGGTTCTGACCGGGCCATTCGGACGGATCGGTCTTCGCTGCCGCGTCGGCGTCCAGGCCTATGCCCCAAACGGCGTCTTTGGGGCTCGCTTCGGCAAGTATGGAATCTCCTGTCCCGAGGAGCTTTGCCTTCAGATCGGGATTCTGCCCGAATTTGGCCTTGTTTGCCGTTTTGACGACTTCGTATTTTACCTTGTTCCAGACTTTGCAGTCAAAAGGCTTTACCTGCCTTCCGAGGTCTTTACATTCCCACGGCTGTGTCGCGCGCAGGATCGCCGTATAACGCTCGGAGTCGTGGAACAGCTTCGCTTTTTGCGCCATCATATACTGTTCCGCAAACAGATATTCAAAGTCGTCTATGACGAATTTCCTCCTGTACCAGTTGGAGAAGCAGCCGTACGCTTCGTCCTCTTTCCAAAAGAAGACCGTGGTCTGTTTCCGCACCGGGCGGTGCATGTGCATATACTTCGAGCTCCATTCGGGGTCTTCATAGTCGCCGTATTCGCTCATCAGGCATCCGTGGCAAACGTCGTCGGCGATCTCCAAAATGACGTCCGAAAGCTCCAGATCCTTTTTCCATCGCTCGTCGATGGAATCGTATCCCAGCAATGCACCCAGGATGTTTCCCGTCACTGCGCCGGTCGAATCGCTGTCGCCGCCATGATTGACGGCAGCGATGACGCCCGCGGAGAAATCGTCCCGATGGCGCAGCGCGCAGTAGAGCGAAATGGCCAGCGTCTCTTCGGCGGCCCAGCCTCCGCCGAGCTGACGGATGTTGTCGAGGTCGTCTATGGCGTCGTTTTCGGAAAGCGCGACCGCCCGGTCGATGATGTCGACGAGCGCCTGCAGATTCGGATCTCCCTCAAAGATAGACGCGACCGTGTCTCTGGCTTCCAAAACGATCTCTTTCAGGGGCATCATCTTGCCTTTGGGCGGGAAAACGATGCGGTTGATCACGTGTACCAGCACGGCGGCCGGCATGTATCCGAGCGAGTGGCCGTGCGTGATCGCCGCCAGCTGTGCGCCCTCCATGTCCAACTTACGGATATCGTTCATCTGATAGTTCACCGCCAGCGGCGCAACTCGCATGACGCCGCCGCAGCCCTTGCTGTTGTTTCGGGCGGCTTTTACGTAGTCGGCGTATTCCGTGCCTTCCCGCAAGGCAGCTATGCACGTGCCGCCGGGCGCCCTTTGGGCGTAAAGCTCCGGCACGTCCAACAGCCAGGAGTAGCCGCCCTCTTCCGTATGGCGTTCAAACCTGCCGACGGCCTGAAGCGAGGATTCCTGCGTTTTCAGCCAGTCTTTATAAGCCTTCGCCACATAAGCTCTGGGCTCAGCCCGAATGCCGCGCATGGCGCCTCTGGTGTCGCCGACCAGCAGGCCGTTTGCCGTGAACAGCGACATCTGCGTATCGTCCGAAATCAGCGCTTTTCCGCTGACAGGGTCTTTTGCATAGGTTGTGATACCGTCCTCTCCATATTGCGCAAAGATCTGTTCTTCCCGGAGGAATTCGACCGGGTAACCCAGCGCGTCGCCGACGGCTCCGCCGAAGATGCAGCCCCGGATGGCGTCCAGATGCACTTCTGTCTCTTTTTTCCTTTCGAGGGCGCGATCCATGTCTTTCTGATCCTCGTCTCTGTAGAAGTCGGAAAAGTTGCGGCTGAATTCCCTGAAGTTGTACTGCTGCGCAGAGCGGCTCAATACGGCAAAGTCTATACTGCGGAACACGTCGCTTTCCCGCATGCCGTCAAAATTGAATTCCTTCAGTGCTTTGCAGAACAGATCCGAAACGATCGCGGCGTCGTTTCCGAATGCGCCGCAGCCGAAGGCGCCGAGGATAAGACGTTCGTATCCCAGATACGCGGCGACCTTCAGCATGCCGGTGATGCGGTCATAGACCATGGTCTCGTACTGTTTCTGCGTCATGCCCTCCATGCCGCCGGTAAGCATAGGGGCGGCGCACGTCATTACAGCGACGATCGTCGTTTCGGTAAGCAAGAAGCCGTTTTCATCCTTGATGATCTCCACCTGCGGATGTATCATCAGGGCATGCGATCCCATAAAGGTTTCGAGAGAGCGGTTGTAATCGTAATAAGCTTCGGCCTTCGCGCTCTCAAGAGAAACGAGCAGGGAGCTTCTCCGGCAAAGATCCTCTTCCTGCGCTTTGGCGCCTCTGCGCACGCCTCCGCCGGGATTGACGGGGTTTGCGAGGTTCAAAACCAGAATGGGTTTTGCCCCTTTTCTTTCCGGATCATAAGAAAATTGCTCCGTTCTTTTCCGTGCCAGCGTAAATGAATCCGCGTTTATGCACCCGTATTTGCATCGGCCGAACACGTGTACGTGCTTGAAATCCTTCGATTCACTGATTCTTTGGACATCCCGCGGCAGAAAGACTTCGACTGCCTCCATCTGCGCACGGGAAAGCTTCAGACGGATCGTTTTCCCGTGAAGCTGATAGGAACCGTTCTCAAGGATGTC
Source organism: Clostridia bacterium (assembly GCA_017395065.1). Lineage (GTDB taxonomy): Bacteria > Bacillota > Clostridia > Christensenellales > Aristaeellaceae > RUG14130. The sequence goes on along the minus strand of JAFPWH010000040.1, from coordinate 58,679 downwards.
CAGCGTGTCCCGGAGCATGGCGATATTGTCTGCTGCCTTCATTTGTTTACCCTCCGCTTACTGTTCTTACAGTCGTTCCCGGACCGTTTGTAGCTGTATTATATCCGAAAAACGTCCGGTTGAGGTCGTTTGACATGCGACAAATGATACGAAGCGCCGTTCAGCCCGAAAATCGTTACCCCGGTTGATGACCCGGGGCAATGCGAACTGTTTCCGCCATCAAACAGCGTTTATTCGTCTGCCCGGATCTCGACGCCCCTTTGGCTCGTGTCGACGGGGATCCGGCCGTTTTCGCGTCCGTATTTTTCTCTGAGCAGGAGGACGTAGCTTTCGTTGTCGACGGGTGCGTCCGCCTCCGCAACGACGGGGCGCTTGCCTTCAAATACGCTGCCGGGCACCGTGGCGTTGAAAGCGGAGGTGCAGACACGATACAGCGTTTGGGTATCGTTCAGGTCCACTTCCGTTCCGTCCGCCAGCGTGATGCCGAGGATCGTATATTCCCGCTCCGCGCGCGGCGTATCGGCGTCCCCGGTCGCCGTATACGTAAACGTCAGCCCCGACATCTGGTCTCCATAGTTGGGGTATCTCAGGCCGTCCGCGAGCTGCTTTGCGAGTTCTTGGGCGTTGATGTCGAAGACGAGCAGCGCATTTCCGAAGGGCGCAATGGAGTAGATGTCGCTGACGGTGATCTCCCGCGTCGCCTGCCCGTTGGGGATCTTAAAGCTTGTACGGATGCCGCCGTTGTTGTAGAAGGCCATTACGGTGCCCTGTGGCTTCGTGACCTCCAGCATCAGTCCCGTGATCCAGTTTCCCGCGCTGTTCGCGCCGACGGAATTCGTTTTCTGCACCGGCGTATCGATGTATCCCAGCGTTTCGCTCATCTCGTCCCGGATCGCGTCCCATCCGGCCCGGGCGACGGACACGATCCGGGCGTCCAGCAGCGGGGCGTTTTCCTCTTTGAGCAGGAGCGAATCCTTGTCCGTCGTGATGGGCGTGTAGGCCAATTCCTCCGCGCGGACGTTGCCGCCCGCTTCTACGGTCAGCACCGCCGAAGCAAAACCGTTCCCGTAATAGCCGCCCTGGATATAGGCGATCCCGTTCGGCGCGGTTTCCGCGAGCATGTCGTTGGTGTGGCCGCCCACGACGAGATCCACCTGCGTTGGGTCCATAGCCTCGGCGACTTTCGTGGGATTGTCGTGCACGACGATCACCGTGGCGTCCGGCTTTTCCTTTTCGTTGACCTTTCTTACCAGCGCGTCCAGTTTGGTAAGGTCGCCGTCTATGCTGTACGGGGCGATCCGCGCCGTCATAATGGTGCTTCTGTAATTCGGGATAAATCCGATCACCGCGATCCGAAGGCCCGCCTTCTCGACGACCGTATAATCCTTCGTGAACGGTACCCTTTCTCCGGTCGCTGCGTCGTACAGATTGCAGGCCAGAACCGGGATCTTCGGGTCGCCGAAATAATCTCCCAGCACATACGGCGGCATGGTGCCGTCCCTTTCCGCCGCGTATTCCGTGACGTCCCAGTCGAACTCGTGGTTTCCCAGGCCGACGGCGTCGTATCCCATCGCGTCCATTGCGGCCCGCATCACCGCGCCGCCCGTCATATAGGAAACGGGCGTTCCCTGATAGATGTCTCCGCCGTCCAGCAGCAGCACGCCGTCGTACAGATCGGAAGCCCTCGCTTCGTTCACGATCTGCGCGATTCTGGGCAGGCTGTAGCGGAACAGCTCTTCGCTGCCCGCCGAGACGTCCATGATGTACCCGTGGATATCCGTCGTTTCGATCACCAGTATCCGTTTCTCCCCGCCTGAGCGGGAGGCGTGCTCCATACTGGCACAGGACGACGTGAGAACGATGCTCAGACAGAGCACGAGCAGACAAACGATTCCGCTGCGTATTTTCATGACAAGCCACCTCTCTTTGCCGCTGCGATTCCGTTTCCCGGAACGGAAAGCCCTGCGGCTGCTGAATTGTTTTTCGAATATCGGCACGAATGAACCGGCGAACCCTTCGTCGATTCGCTCTTCGTGCGAACCCGGCCGGGACGCGTCCTCACATCTTGTAGTCGTTGACGACCGAACGCGTCTGCTCCCTTTCGTAGCCGTGCCGGCGCAGTTCTTGTATGGATTCTTCCAGCGTCCAGCGCTCGTGGATCTCGGTAATTCCATGTCGGCGCAATTGCCAGGCGAACTCGCTGATCAGCGCGTCCCGCCCGGGCGTATCCGCAGGCATCCGCGCGAGGATCAGGTAGCGCATGCCCAGCGCCAGCTTTTCCAGCCGGTCCCGGTAAGGGGATTCCCTCGTCAGGAACAGCGCGCGGCTCAGAAGCTCGACCGCCTGACGGATCGTATCGTCGTTTATGAAATCGGACCTGCTGTCGGCCCCGATTCCCACATGGCATTGCCGTGCGCTCTGCTGCCACAGTTCGATGTATTCGCGCACGGGCTGCGCCGCTTCGGGGCCGTAGTATCCCTTCAGAAAATCCATCATCAGCTCTACCATGTCTTCGTCCGGGTCCCACAGGAGGCGCGCCTGCAGATAGGCCTCCAGCTCGGCCAGGTGCCCGCCTCCGCCGTGGGAGAAATTGCCCTGCTCCAGAACTCCCTTGACGCCGATGTCCCGAAACAAACGAAGATTTTTATCCAGCACGTCAAAGTTCGGCATGGGGATCAGATAATTGCGGAACTGGGTCACGTAATCCCAAACGTACAGGCGGGGCGTGATCCTGCTCCATTCCCTGAGATCGTCCAGGAAAGCCGTCTCGCCCAGCGCCGCGCATTGCGGATGGTGTCCCTGTGGCGGCAGATTAGTCAAAGGTTGGACCAGACTTCCGTCCAGGGGATGGACGAAGCAGCATTCGATGGAGCACAGGCGTACGATGACGTTGGGGCGGGGCCGCGCAAGCCTTGGCGCTTTGCGCGTGTACTGATAGGCGAAAGTGTGGATCAGCACGTCCGGGTATTCGACAGCGACCCGATCTGCCACTTCGTTCACGAAGCGGATCATTGTGCCGCTGTGGGAGCCTTCCTCCGCGTCCGCTTTTGTACAGGCGGGGCAGGTGCAATAGTTGAGCCAGTCGTTCTGCGCCACGGAAAACACACGGCAGTCCGGGTTTTCCCGTATCCACTTTTTGACGCCGCGCACGACAAGCTCTACGACCTCCGGGTTGGTCAGGCAGAGCTGCGTATGTTCCTTCAGGCGTTTGCCGTCCACCATCGAAAAGTATTCGGGATGCGCGTCGAAGTAAACGTCCGGAGAAATCAGATCCGCAAAGGAGTGGTGAAAATTGTAAAACTTCATCCGCCCGCCCTGTCGTACGCTGATATCCGCCTTGTTGGAATTCATGCGGTTGCGCACGGCGAAGCTGCCGTCAAAGGCGTCCCGCCAATAGACTTCCCGGCTTTCAAAGGCGGGCTTTTCCATCCTGTCCGTTTCCGGAAACGTCAGCCTGTCCCGGCGGGGGATCACGCTGCAGTCGGACGAAAAGAAGCGGCAGCCCAGCCGATACAAAAGATCGTATACGGCATACAGCGTGCCGCGGGGCGTCGCGCCGGCTAAAAGCAGGAAATGCTCGCCTGTGCGGATCACGTACCCTTCCTCGCCCAGGCTGTCCCAGTCGAAGCCGATTTCGTGGCGGTTCAAGTGCTTTCCCCGGCCGATAAGTATTTCGTATTCGCCGTCCGCCGCAAGCACGGTCTGCACCGGCAGGGAAGCCCCCGACATTTCAAGCAGGAAGCGCTGCAATTCGTCCGCCGCGTATTTGATCGTTTCGTGTGCCGGATGGTCCATGACGATGCGCCAGTCCGTCCGCCCGTTCTCTGCCAGAAGGATATCCTTCATCGTTTATGATCCGCCTTTCTGCGAAAGGAACCGAAGGGGTCATGAATCGGTGTCTTTTCTTCGCCTTTCCCTTTTGCTTCGATACTTCAGGAACCGGAAGTCACGGCGGTGCTCGAGGCCGCGGTGGACGCGATGACCGCGCACATCGCCATTTGCTGCGCTATGATCATCGCGACGGTGCCCGTCAGCGCAGCCGTATCGACGGCGCCGCGCGGCATGTATTCGTCCGATACGATCATCGCCGCGTGCATCAGGCGGGTTTTCCTGTCGATTCCCCAGAAGCCGTACCCTTTTTGGCGGGCCAGGAACGCGTCCGCGTCCATCATATCCCGTGCCAGTGCGTCCGGGGCGGCGTTCAGCATGGCCAATGCAGCCAGCGTGGCCATTTCGTGGTGCTTTCCATACTTTCCGCCTTGCTGCAGGATCGTATCGTAGAGCGTGAAGACTTTTTCGCATTTGGCGTCCGGATTTCCTTTTTCCATCGCCAGAACGTGGGTCATCGTCTGAACACAATCGCTGTCGTGAAAACGCTCCTTCAGCAGGCGATAGCAGGCTTCCATGTCCGCGATCAGTTCCTCGTCCGACTGCTCCGACCAGGCCATCATGACCGCAAAGATGCTGTCTTCCGAGGACGTCAGGAAGGGATGTTCTTCTTTCATGAGGCGGTAGATCCGCTTGCCGCGGGCGATCCGTTCGTCCGTACAGTCAAAATCCGTCAGCAAAAAGGCGGCCAGCGCCAGATAATCCGAACCGTGGAAATGCTCCCGAAGCTGCCCGTACACGTCCAGCGCCCGGTCGAATTTGCCGGCCGGATCGTCTTCCATGGAAAGCATGCAGGCCAGCGGGACGCGGATATGGCCCCGAAAGGACGAAAATACGCCGGTATTGCGATTGATCAGGTCGCGGCATGTAAGCAGTCTGTCCGCGTCGGGCAGGGCGCCTTTTGCGCAGAACAGGTTGGCGCAGACCGGCGGTATATAGCTGCTGTCCCATTTGAACGTATGCTTTATGACGTCCCTTGCCTCAATAAAACGGCTGCACAGTTCCTGCAACGTTTCTCTCATCTCTCATGTCTCCTTCTCTGTTTCTGTTCCGTCAAACGAAACAGATTGCGGGTGTAAAACCCCGCGTCCATTATACCGCAGATCGTAAAACTTGGCAACAGCTGCTTTGCAGGTTTCGATTTGAACGTTTGCAGCAAATCCGGATCGGGCCTATTCTTCGACAGTCCGCTGCGTTTGTCCGGTACGAGCATATAAAGGAGCAGAAGCGGTCGGCCAAAGTCGGAAAAAAAAGAGCTTCCCGGCGCAAGCAAAGCGGCGGAAAGCTCTTTTTTCGCAGCGCGCCGTCAGGGCGTATCCAGATCTGACGCCGACTTTAATCCGTAGGCGCTTTCGGACGCGTCCACGGCCCGGATAATCGCTTCGCTGACGACTTCGGCGGCGAGGGAACCTACCAGGTCCTGATCCGCCCGCACGTCCCCTATGGAAACAGCGTAGATGCTGTCGCCGTCGGCCGACGTGTGGACCGGGCGGATCGAGCGGGCGAACCCGTCGTGCGCCATGCCCGCGATCTTGCAAAGCTGTGCCTTGTCGAAGCGGGCGTTGGTTATGACGATCGCGAGCGTCGTGTTGCCCGTGAATTTGTTGTCGACGGCCTGAATGGAGGAGCGCATATACTCCATCGTGTTTCTCAGCCCGTGCCCGTCCTCTGTCAGCAGACCTGCGATCTGCCGGCCGGTTTTCCAGTCGTACACGTCGCCCAGCGCGTTGACCACAACGATCGCGCCGATCTTCAAATCGCCGATCTGGATCGCGTAGCTGCCGACGCCGGTCTTCATCGCGGTATCCATGCCCGCGATCTTGCCCACGGACGCGCCGCAGCCAACGCCGTAATTGCCGTCACGGTAGTTTGGGCTTTCAAAGGCCAGCCTGGCCGCCTCGTAGCCCATGGCTGCGTCCGGCCGGACCGCGGCGTCGCCCACCGACAGGTCGTAGATGTCGGCCTGCGCCACCAAAGGAACCAGCGCATAGCCCGTGTCGTATCCGACGCCGCGCTCTTCCAGATAAGACATGACGCCGTTGGCCGTGCCGAGGCCGTACGCGCTTCCGCCGGCCAGAACGACGGCGTGAATGGACCCGGCGGCCATCAGGGGATTGAGCAGCTGGCTCTCGCGGGAGGCAGGGCCGCCGCCCCGCACGTCCAGACCGGCAGCCATTCCTTTTTCGCAGATCACTGCCGTGCATCCGGTGCCCGCTGCGGCGTTTTCTGTCTGTCCGATCCGTGTGTTTTCAAAATCCGTTATTGAAATCTCCCGCATTTCGGGCACCTCCTCAGGCACAGTCTCCGCGGGGACGGAAGAGACGGAAAGCGTCAGGCAGAGGATGAGCATGGCGTAAAAGAGCTTCTTCATGGACTTACCTCCGTTCCCGCAAGGGGTTGTTTAAGCAAGCATGGTTCATCTAAGGCCGTGACAGTAGCCGTAATACCAGCACTCATACGGATGTAAACACCGGTCGCCGGGTTCGGCCGTCACTTCTTCCTCGTTCTTTTGCAGCCGAATCAACTCCCATATGTTGTCGTTGATCCGGCGGTAGTATTGATTGTCCCTTCTCCCGAAGACGCGAACGTAAAGATCACGTTCCCGTACGCGCCGATAGCTTGAACAGCCTCGCCGAATGCTTGTCGAGCGTTACGGATATACGGCCGCCCTGCGAAATATTCTCCTTTGCCCACAGATCGCGCACGAGGCAGTCGGCAGCATCGAAGTTCAGTGCCGACTGCTCTTCGCCGAGATTGAAAAGAGCTATGGCGCGGCTGCCGTTTTCGAGTTCTTTCGCGTATACCTTCGTCCACAGGCGAATGTTGCCGCTTGCGTCGCGGGTAACGTGCTCGTCGATGCACACCGCACCTTTGCCCAGCGCGTCCTGATTGACCGCGATCACTTCTTCGTTGCAGAGCAGCGCGAGATCTCTGTCTGTAAGCGTGCCTACGTCACAGCTGATCTGCAGCGGAGAAGGAAAGACCGCCCGGATCGTGTAGGCCAGAAACTGTTCGTCCTCTGTGAGACATCCTGCCGCGTGACGCGTCGTCTGTTTGCCGGTTTCAAGCATATCCAGGTCAAAGAAATGGCCCGGCGCGCTGACGAGCGCCCATTTGTCTGCGGAAAAGCGGTTATCCCGGACGTTAATCCAGTCGGCGCGGGAATCGGCGTTGTCGCGCCAGGAAGAGCAGTGCGTTTTCCAGTATTCGACGTCACTGTAGCCGGCGTTCACGGTGACGCAAAAACCGAAATCCCTGCCGGCGGCCAGAAGCGCCTGTTTCATTTTCTCGGCGTTTTCCGTATCGCAGGGACGCCAGTCGTATTTCAGGTAGTCGATCCCCCATGCCGCCCATTGCGCCGCGTTTTCCGGTTCCCGATGGTCTTTGGCTATACCGTACGGCGTATCGGCATACCTGGGGTCAAGGTATCCGCGCGTACAGCCGGGGAGGTCCTCGCCGCCCCACGCCTTTTGCATCGGCGTGGAATAGATGCCCGCTTTCAATCCCAAAGCGTGGATGTGCGCGACCAGGCCGGGCATATCCGGAAATCTTTCGTTGGGCGCGATCGCCCGGCTCCGTTCGTCGTAATGCCCCTGCCAGCCCGAATCGATGTTGACATAGCTGTATCCGAAGCAATTCAGCCCGATTCGAGCGATGCCGTCCGCCGTTTTCCGGATGTCGGCCTGCGAAACGTTTCCGCCGAACGCGTTCCAGCTGGTAAAGCCCATCAGCGGCGTGCGAAGGATGCCGTCCGGCCGGATGAGCAGGCGCAGTTTCTTTTCGCATCTGCCGAGGCTGTTTTCGGCGCTGATCAGGAATTGCTCGTCCGTTTCAATGGGGCAGATGCCGCTGATAACGCCGCTGACCCGGTCAAGACACAGCCCCTGAGGCAGCGGACGGCCGACGGAGAAGGTCATCGGCCTTTGCCCGGCGCAGGGAAGCTTGTATAAGAACGGTTTGTTCGGCGAAGCGCCGTAAACGCTCGGATGGTTCAGGCGCGGCGGGCCTTCCCACGGGGACTGAAAAGCGGCATATTTCATATAAACTTCTCCTGTCGTTCGATATTCGGGCGATAAGCCGGGGCTTCCCCGGCAGCTCCATTCCTATTGTACGCTGCGGGACAGATCCTGTCAAGTGACCTGAGCGTCTGCAAGGATAAACAAAGACGGCGGTTTCAGCATGGCAGTCGTATCGGCAGACCCGGCGCTTCTTTCCGTTCAGGGAAGGAATATGCATGATATTGCCTTCCAAAAGCCAAAAATCCTCCGCGCAGTTCATCGTCTGCGCGGAGGATTTGCTTTTTTATCCTTTCACGGAACCGATCATGATGCCCTTGACGAAATACTTCTGCACGAAGGGATACAGGATCAGCACGGGCAGACTGCCGAACACGATCACCGCGTACTTCAATACTTCGACCAGCGCGAGGCGCTCGCCCTGTTCGACTGTGGCGTTTGCCATTTCCTCGATCATCTTGGCGTTTGCGAGGATGTTGCGCAGTATGACCTGCAGGGGCAGCTTGTCCTCGGACTGCAGGTAGATGAACGCGTCGAAGTAGGAATTCCAGTGTCCCACCGCGTAGAACAGCACCAGCACCGCGATCACCGCCTTGGAAAGGGGCAATACCAGCTTGACCAGGATCTGCAGGTCGCTCGCGCCGTCCAGGTCTGCCGCCTCGATCATCTCGTCCGGTATGTTGCTCATAAAGAACGTGCGGGCGATGACCATGTTGTAGGCGGAGATGGCGCCCGGGATGATCATGGCCCAGATGGAGTTGAGCATCGAAAGGTTCTTGACGTTGATGAAGGACGGGATCAGGGGTGCCGAGAAGATCATCGTGAACACGAACAGCCACATGATCTGCTTTCTGCCCACGAAGTCCTTGCGGGAGAGCGGGTAGGCGCACATCACCGTCATCGTCACGTTCACCACCGTACCGGTAAAGGTATAGAGGATGGAGTTTTTGTAGCCCAGGAGCAGCATTTTGGAGCGGAATATCTCGCCGTAGGCCACGAACGTCAGCCGTCTGGGCCAGAACAGCACGCGCCCCGCGATGACTTCCTGCGGCGCAGAGAGAGACTGCGCGATCACGTACAGGATGGGCAGCGCCACGATCAGCAGCGCGAAGATGAGCAAAAACGTATTGACGAAGGTAAAACCCCTGTCTGCCCAGGTTTTTTTGAGGTGGTTAAGCTGCATGCGCGCACCCCCTTACCACAGGCTGGTTTCGCTGACCTTGCGCGAAAACCAGTTGACGAGGGTCAGAAGCAACAGCGATACCAGCGACTGGAACAGGCCCACCGCCGTGGAAAAGCTGTACTGCATGCCTTCCGAAAGGCCGACGCGGTAGACGTAGGTCGATATGATGTCGGAAGTGGACATGTTTTCCAGGTTCTGAAGCAGCAGCACCTTTTCGTAGCCGATCGTAAGTACCCTGCCGCAGGCCATGATGAGCAGTATGATCGCCGTGGGCAGTATGCCCGGGATGTCGACGTGGATGACGCGCTGCCACATGTTCGCGCCGTCGACGATGGCGGCCTCGTGCAATTCGGGACTGACGGCAGCCAGTGCCGCTAAGTACACCACCGCGTTGTAGCCCGTGGACTGCCAAACGCCGCTGAAGACGTAGATCGTTCGGAAGTACTCGGGCTTTCCGATGAACAGGACCTTCTCGCCGCCGATCGCCGCGATCAGGTTGTTGACCGGGCCGGTCAGGGACAGAAGGCGCGTGATGATGCTGACCACGAGGACGGTGGATATAAAGTAAGGCATATAGGTGACCATCTGCACGGCCTTGCCGAAATGCCTGTTGAATGCGTAGTTGAGCGCCAGCGCGAGGATGATGGGCGGCAGAAAGCTCGCCCCGATGTTGTAGAACGAAAGCGCCAGCGTGTTTCTCATCAGTATGCCGAACTGATTGCCCGTCAGGAAGTCGGCAAAATGCTTGAGCCCGACCCATGTGCTGCCGAAAAGGCCCATGTTCAGCTTGTAGTCCCTGAAGGCGATCTGGGAGCCGAGGATGGGGACGTAGCGGAACATGATCACATAGACCACGGGCGGAAGGATCAGCAGGTAAAGCTGCCAGTGCCTCAGTATCCTCTTGAGCAGCTTTCTGTTGCCGGGTGCGACAGCGGAAGAATTCATGGCGTCCTCCGATGAAGTAGAATGGGCGGGCAGGGCCGAAGCCCCGCCCGTGAATCATGTCTGAAGGGATTTATTTGGCGAAAGAACTGTTGTCGTACGCTTCCTGATAGAGCTCGAGGTACTCGCTCAGACCCGCGTTCTCGAGCTGTGCCAGGTAATCGGCCCACGCCGCGTCGTCGTCGATGTCCAGTTCGCCCTTGATGAACTTGACCATGAGCTGCTTCTGGATGTCCGTCACGTCGGTGTTGAGCTTGGAGATCCTGGAAGAAACGTCCTCCGCGAAGAACAGGCTGGGCATGACGCTCTCCAGCGGCTGGCGTACCGCCTCGTGCAGCTTGGAGCCCTTGTAGAGCACGACCTGACGGCCGTCAAGGGGCTTTACGTCCTCGGCGTAGGGATCCGGATTGGTGGTGAGCCATACCGTGAAGCGGGTGTCGCGGATCAGGCCGGCCAGCTGCGTCCAGGAGTAGTTGGTGTCTTCGTTCTTGATGGCGGTGATGTAGGCGGGCTCGCCGTCCAGGCCGTATTCGCCTTCCTCGGCGTATCTCCACTGCTTGCCCTCGATGCCGTAAGCGGAACGGATGGAGCCTTCCTCCGTCGCGAGGTAGTCGATCAGGCGGAAAGCCGCTTCGGGATTCTTGCTGGCGGAGGTGATGAAGGTCATACCGGTCTGGTACATGACGTAGGGATTCCAGGCCGCGATGCACTGGCCGGTCTCGGAGTTGGTCAGGGGCGCCAGGGGCTGGTACTGCTCCCACTTCTTGCTGTTGCCGGGATAGGTGGACAGGTCACAGGCGTAGCCGGGGCGCTGGGCCAGGAAGCAGCCGATCACGCACACATCGCCGGCTTCGTTGACGTTCACCTGGTTGTTCTTGTCCTGGGTGAAGCTTTCGGGGTTGAGCAGGCCTTCTTCATAGATGGTGTTGAGGTACTTCAGGCCCTCACGGTAGCCGTCGGTGACCGGAGCAAAGGTCACGACGCCGTCGTCCACGTAGAGCTTGGAGGTCTCGGGAGTCAGCTGGAAGGGCGCCATCAGGAAGCCGTCGATCTGGGTGCCGGCGCCGGACTTGACCGCGGACAGCGGGATCTCGTCGTCGGGATCGCCGTTGCCGTTGGCGTCTTCTTCCTTGAAGGCCTTGAGCACGTCGTAGAACTCGTCCGTGGTCGTGGGCATGTCGAGGCCGAGGTTCTCGAGCCAGGTGGTGTTGATCCACAGCTTCATGTTGTACTGCACGTGGAGCGATCCGTCGACGTTGGGCAGGCTGTAGATGTTGCCGTCGGGCGTGGTGATGTATTCCCTGAGGCCGGGCAGCTTTTCGAAAGCGGCGGCATAGCCGACGGAAACGTTGTCCAGATACTCGTTCAGGGGCAGGATGTAGCCCTGCGCGCCCAGCTCGGCTTCCTTGATCATGCTGAGCCTGTCAGCGGCGCCGACGCCGGTCAGGATGATGTCGGGCTGGTCTTTGGGATCCCTGAGGAAGACGGTAGAGAGCTTGTCCTGCATGCTGCCGCTGGGAGCGATTTCCCATTCGATCTTGATGCCGAGCTTCTCTTCGAGCTCCAGGGTCTGCAGGTTCTCGGAACGGCTGTATTCGCCGTCCTGGGGAGCGAGGATCTTGATGGTGACGATCTCGTTGGCGATCGGGTACTCGCCGGGGGCGTTGTACACCACTTCCGCCAGCGCGGCGCTGCAAAGCAGCGTGAGGCAAAGGATGAGTGCAAGTACTTTCTTCATTGCGAAACGTACTCCTTTCCTTATTTGACAGATTCTTTCCTGTCTGTTGATATTATAACAAAATATCGCGTGTATAGCAACATAATTTATCCAATTATATTAATTCATTTTTTGTAAAATGTAAGTATGATCACAAGGGGAATTGCCATTTTCGGCGTTTCGTGGTAAAATCAGACAGGTTCGATAAAATTTGATAACGGCGGGACCGTCACCGTCGTCGGGATCGTGCAAAGGGAGGCAATATGAATCGAGAGCTTGAGCGGATACTGAGGAGCGATCGGGGCAGCGACGCGCTTTTGCCCTTCATGTGGGTGATGAGCAGCGCCGATACCGCGCAGATGGTCGCCCAGATGGAGATCATCAAGTCCTGCGGTATGAACGCGGTGTGCGTGGAATCGCGCACCTTCGAGGACTACGCCGGGGACAGCTGGTGGCCTCTGATCACCGCGATCCTCGAGGAAGCGCGGCGGCTGAAGATGCGCGTATGGGTGCTGGACGACACCCATTACCCCACGGGTTACGCCACGGGCACCGTCGATCGGAACCCTGAAAAAAGCCGGCTGCATCTGGCCGAGTTCCATACGGACGTCATCGGCCCCCGCCGCGTGGAGCAGCGCCTGTGGCCGTACAGTCCCGGGGACAGGCTTTTGGCGGTGGTCGCGGTGAAGCGCAGCGGGGTCGGAGAGGCGCTCGAAAAGGAATGCAGGGTCCTGCCGGCCGATCCGTCTGAAGGATACTTTTCCTTCACCGCCCCGGAAGGGATCTGGCGGCTTTTCCAGCTTTGGGTGACGCACGAGGGCTCTTCCTCGCGCAACGCCTATATCAACATGCTCGACCCCGAGTCCGTGCAGCTGCTGGTGGACGCGGTCTACGAAAAGCATTACGCACATCTTTCCGAATACTTCGGAAAAGAATTCGCCGGCTTTTTCTCGGACGAGCCAAGTTTTGGAAACACCTTCTTCAAAAACCGGGCGATCAACACAAATCACCATCAAAAAACGGTGGGCATGCCCGGGTTGGCCATGCCCTGGCGCATGGGGCTGGAAAAACAGCTCTCCGAAAAGTACGGAGCAGACATTCTTACGAAGCTGCCGCTTCTTTGGTATGAAGGAGAGGAAGCAAGCGCCGTGCGCGACGCGTACATGGACACGGTCAGCACGATGTACGGCGAATACTTCACCAAGCGTCTGGGCGACTGGTGCCGCGAGCGGAACGTGGAGTACATCGGGCACGTCATCGAGGACAACAATTCCCACTGCCGTCTGGGCAACTCGCCCGGCCATTATTTCAGAAGCCTGCAGGGGCAGGACATGGCGGGACTGGACGTGGTGCTCACGCAGGTACTGCCCGGATTCGTGCACACCGATCACTGCGCCGCGCTTTCGGCGGGATTCGTCGATCCGCTGTTTTACAGCTTCACGCTGCCAAGACTCGGCGTTTCGCTGGCGCACCTCAGGCCGCACATGAAGAACCGGACCATGTGCGAGATTTTCGGCGCCTACGGCTGGGGTCTGGACGTGCCCGCCATGAAGTGGCTCATCGATCACTTCATGGTCTTTGGGGTCAACCGCTTCGTGCCGCACGCTTTCTCCCCCATCTACCCCAATCCGGACTGTCCCCCGCATTTCTACGGCGGCGGGCAGAATCCGCAGTTCGAGGATTTCAAAGAGCTCATGTGGTATACAGGCAGGATGATCGAGCTGCTGAAGGGCAATCGCGTGCCCGACGTCGCCGTTTTGTACCACGCCGAGATGGAGTGGTCCGGAAAGCCCTTCATGCTGGACGAATACGTGGAGCGCGTACTGACCGAAGCGCAGGTCGACTTCGATCTGGTGCCCGCCGACGATCTGGAAAATCCCCAGGTATGCGACGGGGTCTGGTCCGTCGGCAACGCCCGCTTCCGCGCGCTGGTGATCCCGCAGGCCCAGTGGCTGCCCCGGCGCGTCGTCGACCGCATAAACGCGCTTATCGAAAAGGGGATCGCCGTCGCGCAGGTCGACGCCGTCACAAGCGGTTTGAACGCGGCCTGTGTGGAGCTGGAACAGCTGCCCGCTTACATCGAAAGCCTCGGCCTGCGCTCCGTAAGGACGCAGACGCCCGAACCGTACCTGCGCGTGCTGCGCGTGCGCGACGGCGAAACGGAGACCTTCATGCTCTTCAACGAATCCGTCACGAAAGAGATCGACACCGTTCTTAAGCTGCCGGTCAAAGGCGCTTACACCTTCCTCGATCTGCTTGGCGGCCGTCAGGAAGACCTTTTCAGCGAAGAGGGCGCCGTTCCCGTCCGCCTGAGTCCGTACGAGTCCGCCGTGCTGGTGTTCGGCCCGGCTGAAGACGCACGCGTCTGCGGGCCGGACCTGCCGACGGAAGCGGTTTTGCTGGAAGCAAAGTGGGACATCGCCATCGCGGACTGCGAGGACATGGAGACCTTTACGACCGTCGCCGAAAACGCCGATCTCATGACCGTGGAAAAGCTCAGACCCGACTTTGCCGGAAAGATCCGCTATACCGTGCATCTGGACGGTGCAGAAGACATAGAGCTGCTCGAATTGAAGGGCGTCGGCGATACGGCGCTGCTCGCAGTCAACGGAAAGACCGTCGCCCGCCGCATCTGCGCGCCGTTCACCTTCCGAACGGACGGGCTTTGGCGGGAAGGCACGAACACGGTAGAGATCACCGTATCGACCACGCTGGGGCGCAAGTGGCCGGAGCGCTTCTCCGCCTGCATGGTCTCCAACCCGCCGGGGCTGGAGGGGCCGGTCATCGCGCACCGGACAAAACGGTAAAAGAAGGAGCCGTCCCCTTTCGGGCAGGCAGTGAAAAAAGCAACCGCAAATCCCAGCAAGCCGATAAAGCATCCGCCCGGGATTTGCGGTTTTTTATGCCGCTAAACGCAGGTTGCGATAACGAGCGAGGATATCATTCCCCGGCGAACACCCTTCTGATCGCCTGCAGATAAGCGTAGCCATACAGGTCGTCCGGCTCCAGGTAGCTGGTTTCTGTCCACTCGTTCCAGCTGTTTATCGTGATCAGCGGCTGCTGCCGGGGATGACCGTCGGCGTAGGCTTTGGCCATGCGCAGCGCTTTTTCTATATTTTCGGGCGTACAGTTTTTGAGGACGCCCGGTCTGAACCCGATATAGCGGGGATTATTGTCCCAGCCAAGGGATACGTGCGGGAAATACGGGAACGGCAGCGTACTGTCGAGGCGGCGCCATTCTTTTCCCACGTCTGGCAGCACGTCCTCGTAATTCCTGTCGATGTCCGTAAAGTGGACGTACTGGTAATGCGAGCAGCTGTCAAAGCCGAGCGTGTCGAATTTTGCGGCGGGCACGTCTTTTGCGCCGTCCACGCCGCTTACGTTCGTAAAGCGCTCGTTCCACATGGTGAACTGCAGATGCAGTCCCGCAAGCCCTGCCTTAACGCAGGTCTCGCGCAGCCAATCGACGGCGCGTCTCGTTTCGTCGATGCCGCCGAGTCCCTTGACGAGGTTCGGCACGTCGTAGATCATAAAGACGGGTTTTCCGTCTATGGTGTAATAATTCGGCTGCATGAAATATTTGTCTATTATGCGGCGCATGGCCTTTTCGAATTCCGCCCTGTCCTGCGATCCGAGCCATACCACGGTTTCGGCGTCGTCGGAATTGCGTTTGTCCCACAGGGACATCGCGTCGTGGTTGGCCCACATGAGATAGAACTTCATCCTGCCGTTGTTTTTCGCCTTCAGGAAGCCGTCGTTTAAGCAGTTTTCGAGAAACGGCCGCCTGTCGTACCAGTACCAGTCATAGATGAATACGTTTACGCCATGGTCCGCGGCCGCTTCGATCTCCATTTCCATCACATAAGGGTCGGCTTCGTTCACATACCCCCAAAGGGGCCTTCGCGGCCACTGATGTCCGGGATACTTTTTTACGGCGCTCCTGACGGATTGCCATTCGCCCATCCCCTCCGGCCAGAATATGCGCGTGCGGGGTTCGTTTCCCGTATATGCGGGCCAGACATACGCGGCGATATCATATTTCTTCATGGCAGACCCTTCCCGTCGCTGAATATTTGTCCATGCTCACGGCAGCCGGCCGCAAGGCAGGGGCTGCCCGAATCGTTTCCCGGGCGTTCCGCCCAAAGGACAGATAGTATTATAGCTGTTGTTTCGGCATTAATCAAGTGATTCGAATAATTCAAAAAAACGCTCCCCGGTTCGTCTTTTGTATTTGCAAAAATGATCAAAAACCGTATATTGACCCTTGGCAAATCAATGTTTGTATGCTATAATGTTAACAGTTCAAGTATTTCCTCTTAACGGCAGCCTGTGTAAGGAGTTGACAGAGATGACCGGGCGGCGTTTGGCTAAGATCCGATGGATGTCCCGGAAGAACTCTGCCCCGGCTGCCGTCAGATGAATTGAAGGGTCGCGGCTGTTCTGCCGCGCCTTTTTTGTTTTCCATGACCCGACGACAGGATATGAGAAGGAGGCACCTATGAAACGCGCATTATGCATACTGCTGACGCTGCTGCTGCTTTGCGGCACGGTGTCGGTCGCGTCGGCCACGTCGGACTACGACGAACACAAGCATCACTGGGTGAACATGGGCGACGACCGCGACGCCACCTGTACCGAGCCCGGAGAGGCCTACGAGTACTGTGACATCTGCCATGAAACGCGCACGCGCGTCATTCCCCCAAAGGGGCATCACTTCCCGCCCGAGGACTGGGAGGTGACGAAGCAGCCCACCTGCACCGAACCCGGACAGGAGATGAACCACTGCACCCGGGTGAACTTCGGCAGGGTCTGCGGCTACGAATGGCGCAGGGAACTGCCCGCGCTTGGCCACGATTGGAGCGAATGGTACGTGATCAAGGAGCCCAAACCCGGCGAACCCGGCTTTGAAGAACGAAAGTGCGGCCGCTGCGGCATCACGCAGCAGCGCCCCTGCTACGTCGACGTGGACAAGCCGGCCGTCGACGTCGAAATCGTAAAGACCGTCGTGAGCGAACCCGCGGGCGATTTCTACGCGAAAGACGAGGTGATCACCTTCGAAATCACGGTCACGAACAACGGCGACGAAGCGATCTACAACGTACACGTGTTCGAAAGGCCCGGCGATACCGACGAGACGACATATGAGGTCGGTTCTGTCGCAAAGCTGGACGGACACAGTTCGACGCCGCCTTTCGTCGTAAACTACACGGTGTCCGAGTTCGACGTGAACGAAGGCATGTACACAAACGGCGCGGCGGTGATGTGGGACGACCATCCCGACGAGGAGCTCTATCCCTACAGCCACTACCTCGAAGCCGATCCCGTCACAGTCATCCTGCGCGAGGATATCAGCGATATATATCAGCTGATCCTGAGCGCTCAGCTCAAAAACCCGCAGCCTTCCTACGCCGAGGGTGAACGGGCCTATTTTGACGTGAGCATCACCAACAATTCGGACGAAGAATTCTGCCTGAACGACAGCTGGTACAGGACCCCCGGCGGCGACCAGATCTGCGATTGGTACATCCTGAAGCTGCAGCCCGGCGAGACGCAGAGCTACGAGGCCTTTTACGACCTGCTGGAGAAGGACATCGATTTAAGCACGGATGATATACGTCTTGAGTTCCAGTGCAACGGCTGGCCGACGCGTCTTGCCCTCGGCGATGAGGAATCGCCCCTCGTCTACAGCAACATCGACGTCGTGCTGGTGCCTCTGGGCGGGGAAGAGGAGGACATCGGCGACATGGAGCTGGTGGTGGAAAAGACCATCAAGGGCGCATCGGAGGACGAGGAATACCCCTCCTATACCGAAGGGGACGAAATCACCTTCGTCGTGAGCGTCGGGAACTGCCAGGCCTATCCCCTCTACGACGTGGTGATCAGCGACGAAGACAGCGCCGGAAACAGCGTCATCCTCGGCTCCTACGAGGTCTTTGAGGGCGGCGATCACGCGGAGTACGAGTACACCCATACGGTCACCCTGGTCGACTGCGAGGCGGGCATTTACGAAAACACGGTCGTCGGCACATGGTACTCCAACGAAACCGATCGCGATTCGGGCGAAGACAAGAACCTGATCGACGATACCGTGAGCGTAGACACCTGGCACGAGCCCGGCGATATGGAATTGTGCATCACCAAGACGGAGATCAGCGCGCCCCTGAACGGTTCCTATTATACCGAGAGCGAGACACTGATCTGCCAGATCGACGTGTGGAACAGCCAGGGCTATACGCTGTACAACGTGACCGTGGACGACAGGGACAAGGAAGGGATCCTGCCTCTCTACTTCGGAGACTTCGCGCCGCATCAGAAGATGGTTTTCACCGTCAGCCACCCGATCGACAGCGAAGACCGTCAAAACGGCTATTACGAAAACACCGCCTACGGGCGCTGGACCGAGGAGGCCGACCCGGATTCCGAGATCTTTGAAATCAGCGCCGGCGTGACCGTGTCCTGTGCCGCGCCTTCGGGCATCGGCGTCGAAAAGCACGAGCTGTCCGTGCCTGCAAACGGCCTTTATTACGTGGAGGGCGAGACCGTATACTACAGCGTGACCATCACAAACAACACGAGGCTCTATCTGCATAAGCTAACGGTCCTGGACGAGCTGCTGCCCGAGGGCACGGTTTTCGACGAACTCAAGGAGCCTCTCGCCCCCGGCGAATCCGTTACGGTGAATTACAGCTATACCGTGACCGCTCAGGACGTGCTGATCGGCTCGGTCTTCAACGTGGCCATCGTAAACGCGGACGGACGCGTGTCCAAAGCCGCTTACAGCAAAATCATGCAAAAGCTGAAGGGCAGCTCCGCCGAGGTCACCGTGCCCACAGGGCAATCGGACGACGATGAGACCATCAGGGGCGTAACGCTCACGAAAGAGCTCGTCGGCATCCCCGAAAACAGCCTGTACTACAAGGTGGGCGAGCCGATCAACTGCCGGGTGACCATCGAAAACACGCTTCCCTATACCGTCGAAAAGGTGCATCTGACCGATCCCCTGCTGGGGAGCGGCGATCAGTGCGTGCTGGAGGCAGACCTCGACCTGACCGCAGGAGTGATACGCGTATACACGGTGACCTACATCCCCACCCAGGCGGACGCGGACTGCGGCGTGGTGTCCAACTGGGCGGAGTGCAGTTACTATGATCCGATGACGGAAGAGAACGGGTCCGTTACGTCCAACACCGTAGTGGTAGCAGTGGACGAAAAACGGCCCGTTTCCAACGTTAGTCTCAGCAAATACGTTATCAGCGTTCCCGGAAACGGCCTGTACTACGAGGAGGGCGAAACCATCCGCTATCGCCTCATCCTCACAAACGAATCCGATCGGGAGCTCTATTCCGTCGCCGTCTACGACCCGCTGTACGACGACGGCAAAGGCACGACCCCCGTCTGGCAGGCGTCCGTGCTGTCTCCCTACGAGACGGCGGAAGCGATCTTCGATTACACCGTGACCCACGAGGACGTGGAGAACCTTACCGATATCATCAACCAGGCGCATGCGGGGTATTATCCCGACCCTGACGGCGAGGTCCGTACGGCCGTGTCCAACACCGTGATCACGCCCATCGGCAAGCTGATCCCGCCCGATCCCGAGCTGCCCTATATCGATATGAACGTCACCAAGACCGCCGTCAACCCGCCCGCAAACGGCCAATGGTACATGGAGGGCGAGCAGGTGGTGTTCATGATCACCTTCTCCAATACGGGAGACGTGCCGCTGTACCTTGTCGATTACATCGACGAGGTCATTAACGCCGCCTCTTCTTACAGCTTCACAGTGGATCTTTCCGATCAGGAAGTTGCGCCGCACACGACGGTATCCTTCTCCTACCCCTACACCGTGACCAAGGAGGACGCGGAGGGCGGCTTTGTAAGGAATGAAGTGGAGTTCTTCGCCTGGACGGAAATCGAGCCTTTCGATCGCCTGGTTTTCTATCCCTGGAGCCACGTGACCGTCGAAACCGGCCCGGGCGATCCGGAGATCCTCGAATACCCCGTCGCTTATAAGTTCGAGGTCAGCACGCCCGCCAACGGCATTTGCTATACCGAAGACGAGCAGATAGAGTACGATATCGTGCTGTACAACGCGACCGGCAGGACCTTCAAAAACGTGGAATCGTACGACATCCTCCTGACCGACGTACCCGGCTACTGGCTGAACTATCACGAATCGCTTGGCAGCGCCCCCATCACGGAGCACGTAGCCTACATCGTAAAGAATTCGGACGTGGTGTTCGGCGACGTCTACAACATCGCCTGGTTCACCATGGAGGACGAGGACGGCAGCGTCATCACCGTAAACTCCAACGAGGTGATCGTCGAGACCGGCGATACCCTGCCGCCCCCTTCCCACGGCGGAAAGGCCAGCTGCGAATACGTTCTGTCCGCAGAGGGCGAAGGCGCCGCGACGTACAAAAACGACTACTGCTTCGAGCACGCTTCTCTGCAAAAGCGCGCAAACGAAATGCTGCTGGCGGCAGACACCCCGGACGATCTGGAACGCGCGTGGCGTAAAACGGCCGAGCTGTGGCTTAAGTCCCTGAATGCCCTCTATACCCGCGAAATCGACGCTTCCGAGGGTGAAACGAAGACCGCGCTGGAAAACGATCTGTCCATGCTGAACGCGTACCTGAGCGCATACAGGGCGCGCCTTGAGGCGGAGGGCGCAAGCTCCATCGAAATCGACAAGGCGCTTGCAGCGATCACACGCGACTTTACCTGCGAGATGTGCTACAGCTTCGGCCACGCGCCCGAAGCCCGGAAGGACCTGAGCGGCCTGGCGGCCTTCGAACAGCAGCGTCAAAACGCGCTCCGCTGCGAAGTGCGCTTCGAGGAAAACGGCAGTGCCTTCTACACCAAGCACCTCAACGTCTGCGACAGCCATGTGACTATCGTAAAGGCGCAGGACCGCGCGCTTCAGATCGCCGGAGAGGACGCAGGCCTCCTCGCCATCGCACGGGACAGGGCGGACGCTCTGTGGCAAAACGCGTTGGACGGTGCGTTCAGCCAGGCTTCGGACAAGGCGGACGCGCTGCTTAAGCACCAGCTGCTCAAGGAACAGGCTGCCTTCAACGCCTTCGTCAGAACCCGCGCGCAGGTCTATGCCCTCCTCTATCCCGACGACGAAGCCGCCGTAAAGGAGCTTATCGCTGCGCTCAAATGCCAAAAGCTGCTCGACATATGCAGGTAACCCGCACACGTCTTTCGAAGGATCGCCGCGCAGGCGCATAACCCTTCGGTCATAAAGGATTCCCCGGCAAAAGCCGGGGAATCCTTAAATATATGAGCGCCTCGTGTCCGGCTTTCGTTTCCGCTTCACGGGTACGATACTTCCTGATTTTCCCTGTTGTTTTTACCCCGTACTTATTCCGGCCCTGTGAGCGCGACCCACATTGCCGGCCTTATGCCAAACCGGTAATCGATTGGTTCGATTTTGTATAGGGCGCCGATATCGATGTCGTCTACGCAGGATACAAAAACGATGCCATTGCTCCGAGCAACCGTGCGCAAGCCCCATTTGCCGCTTGCGACGGTGTTCTCGCACTTTGTACGTGCAGTATATGCGGTGTTTTCATAGGCGCGGCTTTCCTTTTCCGGAAAATAGCGCTTTACCTCGTCGATGCTGAGCAGAAAGATTTTATCCAGGGTGTCCGGGCCTTGGCGGGAGGGATAATACTCGTTTTCGTCTGCGGGGACGTTTGTCGGGATTATGTACTCCGCCTCCTCGCGGGTGAAAGCGATTTGTAGAAAGTCGCCGTTGAGCTTCCTCCTCAGGTCACAGGATTCCCAGCTTGAGCCGAGGTACGGCCATTCTTCGATTATCTTTTTGCTGAGCAGCAGCGCTTTGGATCCGTCCGCTTCAAGCACCGTCCACTCTATCGGCTCCGGTCCGTTCGTTTCGTCGTCGTCCTGCTCGAAGGCGCCGAACAGCACCTCGTCTCCCGCCGTGAGCTGGCGGGAAAGCACGCGGTCGCAAAGGGTCGGCGAACATGAAAGAACAGCGCTTTGCGCGTTTGTGTCATACGTAATGAGAAGAAGCGTGCTTTCATTATATTCCAGCGCCAGGTGCATTACGTCTGCACGCAAATAGTTTTCCCGCAGTCTGAACCCATAGTCCGCGCAGAGCGACAAAATGTCCAGATAAGCCTCGTCGTCAAAATCCGTGCATTCGTATACCGAAAGCCCGTCCACGGAGTCGGCTTGGATCAGCTTTGTGCCCGAGGCGCGCCCGAGTATTTTTATAAAGCTTTCGTACAGCGGGACAGCCTCCGAAAGCGAGATGCTTGGCGCAAACAGCAGCAAAAACAGCAATGCGCAGGTAAAACGCTTCATCTACTGATCCTCCACGCCGCCGACCAGCTTTATCCAGCTGTCGTATACAAGCTCCGCGTCGCTGCCGGGAAAAACATAGGCCGGTATGCCGTGCTCGGTCAATATGTCCGAAGCGGCCTGCACGTCGTAGGTCTCATCAGGGATTATCAGCACCATATCTGTCTTGATGCCGGGATAATTGGAATAAAAGTCCTGCTTTATCATCATTTGCAGCACGTAATCGAGATCGTATTCATCGTCCGTAGGGATAAAGTCCGCGTTCTCCTCTATGGGCGTCTTGCTGAAGGCGTTTCGAATGCTCATTTGGACGGGACTTCTCCAGACGTCGCCGGGCATGATCGTCACCACGTTCCAGTACTCCCTTTTGTCCGGCAGGGGCAGATTGAGCCCGGCAGGAAGAGCGGGCGATGTCTGCTCGGGAACCCGTCTTTGGCTGTATTGAACGAGCAAAACGGCGACGGCCGCTGCAAAAATGAGGATTATCGCTCCGAGCATGACGACATGCGCGCGGGCGGGTTTTCGGGGAGCAGCCTCCTTAAGGCAGCCAAGAATGGCCACTTTCATCTCAGCGGCGCTCCCGAAGCGCTTGCCGCTCCTGGCATCCGCCGCCTTGAGGACAGCCTCGGTGAGCTTTGGGTTGTCGTTTATGCAGGGCGCGGGCAACGGCTTTCCGTTTACACGCTGCATGAACGCCTGATCGTACTCAACCTGTGTGGGAATTCTGTCGAGGGGAAGAAACGGCATAGTCTGCCTGTTCAGCATCCAATACAGCGTGAGTCCCAGAGAATAAACGTCTGTGCGGTAAGACTCCTCCATGCTCATCAGCTGCGCGCCGGAATTGTATATCTCGGGCGCTATAAACTGAGGCGTGCCCACGCGGGAGTAGGTGTTCGCGCCGAGCTTTAATTGCTTGCCGGCACCGAAATCCCCCAGCTTAAAGCTGCCTTCGCCGTCCGCGAGGATGTTGGAGGGCTTTATGTCCCTGTGCACGATACGCTTTGAATGGCACTTTTCCAGCGCTTCGCAAATCTGGATGCCCATAAGCGCGATCTGTTCGCAGGTGAAGGAACGCGTGCGGACGAGCCCGGCAAGGGAGGTGAGCTGCTCCATCCTGATCAGCAGCACATATTGGAGCTTTTCAGGCTGTAACAGTTTATAATCGTATATCTTTACGATGCGCTTGTCGCCGGAGAGCGCGTTCAGGATTTTTACTTCCTCAAGATACTCCTCGGCACAGGTCTTAAGGTAATGGGACAGCTGCTCCTCGGTGTAGGTGTAAGCCTGATTCAGCTCGTTCATCTCCCAGTCGTCGGGAATAAACACGGCCTTTACCGCAAATGTCTCGCCGCCTTCGTCAATTGCGGAATACACGCGGCTGTTGGCGCCTTGCCCGATCTCGCAGATCAGCGTGAGCTCGGGCCATACGCCGCTTACAAGCGCAACAATATCCGTCATATCAGCTTACCGCCATGTCCTTATAAGCCAAATCCGTCACGTCGTTGAAGGTCTCGAGGGGATCGACGGTGTCAGTGCAGAGCGTTAGCAGCGCGTCGTAGGGCCGGCGCCGGTCCAGGGCGCACATGCCGCAGCGGATGAGGTTCGCGTCCGCGTGCTCGATAAACCCGCTTTTCAGGCTGCCGCCGTCCGAGAGCACAAAGGTGAGCGATGTAAGCAAAAAGCTCAGCGTCAGCAAATCGGCGCGGTTTATGCGGGTCTGCAGGTTGAGTATGTCCCGCATCCTTTGGCGGCTGAGCCGGGGCACGTTCAGAATCCTGCCAAGGCGAGTGTTTTTTAAGGGCTTCAGGTTGTAATTCTCGTCCTTGGGCGTAGCGGAATAGAGCTCCTTTTCAACGGTGGCGGCACAGCGCGCCGCATAGTCACCGTCCGTATCCGGGCTTATCCGGGTTTCGTCGGGCGCAAGTATTGCGCCGCAGGCCATGTACATTTGCATAAAGGCTTTGCGGGCCGAATAGCTCTGCGCGCGCCAGTCGTGTATTACCGAGATCGTCCTGATAAACTCGATAAGTTCGGCTTCGCTCGTGATCTGATCGCGCAAGCTCCTGAATTTCTCCGTGGAATCGTTGGGCACAAAGCCGTCCTTCCCAAGAGCGTTTGACTGCTTTACAGCCTGCCTCAGCCGTGAAAACTCGTGATACTCCAGCCCGTTTTTAAAGCAATACCAGCACAGGGTCTCAAAGGGGTCCTTGGGGTTGAGCCGCGTATCGCCAAGGCCCTTTGTCAGCAGCGTCTCCGCCTCGTCAAGGGACAGCCCCAGCCCGAACCCAAGCAGCAGCACGGTATCGCGGGAAACGCTGCGTTGCGTAAGCCAGTTCTTGCTGAGCTTTCTGAGCGACCCCTGCGCCAGATCAAAGTGCGCCGGCACCTGCCTGTCACCAAACGAACGGATGATGATGTCCACAAACACAGCGATGTCGTCAGGGCCCGAGGACGGTTCCACGCTGAATTTCCCGGCGATGAGCTCCTTCAATTCCTCATTGAACCTGAACACCTCGCCCATGCCGAGTATCCTTTGATAAATCTGCACTGCGTCCGGATCGGGAGAAAAACAGAAACCGTCGACAGACATCGTCTAAGACTCCATATGAATGAGAATTTATTCTATAAATTATATTTTATCAACCCGACAGCCCTCCGTCAAGCCTAAACCGGCCGTAACCTCAAGTTCACACGTTTATTCTGAATTAAATTAAGGAGACGAAACGGAAACTACGGAGCAAAAATGCAGTGTGGTATAATTTATATAATCGGAACAATGTACTGATCGGCGATTCAACCGGAGCGCTTGTGTCCTGTCCGCACGCAGCGTATGGTTGATCAGATCGATTAAGCTGCCAGCACTGACAAAACGCAAGAACAATGGATGCCGATATGCCGGTGACGTAAGGCTTTGCTGCATTTCTCGCACTGATCACATCAAGGAGGAAACGTTTATGAAAACTGCTCAGAGGCTCGTTACAATGATTCTGGTTCTCGTTCTGCTCATGGCAAACGGAGGCATCACGGCTTTAGCAGACGCCGTTCTGACTTTGCCCACTGCCTTGCAGATTATCGATGAGAGAGCGTTCTATGGTTCTACCTCCATAGGGAAAGTTGTTTTATCCAACAATGTTACAGAGATTAGATCAAGAGCCTTTGCCAACAGTACACTGTATGAAATCAATCTCCCTGCATCCATTACATATATTGCTGAAGATGCTTTTGAAGGGCCCGATAAGGTCACAATCACCGCATCGGAAGGTTCCTACGCTTATCGTTGGGCAGTAGAGCATGGCTATATTTCTGAAGAAATTGAAGTTATTGATTTTTCTGTTTCACCAGATATGTTAACTCTGACCGTGGGGAGTACTTATACACTGAGTGCCGCTTTCGTACCCAGCAATGCAACCACTGTTTCCATAACGTGGGGTTCTTCAAAGAAAACGGTAGCGACAGTGAATAACGGAGTCGTCACTGCTAAAGCAGAAGGAAAGGCGATCATGCGAATGCCAATGCTACTACTGAAGATTATTGGGCTGCCTCCAAGAAAGGAGTCAATTTCACTGTAAAGGGCGGTACAATTGAATGGCTATCTATAGGTGGTATTGGATATGGTGACATTCAAAAAGGAAATAATAGCATTGAAGTTACCTCATTGAAAAACATTAGCATGCGTACAAATATGGGTGTTGAGCAAATTGATATCTATTTTGACGATGTAGTAGTTAAGGCTTTGACAAAAGCAGAAGGAACTGAGGACACAAGGAATTATCGCATGAATTATTCATGTGTTTTGTCGAATTCCATATCGGAAGGAACACACAAATATCAATTTGTTGCCACAGACAAAGATGGCAACACCTATACTACCAAAAAATACACAATCTATGGCTACTCAGGTCTAAATCCAACACTGACACGTTACCCAGCTACAAAGACAGTAGATTTCTCAAATACTCCCACATCTCAAAATGGTAGCACGTTGAGTCTAACAGATAAATTAACGATTATTGGAACATTCGGCACACTGTATTATGGGTATCGTAATGGCGATAGCAGTGCTGCTGGGTACGTTATGCAGAGCGAAGTCGTTAGCGAACAAGTCATAGATTGGGACATGGTTTCCTTGAATGTAATGACATGGCAAAAAACAAATAACCCAAATAACTATTATGAACAATATGTTGTATCAAATCCATACAATATAACCTTAAACTGGGTTCTTAATACAACTTTGCCAAGCCATTACGGTTTCAATTTGTATCTTGTTCCCGAGATTAATAATCCTTCATACTTTCAAACTGTGAAGCTGAATAATGCTGTTACGTATGGAAATGCTTTTACCATAAGTTCACAAAAGTTTGAATCGGTATATAAAGTTCTTACCTCTGATCAGGTTGCGGACGTTAGGCTAAAAGTTGATCTGGTTGATTCGAGAACCGGAGAGATCAAACTCAGCGCATTGTCAAGTAATTATTGCACTATTTTCCATAGTGTTGAATCAAATAGAATCCTCGGCAATGTTTACACTGCATTAACAGCAATCGGTGCTCCCCATGATTTGCTGTTTAAAGGCACTGCAACAATCGATGGTAAAACATTCACATGTCGTACAGTAAAAGAAGTAACAGGTATCGGTAAAATATATTCAACTGTTACAGGAGACTTGAAAGATGTCAATTTAACGCCTGTTACTCAGGGAGCTCTTTTGGCTGAAAGCATTATGGATCAGATTTCAAGAACAAAGCCAGAACCAACACTTAACACAAGTATGATTGAAACCGCATTAAGTTGGATAGGCTTTGATCTTGATATTATGCTGCAATTAGAGAATCAGGATGCAAGTGTTGCGCTTGATATGTTACAGGGAAGCAAGGCATTGGCCAGAAGATATGATATTGATGATTCCTCACTGGATGAATTCTACAATAAGTATTTCCAGAAATTAAAGAAAATCAGTGAAACCCAAAATGCAAATTTGGTTGTAAGCGCCACAAAAACCGGCTTAAAAGCAGCAAATCTTGTGACCAATGTTTTAAGAGATTATTTTACATTTAGTTCCGTCAAAAGATCCGATGTGCAAATCTACATCAATCTGTTTAGACAAAGCAATAATTCGGCCATGAAAAACGCTGCAGACTATCTTGAGACGATGACGGGTGGTAATATGGCATTATTTGGATATCTGCTAAAAGGATATGGCCTTAATGCTGCAAAAGATTGGGTTTTTGATGGTGTTTATGAAGCTGCCATGAAGGCCATTCCTGTAGAATTCAAGCTTGCAATTAAGGGTGCAACACTTGTAAACAATTTCACATTCAATTCAAATAAAGTATTGGAAAAGGGATATGAACTTGAAGTTCTCTCAGAGCAGTGCGAAGAAGCAAAAAGGACAATGATACTTTACTATTCAACCTTTAAATCTGATCCAGTAAAGTATTATGATGAAATGGTTAACAGAGTGAATGTGTATTTATCTCTACTGCGGCTAGAAATTCAAAAGTTCAATGAATTTGCAAGTGAAAATGAAAAAGGTGCTGTGGCAAAACTAAGGAACTGGATTGCTGGAAAGGACATACCACAGCTTGACGTTGAAAACACTATGTTGGTTTATGAATCTACTATTAAGAGCGCTCTGGAGCAAACTTATGCTGTATGGGTCAGCCCATTCAAATAACACCTGGACATGTGAAGAAAAGTCTGTAAACAGGTAAAAACCGAGGCCTTCTGTAATAGAATAATAAATCACAGGAGGCCTTGTTTATGGCAAACAAGAAGAAAGAGTATTACAATAGTGACTACGATTCCTGTGCAGCTTTTGCCATGGCCTGCAGTTTTTCAATCGGGATATTCGCAGCCGGAAGCGAGAATAAAGCCGCCATAGTGCTTCATCTGCGCATTAAGTGTCTTGCCGATCGTCACCAAATCGATCAGCAGATTCACCGGGAATACAACTGACAGCCTTTTAGAACAGTATCCAATGTATGTAACCTTTTTTGCATTCAAATCGTATTACTGATTAGGTATCGTTTTCCGCGATGATCCTGAGTAGTCCCAATTGATAATCATTGAGATACAAATCCGAGTTCTGCAGCTGCATCCTTACTTTTACGCCTTCCGAATCCAAAACGACAGGGAGTTCCTTTCTCTCGAGGTGAACCGAAAAAGAACGGGTATCGTCGATCTTTTCTTTTGTGATGTAGTCGCTCAGCTTCAGCCGACAGTACAAATCGAATCCCCCGTCCGCTTCGATCTTCCACAGATACTTTCACCGATAAAGCCCCAGCGCCCGAGAAAAAGAGGGATGTTGTCAAAGGGAAAGTATACCGACAAACCGTTTAATTGATCGGCGTTGCTCATCCCGGACACTTGCCAGTCGTCCAAAGCTTCGCTCAGTTTTTCGGCCTCAAGGGGATAACGCCGAGAAAGCCCTTCGACGCAGCTTTTCAGATCCACCAGGTCGTAGCTCGAGCCTGTCGTGAACAGACCTATGCCGCGCGGTAACGATTTCGGCGTAATGCTCCGTCTGAATGTCGGCAGAAATGGCGGTAAACAGTGCGTCCATCGCTTCTTCCACGCAGCCGATTTGCTTAAGATCGATACAGGTCAGTGAAAGAATAGGGGTAAGGTAGGGATACTCTTCGTACTTTTCCGTATAGAAGGTCCTGTAGTCCTCGACGATCATGCTGCCGATCTCTTCGCCGCCCTGATCCGCCGACAGTTGTCCCAGAAAGGCATAATTCCACCCTTCCCAAGGCTCCGTTTCTTCTGAGGCTATCAGATAATCTGCGTATGGAGCCAGAGCCGCAGCCGTCTCAATGGAGCCCATCAGACAGGCATCAAAGCCGATCAGTAATACGATCCGGGCATCCAAAAGGTTACATGCCTCAGAAGATATTTGTTTCGAAAAATTCATTTCAAGCGGCACAAATAAAAACTTCGCGTACTCCACCGCCGGGAGGACGCGCTCAAGACGAAGGCGGCCGATTGTTTCGTGTCAGCGCCGCTGAAGCTCAACAAATTGATGCTGCAGAAAGAGAGCGAGCCGGATGAATACGTTTCCTACGATTCCCAGGGCAGTCTGCTGTCCCGGGCGTCGTTCAAGCGCATGTGGTATCGGCTGATGGCGGACGCGGGATGCGCGACGATGCGCGACTACGACCCGCATGTTGATAAAGAACCGGGACATTCTGAAACAGGTCAAGCTTACGCTGACGCTGCACTTCCCGGAGCATCGATTCTTACAATTCCTTTGGGGAATATCAATTCCAGAGCGCCGCGATCTCTTCACGCGTGGCCGTTCCCGTGACGAACAGCTTCTTGACAGTGACTGCGGAGGCCGTGTTGGCAAAAAGCGCGGCTTCGCTCAACGGGCAGTCTGCCGCTATGGCGCAGGCGAGCGCGGACATGAACGTGTCCCCCGCTCCGCAGATGTCGATCGGCGGAAGGACCCGGCGGCCGGGCACTCTGACAGTCTTCCCGTTTTCGCATACGATGCAGCCTTGATCTCCGAGCGTGACAAACGCCGGTTTACCGTTGATCGCGGACAAATACCGCACCGTTTTTTCGGGGTCTTTCTCGCCGGCACAGACCTCGGAGGCTTCCAGATCGTTTGGTTTTACAATGACGTTGCGATACGATCCGATGCGATCACGGCTGTCCACCAATACGATCCTTCCCTGCTTTCCCAAATCACACAGCCCTTCACGCAGCACGCTGCCGATGCACCCGCTCGTCAACTGGTCGCATACGCAGATCACGTCGGCGCTGCAGGCTTTTATAGCGTCGAGAATTCCTCGCTGCGTGCTTTCGGATATCTGCTCAGCGTTTTCAAAATCGAGCCGCGGATCCTCATAGACCACATCGGAAAAACCTTTTCTGAGCGGCTTGCAGTAAGCATTGGTAAACCTTCCGTCCAGTTCTATAAGGCCGGCGGTCGCGACGCCCGCGTCCCGGAGGAGTTTTTCCAATACCTGCCCGCGCCAGTCTGCGCCGACGACCCCGTATACGGAAATCTCTTTCGGCTTCAGTGCCGCCACGTTGCATGCAACGTTTCCTGCGCCGCCGCAGCTCATGCGCTCATTCACGACAGGCAAGGGAAAATGGGGCGTTTCCCGCGACAGTCGGCTGCGCGTCATATCTGCAAGCCAGTAAATGTCCAGGCAAAAATCGCCCACAACTGCAATGCTTACATCGTCTATTCGGGTGAATATCTCATTCAGCGTCATTCAAATCATCCCTTTCCCAGGATCAGATCGTAGAGATTGGGAATGGATACTTTGTGGTCCATGCAGAAGTGCCAGCCGATCCCGCCGCGGGACACAGGCCGGTTCACGATGTTCTTTCGCGGACGGTAATAGTAGTTTGGATCGTCGTACCCGATCTTGCTGCGATAATCGCCCAGATCGATCAGGTCGAAATTGGCGGTGGTGATATCAAAGGTTTTATAGCCCAGATTGCGCGAGATCGAGAGCGCCTTCAGGAAAACCTCGGCGCCGATCACTGCGGACCCGAAATTCATGAACACGCCCTTATCCATGCGCGATACGGAGTAACAGTAACGACGGAAATCTATGCCGCTGGTTTTTCCGATTGCGGCAAAGTCGACAATGGGATGCTGGTGAATAATGTCGGTACCCAAAGCGATATGGTATGTGGCAGGCACGCCAAGTTTCCAGGCCTGATAAAGCACACAATCTTCCCTGTACGGAAATCTCTCCCGATGGGTATCGATATACCTTGCCAGTGACTCACCGTATCCCCAGCCGTTTGCCGCGCCCGTCTGCAGCGCTTCGTTCATCCAGCGCCCCGTTTCCTCCCACATCCCAAAGGATCCGTCTTCGATGGCGGTAGGAACGTTCTCGGATGTACCGCCCAGATAAGCCAGTTCGAAATCGTGAATGGAGCAGGCTCCGTTGCCGCTCAGGTGAGTGATGATTCCCTTGCGCATGAACTCTATAAGAAAGCGGGAAAGGCCGTTTTTGATGACGTGTGCCCCCTGACTCCATATGACCTGACGGTTGTTCTCGCTGGCTGCGATGATCTTTTCTGCAAGCTGCTTCAGCTCATCTGTCGGGGCCGTCGACGCATGATACTTACCCGGCGTAAACAAGGTGTCAATGCATACGAGGTTATGGCGATGAAATGCGCTTTCCGTTTTGATTTTGGAGAAATCAAGTTCGTTGTACTGCATTTTATGCCTCCTGTCCGAGTCCAAGGAACCATTTGAGTTCATTTGTTTCCGTGAAATCCCCGCATATGGCATCTGCCCCTGCATTTATCAGCCGAGCGCGTTTTGCGGGGTTTACACCGTGCCGAGCCCGTTCGTCGCCGGCCAGACCCAGCGTGCGGGCGCCCGCTTGTTTTCCCAGTCTGATCTCGACTTTGCCGTCTCCGATCACGGCGATATCATCGCCCGTCAGTTTGTTCTTTTCTATCAGTTTTTTCAGTACTGCTTCCTTGGAGCAGTTTTCTTCGTGGACAGGCGCGCCCATGAGCTCGTCGAAATAATCAAAGACGCCGAGCGCTTTGGCCTCCGCGACCATATCGGGGTGGTCCGTTCCGCTCGCCACATAGGTATGGACGCCTTCGCTCTTCAGCAGTTTAAGAAAGTCTGTCGCTCCGCACATCAGATAGCGGGCTGCAGGTTCGAGTCCCCGGCGTACAGCCCGTTTCTTTTCCTCTATTCTCCGCAGGAGCTTATCGTTATACTCTGCTTTATAGTCCCAGGGATCAACTTTTGGGCCCCCTCTGAGCGTGACCTGTTCGCTTAGCCATTTCATCTGAAAGATTGTCTGGATGCCCGTCGACTCATCGATATACGCATTCACAAGCCTTGTGCATTCTTCCGCGCTTTCGCGGCCGCAGGCCAGGAGTTTCTCCACCATGATCGGTGCCATAACCTCCTCCCATCCGCAGCGAAGAGTCGAGATCGTACCGTCAAAATCGAACAGTACGGCTTTTACCCGGGACAGACTGAAAGAGTTCAATATTTCCATATACGGCATTCCTCACTGTTCTGTTTTGTTGCTCCGTGCACGTCCGACGTCAGGCAGTCCCACACGAGGATAAGAACAATTCTGAACCAATTACGCAATCACGGACACAGCGCAATAATGAGCCATGAAGAAGGACAGCGTTGCTGAAGTTTTATTATATTTTTGTGTAACTTCGTCAGAGGATGATTCTCCCGTGCTCGTTCCTGCCTATCCTTGCCTGCGCAGGGGACAGGAAAACCTTTCCCGACAGGATCACTTTGGTTTCGGTGAGAAGCGTCTTAAGATCGGCGTCACCCTGGCGGGCGCCGTTTATGTAAAGCGGAATGTCCATATCCTCTGAGCGCATGGCTTCAGCCATACCCACAAAGGGTGCGTCGCCATATCCCGGCTGCTTTCTTTCGTCGGTGTACATGATCTCGCCATTGATCCAATCAGCCGTTTTGTCATCGGCCTGCATGCCGAAATTGTCGTTCAAACAGATCACGGCAGTATTGTGCATCAAATCGTACAGGTTTTCAAGCGCCGTGCCGTAGGCATGTGCAAAGCCGAAGTCGTAGGCTATCCTCACTGCGCATCGCGTCGTCAGGCGCATGAGTTTTTCCGCGGAAACAGGCAGTGTTTTTATAAATCTCCTGCGATTTGTTATAAGAAGCTCTATTCCCGATGCCGCAGAAGCCCGGTTCAGCCGGCCGAGTGTATCGCACCACGGCGCTTCGTCCCGCCCTGTATCGCAGCTGTGTCCTGCCGAAAGCACGATCTGCCGGGCGCCAAATTTCTGTGCCGCGTCCAACGCGCTTTCCCATTCAGCATCTCTCATGCTGTCCAACTGCAGACCTGCGTCGTAAAGTGTTGCTCGCGCCTTTTCGCCGAAATCGTTTTCAAACGCAGCTGCGGCACCGGACGAGACGCCTGTGCTCGTGCCAAGCATGCAAACGCAGTCCGCCGCAAAGGTCTTGTCGTAATTCAATTCGTTCAGCAAAACGCTCAGCATGGTTTTTTCTCCTCAGGCAAGCTCAAATGCGCCGTGTTTTCGTCTTTTTCCAGGAAATCGCCTTTTTTGATCTTCACCCTGTTTTCCCACAGCGCCTGCATTTCACGAACGAATAAGCGCAGGTCGTCATAACGGGGCTGTGCCTCGACAAACAGGATCGGTGTACGCTTCATTCTTTTAATGTTCTCAAACAGCGTTTTCCAATCGCTGTTGCCGTAACCGGGCTGCAGGTGAGCGTCGGAACCGGCTCCGTCGTTGTCATGCAGGTGCAAAAGCACGATCTCGTCGCGAAAAGCTTCGTAATCCTCAAGCATCTTGCCCAGCAAATGAGAATGCCCCGTATCGTAGCAGACTTTGACAAAGGGGGAATGGAATGAACGGACAAAATCCAGTATGCGGTCGGTGTCATCGAATTTCCAGATGTTGAGGTTCAGCGGGACATCTTCTTCAAGGCCTTCGTAAAAACCGACGGCAGTAGCGTGGTTTGTATTCTCGATCGCAATAACCACGCCATGTTCCTGTGCCGTCGGCATAAGTGCCTCCACATAGCGATGCGCGCATGCGATTTCCCAAGGGCGGCTGTCCGGCAGCATCGCACCGCCGGTATGCAGCGGTATGGCTTTAACACCGAGAATCGCGCAGCGCAGGATGAATTCCTTCATATACGCCAGATCTTCAATAAGCCCTGTTGGCGACTGCCGAAGCAGGGAAAAACGCTGATTGAACGAGCCGAAAGGCGGATGAGCTGTAGATACGCTCAACCCGTCTTCATCCAAGATGGCGCGAAGGCGTCGCACGTCGTCCCGGGTGTACTTTTCCGGCATGAACGCGGAGGGCTCTATGCTGATTTCGGCAATGCCGGCCTCTTTGAGTGCCCTGCGCACTTCCGGGGACCAGATATCTTGCTTAAACACCCAAAAACAGAACGGGAAGCCTGAATCAGAGGTTTTTTCCATGTACTGCATTCTCCATTATTGTTATAATTGTATTTCGAGACCGTCGGTAGCGAGTACAGTGGGTATCTTGTCGTTGATCTGTTGCTTCAGATGATAACAGCTTTCAATCCATGTCCAGTTATAGTGATTGATGCACAGCTTCTTAGGCGGATGGCGCAAAAGCGGCTCAAGATAGAGCATCGCGTCAAAGTGTGCGCTCTCCGCCACCACAAGATCGATACCGTCCACTGTTGCAAAGCGCGCATAATCCGCCGTTGGTCCGTCCCCGCCCTTCAGATCTCCCGTGAAAAGCAGCTTCTTGCCTTCGGCCTCGATAAAAAACGAGTACGAATCCGGCATGTGTCCATTGCGCAGCGCGCATACTTTCAGTGTTCCGTCGTCGTAAACAATACCTTCGTTCAGCTTTTGAAATCGTATCGATTCCCTCAATCCGCCGCAGGTTTGCTGAAGCCACCCTTTGAGCGCCTCCACGGGATCGAGCCTTGGGATCAGTATAAGCGGGTCGGCATCCTTGTAAAACCAGGAGCAGATATCCGCAAAGCCCACCATGCCGTTCATATGATCGCCGTGCGTATGCGTGATAAAAACAGCCGCGATGTCACTTGGCGTAAATCCGCGTTTTATCAACTCGTGCGTGGGATCCATGCCGATATCGACAAGATATCGTTTGTCCTTCACTTCAAGAAGTGCGCAGGAGTAGTTTCTGTTGGGCTCGGGCACTCCGTGTCCGGAGCCGAGAAAGGTCAGCTTCATCAGATCATCCTCCCGACATGCGCTCGATCAAAGCGCAAAACGCTTTCCTTCATTTTGGTCGGACAGATATGCGGCGTGCATGAACCTGACCAGATCTACCGCGCTTTCGATGCCATAGGGCTCGGCACGACTTCCGTTTTTGCATGTCTCGACCCAGGTGGCGACGGGCGTTTTCAGCGGGCATGGAAGCTGCTTTATGTCGAGTATCTGTCTTGCCCGGCCTTCTATGTTGAGCTCGGCGATGTCTCCTCCGCCGAAGCGCGCATAGTAGGCACCCTTCGTGCCGTAAACGTTCATTTCGAATACGCTCATCAGCGGCGAATCAAAGGTCGCTTCAAGTATGCCCGAAGCGCCGTTTTTGAAACGGACGGTACAGGAGCCGAAATCCTCCACGCGCTTGCCCAGCAGTTTATTGGAAAAGGAAGCGCTTACCGTTTCAAATCCGCCCATGATGTACCTGGCAAGGTATGCGCAGTTGAACCCCAGGTCGATCATGGCGCCGCCGCCGCAGATCTCCGGGTCGTACCAGTATTCCGGCAGTGTGTTCTTGAGTCCCTGCGCGTGGCCGCAGACGCAGCGGAAGCTGACGGGTTCCCCGATCGCTTTGCTTTCTACGAGTTGTTTGGCGTAGGCGAGCTGCGGTATCGCAAGCCGCATGTAAGCGATTGCAAAGTTTATACCCGCTTTTTCCACGGCCTCTTTGATTTCCAGCGCCTCGTCAAGCTTCAGCGAGAGCACTTTTTCGGTAAAGATGTGTTTATGGTGGCGCGCTGCAGAGAGAAAGATCTCCCTGTGGTCGGCAGGCTGCGAAGTGACAAGCACTCCGTCCACATCGTCTCTCGACAGCACTTCCTCAAGTTCGGTCGTCCAGTCGACGCCGTACTGTTTGCCCCATTGTTCAGCAATTTGTGCGTTCCTGTCCCAAACGCAGGTGATTTTGCAGTCCGGCTGCGAAAGCAAGTCTTTTGCGTATCTCTCATCCGGATACATCGAATGCGGATGCCAGCGGCTGAGCAATGCTACTTTAAACATATCTGTCCCTCCGTCTCACGTTTATATTGGCTTGCAGATAAACGGTTCATCGGTGTCGGCGATCAGCACACCTTCGTCTCGGTCATAACGCAGGTTTTCCAAATGCACGCACCCTTCCTTCGACCAGCGTTTGATCAGCGGTGCGCCGCCGAGACCTTTTACGACGACGTTCTTCAGCGTCAGCTCGGCGCAATTGCACAGATGTATCAGGGGAATATCTATGCTGTCAATTGAAAAAGTACAGTCCGTTATTGCGCAGCTGACTGTTTCGTCTCTGTCGCCGTAGATCGTCAGCGGCATTTTAAGGCCGTTCACTGTGATCCTTTCAAAGCGCATATCCTTCAGAGGCTTGTTGCGCTGCCAGGGCTCATTGCCCGAATAGTTGTAATGTATGAACCTGTCCACGTTTTCGACAGTGCAGTCGGTAAATGTGATGTCCCCCGGCCGCAAGCGTATCTGCCTGGAAAAATCGGCGTAATATGTAAAGGCGCTCAGCATATTGTACCTGTGGGCGGTATTTGATTTTGAGGGCTTTCCCAGACGTTTTTCTTCCGCACTTAAGCTTCCGCGGAAAAGAAACCTGGCAGGACCGTACATCCTGCAGTTTGAAACGTGTATGTGCGTACCGCCGATTCTGAAAGCGCTGCAGGCGGTGTTCAGTTCGCAATTGGATACATTCACGTCGATATTGTCGATGCCGGCGACACAGTCGTCACCTGTAAAGAAGCTGCAGTCCTTGATGTATGCCCCGTCGCATGTAGTTAAGTGCACGCCGTCGTGACCGCCGATTACGCGGATATCGCTGACGCGGATATCCTGACTGTTAAACAGTGCCACAGCCCAGTTCGAGCTGTTTTGTATGTGGATACCTTCGATGTTTATGTTGCTGCAGTCATGCATACTTATGCAATGCGGTCCTCTGTAATTCTCCTCACCCTGTTCGTCGAAGCAGTCCATGCCGTCGATCAGGCTTCCTTCTTCGCCTTTGATCGTTACGTTTCTGGCACGAAACGCCCTGATCAGACCGTTGTTCCAGCGCGAAGCCGGATTTTTGTTCCACACGAAATCTTCGGCGGTGAGGCTGAAACGCCACTTGGGCTGCTGCCTCAGCGCGTCTTCGATCGGCTCCACCCCGTCTTTGAGCAGAATGCAATAATCCTCGGGGTTCCGGCTGCCCAACAGGCGCGCGCCCGAACGCAGAAGCAGACTCACATTGCTCCTTAAGCGTATACCGCCGATGGGATATTCGCCCTTTGGCACCTCCACTGTGCCGCCGCCGTTTAAAAAGCAATCGTCTATCGCGCTTTGAAAGGCCTGCGTTGTGTCAGTTTCTGCCCCGATTGAAATATAATCCGCGACCGAAACGTTCTTCATTCTCCACGCCTCCTTTGTAATCAATCCGCTCTGTTGTCATACAGTGCTTTGGCGAACCAATGCGGCATCCTTGCATCCTTCGTAATAAAGTCTCCCGCAATCACGTCTTCCTCACAAAACCTTGTCAATACCAGCTCCTTCGCCGCCGAAGAGCGTCCCCCGTCCCAGGGGAGCGGCTCCTGTCGGTTGTCCCGCTGGCAATCATAGACGACCCAAATATTCCCCTGCGCGTCCTGGCAGCCATCCGGGTAAGAGGTCGAGTGGCGCGTATCCAGCGTAAGCGCGTGCGTCCAGTGCTTGCCGTCTTCCGACAAAAACGCGCGCATGCCGGTACGACCGTCGTTTCTGGGGGTGTTGACGAGCAGTACGCGCCCGCTGGCCAGCTTGCTTATATAGAACCTCGAAGATGGATTCTTCATGTCGGTATCGACCGTCTTACTCCAGCTTTTGCCGAAATCAAAGGATTCCGACATGGCGATATAGCCTGTCGACGTTCTGACCAGGAACAGCAGGTGTCCGCTTTCGAGCTCTACGCACATCGGCTCTTCATAGGGGCAATTATCTCCGTCCATGCGATTAGGGCCACGCTTCAGCTCGAAGCTTTTCCCTTCGTCCCTGCTGATATGGTACTCATAAAAGGCGTTCCTCGCGGCAGCTTTATAAGAGCAAAACATCCACGAGCCGTCACTCAGCACGACCGGTTTGTTTCGCAAAACGCCATGGAACAGATACCTCGGCTCCGACCATACGGGTTCGTCCGCTTCCGGGTTTTCGCAGATCATAGCCCAACAGGTATTGTCCGGATCAAAAAACTTCATCAGATTTTCCGAGTACATGTCGCTGAATTTGGGTTCAGGCACGCCGTGTTCAAAATGCGCCTGCTCCATCGTGAACCAAAGTCTGCCCTTGGGATCGAGCCAGAGGTTCGCGTCCATACCTCTGTAGTCCCGGCTTTCGTCGCATGTGACGACCATATAGGGGTCCACCCAACTATTTCCGCCGTCATCAGAATACATCAGAATGTTATAATTGTTCCGTGAAGGTTCGTATTTTCCGCCGCCGAACGCGCTTGCCCAGACGCGCCTGCCCGTGACCTGGACCGAAGGACAACCGATCCACAGTCTTTTATCGGCTTCAAAGCCGCTTTGGGGTCTTAGATGGATGCAATTATAGGATTCCATACCGCACCTCCCGTTTTTTTGTATTATAGCATACTTTTGTTATTGGAAGGCTTCGTTTTCTTGCCGTATTCTTTCGCTTTATTGCTTCTACTCTGCCTGGATGACCCTGTCGATGACCATTTTTCGGAAATCCGGTCCCAGTACCGAAAAGTACGCCGTGAAGCCCGTCACGCGAACGATCAGATCCTGATGTTTTTCCGGATGGGCATAGGCGTCCAAAAGCACGTCTTTGTCCATGACGTTGATGTTGATCAGTGTACCGCCCTTTTCAAAGTGCGACTTGATCAACGCTTCCACGATGGAGACCAGTTCGTCGCGGCTTGCCAGGCTCGGATCGAGCTCCAGCTGCAGCGGCGCCGTATTGCCCCTGCCCGGCTGAACACTCGCCACCGCATTTGACAGCGCGGTGAGCGCGCCGTCTTTTCTGAAACCCGGATCAGGATTCGCGCCGTGGGAGATCGGCTCTCCGGAAAGTCTTCCGTTGGCAGTCGCGGGCGTGTCGCGCCCCATGTTGATGGTGTTTGCCCAGGTAAACAGCCCCGGAATCATCAGATATCCGTCCGGTGTGTGTTTTTCGCTTACGATCCTTGTAAAGTCGCGGGAAATGCGCTGCGCCCATCTGTCGCCCAGAGATGCCCCTGCGCCGAAGCGCTCGGAAGCCCGCATCATACTTCTGATGTAAGCACCCTCTCTGCCGGAGTAATTATCTTTGAGCGTTTTATAAAGCGTATCCCAACCGAAGCGCTTTTCCCTGTCGAGTCTTTGCTCGATCGCCGCGAAAGAATCCGCTGTAGTGGCAAGCGCCGCACCGTCCACGCAGATATTGTAGTATTCCATGCCGCCCTGCGAAGCGTCCAGTCCCTTCTCCAGCGGTCCGTGACAGAGCAGGTTCAGCATGAGCTCCGGCGCGTTCAGGTACTGGTATCTGAAATGAAAGTCTATCCCCTCCGCGACGCAATGAACAGCCTTTTCCAAATGTTTTAGGAACAGCTCATACAGCGCTTCGGTGCTTCTTTGCGGGCTGTCCTTTTCCATATATTCATCAAGCGCGGCGTTCATTACACAGGCGAAATTGATTTTGATCAGGTCGTTGAGGGTGTATTCCAGTCCCGGCAGAGACATCCAATGGCAGCCTGTGGCACGGCGCAGCCTTGCCAGTTCGATGGGATAGCCGTTTTTCATAAAGCCCCGCACGAGATTGTCGCAGCCCGAGAAGCGCGGGTTTGCTTTCCGGTCGTCCACTAAGATTTCGACGGCCCTGTGCAAAAGCTTCGGATCAAGGCGTGAATGCACGGGGATCGTGAGATTTGCGCTGGTCTTCATGCGATGCGCCGCTTCAAGCACCATGAACGATACTTCGCTCGTCACGTCGTGACCGTCTGCGGCGGGGCCGCCCACCTGATAGTAAGTGGGATCGTTGAGCAAAAGACAGCACAGGATAAAGATAGCTTTTTCCTTGTCTATTCTGCCTTGAGTAAGGTCCTTTTCATAGTAAGGCCTGAGAAGTTCGTCGATCTGACAGCCTGAGCCCGCGCGGTTGTAGGAGCGGTTGAGCATGTTGAACCAGGCGATCCACTGGCAGGCCTCGTGGAAGGTTTGAGGCGCTTTGTCCAGGATATTTTCGTTGACTTCACGCATCTCATGCAGATTTTCTTTTCTTTCGGGATCCCTTTCCGCCGTCTCCATTTCCTTTAAGCGCTCCACAGTCCTGCGCGTCCAGCTTCTGATTCCCGCCATCACCTCGTCTTCTGCGTCGTACAGCCACGCGCTTTCCGGATGCTGCTTCCTGCATTCGTCCAGCTTTTTCTGAAGGCCGCCCCACCCCAGCGCAAGTCCTATCGCATAGTCCGGCGCAAAGTGATGCATTTTCCCGATGCCGGGAATGATGCCGTATTTTTCTTGTGTCGGCTTTAGAAAGTCATAATCGAAAATAGGCGCCATCTCCATGTTGTTTTTCGAAACAGCGCTTTCAAATGGGCGCAGTCGCTGCAGTATATACATCCAGCGCCCTGCCAGCGCGTCGTCGGGATCGATATAGACAGGATGCTTTTCCAGCAGCCGTCTGAAATTTGCGGCCCAGGCTTTGGCCCCGTAAAATGTTTTGTGGACAGGGTCGTTGTATTCGATCTCTATCGTCACGTCTTTTGGCGCGGGAACGCTGCCGTAGTCGTCCTCGTTCATATAGTCCTTGTTGTCGCGCAGCTTCTGAGCGGTTTGCGCTTCTTTCGTCCGGCGCAGCCGTTCGATTCTCTCTTCGTACGTCATACTTTCTGTCCCCCGACTTCGCTTTCTTGACGTTTCGTATTACTTTATCTTATTATAACAGAATTTACAATTCAAACTATATTAAAATTTTGTCTGTTCCTGTCTCGATATTGGCTCTTTTTATTTTCATACTTGTATTTAAGCCGTTTTTATGTTATTTTATTGTCGCATTGATGTAGCCGCGGTACACTTGCCGCCGTCGATGCGAGGCGAATGCAGAGCTGATACATTACGTCAAAGGAAGGTAGAAGATCATGAAGCTTGGAATCATCGGCTGCGGCGGAATTGCCAACGGGAAGCATATGCCCAATCTCAAGAAGCTCAAGGATGTGGAAATGGTCGCTTTCTGCGACATCATAATCGAGCGTGCCGAGAAGGCGGCAGCAGAATACGGCGTGCCCGGAGCACGCGTCTACAGCGATTACCGGGAGCTGCTGGAAAACGAGAAGGAAATCGACAACATACACGTTCTGACCCCCAACCGCATGCACAGCATAATCAGCGCAGCCGCTCTTAAAGCAGGCAAAAACGTAATGTGTGAAAAGCCCATGGCGATCAACTACGATGAGGCCAAAAAGATGTTGGAAGCGCGGGACGAATCCGGTAAGCTTCTGACCATTGGCTATCAGCATCGGCAGGATCCGGACGTGCAGTACGTCAAAAAAGAAGCGCTGAAGGGCACTTTCGGCAAAATCTATTTTGCCAAGGCGAGGGTGCTGAGAAGGCGGGGCGTACCGATCTGGGGCGTTTTCCAGAATGAGTACGAACAGGGCGGAGGCTGTCTCGTGGACGTGGGGACCCACGCATTGGACACGGTCCTTTGGCTTATGGATAATTACGAGCCCAAATACGTGGTGGGAAGCGTGTACCACGAGCTCAGCAAGCTTCCGGAAGAAATGCAGGGCAATCCCTTTGGCTGCTGGAAGCAGGAGGAGTTCCAGGTCGAGGACAGCGCCTTCGGCTATATCGTAATGAAAAACGGCTCCACCGTCATTCTGGAGTCCAGCTGGGCGCTGAATATGCTCGAAGGCGAGGCGGTACAGTACGAGCTTTGCGGCACGCTGGCCGGCTGTGACAACTTCACCGACGGTTCTTTGCGGATCAACGGCGTCAAAAACGGCAATATGTACATAGAAAAGCCTTCCTTCAACAAGGGCGGCGTGGCATTTTACGAGGGGACGGCAGTCGATCCCCGGGCAATGGAGCAAAAAGTGTTCCACGACGCCTGCCTCGGAAAAGGCGAACTCACCGTTTTGCCTGAGCAGGCCGCTGTCGTCACGCGCATACTGGACGCCATATATGAATCGCAAAGAATCGGCGGCCCGGTTTATTTTGATTGACAAACGCGCCTGATTCAGCAAACACGGGAGATGCATGCATGGACTTTTACGATCTCAGGATGCGCCTGAATGTAAAAAAGAGGTACGACGTGGTCGTCGCGGGCGGCGGCGTTGCTGGCGTCGCCGCTGCGGTTACGGCCGCGCAGCAGGGACACAGTGTGCTGCTGACCGAGAAAAGCAACATTCTGGGCGGACTTGGCACCTTGGGGCTTGTCAATTTTTTCGTGCCCATGTGCAACGGAGACGGAAAGCAGATCATTTTCGGTTTGGCTGAAAAATGGCTTCGCCTGTCTGCTGAAGTAGGCTATGACACCATTCCGGACGAGTGGCGGTCGGGACAGCCCGCGCAGCCCACCGCCGTTCGCTACACGCAAACCTACTCAACATACATTTTTGCTCTCCAGCTTTTGGAGGAGGCGGAAAAAGCAGGCGTTGATGTGCTTTACGACTGTACCGCCGTCATGCCCGTCATGGAGGGCACGCGCTGCGAAGGCATCATCACCGACAGCAAAAGCGGTCTTGAGCTGTATTCCTGCAAATATCTGATCGATACGACGGGAGACGCCGATCTGCTGCGCCGAAGCGGCATGCCCACTGTGGCCGGGGAAAACTTTTATTCCTATTTCGCCAAAATGATTACGCTTGACGGGGCAAAGCGCGTCTGTGAGAGCGGGGATCTGTCAAAGCTATACGGCGGAAAAGCTTACGGCGGCAACGTAAATCTGTTCGGCGATCATCAGCCCGGGAACGTGCCGCGCTGGAGCGGCCTCACGGTCGAAGAAGTCAATGATTATCTTAAGATGAATCAAAAGGAGCTGCTCAAAAACGTCCGGTCCTATCCAAAGGGACAGGCGGAAATCGCCCAGTTCCCGCTGATGCCGAATTTCCGTACGACCTGCCGCATACGGGGTGAGTACTCTTTGGGCGTCGAAGATTGTTATCGGCATTTTGAGGATTCCATCGGCGCCATCAACGATTTCGAGCATCGCTTCCATCTGTTCGAGGTGCCCTACCGCGCGCTGTACAACAGCCGTTATCCCAATATGATCACGGCAGGGCGCAGCGCCGACGGGCACGGCTACGGCTGGGACCTGCTGAGGGTCATCCCGGCAGCGATCCTTACAGGGCAGGCCGCCGGCCAGGCGACTGCCCTCGCGCTGTCTGCTGGTACCGAGATAAAGAACGTGGACATCAGGGCGCTTCAGAACGGCCTCGAGAAACAAAACGTGATGATCCATTTCCCCGACGAATATGTTCCCAAAAACAAAAGCGTCGTCATCCACGGAAAAAAGCTCCTATGAGGACACGAAACCACCATAAAGCGAATAAGGAGGGACGCAGTTGCGCAAACGCATCGACGAAGTGACCATAGACACCACCTCGTTTGTCGAAAGTCTCGATTTCAGCAGTGTGGCGCCTTATTCAGTGCGCTTCAAGCGCTTCCCCCACGACAATGTCGTGCCGCTGCACTACGCCGAAACCTTAGAGATCATCGTGACCACAGACGTGGTGGGAAAGGCTGTCGTCGGCCACGAAATGCATGAATTCGCGCCAAAGGACGTAATCATCATCCCTCCTTATTACGTTCATTCCACTTCCTGCAAAAAGTCCGGCGGAATCCTGTACAACATCAAGGTGTCCTTTGAGCATCTGCGCGCTTTTTTGAACGTGGAAGCCATCGCGGCGCTGGAAAACAAGCGCCTGTTCACCCGCCTTTTCATGCCCGAAAAGCACGACGAGCTCATGCGCACCATCTACCGCCTCATACGCGAAGACGACAATGCTTTTTCGCGCATGCACTGCATGCTCGACATCTTTGAGCTGATTTCCTCCCATGAAGACGCCGCAGAAGCAGACACGGAGCGCAGCGCTGAGGGAGATATTGCCGAAAACCGGCTGCGCGAGATCATAAGCTGGACAAATGCCCATTACATGGAGCATATTTCTCTTGAACAAGCCGCCGAAAGGCTTTTCGTCAGCAAGTACTACCTGTGCAAGCTGTTTCGCAAGTACACGCATCTTACGTACCTGACCTATCTGAACCAGGTGCGGCTCGATAAGGCTTTCAAAAAGCTTCGGGGCGGGAAAAACGTCTCTGAATGCGCGATCGAGTGCGGCTTTGAAAGCGTGTCCTACTTTATTCAACTGTTCAGAAAGAATTACGGCTGTACGCCCGGGCAAATGCTGCATCAGAGCGACCGCGTGGCCTACAGCGTAGCGAGCGCCTCCAACATCGATGCAGCTGACTTTCCGATGCTCTGCGGGGACGCGGGCGAGGCGAACGGATGAACGCGCCGGGAAAGGGAGGAAAAGGAAGCACCGCCCTGGTTTTCGACATAGAGCGCTGCGCCGTCAAGGACGGTCCCGGCATACGCAGCGTCGTGTTCTTTAAGGGCTGCACGCTGAACTGCGCCTGGTGCCACAACCCGGAAGGTATTTCCTTTCAACCCCAATTATTCTTTGACGCAGACAAGTGTAAATACTGCGGCGCGTGTTTCGACGCATGCGTAAACAAGGCGCATTTGCTGCACGATAAGCAGCATGTGTTGGACAGGCTGCGCTGCGCCGGCTGCTTTGCCTGCTGTGACGTATGTTTCAGCGGAGCGCTCAGGCGGGTCGGCACACG
This sequence comes from Clostridia bacterium, assembly GCA_017395065.1. Lineage (GTDB taxonomy): Bacteria > Bacillota > Clostridia > Christensenellales > Aristaeellaceae > RUG14130. The sequence goes on along the minus strand of JAFPWH010000040.1, from coordinate 14,082 downwards.
CATGGGTCTGAACGAGCTTATGGAGGTCCTGCTGCAGGACGAGGAATACTACAAAACGTCCGGCGGCGGCGTGACGCTCTCCGGCGGCGAAGTAAGCTGCCAGAGCAGCTTTGCGCTCGAGTTGCTGAAAGCTTTGAAACGGCGGTGTATCCACACGGCGATAGAAACGAACCTGTGTTTTTCTGACGCGGGTTTTGCTCTTTTGCGCGAAGCAGATCTGATCATGGCCGACGTTAAGACTGTCTCCGCTGAAAAGTTTGCGCAGTACATAGGCAGCGGTTTTGGCCAGGTGCTTGAAAACCTGAAGGCGCTTGAGCAATGCAAAACGCCCCTGATCATAAGAACGCCCGTCGTTCCCGGTGTGAACGACGGGGAGGAAGAGATCCGTTCGATCGCCCTTTTGCTCAAAGGGCTTGGCAGTCTTGAATATTACGAGCTGCTGAGCTATCATCCCCTCGGAGAAAAGAAGGGTGAATGCATCGATATCCGGCGGACGCATTTCACCCAACCTTCGCATCAGGCCATGCTTCGGCTTGCCGGCATAGCCAAAGAGACGGGCATAGACGTTCGCGTAGACGGAAAACGCGTATAGTCAAGCGCTGTTACAGCTTCAGTCTCAGCGTTTTAACCTCAAATACCCCTATGTCGAATACGATCGCGCCCTGCTTGATTTCCATTTCTTCCTTTCGATTTTCCAGCATATCGCAAAGCCATGCTTTTTGCGGTGCCATGCCCGTGCGAAGCGTCACCGATGTGGGACGGGCCTGCGATTCGTATACCCTTACGATCACGTCACCGCTTCTGTCCGACGCGGGTTTTACCGCGTCGATGATGATATTGTCCGCATCGACGGCAAAGGCCGAATACGTGCCGCTGCCTTTTCCTGTCTCAAGGGGAGCGTTGAATTCGTACGCTTTCCGGCTTGCATCGCTTTCGGCAAAGCTGCCCTCCCAAAGCAAAAGCGCATAGCTGAAGACTTGCGTTCCCTTGTCCATATCGATCTGAGGCGCCATGGAAGCGCGCAGAAGCGAAAGGCTGAGCTCGCTTCCCTCGGCCGATATGCCGTATTTGCAGTCGTTGATCAGGGCTGCGCCCCGCGACCCGTCCGCGAGAGCGCTGTAGCGGTGATTGCAAACCTCAAACTTGTTTTTTTCATCGGTATCCGAGGGGATCAGCGGGTGTTCGACATAGCCATACTGTATGTCGTTGATCATATTGTGCGTCATGATGTTGAGCGGAAAAGAGACTTTGAGGAGCCGATGCGTTTCCTGCCAATCCACGCGCGTATCAAAGCGCAGAAGCCGCGAGCCCGCGTCAAGGGAAATGCGTTGCTCAAGCACGCTCGCCTTGCCGATCCGTTTTTTGATCTTAAGGCTTACGCGAAGCCCCTCACAGATCTCTGCCTCGCAAACCGTCGGACCGGGCTCTGTCTGCATGGATTTATACGATTCGTGTATATCCCATGCGTCGAACCAATGAGGTACGTCCTTGTAAAGCCTGAACGTGTTCATGGCCCCCGATGCAAATTCGTGTCCGCTTTCCCTGAGGACCAAAGAACGGATCGTTCCGTCTTTGTCTATCAGAGCGCTGAGGAACTCATTTTCCATGCGGTAGCCTGCGCCTTCCGCCTTAAGGCGTGCTTGGCCCGTCTCCCCTTTTCCGGTGCATGGAACGAGCTCCATCCAGCCGGAAGCGGGTACACGGACGAGCGCGTACACACTGCCCCCGTTTCGGGAAAGAGGCAGGATATTGCCCTGTATGTCTCTTACGCCCGAAGCATAGGCTTGCGGCAGCTCCACGACTTCGCTTCTGTCCCATCCGGCGCTGTTATATACAGCAAACCCGTCCGACGCAGACAGGCTCCCGGTAAAGCACCGGATGCAATCGTTAAGGCTTTCGCGTATTTCTCCGTGGGCCTTTCTCGTATCCTCGTAAACCTCGGCGATGGACGAGCCGGGCAGGATATCGTGAAATTGATGAAGCAGCATGCTTTTCCAGAGCGCGTCAAAGCCATCGTAGTCGAATGTGCTCTTCCCGCGCACAAGCGCGATCGTACCCAGCAGTTCTGCCTTTTTGAACAGTATTTCCAGCTTGCGGTTCGTGCGCTTGACTTCCGCACCGCCGGTGTAAGTGCCCTGATGCGCTGCAAAGTACAGTTCTTTGGCGTAGACATGCAGGGGAGCATCTTTTTTGACATTATCTTCAAAAAACTTAAGCGGCGAGGCAAATACAATCCTTGGCATGCCTTCAAGATCGGCTTCGCGCCTGAGCATCTCAATGTCGTCCCTGCACGGCCCTCCGCCGCCGTCACCGTAGCCGAAAGGCAGCATGTATGCGTCCATGTCTTCGACCTGCGCGCGCTCGTCCCAAAGGTGAGAAACCGACTGCGGATCCGTGCCGCATACATAGGTTTGCGGAATAAACACCGTTACCTCGGAACCGTCGTTTCCCTTCCAGACAAACAGCTGCTCCCTGAACGGCGCATGCCCGTTATAATTCCAAAGGATCTTTGCAGTCACCATGTACTTGACCCCGCACCCGGAAAGGATCTGCGGCAGGGAAGCGTTGTAGCCGAAGGTATCCGGAAGCCACAGCATGACGCTGTCGACGCCGAGTTCTTCCTTGAAGAATCGTTTCCCGTACAGGATCTGCCTGATCAGCGATTCTCCCGAGGGCAGATTCATGTCCGGTTCCACCCACATGGCGCCCTCAGCGATCCAGCTGCCCTTTTTGACTGCCTGCCGTATCTTCTCGAAGAGCTCCGGATCGTTTCTTCTGCACATCTCGTAGGCCGCCGGCTGGCTTTGTATAAACTTGTATTCGGGGTACTCTTCCATATGGCGAAGCTGCGCGGCGAAGGTACGCAGGGTCTTTCTCTCGGTCTCTGAAAGCCTCCACAGCCACGCAAGGTCCAAATGTGAGTTGCCGATAGCGTAAAACAACGGCGCGCTGTCCCCGTTTCGGGCGTTCAGGCAATCCCTCAGAAGTTCCCGTGCGCAACGATAGCTCCTGAGGCGCTCCTCCCTGTCCTGTTCAAAATCCACCGTAACGGTGAAGCGCTTCAACGCCCGGGCGATCTTTTGTGCGCGCAGAGATTTTTCCGGCAGCGTCCTGAGCAGTGAGAGCAGTACGGACGCGTCAAGGTAAAGCTGATACGCTTCTTCTTCCCATATGCCAAAGCTTGGCCGGCCGATATAGATGCGGTTGTCGTGATCCGTAAATCCTTCCCGGCTTTCGGGTCTGATCGGACCTGTGGCATGGTAGTTTCCGTCGCGGAGCCTGGGCATACAGTAGATCTCGGCCAAAAGCTCATAGCTTTCGCCTGCTGCAGCGCTGCGCGTCAATACGTTGTCCACGGTAAAGTGATGGGCTTGACGCACTTCGGAGGCGCCTTCGACCGTCCTGTAGGTGCCGAAGGCTTTCCCGTTTATGTACAGCGTCGCCTCCGCGCCAAAGTCCAGCTGCATCGCCACCCGCTTTTGCTTACAGGCTTCGGGGATGACGATCTGTCCCTTTACCCACAGATAAGCGAAAGGACGGGCATAGCCTCTTTCCGGCTCGATTGTACCGAAGGGACGCGTACCGGCCTCACGGGCACTGAGTTTTTCGTCGGTTTCAAAGCCAACGAGCGCGATTTCTCCGACAGGCCGATAAAAATCCGCTTTCAACAGTTCGATCCACTTTTCCACGCGCGGAAGCCATGCCGGGTTCAATGCTGACATATCCTTTTCCTCTTTTCCTGCTCGCTCTTTTCTACAAATTCGGGGAACACATGACATGCTCCCCGAATCATGACTATTCAATTCGCAGCATTCACCGGATTTTGCTTAATCCGCGAACACATAATCGGTACCGTAGGTCGCGTTGTAGAGCTCAAGCAGAGACTGCCTTATGGCCTCGCCACCCATGGACAGGTAGGTGGTTACATACTCGTCCCAATCCGTGTCAAGGTCTTTCTCGCCCTTGAGGAACTCGATCATGCTCTGGTGGAAGTAGTTGGCGGTGGTGCTGCCGAGTTCCACCATTTCATCGGTAGTCAGGTAGGCAAACAGGTTCTTGTAGTAGGGGTTGTTCTGGCGCTGGCGGTCGCCATCGACCAGCAGGCGGTCTTTCTCGCTGAGGGAGGCGTCGTACAGGGTAGCTTGCTCTTTTTCGTGATAAAGAAGCTTGTACATTTCCACACTGGCGACATCCATGGGAGTGCCATCCAGCAAATAGCCGCCGTTATTGTTCCAGGAAACGATCTTGCCGTTCTCATCATAGTCCCAGTACAGACCCTTTATGCCCAGGAACGTGGTCCAGAAGCCCTCGTCTGTCGCAGCCAGATTGAGCATCTTGGCAGCCAGATCCTTTGTCTCGTCGTCAGATGTCGCACTGACAGCCACGACCGTGCTGAAAGCGCCCTGGAACAGGTTGCCGGCTTCGCCGTTCTCGCCGACAGGCATCGGGCAGCCCTCGACCTGCGCGGTGGGGTTAAGGATGCCGAAGTCCTTCTTGGGGTAAACCATGGCAGCCCAGGACCAGGCACAGCTGTAGATACCGTCTTCACCGTTGCACCAGCCGGCAGGACCGAAGCCGGGATCGCTCAGGGAGTCCGGATCGATGCAGCCTTCCGCATACAGTTCACGCAGCCAGCGTAAGCCTTCCCTGTAGTTTTCACTGATGGCGTTTGTGACGACTTTGCCTTCTTCGTTGAGGAAATAATGCTCATCGGCTACCGCGCCGAACGCGCCCAGGAAGGGTGTAAAGTGCTTGTAGCTCGCAGCCACGATGCCGTAGGTGTCGTCCTCGCCGTCCTGGTCGGGGTCGTTCTGGGTGAAGGCCCGGATGACGTCGGCGTACTCGTCGATGGTCTGAGGCATATCGAGTCCCAGGTTGTCCAGCCAATCCTGGCGAATGAACATGGCAAGGTTGGAGTCGATATTGATCGTGTTGGGCACGCCGTACACGCCTTCGCCGTTCACGGCCATCAGCGCCCATACGCTCTGGTCTTCGGGGTAATTCTTGAGGTCAGGATACTCTTCGAGGTATTCGCTGATATCCGCCCAGGCGCCCTGAGCCGCGTACTCGGCCCAAGTGGTATAGTTGCACCATACGATGTCGGGCATGTCTCCGCTGGCAAGGTACAGAGCCAGCTGCTGTTCAAAGTTGCTGCTGTCGCCCACATTCAGTTCGTACTTGCAGCCGAGCTGTTCCTCGATCCATGCAAGAATCAAATCGGTATGCGCAGAGGCAGTATGACCGGTCGTGTAAAACACGCGCAGCGTCTTCTCCTCTTCTGCCGAGGCAAAGCTCGCAACGGACAGAAGAAGAACGAGTGCCAGGAGCAAAGACAACGTTTTCTTCATGGTAGTTTCCTCCTTTTTATTCTCCACCCCATAGCGGGGAATGGTTCAGAATTATCAGCCCTTCAGCGAGCCCACCATGACGCCCTTGACAAAATACTTTTGTATGAAGGGGTAAACGATCAGAATCGGCGTTATGGTGATCACGATCATGGCGCATTTCATCGTTTCGTCAGCCAGTTCGTTGATCTCGGCCTGGTTGTCGTACAGCGCGTTGGTCAGCTCCGTAGAGCCCTTGAGCATCTGGTGCAGAAGCATCTGCATTGTCCACTTGTCCATGGATCGGATGTAGATGACGCTGTTGAAATAGCTGTTCCAGTAGCCCACCGCGTAAAACAGCGAGATCGTGGCGATGGAAGCGGTGGACAGCGGAAGCAATACGCGGACCAGGTATCCCATGCGGGTGATGCCGTCGATCTCCGCGGCTTCGTACAAATCGTTTGGCACGTTTTGGAAAAAGTTGCGCATCAGGATCATGTTGTAGGCGCTGATCGCGCCCGGCAGTATGAGCGCCCAGAGCGAATCGACCAGCCCCAGCGAATTGACCACCAGGAACGTGGGCACGAGGCCGCCGCCGAACCACATCGTAAACACCACGTACAGGGTCAGCGCCGTCCTGCCCGGCAGGGTTTTTACCGAAAGGCAGTACGCGCCGACGATCGTAAGCGCCATGCTGATCGCGGTGCCGGCGACGGTAATGAAGATCGTGTTTTTGTATGCGCCGGGGATCAGGTTGTGCGTGAAGATTTGCCTGTAAGCCGCAAGCCGCAGGCCGTCCGGGTAGAGCAGTACGCCGTGGGTCTGCACATGCGCCATGGACGAAAACGAGGCCATGATCACGTACCAGAACGGATAGAGCATCACCAGCATAATGATCAGCATGAGCAGGGTATTCACATAATCGAACGTTCCCCAATGCCTGAAATGCTTTCTTATACCCTGCATCACCATATCCCCTCCCCGTCCGTCAGCTTATGACTGATTTGGTTCGTGAGGATGATAAGCACAAAGCCGATGATGTTTTTGAACAAACCCGCCGCAGTGCCTATGGGGAAGTTGTTGGCGGTGTTGATGCCCACGCGGTAGACGAAGTAATCCAGCGTCTCGCCGACCTTCTGGGTGGTCGCGGAGACCATCATGTACACCTGATCGAAATTTGAATTCAGTATGTTGCCGACGGCCAGTATCAATTGGATCGCGATGATCGAGCGGATTCCCGGCAGGGTTACGTGGATCACGCGCTGGAAGCGGTTGGCGCCGTCGATCGTAGCCGCTTCGTGCAGCTGTCCGTCCACGCCCGCGATGGCAGCGATATAGATGATGGCCGACCAGCCCATGCCCTTCCATATATCCGATACAACCAGTATGAGCCGGAAGTATTCGGGATCGTTCATATAGTTTTGGGGTGTGCCGCCGAATGCTCTGACGATGGCAGCCACCGGGCCGACAGTGCGATTGAGCAGCGTTCCCACCATGCCCGCTGCAACTGCCCAGGAGATGAAGTGCGGCAGGTAGCTCGTGGTTTGAACCACTTTCTTGAAAAGGCGTGTTCTCATTTCGTCCAGCAGCACTGCAAAGATAATGGGGATAGGAAAACAGAAAAGCAGCTTGAGTGCAGAGATGATCAGTGTGTTTACGAGCGCCGCCGGGAAGGCAGGATTCAAAAACATTCTCGAAAAATTGTCGAAGCCCACCCACTCGCTGTCGAAGACGCCCAGCAGGATCTTATAATCCTTGAACGCGATGGTGAGACCGTACATAGGCGCGTATTTGAAAATTGCGAACCAGAGAAAGACAGGCAGGAAGAGCAGATATACTTCCTTATGGAGCCATATCTGCCTTAAGAGCCTTTCTTTGCGGTTCCCGGCGCCGATACTCATTAACAACCTCCTAAATTTATAGGCAAAATTCACAAACCACCCAATTCACAATATCCCCATCGACATGTTTAGTATAATGCAATTAACATTATTTGGCTTGTAATAATATTGTTGAATAATATCGTATTATTGCTATTTTTTCTGTTTTCAGACTATTGCGAAGGCATAACGCAGGTAGTATAATGGAAAAAGAAAGGGATGTGTGATTTATGGCAGAAAACAGTTCACCGATCAAACACTTGAGCCCGCGAATACTTGAAGTCTTCCTCGACGGCAGTAAATCGTCCGTGATACATACGCCGAACAGCGATTATCCTGTATTCGAGCAGAAGAGCTTTTCTGCCGAAGTACCTTATCGCATAGAGATTCAAACCATGCATCTGTTCAACAGGATGCATTTACACTATGCCGAGTCACTGGAAATACTGCTTACCCAAAAACTAAAGGGCTATGTGATCGTCGGCGGCAAAAAAATCCTCCTGGACGACGCTCCGCATGTATTGATCTTCATGCCCGGTGTTCTCCACACAGGACGCTTCGACGCCATGGATCCCACGACACGCAACGGCCTTGTCTACTGCTTACAGTTTTCTTTGGAAGAGCTTGCAAAAACCGTCTCTGTGGGAACAATTATGTCCATTTACGGGCGAAAAATAAGTGATTTGGGCAACAGCAGGCCTGAATATGACAGCCTGATGCGCCTGGCCCGCGACCTGATACAGTACGATTCTGACGCATGGAAACGCACTCAAATCTGTTTGGAAATATTCGAATTGCTCGCAAAATCTCTCCCGACCGACGGTGAAGAGGAGATCGAAACGGCACTCAACGAGCCAAACGTGCAATTGAACGATCTGATCAACTGGACCCGCGCGCACATCGGCGACAAAGTGAGCGTGGGCGACGCGGCTGAATTCATGCATATGAGCCGCTATTACTTCTGCCATTATTTCAAAAAACAGACCGGCATTACATACCTGCAATACCTTAACCAACTGCGCTATCGTCTTGCCATACAAATGCTGCAGGCAGGCTTCAGCACTACGGAGTGTTGCCTCGAATGCGGCTTTGGCAGCCTTTCGTACTTTACCCAATGGTTCAAACGCCTCTCGGGCAGAACCACAAGCGATATGCGCAAGGATGAATGATGGATATACCGTTCCGGATTTCCCCAAATAAATCCAGCAAAAACAAGGAGCGCATCATCGAAAACCTTGATGCCTCCGAGGTCGAGCTGATGGAGGACGAATTCTCTTCATTGGAGGCTGCACTGAACCAGTGCAAGGTGTACGGGCACAGGGGGCTCGGCGGATTCTGAACAACAAAACAAGCCCGCAATCCGGCTCTGACTGCCAGATTGTGGGCCGGTTGTTTTATCGGATTGTGATTTTGCTGTAGAGGCGTTTGCTTTTTCTATTAAAAATCAAATCATGGTTGCTTATACCTTCATATCCGTTCCCCCAATCAGCGTGAACACCATCGACTTATCCTTGCCCACGGTCACATAATCCACCAGGCTGCCCCAGAGCGTTTCATCAAATTCCGAAACCGCCTCGGGCAGCATTTCGAGTTCGGTGATGAAACTTTCTATCTCCCGCCTGCAGCTGCCGCGCTGCCGGATGTCGGTGCCGCCTTTTCGCGCTCCGACTTCCCTCGCAAACATGGAGCTGTTTTATGAGTATATTATTCTTCTGATTTAGAAAATCTGATGGTTATTGTTGTTCCCTCATTTGGTATGGAATTCAGATCGATTTGGGCATTGTGCTGCATTGCAGCGTGCTTGACTATTGACAATCCCAAGCCTGTTCCACCCACTTCCCGGGAACGGCCTTTATCCACCCGATAAAACCTTTCAAACACGCGATCCTGAAGTTCCGGTGCAATGCCAATGCCGGTATCGCTCACAGTCAGCAGTATTTCGTCATCATGATTCTGAATATCTACGTTGACGCTGCCACCCTTCCTGTTGTACTTTATAGCGTTGTCACACAGGTTTTGAATCATGAGATTCAGCGATTGAGCGATTCCGTTCATTGGTGCGCTCTTACCGGTCAGTGTCAGAGACACGTCCAATTCAGACGCGAACGGTTGGAGTCCGTCCACGACTTCGCGGGCAATCTGCATCAGATCGACCTCCTCGCGCTCCATGTCATTTGAACCTTCATCGAGATGGGAGAGGCGAATGATATCATCGACCAACGCGGACATTCGACGCGCATCGGCCAGAATCTGCTGCGAGAACGAGGGGATGTCTTCAGGCTTCACTGCGTTGTTGGCGAGCAGTTCCGCATAACCGGCGATCGTGTGCAGCGGCGTTTTCAATTCATGCGAAACGTTGGCGGTGAATTCACGGCGCATCTGCTCTGCTTTTTCCTTTTCCGTAATGTCAAATATGAGCAAAACGGTTCCGGTGACTGTTTCTCCACTGAAGATTGGGCTTACGTTGATTTGATAGCTGCCCGCGTCGGTGGCAAAAGGCTTCTCCACATGTTCGCCGTTCCTGGCACGCTGCAGAATGTCCTGCAATTCGTAAGTATTGTTGAACATCAGGATATCCTTCCCGACACAGTAGGGGGTCGCTTTCAATATCCTGCGGGCGGACGCGTTGATGCTCAAAATGGAGCCCTTTTCGTCAAGTAAGATGATGCCTTCGCTCATATGGCTGGTCGCCGCCTCAAATTCATCACGCTTCCTCTGCAGGTCTGATCGCTGAATGGAGATCTGCCGCTGCTGTGAGTTCAGCCTTTTGACCAGCGGGGCCAGTTCCTCATAGACGAGTTTCTCGTCAGGATGGTCAAGATCCATTTCATTCAAAGGCTTGACGATTCGCTTTGAGAGTTTCCAGGCAAGGTAGAATGAAAGCCCAAGCCCTATGGTAAGAACAATAAGGATCGGCTGCATCGAACCGAGCAAAAGCGTCAGCACCGAAGATTGTGTGTCAGCAATCCTGATCACGCTTCCGTCGTCGAGCGCGACGGCAACATAGACGTAGCGTTCGGTGAGCGTATTGGAATAGCGGCTGCTTTCACCCTCGCCTGTCGTCATCGCTTCCCGGACTTCCTCGCGCTCCAGATGATTCTCCATGTGATCGGCGTTCGCCTCGTTATCGAACAAAACCTCTCCGTCCGACTGAATCCATGTGATACGGCATTCGTCAAAGTTGAAATCATCAAAGAATGTATGCCCGTTGAGCTCCACCCCGCGGGCGGTCATGACGTAGCTCTTGACGTACTCTCTCGCTTTATTTGCATCGCCAGAGGACGTAAGCTGGATGATATCCTCAATAGGATTGAAGCTTATCAGTTCAGAATACTTCATCGTGATTTTCTCCCAATCAGTGTATGCAGATGATGTCATAATCGCTGATATCATAGGTTTTATAATCTGGATAGCCTTCCTCGCCGTAGATCAGCCTGCCATCTCTGTATGTGCCAGACCATACCAGCCTGAATGGTTTGCGCTTGTATGCCGATATCTTCACCAAGAGCACGTCCACTGTATACGCAGGATTGAAGACAAAGACAGCTGGCTTCGCTTTCTCAGGCATCTCAAGGAGCGGGGATTGCACGGCGTGCGACTCATCGTCGGCGACAAGTGCGCGGGGCTTATGTCAGTCATACAGGAAGTGTTCCCGAAAAATCTGTATCAAAGGTGCATGGTGCACTTCATGAGGAATATCCTGAACGACGTGCCGCGCAGCCGTGGAAAAGAAGTCGGCAACATGCTCAAAGCGATCTTTGCGCAGGAGGATCGGGATGCATGCCGGAGGAAAGCGGCAGAAATCGTTGACAAACTGCGCGAAACGAAGCTGAAGGCCGCGGCAAAGGTCCTGGAAAGCGGGATCGAAGAGGCGCTGACCTACACGTGTTTTCCGCACGAGCACTGGCTGAAGATCCGGAGCAACAATGGACTGGAGCGCGTGAACCGGGAGATCCGCAGGCGGACCAACGCCGTAGGTGTGTTTCCGGACGGGAACAGCGCGCTGATGCTGGTCTGCGCCAGACTGCGGTACGTATCCTCCACGGACTGGGGCACAAAGAAGTATCTGAACATGGAGCGCCTGTACGCGATGGAACGGGAAGAAGGGGAAGAAAACTGAGATTTTCCCTCTTCCGACGCCAACCTTGACTGCGGCCCGCGCGGCTGCCGGCCATGATCCGGCGACGGGCGACGAGGGTATCGGGCAAAGACGCCCACCGCCTTTATTGATTATACCCGCCGCGCGAACCGCCGTCAAGGTCAAGCTGCCGCAAGCGGCAGTGGCTGCATGGTACGTACTCCAACAGGTTACGAGGCTCCGAGCTCAAAGGGTATCGCCTGCACTCGCGGATTTTCTGATTAAATGTGCGAAAAAGTATTGACATAACCAGAGAGTTTCTAGTATATAGTATGAACATGACATGTGAGATAACTTGTGATAGGTTACCATCCTCCTTGTCAAAAGATATTAAGAGTGAGGTGGGAAAATAATGGCCCAACAATCAACAGCTACATCGTTACTTGCTTCTTTTGCGACACTAAAAGGTTTGTCAGACGAGAAAAAGTATAAGAGCCCGTATCAGGTACTTCAGGAGTTTATTGGTTATATTGTTATTTCAGAATCCCTGCATTCTTTTACTGCAATTGAAATGAAGGGATTGCTAAATGAACATTTTAGTTTTCAGATCCCAGAGGCTGTTATTAGAACGGCAGCCAAGAATATGAATGGTGTTGTTTTAAATAACAATACATACAGCATCTCAGCTGACCTGATCGGCCAAAGCTCTGTGTTTGAAGAAAAGAAAACAGAAGCCTATGAATACAGTATCAGCCTCTTAGATAATATATCACAGTATATTTCTAATAGATTACCCGGAGACCCTATAAATAAAAACACTGTGTTGAGTGAACTAATTCGATTCCTTGTTGATGATCAACCAGCGTTAACAAATCGATACTATGAATTGATTTCGGAATACATAATTAAAAATGAGAATAACGAATCATTTCAAGATGGATTAAATAGAATTCGCGAAGGAAGCGTTCTCTACATCGGTCTAAGTCACAACATAAATGAAATTGGCAGCATCTCCAAACCTCTCAGGCTATATCTATGTACAGAAATTCTTTTTAGTCTCGTTGGATACAACGGAGTAGTTTTTCAGCAATTTGCTAAGGATTTTTACGATCAGGTAAAGCTGGCAAATACAGGTACTCATAAGAAAGTATACTTGTATTATTTCTCCGAAACAAAAAAAGAAATCGATGAGTTCTTTGCTGTAGCAGAAGCTATTGTTGATGGAAAAGTGCATCAATGGCTTGATAAACCAGCTATGAAAGCAATAACAGATGGGTGTAAAACATCAGCAGATGTTGCAGTTAAAGAATCTGATTTCTTTACAAGGTTGCGGACAAGCTTTGGCATCACAGAGGATCCTCATGAATCATATTATGATGAAATGCATTTTTCTAGCAACCTAGAGGGCGAAGAATTTGAAGACGAGAATGATAGCGACCAGGATAAAAAAAGGAAAAGAGAAACAAGGCTCAAGCTCATTAGTCATATTAATAAGCTTCGTGAGGGAGCGCACTACCGTTTTGAATTAGATGCGGAACATTTGATGGTCACAAATTCACAATCTACGCTTATGATGTCAAAAGAACAGACAGATATCATTAAGGCTGAAGAGGGAGTAGATTATATATGTGGTTTCGCTGTATCCCTTGAGAGAATTACGAGTATACTGTGGTATAAGCTTGGTTCAGGTTTTTCTACAGGGGGATATCCAGCGAGTATAAGTGCATTACTAAAAGCAAGAGCTGTGTTGTCTTTTAGCGTTGCAAAAAAAGCGAATCAGGCTTTTGCTGAAGTTAGAGATCAATACAAAGAGGGACTAATAAATAATGATCAGGTTGTTGCTCGTATAATCACGCTTAGAAACAAACCTACGTTGCCAGAAGAGCTGAAAGGAGATGATATTGAAGAAGTGATGAATTTCTCTCCGGAGTATTTGAGCAGATTTGAAGAACAGTTTAGAGCCAACCAAAAATCTCTTAAGGAAAGAGATGAGTTGATTAAATCAATTAAAGAGAGCACTTTTATAACAATTTCTGAAAGAGATGCTATAATAGAATCGCAGCAAGAAGAAATTCAGGAAAAAAACGATGAGAATGCAGTGCTAAGGGGCGAGCTTGAAGTATTCCGTCTCAGAGAGGCGGCAAAATTGAAAAGAAAAACAAAACGAAATAACATACTTCGATTCATTTGGAGTATTGCATGGAAGGTCTTGGTTTTGATCTCCATCTCTGTACTTGCAGTATACTTGGAAAACAAGTATGAGGTCACAATAATACGCTATATCTTAAGCATTGTTGATACGATAGGTGTGCTTATAACTCTATGGATTGCACTAAAAAAGGATAAAAATAAATATTTTGGAGGAAAAGAAGATGATTCAAATAAACAAGATACTTCCAAACATGAGAATAAATAAGCTCCGCTTTTCACAATACTAATTAAGCTATTCTATAGCAGAGACTGATATCGTCCTCAATATTGACAACATGAGTTGGTATCAGTTCTATTGGTCATGTCAATACTTTTTCGCACATTTAATCAGAGAATCCTCGAGTGCAGGCGATACCCTTTGAGCTCGGAGCCTCGTAACCTGTTGGAGTACGTACCATGCAGCCACTGCCGCGTGCGGCAGCTTGACCTTGACGGCGGTTCGCGCGGCGGGTATAATCAATAAAGGCGGCGGGCGTCTTTGCCCGATACCCTCGTCGCCCGTCGCCGGATCATGGCCGGCAGCCGCGCGGGCCGCAGTCAAGGTTGGCGTCGGAAGAGGGAAAATCTCAGTTTTCTTCCCCTTCTTCCC
>JAFPWH010000039.1 GCA_017395065.1 Clostridia bacterium | reverse complement strand
CCAGTGCGTCCCGCCACAGGCGGGATCGATTTGCCAAAGGCAAATCGACCTCAAACTGAAAGGTATGAATTTTTGCTCCCGGGCGGCAAGCTGCCCTTCGCAAAAATTCTCCTCGAACCGGCAAAGCCGGTCCTGCGGATTGAAGTCAGAGGGGCTGCGGCCCCTCCGAACCTCCCAGGGGGGTTGAGTTTGTGCTGAATTTACGGATTGAAGTTGGAGGGGCCAAGGCCCCTCCAACTTTTCTGGGCCTTGCAGGAAAGCCCGGATTTTATTTAATCAGTACTTCGCGTTGAGCAGCTCGATGCCGTCGATCGTCACGTCGAAATACGGGGCGGAACGGAATTCGCTCTCGTGGAAGTAGCCGTCGAAGACGACTTCGGTTTCGGGCGTGTAGGCGGGATCGCTGTCCACGTCGGCAAGGTATGCGGTCAGCGCTGCGCCGCCCACGGTGATGAAGCCTTCGGTCGCGGTGTCGAACACGTGCAGGTTGCCCGCTTCGAACTCGGCCTTCAGGGCCTCGATGGTCTCTACGGTGCCTTCGGCGGCGACGGCGGTGTTGATGTCGGTGAGCTTGACGCTGCCGGTCGCGAGGGTGCCGGTCCAGTCGGTGTCGATGGCTTCGCCGTTGGCGACCTGGGTGCAGGCGTAGATCAGGTAGGGAGCCCAGTCGATGCGGCTGGAGACGATGAAGGTGTTGGGGCAGCGGGCGATGGTGGAGGCGTTGTAGGCGACGTTGGGGATGCCTGCGTCTTCACACGCGGTGGGCGCGCCCATGGAGTCGGCGTGCTGGCTTATCAGGTCGCAGCCGGCGGAAATCAGCGCCTGCGCGGCGGCTCTCTCTTCCATCTCGTCGTACCAGCTACCGGTGAACTGCACCATCATGGTGACGGAGGGGCAAACGCTCTTGGCGCCCAGGTAGAAGCTGGTGTAGCCGGAGATAACCTCGGCGTAGGTGTAAGCGCCGACGTAGCCCATCACGGGATGGTCGCCCTTGATCTTGCCCGCGGCTTCGAGCTCGTTGAGCTTGAGACCGGCGGCGACGCCCGCCAGATAGCGGCCTTCGTAGATGGCGGCGAAAGCGTTGTGGAAGTTGCTCAGGCCTTCGGTGTGGGCCGTGGTGCCGGTGGCGTGCAGGAACTGTACCTCCGGGTACTCGTAGGCGGCGTCCACCATGAAGCTCTCGTGACCGAAGGAGTCGGCCAAGATCACGTTGCAGCCTTCCTCGGCGAGCTGGCAGGCGGCGACGTAGCAGTCGTTGGTTTCGGTGATGTTTCTCTTTATGACGACCTCGATGCCCAGCGTGTCGCGCACTTCGTTGGCGGCGTTGATGAAGTTGAGGTCATAGGTGGAATCTTCGTCGTGCAGCAGGATGACGCCGAGCTTGACGGTCTTGCCTTCGGCAGAGCTTACGCCCAGCAGGCAAAGGCACAGCGCCAGGGACAGGCACAGAGCAAGGATCTTCTTCATGTGATAAGTCCTCCCATAAAATTATTCCATTGGAATACGGCTATTATAGCCCGAATTGCGAACAAATGAAACGTTAAAAGCGCAAATTCGCGGTTAATTTCCGAACATTAAATGCAATTCCGTTCGTATTATTCGCTCTTTTGCGCCGAAAAACCGGGTAAATCTACATTAGAAAATAAAAGACAGCCCGCAATTTTCCTTGTCCGGGAAACTGCGGGCTGTCAAAATCGTTTTACCATCCGTCCAAAGGGATTTTCCTGTCAGCGCGCCGCGCCGCACTGGGGGCAGAACTTGAAATCAAATTCATCGTTGAATTCAAAACCGCATGACGCACAGGTGTCTTTCTCCGGCTTCTTCGTTCCGCAGGAGAAGCAGAAATTGAAGTTTTCCCCGTTTACGCTTCCGCAGGAGAGGCAGGTCCAACCGTGCGAGGCGGCCTCGTCCTGTGTTTTGTCTTCTGTCTTTTCGGGCATCGTGTCCAGCGCGGGCAGCACCTTGCTTTCCACCACCTGTTCGCAGACCGAGCAGCGCTTGACGGCCAAGCCTTCGGCAGCGGCAGTGGCCTCGGCGACGATTTCGAATTCATCGCTCACGATATGGCCGAGCGCGGGAATCTTTTCCTGATTTATGATCTTGCCGCACACGTCGCAGTACAGGACCTGTATTCCTTCCTCGGTGCAGGTCGGCTGCCTTTGGATCGTCCAGGAGGATGTGAGATGTCCCAGCGCGGGAATCGTTTCCTGATCCATTTCGGACTCGCAGATGTCGCAGTACAAGCACTTGAGTCCGTCCGTATCACAGGTGGGCGTCTTCACGGTGACCCATTCGTTCGCAAAATTTACGTGGCCCAAAGCGGGAATCGGCGTCGTCTCTCCGCAGGGCGCAAGACACAGGCTGCAAACTTGCGAGCGAATTCCTTCCTCCGTGCAGCTTGGCTCCTTGACGACCGTGGTTTCGATTCCGACCTCGTGATAATCGTCGGTGCAGACGGAGAAGTAGAATCTGTCGACGGTCTGATTCCACGAAGAGAAGCAAATCAGCACTTTTTCGCCCGGGGCGGCCTCGTATTTCGTAAACATTCTCGAAGGAATGTCCTTCTTGTCCGTCCTCGACACGTCATCATACAGCTTATCTCCGGCTGAATTGTGCAGCCTCATAAACACGCCGAGCGTGTCGATGGCGTTCCAGCAGAAGTAATACGTTACGGCCTTCTCCTGCTGAACATAATACCAGTTGCCGAGATGCCTGTTCGTAGTCAGAACTTCAAACTGCACGCCGAATTCTCTTGCGGTCAGCGCAGTTGCGGTCATCATGTTGGTGCTGCCTTCAATCAACTGAGGGATTCCTTCCTCGCCGATCGAAAACACGAAAGAAGACATAATCAGCGCCAAAGCCAGACAGATTGCGAACGTTCTTTTCATACCGAATCCTCCTCGATTGTGTTGCTTCCGGTTGATGCGTAAATGCTTAAATACCCGAATTTGCAAGGCTCAATATCGAAACAACTGTCTGTTTTACGAGACTTCACCTCCCGATTTCGGAACCTCGAACAAACCACAACCCTCCTCTAAACTATCCATAATTATATCAGTCACAAATAAAAATGTCAATATTTTATCAGTTTATTTTGAAAATAATAAACGTTGGTAAAATAGAAGCATGGGGTGATGATATGGACGGTTCAAGGCTCCGGGACGTGCGCAAGGACAACGGCGACACGCAGGAGACGCTGGGCAAAAAACTCAATGTGGCCACGCCGACCGTGAGCAAATGGGAGCAGGGCCTGACGGAGCCCAGCTTCGATATATTGAAACAAATATGCCGTATGTATCAGGTATCGGCAGATTATTTGCTGGGTCTTTCAGACGACGATCCGATACTCAACAAAAAAAGGCAAACGAAGCTGTCCGGCGAAAGCAGGGCCGTTCTGCGCAGATTTGAGGAATTCCTTATTTTTCAGGACAGCAAACGAAAAGAATAGCCGCAAAAGCGCGGGCGGAATGAGACCGGGTTCATAGGGGTTTTGCACTCGTGCCGAACCCCTTTTTTTTTGAAAATCTCCCCTTGCGCGATTGAAAACGGGGGCGCGTTGTGGTAAAATCTTTCAAAGCAATATCTGCAAGGAGAATGGATACGATGAAAAAGCTTCTTTCGTTTGTACTGGTTGCGATGCTCGCGCTGGGCGCGCTGCCCGCCGCCTTCGCCGTCAACGAGGACGTGGAGGGCGAACTGGTCATCTACACCTCGATGTACGTCTACGACATGATCGACGAGGCCATCAAAAAGGAATTTCCGAACCTCACCCCGGGCGTGAGCGGCAGCTTCTTCGCCTACGGCCCCTCGGGCGACCTCATGCTCAAGGTGCGCGGCGAGATGGCCGCGGGCAGGGCGCTGGACTGCGACATGTTCATGCTGGCGGAGCCCGCCTTCTCTTTGGAGCTCAAGGAAAAGGGCTACCTCGAGCCCTTCGAGGTCGAAAACGCGGAAGAGATCCTTCGCTTCCCCTACGACGAAGACGGCTGCTGGTACCCCGTGCGCGTGTGCAACATGGTTTTGGCCTACAATCCGGAGCTCGACGAAAGCTGGGCCAAAAAGGGCGTGAACATCCCCAAGAGCTATAAAGACTTCGCTTCCGACCCGACGCTCAAGGGCTACATTTCGATGAACAACCCCAAAAAGAGCGGCACCGCCTACGCCGCCATCGTGGCCCTGACCGACAAGTACGGCTACGAATACCTCGATCTCCTCAGGCAAAACCGCGTCATGTACGACGCCTCCGGCTCCGCCGCGATCTCCAAGCTGCAAAGCGGCGAGTGCGCCGCGATCATGATCCTCGAGGAATCCATCCTCAAATACATGGAGGACGAGGCAAAGCGCGGCAAGGAAGTCACGAACCTGAAGGTCATCTACCCCGAGGACGGCGTGATCCTGATCCCCTCGACGGTCATGGTCGTCTCGGACGAGTACTCCAAAAACGTCAACAGCGAGGCCGCAAAGGCCGTGGCGCAGTGGCTGCTGACCGACGAAGCACAGCAGCTGATACTGGACGCGTACATGCACTCCGTCGTAAAGACCGTTTCCGGCGTTCCCTACAACTCCGTGGACACCGACGGACTGATCGAAAACGCGATCCCCGTGGACTGGGAGAGGGCCTACCGGCAGGAAGAGGAGATCAAGGGCGAGTGGGACAAGCGGGTGACGCAGTGACCCTTCGCCTGAAACCGCTTCGGCAAACCCCGAAGAAACGATAAAAGAACCCTTATGAAACGAACCGATCGATTGCCCGGGGCGAAATCCAAAGCCCCCCTGATCACAAAAATCGCGCTGGCGCTCCTGTTCTTTGCGGGCGCGGCGCTTTTGTTCATGGGACAAAGGGGCAGGGAGGACTTTTCGCGCTCCGAATACAGCACCGAGGACGCCTACCGCACGATTTACGCGCTCTCGCGCCACACGGACGCGCTGTGGGAAAACGTGTTTAAGGGCGATTTCGCCTCTCTGGGCGAAGAAGAAAAGGACCTCCGCGCGCTGTGCGCCTCCCTCGCTTCTTCCCTTTGGGACAGGCAGGCGGAGGGCGGCGCTTCGCGCATAAGCGACATCTTCGAAAAAGAAGACAGCGAGGACGTGTGCAAGCTCCTCTATCCGGCCTACCTCGTAAATCCCCCGAAGAAGATCAACCCTTCCAACCGGAAGCTGATCGTTTCCGTGCCGGAAAAAGAGCAAAGAGAGTTCCGGCTCAGGCTTTTGCGCTGCGCCCTCGACGATACGCTGCCCCTGCCCGAGGAGGCCGCAGCGGCCGTCGGCGACAGCACAGGCAGCGACCGGCAGGCGCTTCTTATGCTTTCGTACTTTATCAGCGCAAACAAAGACGCCGTCGGCGAGGACGTGCAGGCCTTCAAACAGAGCGTCCGCGCAAAGGGCGCGCAGCTGACCGCTTTCGAGGAGATCGCGCGCGGAAAATTCAACCCCTTCCGGCAGTTCGTCGTGACGCACGCCTCCGCGGTCATGCTGCTGGGCGCGATGACGATGGCGGACGTCATCCTGCTGTTTGCGTTCATGCTCTCGGAAAAGCTGTGGAAATTCGACGTAAAGTGGCTTTTGATGCTTTTGGTCGTGGATTTTCTGGTGTTTTTCCAGTTGCTTCCGCTGCTGGTCATGCTCTGGCGCGTGTTCTCTGTGGACGGCGCGTTCTCCTTCGACAACTTAAAAAGCATCTACACCGACAAAATCAATCTGGAGGCGCTCAAAAACACACTGATCGCGGCATTCAGCACGATGGTGCTTGGCACGCTGATCGCTTTCCCCCTCGCTTTTCTGGTCGGCAGAACGAACCTGTACGGCAAAAAGCTGTTCAGGACGCTGTTCGTGCTCACCTACATGGTGCCGCCCTACGTGGGCGCGATGGCGTGGCTTAGGCTGCTTAACCCGAACGTCGGGTCGGTCAACGTATTGTTAAGAGGCATTTTTTCCCTGGGCGATACGCCGGGGCCGCTCAACGTCTACACGCTGCCCGGGCTCGTCTGGGTGCTTACGACGTTTTACTACCCCTACGCCTTTATCACGATCAGCCGCGCGATGGAGAAAATGGACCCCTCCCTCGAGGAGGCAAGCCGTGTAAGCGGCGCTTCCCCCTTCATGACCGTGCTCAAAGTCACGCTGCCCATGATGACCCCCTCGCTCGCGGCGGGCGCGCTGCTGGTGTTCGTGGCCGCGGCAAGCTGCTACGGCATCCCCTCCATCGTGGGCATACCCGGCAGCGTCCACACCGTGACGACCCGCATCGTGGAGTACGGGCAGGTGCGCATCGACGACGCGACGGCGCTTTCGGTGTTTTTGCTGGCGGTTTCGCTGATCTTCCTTCTGCTTTCGGACCTGATCCCGGCGAAGAAAAAATACATCACCGTGTCCGGAAAGAGCGTAACGCCCACCGTCGTCGACCTGCGCGCCTGGCGCGTTCCCCTGACCGCGGCGGTCGGCCTGTTCGGCGTGCTCGTCGCGCTCGTGCCGTTTGCGACGATCCTTACGACCTCGCTGAAAACCGACATCGGAAAGAGCGTCTTTACCGCCGGAAACTTCACCTTCGACAACTGGAAAGCCGCCTTTACCGACCGGGAGACCCCCATGTGCCTTACCAATTCCCTCGTATACGCCGCCGTCGCCGCAACGGTGGGCATGGTCTTTTCCTGCACGATGGGGTATCTGAACGTACGCACGCAGCTCAAGGGCAGGAGCATTCCCGCCTTTCTGATCGCGCTGGGCTCGGGCACGCCGTCGGTCGTGATCGCGCTGAGCCTCATCATGACGATGACCGGCAATTTCGGCGTGGACATCCACGACACGGCGACGATACTGATCGTGGCCTACATGATTAAATACATGATGATGGGCATGCGCACCGTGGTCTCGGCGATGAGCCAGATCCACGTTTCCCTCGAGGAGTCGAGCCGCATCTCCGGCGCGGGCTGGTTTACGACGATGCGGCGCGTCACGGTGCCTTTGATCTTCCCCTCGGTCGCGGCGGGCTGGTTTCTGATCTTCATACCCAGCTTTTACGAACTGAGCATGACGACGATGCTCAAAAGCGCCGCCACAAAGACCGTCGGCTTCAAGCTCTACGAATACTGGACCGTGACCAGCCAGCAGATGAGCTGCACGCTGGCCTTCGGTATCCTTTTGATCGTCGTACTGCTCAACCTCCTTCTGAGCCGCCTGACCAAAGGCAGGTTCTCCATATGATTATTCCGTTTATGAAAGGGACACGGACATGGACAGCGTAAAGATCGTAAACCTCACGAAGCGCTTCGGCGAAAACACGGTGCTCAGCCATTTCGACGAAAGCTTTCACGAGGGCGAGTTCGTGACGCTCCTCGGCCCCTCGGGCTGCGGAAAGACCACGATGCTGCGCATCCTCGCGGGCTTCGAAAAGCCGACGGAGGGCGAAGTGTACATCGGCGGCGTCCTCGTCACCGGCCCCAAAACCTTCGTGCCCCCGGAAAAAAGAAGGATCGGCATGGTGTTTCAGTCCTACGCGGTCTGGCCGCACATGAACGTATGGCAAAACGTCGCCTATCCCCTGCAGATCCAAAAGCTTTCAAAGGACGAGACGAACCAAAAAGTCGCCCGCGCGCTGGAAATGACGCACCTTACGCAGTACGCGTGCAGAACGCCGGACAGCCTCTCCGGCGGACAGCAGCAGCGCGTGGCCCTTGCGCGCGCGCTGGTGGGCTCGCCGAGCCTGCTTTTGCTGGACGAGCCGCTCAGCAATCTGGACGCGAAGCTGCGCGAATCCATGCGCTACGAGATCAAGGAGATCCAGCAGGCGCTGGGCATGACGGTCGTCTACGTGACGCACGACCGCACCGAGGCCATGGCGATGAGCGACAGGATCCTTCTGATCAACGGCGGCGTCGTTCAGCAAAGCGGAACGCCCCGCGAGATCTACAACCGCCCCGTAAATCCGTTCGTGGCGGACTTTCTGGGCCGCGTGGACTTTTTCAGGGGCGAGATCAGAAACGGCCGCGTCTTTTTCGAAGAGATGGGCGGCCAGTCCATCCCCTGCAAGGAAGAAAGAACGGGCCCGGCCGATGTCGCCGTGCGCCCGGAAAACGTCGTCTTGCGGGACGACGGGCCCATCGAAGGAAAGATCGAAAGCCTCTTCTACCTTGGCGACGTGACGGACCTGCGCGTTCGCGCCGGCGACGCCCTGATCCGCCTGACCGCCCCCGGCAGCCTGATCGACGAAGTAAAACCCGGCCACCCCGTCCGCCTCGACTTCAAAAACTGCCTCTACTTCGACAAAGGCACGGCAAGCGAGGAAGCGCTGGGGATAAAAACATAAAAGAAATCCGCCCGCAGCGGCGGCAACCTGCCGCCACAGGGCATCGCGTATACGAAGATAAATCCGTTTTAAGGCAACAGCCTCGCGTTTTTTCGTAGCGGCGGCAACCTGCCGCCATAACCGAATCGTATACGCAGAAACCGTCACATGAAAGCACCAAATATGCGCCCACACCGTAGCGGCGGCGTCCACGCCGCCACATTCGTCGCGTATACGAAGTCAGACCCGTTTAAGGCAACAGCCTCGCGTTTTTTCGTAGCGGCGGCAACCTGCCGCCACAGGGCGTCGCGTATACGAAAAGGCGCGGCGTAATGCGTGATTTCCTGCGTATCCGCCTCGCCTCGTGGCGGCCTTGAGGCCGCCGCTACGGCGTAATCGCGTCGTTGGTGCTTTAATGCGATGTTTCCTACCTATCCGCTTCGCCCTGTGGCGGCAGATTGCCGCCGCTACGGCGTAATCGCGTCGTTGCTGCTTTAATGCGCTATTTCCTACCTATCCGCATCACTCATGGCGGCAGGTTGCCGCCGCTACGGCGTAATCGCATCGTTGGTGCTTTAATGCGATGTTTCCTGCCTATCCGCTTCTTCCCATGGCGGCAGATTGCCGCCGCTGCGGTGGGGGTGCGGTTTATCTTTTTGAAAACGGTTTCATCTCCGATACGCGAAAAATCAGTCTTGCTCCCCGAACATCCACTCCGCGATCTTCACCACGTGCTTCGTCCAGTATTCCATATTGTGCGTGCCGGGGCCTTCGGTGTAGAGGTGGTCTATGCCTTCGTTTTGCAAAAAAGCGTGGAAATCGCGGTTGGGCTCGATCAGGAAGTCCTCTTCTCCGCAGCACAAGTACAGGCCGGGGACGTTCGCTTTTTCGTTTTTGAGCTTTTTGATCTGCACCTCGGGGTTTACCTCCCTTTCGGGCGCGGCGGAGAGGGGGCCGAAGCAGTCGCTGTAGTAGTCGTAATTGGCGACGCTGTTGCTTTCGCCGGGCTTCATCGCGCTTAAGCCCTTTACGATCAGCGCGGAGGACATCGCGCCGATCTTTGCGAAGTTCTCACTGTATTTTAGCCCCACGTGCAGCGCGCCGTATCCGCCCATGCTGAAGCCCGCTATGCCGGTAAGCTCCCTTTCCTTTGCAAGGCCGAGCGTGCGCCTCACGAAATCGACCAGCTCCGCGCCGACCATTTTGCAGTATTCGGCGCAGCTCCTTTCGTGGTCGGTATAAAAGGAGTTTTCGCCGTTTGGCATGATGACCGCGAAATTGTATTTGTAGCACAATTCCTGCGGCACGAAATTGAACGCGCTGCCGGTAAAGCCGTGCAGCAGAAACAGCGCGCCCATGGGCCTCGAGGCGTATTTTTCCCCGGCCGGGGGCTGCCCGCCGTTTTTGTAATCGAAGGGCAGAAACGCCTGAAAGGGCACGTAGCGCCGAAGCGCCTCCGAATAGTATGAAATGTCGAAAACGGCCATGATGTTTCCTCCGTTTTTTTATTCAATTATACCCGCGTTTCTTTTCCACGTCAATCCCCGCCCGGAACGCGGACGTTTACAAAAAATAAGCGCCGTGAGCGTTGCCGCGCGGCCCTTTTTATGGTATGATAGGCAAAAGCCGACGAGCGGAGGTTTTACGCATATGCCCGCAAAGGATACGCGCCTGGGCGCATACATCGAAAAGGAGCTGGAAAAATACCGGGGCGTGTACGTGCCGGTGAGGATGAACGCGCTTCTTTGCCAGTTCAAACGCAGCGCGCGGCTAAAGCGCCTGCATCCCAACCCCGACGACGAGTTCTGCGACCCGAAGATCGGCCCGAATTACGAGATCGTCGGCCGCTACGAACACGACTTCCGCGAGGCCAAAAGGCACTCCCATCTGTACTGCGACGATCCCCTGATCGTAGAGAAGATGCGCCCGGACGGCTTTCTGATCTTAAACGGTCACCACCGCTGGGGCGCGGCGCTCAGGCTCGGCTACAAGCGCATACGCATCAAGTGCGTGAACCTCGCGCAGGAGACCGACATCGAAAAGATCCTTGCCGCCTCCTCCCACACGAAGCGGCTCACGCTCGATCTGGACGAGGTCGTGTTCGCCCGCGCGGGCGATCCGGAAGAAAAGCTGCCGCTCTTCGGAAGACTCTACCGCGAGCGCCTGCGCAAGGGCGTACCCGCGCTGATCCACTTTTTCGCCCGCCGCGGCTGGGACATCTGGGTCTACAGCGCGTCTTACTATTCGATGGACTACATAAGAGCGCTTTTCAGGTGCTACAGGATAAGCGTGAGCGGCATCCTCACCGGCACGCAGCGAAAGGCCGACGAAAAGGCGCGCCGGCGCGTGGAAAAGCTGTTCTCGGGCAAGTACGAAACCACCCTCCACATCGACCGGGAAACGATGCTTTTGACCCACTCGGGCAGCGACGAGTACGAAGAGTACAAGCCGGACGCCGGGGAAGAGGACTGGTCGCTGGGCGTGATGAAGATCATGGACAAGGAATTCAAGGGCGGGAAGTGAAGGGCGGAGCGCCGGGTTTGCGGGGCAACGGTATGAGGTAAAGCGATGGGTTATCCCCGTAGCGGCGGCGTCCACGCCGCCATGGGCGATGCGTATACAAATAGCGCGGCGTAAAGCGCGGTTTTTCTGCGTTTACGCAATGCTTTGTGGCGGCAGATTGCCGCCGCTGCTTTTTTTCGGCAGATTTATAAGAATTTCTAAAATCTGCCGAAGTTTTTGTTGACTGTGCCTCTTTTTTCGGCTATAATACGATCAGAATCAAAATCTGCCGAAAAAGGTGACGTTTTATGGCATACATCAGCCGGCACATGGAATCCCGCATACTCGAACTGAGCAAGTCTTACTCCGCGATCCTGGTGACCGGGCCGCGTCAGGCCGGCAAAACGACCATGCTTCGCTCGCTCGCCGGGAAAGAGAACATCGGACGAAAATACGTGACGCTGGACGATCTTACCGAACGGGATCTGGCCAGGAACGACCCTTCGCTGTTTCTTCAGCTTCACAGGCCGCCCGTGCTGATCGACGAGGTGCAGTACGCGCCGGAACTCTTCACTTACATAAAAATCCACATCGACGAGCATCATGCTCCCGGTGACTTCTGGCTGACCGGTTCGCAAATCTTCCGCCTCATGCGCGGCGTAAGAGAATCACTGGCGGGCCGCGTCGCGCTTTTGCACATGTCGCCTCTTTCCCAGCGGGAGATCACCGGCGCGCCCTGTGTACCCTTTACGACAGATCCGGACCGATTGCTTGCCGGGCAGGATCGAATTTTACCTGTTTCCGCGCCGGAACTGTTTGCCCGGCTGTGGAAGGGTTCGATGCCCGCTCTGATCAGCGGGCAGACGCCGGACAGGAATATCTTCTATTCTTCCTATCTCTCCACCTATGTGGAACGCGACGTGAGGGACCTTTCCGGCAGCGTAGACGCTTTGAAATTCAACCGCTTCGTCACGGCCGTCGCCGCCCGCTGCGCCCAGCTTTTGAATTACAGCGCGCTGGCGGAAGACGCGGATATCGACATTGCGACCGCAAAAGCCTGGGTCGATATTCTGGAAACGCTGGGCATCGTCTTCCTTCTGCATCCCTATTCCAACAACGTGCTCAAGCGCACGATCAAGACGCCGAAGGTCTACTTCTACGACACCGGGCTCGTGTGCTATCTTACCCGATGGTCTTCTCCGGAGGTGGCCGAAAGCGGGGCAATGAACGGCGCGCTGCTCGAAAATTATACCGTGTCGGAGATCATGAAAAGCTACCAGAACGCGGGTCTGGAACCGTATCTCTATTTCTACCGCGACCGGGACGCCAGGGAGATCGACATCGTCCTCGAAGGAGACGGCAAGCTCTGCCCGCTCGAGATCAAGAAAACCGCCGCGCCGGACAAACGGCTGACCCGCGTCTTTGGTGTGATCGACAAATCCCCCCTTCAGCGCGGCACCGGTGCGATCCTGTGCATGGCGGATCATTTCAGCGCCCTCGACAGGGATAACCTGATCGTGCCGATCTGGATGATCTGAAGATTCTCAAGCGTATGGTTTATGAAAAACTTTCCGCCGCCAAGGGCGATGCGGAAAGAAAGTGTGATTTCGCAAGAAACGCAAATCCCGCCCATTCGTAGCGGCGGCAACCTGCCGCCATGGGCGATGCGTATATGAAGTGTGATTTCGCAAGAAACGCGCGATCCGGCCCGTCCGTAGCGGCGGCAACCTGCCGCCACAAGTGAAGCGGATACGAAGAAAACAGCGTATTATGGCAACAACGACGCGTT
>JAFPWH010000038.1 GCA_017395065.1 Clostridia bacterium | reverse complement strand
TGTTGGCCGACGCGCAAAATCAGACTTTTCGGGCGCGCAAAATCAGACACATCGGGGCGCGCAAAATCAGACACCTGCCCCGACCTTCCACGGAACTGTCTTCATTATGACGTCAGAACCTGAACGACGCAAGTATCCTCGGCACAACGGGGTGCGTTGGGTCTGGGCGCTCCTCAAGCACGTAGAAGCCCCGGTTTTCCGGCCTGACAGCGAGCCAGACGGTCTTTTTCAGCGTCTTGGCAATGTTCCACTTCCGCCCCAGGAAGTCAACGCGGCAACCGAGTTCCACGCGGCGGGGGATGTGCATTGACAGGAACAGGCGCAGCACCTTCTCGCTTGGCGTCGGACGCATTCGGCTTTTGCCGTCGGCCACGAGCCTTTTCGCACGGTTGTCCGGCACCTCGCCCGTCTCGTCATTGACATGCGTCTTGTTCCAGAAGTCAACGTGTTCCCGCGCGACCGTGTTGGCGCTGGTCTCGTTATCCACGCCCTCCGCCTGGAGCACAACCACCAGGCGGTGCTGGAAGGTGCGCATCGATCGCTCTACCTTGCCCTTGGCCTGCGGCGACGGCGCTATTCTGTGCCCAATGTCAAACGCCCTGCACATCCGCCCGAACTGCGAGCAGAGATCCTCGCCTTCCTTGCCGAACATCGTGAAGCCATCGGTGTAGAACGTCTCGGGAAGACCATGCCGGAGGAAGAACACCTCAAGCATCGCGAAGTGTTCGAGCAGGCACTCCCGTTCGCATATGCGCTGCGCCATGACCTTCCTTGTCGCGTCGTCGAGGGAGATGATTATTGTCTGCTTGTCTCCCTCCCCGCCCCAGATATGCCTTGGCGTCGAGTCGTGCTGGACGAGTTCGCCGTAGTACTCCGCCTCCCAACGTCGGAACCTGTCGCCAGACTCCTTGCGCTCAATTGGGAAGACGCTTCGGAGAAGCGGCATGAGGTTTTTCCAGCAGTACCTGCGGACGCTGGACCGGTCGCGCACGAAACCGAACTTTCGGGCCAATTCGTCGGCGTACAGCTCATAGTTCGGGCCGTCTTCCCTTGATGACAGGATAAGCTTCTCGAGATGCTCCCGGCATTCGCTTGGCCATGCTGCGGCATGGTCGCCGCCTGACGTCCCCAGAAATGACGCGCTTTTCCCTGCGGAGAGCCACTGCGTGCGCAGATGGTAGAGTTGCGCACGTCCCACGCCGAGGGTTTCCTGCGCCTCTGCCGCAGACATTTCGCGGTCGTTGAATTTGCGTATTACGCGCTCGGTCGCCTCTGGACCGAATCGGATGTAGAGTTGGTTTTTCTTCATGCGTGGTATTATCCCACGCACGAAGACCGCGAACGACATTCGTTGTGAAAATCACGAGGGCCCGTGGCGTGGATGAGGCCTCGGCGCTGCGCGCCGCCCCTTCGGGGACGGCCTTCATCCGCGCCACGGGCTCTCGTCACGGACACCCCCCTGCGGGCATCGGGTGAGCAAAATCAGACACTCCTTGCCATCTTTTCCCTACTACCAACATTTTGCGCCCTGACAACTGTCTGATTTTGCGCGCCCAAGGGTGTCTGATTTTGCGCGCCCGCTAACA
>JAFPWH010000037.1 GCA_017395065.1 Clostridia bacterium | reverse complement strand
TTTTCATAAAATCAATCCTCCAAGATCAAAACAAATGTATCGCCTGCGCCGTCGATCGCCGAGCGCAATTCTCCAAAGCTTATCGGTACGGTTTCGGTCAGCG
Source organism: Clostridia bacterium (assembly GCA_017395065.1). GTDB lineage: Bacteria > Bacillota > Clostridia > Christensenellales > Aristaeellaceae > RUG14130. Next base: position 58,944 of record JAFPWH010000037.1, on the reverse strand, counting down.
CGCAGCCGTTTTTGATTTCCGTGTGCGCTGAGAAAGCGCTTAGTCTGTTTATTTCGTTTTCGGGCATTCGCACATAGAAGCGGTGCTTGTCGCTGTTTACGGCTTCCACGCTTACCAGGTCCTTGGGAAACATTCGTTTCTCGCCCCGGCAGACCGAATAAATATCCCGGACGATGTTGCCGGCCGTCGGGAATTTGCCGGCACCCTGACCGGAAAAGGCAAAGCGGCCGATCTTTTCGCCCTCGTACCAGGCGTAGTTGATGTTTTTGCGGATGCTGCTTTCCGGAGAGCCGCACGGCAACAGCTGCGGCGCGACATACACGTTCAAAGTGCCGTTTGCGCCAGGCTTTCCGCTTGCGGTCAGCCTTATTACGCAGTTTTTGCTTTTTGCATAACAAACGTCGGTATCATTCAGCCCTCTGATTCCGTAGCAGGGAACGGTTTCTTCTTTGGGAAGCTTTCCGTAGGCGACGGCGCAGGAGAGCAGAAGCTTTCTCAACGTGTCGAGCCCGTCGATGTCGCTGGAAGGGTCTCTCTCGGCGTAGCCGAGTTCCTGCGCGGTTTTGAGCGCGCTTTCGTAGTCCATCCCGTCGGAAAACACGCTGTCGAGTATGAAATTCGTGGTGCCGTTCAGTATGCCGCCAAGAGAAACGACGCGGTCGGCAGCCTTCGTCTTCTGAAGGTTATATAAATACGGAATGCCGCCGCCGCAGGACGCGCTGAACAAAAGCGCGGCGCCGCTCTTATCGGCTGCTTGCTGAAGCTCGAAAGCGCAGGCACTGATCAGCAGCTTGTTTGCGCTTACGTAGCTTTTTCCGGCTTCAAGGCATTTGAGCGCGTATTCCCTTGCGGGGTGGATGCCGCCCATCGTTTCTACGACGAGCTCTATGCTTTCGTCGTTTACGATGTCGTCGATCTCCGTCGTCATATTGTCCATCCAGACGCGGATATCCAGTATTTTTTTGACCGTGATTTCCCGATTGTCTTTGAGCAGTTCGTATACGCCCGAGCCGATCGTACCCAAACCGAGTATCGCAATATTCATTCGTAACCCTCGTTTCAGATTTTTAACCTGTCCGTCTGAGAAATACACTTGTATTTGAATGGAAAACATTGTATCATAAACAATGTAAATTATCAAGTACTATTTTGCGGAGGAAATTTATGTCCCGTTTTGTCAGCACAAGAAGCGGCGCCTTCTGCGTCGATTCAAAAAACGCAATGATCCGCGGACTCGCTCCGGACGGCGGGCTGTACGCGCCTGTCGAAATACCGAAGCTCGATTATAAAATGCTCAAAGGTTTAAGCTACTCAGAGCTTGCCGCCCGCATCGTGCATACCTGGTTCGACGATCTCGGATGGGAAGAAATAGTTGAAAGCTGCGCGGAGGCCTACGGAAAACACTTCGATACACCGCTCGTAGCGCCCGTAGTCAAGGCCGCGGATACGTATATCGTCGAACTCTTTCACGGGGAAACCTGCGCGTTCAAGGACGTCGCGCTGTCGCTCCTCCCCCGTTTGCTTGTAAAATCGAGAAGCGCGATCGGCCTGAGTGAGAAGGTGCTGATCCTAACCGCTACCTCCGGCGACACCGGCTCTGCTGCCATGAACGGCTTTAAGAACGTGCCCGATACGGGAATGATCACCTTCTTTCCGAACGGCGGCGTAAGTCCCCTGCAGCGTCGTCAGATGGTGTGCATCGACGCCCCGAACGTCACCGCCTGCGCCGTCAACGGCAATTTCGATGACTGCCAGAGCGCCGTAAAGCGCGCTTTCGCGGAACTGCCCAAAATCGACGGTATAAGCTTTTCGAGTGCGAACTCCATCAACATCGCACGCCTCGTCCCGCAGATCGGCTATTATTATTCCACTTATCTTACGCTTCTGCAAACAGGCGAGATCAGGGAAGGCGAAACAATAAGCTTTGTCGTACCTACGGGAAATTTCGGAGATATCCTCGCAGGATGCTACGCAAAACGCATGGGGCTTCCCATAGGCCGCCTCATCTGTGCGTCCAACGCGAACAATGTGCTTACGGACTTCATCAATACCGGCGTGTACGATCGCAGAAGAGATTTTTTGAAGACGCTCTCCCCTTCCATGGACATCCTCATCTCGAGTAATCTGGAGCGCCTGATCTACTACGCGCAGGACGAAGACAGCGCGCTCGTGTCCCGCCAGATGGAAGAACTGAAAACAAAGGGAATCTACAGCGTGAGCAGCGACACACTTTCGCGCATCCGGAAGGATTTCTCCGCCTACTGCTTCGACGACGCCGAGACAATCGATACGATACGAAGCTTCTACAACGAAACGGGCTATCTTGCCGATCCGCATACCGCTGTGGCCTTGAGCGCGCAGCGCAGATATGTTAAGGAGAATCCCGGCGAGAAATGCGCCGTGCTTTCGACCGCTTCGCCCTTCAAATTCGTGTCCTGCATCGCGGAAGCGCTGAACGTAACCGACTCGGGCGATCCCTTCGATACGATGCGGCGCATAAGCGACAAAACCGGTCTGAAAGCACCCGAATACCTGTCCGCACTTGAGAGCAGGGACGAAAAGCACAAAGATACGATCGACCGCGGGGATATCATCGATTACGTCCTCGGGAAATACCCCGCTCTGTTCAGACTATGAAAAGGTTTATTTATGTGGACAGCGAGGCGCTGCCGTCCTATTTTTTGAAGGTGCTCGAAACGAAGCGCCTGCTCGAGAGCGGCAAGGTGAGCAGCGTGACGAAAGCCGCGCAGCTAAACGGCATTTCGCGCAGCGCTTACTATAAATATAAGGACAGCGTGTTCGAGGCACAGAACATGACCGCTGTTCCCTGCAGCACCTTCATGCTGACGCTCAGCCACCAAACGGGCGTACTCTCCAATGTGCTGAGCGCGTTTTCGGCAATCGGCGTAAGCATTCTCACGATCTCGCAAAGTCTACCCGTAAACGACCGGGCAAGCGTCATGCTCACTGCCGACATGCAGAACGCCTCGTGCGGCGCCGACGAAGTCATGCAAAAGGTCGCAAAAGTAAACGGTGTAAAGCAGGTACTTCTGCTTTCCATGAGTTAGGGAGATGAAGATGTTTACGGTCGTATACAACCCGGCTTCCGGCAGCGGCCGGGGCGAAAAGCTGTTGCCCAAAGTGATTGAGGAGCTTGAGCGCAGGAAGATCGATTACAGTGTGGTCAGGACCATCAGGCACGCAGACAAGGATTATTACAAGGACGTGCCCTGCTCCTGCGAAGACACCGTGTGCGTCGTGGGCGGTGACGGAACGGTAAACGGGGTGCTCAGCCGCTTAAGCCAAAGGCACATGCGCCTGATCGTCGTGCCCTGCGGCACGGGCAACGATTTCATAAAGTGCGTAAAGCTCCCGAAGGATCCGATCGAGGCGCTTCGCCGTCAGCTTGACGGGGAAATAAGGCCGCTCGATTATGCCTCCCTGGGCGGCGAATGCTTTTTGAACGTGTTCGGGATCGGTTTCGACGTGGAAGTGCTCAAAAAACTCGACCAGTTCAAAGGAAAATACAGCGGGCTTAAGGCATACCTTTGCGCACTGGTCAGTACGATCAGGGAATACAGGCCAACCGAATGTGAAATCAGTGTGGACGGCAGAAGCTTTGAACATAAGAGCGTAAGCATTCTTTCCGTCGGAAACGGGCAGTTCATCGGCGGCGGCATGAAGGCCGTGCCCTCCGCAAACCCTTTTGACGGACTTCTGAATGTGGTGGAAGTAAAGCCCATAAAGAGAAGTCACCTGCTTTTGCTTTTGCCGACCTTTGTCCTTGGGCTCCACGTAAAGCTCGGCCTCGGAAAAACCTACACCTGCAAGCGCCTTGTGATCAAAGGGAGCAATCTCGGTTTCCAAATCGACGGGGAAATCCGCTCAGCAGATACGATCGAAATCGACGTCGTTCAGGGCGAATTGAGCTTTGGCGTATAGAAAAGCGGAGTGGGCTTTTTGCTCACTCCGGTCTTTTACATCGCGTATTTGTTCTCTTCTTCCAGCTTCTCCATCAGCATCAGCGCTTCGTTGGTTATCTGTGTGACGTCCGCGTCGAAGAGGATCAGCGAATCGTGCGGTGCGTTCAGCAGCGTTTCCATCGCGTAGCGGTAGGCATCGGTTTTAGCGCGTATCTTGCGGTTTCTTTCGAGGATGTCGCTCTCATTTACGCTCAGAAGCGACACGGCATCCGTCAGACTGTTGCTGAGGTTCAGAAGGATCGCGCCGAGCTCGTCGGTATATTTGGCGTAGAAGATGTTTTCGGCGACGCCCTCGGCGATGGCCGCGTTGACGATGGGACTCAGCAGGTTGACGGAGGCCATTTTCATGTGATCGCGCAGCATGACCGCGCCGTCCTTGTACGCGACCTTGAGCATGATGGATATGAACTTGATGGAAGCATCTTTGAGATAGCTGCTGTAGGACAAGGCGCAGTTCAGCTTGTTTATCCCGCTCAGCTTCTTTTCTTCGATTTGCTTTAGGCAAGCTTGGGCGTAAGCGTCCACGCGTTTTTCGCAGATGGCGTCGAGCAAGGAAAGCTTGCTCTCGAAATGGTGATAGAATCCGCCCTTGGAGAGGTTCAGCGCGTCGAGCACGTCCTGTATGGAGGTATTCTCATAGCCCTTTGAATAAAACAGACTTTCGGCCGTATCGATTATGGCCGCTTTACGCATGTCGCCCTTGCGCACTGATGTCACCGTCCGATTCAGCAAAAATAATTCAGAACCAAAGTCTGTAAATATTATACAAAACCGAACTAAGTCTGTCAATATGTTTGCGAAAGTTTTATAAAATTATTTCAAAAGTATTTCAGTCTGCTTCGAACAGAAGCTTCTCCGTATAGATGTCCTCAAAGTCGTCCTGTGCAGAAAGCTCGATATACCTTGCCTTGCGCCGTAAGCTTTCGGCGCGGGAAAGGGCTTCGCCGCTCAGGGCCATCATCTTGGCCCCGTCGCCGGCGGCGTTCCCGACCGGGATCACTTTCTTCTCCAGTTCGGGCGGCAAAAGACCGATCGTGCAGGCGGAATGCACGTCGATAAAATTGCCGAAACCACCGGCGAGCTGAACGCTGGCGACGTCTTTATACCCTATCCCGGCGCGGTCGAGCAGAATGTCTATGCCGGCAGCGATCGCGGCCTTTGCAAGCTGTACTTCCCTTATGTCCGCGGGGTCGATGTAGATGCTGTCGGTGATCGCAAAGCGCTCCTTCATCCTTCCGACGGGCGTTATGAGCTCTTCTTCGAGAAGATAGGCGACGGCGTCCACCAAACCGCTTCCGCAGATGCCCGAGGCTGTTTTTCCGCCGATGGTCGAATATTCAAACGACTGGCCGTTCGCGCGCAAATGATCCACAGCTCCGGCTATCGCGCCCGTTCCGCAAGCGATATGCGCCCCCTCGAAAGCAGGCCCTGCCGCGCAAGAACAGCATAAAAGCTCGTCTTTGCATTTGAGCGCGATCTCGCCGTTTGTGCCGATATCCAGAAGGAGTACGTTTTCACGGGTCCTGTCCAGATCGCCCGAAAGCATCGCCGCGACGGTATCCGCGCCGACATAGCCGGAAATGCAGCCGCCAAGCAGCGCGGCGCAGCCGTCCAGCGTCTGCCTGTGCAGCGCTGTGTAAGCCGGAATGTACGGCGCCTTTGCGATGCCGGAGGTATCCAGACCGCCGAAAAGGTGCATCATGGCGGTGTTCCCCACGAATACGCGCGTATCTGTTTTCGTGTCCGCAAAAAAACCTGCCTTCTTAAGCAGCGTTTGCAAGCCCTGATCAAGCGCGTCCAGGATCTCGCGCTGCAAGAGCAGGCGGTTTTTTAGGCTTTCCTCCGCAAAGCTCATGCGGCTGATCACGTCCGCGCCATGCACACGCTGGGGATTGAGAAAAGACGTCGCAGCGAGCTGTGCGCCCGTAAACTCGTCCATCAGATACGCGGCCACCGTCGTGGTGCCGATGTCGACGGCATAGGCAAGCCCACGGGAACCGTCCGTCTGATAGGACAGCTTGTTTCCCTTTGTCAGTATGCTGCTCTCGGCTTCGTGCAACCGGACGCTGAGATCGCTTTCCACGGGCGTTTGGCAGGCAAGGCGTATTTCACCGTTTACTTCTACCTTGCATTTTCCGCACTTGCCCCTGCCCGCACAGGGCGCGCTGAGGCCCACGCCGTTTCTCGACAGCGCTTCGTACAGCGTTTCACCCTTTTCGGCTTCAAAGCTTACGGTTTTTCCCTCTGCGCTTGTCAGCGTTATGAGCTGCTTCATGTTTCTTTTCTCCGTTTCTCTCTCCGCTTACGGGCTTTGCCAAGGTCTTCGTCTTTTCTGACGAAGCAAAGGGGATCAGGCAATGCTCGCCCTTTCCGATCAGGTCGAGCCGCCCGGCGCGCCTTAACGCCTTTGTGACGAGCTCCCGGTTTTCCGGCCTGTTGTATTGCATGAGCGCGCGCTGCATCGCTTTCTCTTCCGGTGTTTTTGCCACGTAGACCTTTTTGCCGGTGCGAGGGTCGATGCCCGTATAGAACATGCAGGTCGACAGCGTGCCCGGCGTTGGATAGAAGTCCTGGACCTGTTCCGGATGCAGCCGGCTCTTTTTCATGTATTCGGCGAGCATGATCGCATCTTCCAGCGTGCAGCCCGGATGGGAGGACATGAAATACGGCACGAGGAATTGGTTCATTTTGTTTCGCCTGTTGCTTTCCTCGTATTTTTTCCGGAACTCCTCAAAGACTTCTTTGCCGGGCTTGCCCATATAATACAGGACTTTCGGCGAAATGTGCTCCGGCGCCACCTTCAATTGGCCGCTTATGTGGTGCCTTACAAGCTCCTCCAGCAGGGAATTCTTTTTGTCGAGCAGCATATAATCGTAGCGTATGCCGCTGCGAACGAAGACCTTCTTTACGTTCGGAAGGCTTCGCAATTCCGTAAGCAGCTTTATGTAATCGCTGTGATCGGCGTCGATGTTCGGGCAGGGCTGGGGGAAAAGGCATTGCCTGTTCGGGCAGGTGCCGACCTTCATCTGCTTTTTGCAGGAAGGATGCCTGAAGTTTGCGGTCGGACCGCCCACGTCGTGTATGTATCCCTTGAAGTTTTTGAGCCTTGTCAGCTGTTTGGCTTCGTTTACGATCGATTCACGGCTGCGTGCGGTGACAATACGCCCCTGATGAAAGGTGAGCGCGCAGAAGTTGCAGGAACCGAAGCAGCCCCTCTCGGAGGTGATCGAAAACTCCACTTCGCTCAGCGCGGGGATGCCGCCGTCCTTATCGTACATCGGATGCCATCTGCGCACGAACGGCAGAGCGTACACTTCGTCCAGCGTTTTGGTCTCCACCGGCGGCGCGGGTTTGTTCTGCACGAGATAGCGCGCGCCGTGTTTTTGCGCAAGCCTCTTTCCGCGGAATGGGTCCTGATTGTCGTATTCCGTCATATAGGCGCTGCAATAGGCGCTTTTTTCTTTGGCGACAGTTTCCGCGTCCGGCAGCAGCACCGCGTCCTCCGGCGGCGTTTTGCTCATTACGCAGGTGCCCGGCACGTCGCAGTTGTGGTAATCCTTCCTGTCCCTTGCAAAGGCGGCCACGTTCAGTATGGTCTCTTCGCCCATGCCGAAGATGAGTATATCCGCTCCGCTGTCCACGAGGATGGACGAACGTACTTTGTCGTCCCAGTAGTCGTAATGCGCAAAGCGCCTCAGCGACGCTTCCACGCCGCCGATTGCGATAAAGCTGTCGGAATACGCCTCGCGGATGCGGTTGCAATAGACGATCTCGGCTCTGTCCGGCCGAAAGCCCGCTTTGCCGCCCGGCGAATAGACGTCGTTGTTCCGGTGCTTTTTGGCGGCGGTGTAGTTGTTGACCATCGAATCGACGACGCCGCTGCACACGAGGAAGCCGATTTTCGGTTTTCCGAAACGCATGAAGTCGACCTTGCTGTGCCAGTCGGGCTGCGGGAGCACGCAGACCCTGTACCCGGCCTTCTCCAATACGCGCGTGATGATCGCGATGCCAAAGGACGGATGGTCCACGTACGCGTCGCCGGAAACGTAGACGAAATCGGGCTCTTTCCACCCTTTCAGGACCATTTCTTCGTAGCTTACGGGCAAAAAGCCCTGTCTGATCCCCAAGCTGTTCATGCCGTCACCGTCTCGCTTTTCAATCGTTCGAGCAATTGGTCGAGTGCTTTGATCCCGTCCTGCAAAAGCTTATCGGTATCTGCTTTCGGTTCGGTAAAGCTGAGAAGTCCTGTGCCGCGGGGCGTAAATTTCAACCGCTTGTCCACCGATACAGCCTTCATGAACGCGAGAGGATCGATCTGCGCCTCCTGGGAAAACTTCATAACGAGCCCGTTTTCCTTTTCGCCCAGCGTGCTTATGCCGATCTTTTCGCAAAGTGCCTTGATGCGCGCGATCGAGATCAGGTTCATGACCGGCTTTCCCGGGTCGCCGAAGCGGTCGATCAGCTCGTTGATGACGTCTTCCTTGCTCTCTTCGTCGCGGATTTCTGCGATGCGCTTGTACATTTCGATGCGCATAGAGTCTGCCGAAATGTATTCCGTGGGCAGATACGCGTCGATCTTCAGTTCGACCTTCGTCTGCGTGGGTTGGACCGTGTCCGTGCCCTGCAGTTCGCTGATTGCCTCGTTGATCATCTTTACGTAGAGATCGTAACCGACCGCGGCCATGTGGCCGCTCTGCTCGGCACCGAGGATGTTGCCCGTTCCTCGTATCTCGAGGTCCCTCATCGCGACCCTGAAGCCCGATCCGAACTCGGTAAACTCTCGTATCGCGTTCAGGCGCTTTTCCGCGTCCTGCGTCAGTATCTTGTTTGGGTTGACCGTAAGATAGGCGTAGGCGATGCGGTTGCTCCTTCCGACCCTGCCGCGCAGCTGATAGAGCTGTGACAGACCGAAGCGGTCGGAATCGCATACGATCAGCGTGTTGGCTCTCGGTACGTCAAGCCCCGCTTCGATGATCGTACTGCACAGCAGCACGTCGAACTTTCCGTCATAGAAGTCCAGCATGACGTCTTCGAGGTTCTGTTCCTTCATCTGCCCGTGCGCGACGGCGATCCGGGCCTCCGGAACGAGCTTTTTCAGGCGGTTGAACATGACTTCGATCGTCTGAACGCGGTTGTAGAGCACGTAGACCTGTCCGCCCCGCGAAAGCTCGCGCAGGATCGCGTCACGAACGAGGCCGTCGGAGTACTCGACGACGTAGGTCTGTATGGGAAAGCGCTCGTCCGGCGGCGTTTTGAGGATGGACATATCTCTTATGCCGACCATGGACATGTGCAGCGTCCTGGGGATGGGCGTAGCCGAGAGGGTCAGCACGTCAACGTTCTTTTTGTACTGTTTGATGGTTTCCTTGTGACCTACGCCGAAGCGCTGCTCTTCATCCACGACGAGCAGCCCAAGGTCTTTGTACTGTATTTCCTTGCTCAAAAGGCGGTGCGTTCCGATCACGAAATCGATCTCGCCGGTTTTGAGCTTGCGTATGACTTCCTTCTGCTCGGCTGGCGATTTGAAGCGGCTGAGCGTGTCTATGTTTATCGGAAAACCGCTGAAGCGGTTGAGCGCGGTCGCGTAATGCTGCTGAACCAGTATGGTCGTCGGCGCGAGCAGCACGGCCTGCTTTCCGTCCATGACGCATTTGAAGACGGCTCTGAGCGCTACCTCGGTCTTTCCGTAGCCCACGTCGCCGCACAGCAGCCTGTCCATGACCATGGGCTTTTCCATGTCTTTTTTGATCTCGGCGATCGCCGTGACCTGATCGGGCGTTTCCTCGAAGGGGAAGTTGTCTTCGAATTCCTTCTGCCAGGGCGTATCGGGGTTGAACGCGTATCCGGGAGAAGCGCTTCTGGCCGCGTAGAGCTTTATCAGGTCTCCCGCAATTTCCTTGATCGCGCGCCGGACTTTGGCCTTCTGCTTTTGCCAGTCGCCACCGGATAAGTGGTTGAGTTTTGGCGTTTCGCCCTCCGAGCCGATGTACTTTTGTATACGGTCCATCTGATCAGTGGGTACGTAGAGCTTGTCCGTTCCGCCGTAGCGGATGTTCAGAAAGTCTCTGTACGTTCCGTCCACGTTCATGCGGACAGTGCCCAGGTACTGGCCGATGCCGTGGTTTTCGTGAACGACGTAATCGCCGATCCTGAGCTGCGTGAACACGGAGGACTTGTTTTCGGTGCTCGTGGGTGTGCGCTTTCTGTGCTTGCCCCGCCCGAAAAGGTCGACCTCGCTGAACACGTAGAGCGGAAGCTCACGGAATATGAAGCCGCCGGAGATGTTGGAAGGCAGTATCATGGGCGCGCCCTTTTCCACCCTCTCTGGGATGCTTTCCGGCGCGGGGACGATGAGCTCTTCTTCGTTGAGCAGTCTGCTCAGGCGCTGGCTCCTGGCCGTGCCGCCCGCAAGCAGCAGTATGTAGGCGCCCTGCGCTTTGAGCCGCGTAATTTCCGCGGCGAGCTCTTTGATATTCGAATTGTAGCCGGGCGTGCCGACGCACTCGAATTTGATCAGCTTCTGCGGAGGAAAGTCGTTCTGCGTCCGCAGGAAGGAATCCACTGTAATGACTTCGTGCTTCTTTATGACTGGGATCAATTCGTCGTAGCCGAGCAGGAGTTCGCTCTGCTCTCCGAGCGCTTCGCCCCGCTCGAAAGCCGCCTTGAAGCTCAGAAGGAACTCGTCTCTGATGCCCTTGCAGCGTTCGGCCACCCGATCACTGTGCTCCAGAACGATGATGGCTTCCGGCATGAAGTCGAAGATGCTTGCGCTGTCCGGACGCAGTATGTTGAACAAGGCGTTTTCCACGTCGAGCGATCGCCCGTTTTCGAGCGCGTCGATGACTGCGTTAAAGCGCTTTTCGAGCCTGCCGGGCTGCTTTTTCGCAGCGGCCGACGCTTCCGGCTTTTCCTCGCTTTGAGAACCGAGCTCCCACATGGAGGGAAGGTCCGTTTCGTCGCCCTCCTCGCCGTCAGAGGTCAGTTCAAAAAACTTTTCATACGGCAAAAGATCGAACTCTGTCTCGATGTTCCTTTGCCGGTCGAGCTTTTCCTTTTCGCCGTCGAGGCTGAGCAGCCGGCGAATGGATTTGGCCGCATCGGCGGCTTCGTCTTTGTTCAGGAGAAGCTCGCGGGCGGGATAGATCGAAACTTCGTCGATGCGGTCGAGGCTTCTTTGGGTCAGCACGTCGAAAAAGCGTATCGAGTCGATCTCGTCGTCGAAAAACTCGACCCGTACCGCGTTCATCGTTCCCACGGGATACACGTCCAGTATGCCGCCGCGCAGAGAGCACTGTCCCCTGCTTTCGACGATCTCGAGTCTTTCGTAACCTGCCTGCGTCAGCTTTTCGAGAAGCTGCGCTGGCTTTACGACCTGCGCGTCCTTCAGGGTGATGATGTTTTCGGTAAAGCGGCTTCGGGGCATGAAGCGGTTCAAAACCGCGTCTGCGGGAACGACGAGCACGTCCGCCTTTCCCGTCGCAAAATCGCCAAGCGCCGAGAGGCGCTGAAGGCTTATTTCACGGCTCGCGGCGTCGGTTTTCAGAAACGATACCTCGAGCGACGGGAGCAGCTTCGCGTTTATCCCCAGCGCGTTGTAATCTTCTGCGCGGAAGCGCCCGATCAGCTCGTTTTCGCAAAGCACGATGAAGGGCCTGTCGGTGCTGCGCTTGAGCGCGCTCATCACGGCGACAGTGCCCGAATCGTCGATGCCGCTTACGTTGATTACGCAGTGGCGATGCAGCGCGTTTTTGAGCTGTACAAAGCCGTCCAGCTCTTCGATCAGGGGTAATACGCATTGACCCAGTGTTTTTTCCGTCATATCACTTTCCTACCAGCACGCGCGTGGCTTCGACGCCCTGCGAAATATAGGTTTCTATGGCTTTGGCAGCCTTCAGCTGGGCTTCGTTGATGAGGGTCTTGTTTTCGGCGTCGGGTTTCGAGAGGACGTAGTCAGCAAGGTCCATTCTTTCCGGCGGGCGGCCGATACCGACCCGAAAGCGCGGAAACGCAGTTTTTCCGAGGAGCTCGACGATGTTTCTCATGCCGTTGTGTGTGCCCGCGCTGCCCTCGGCGCGAAAGCGGAGCTTGCCCGCAGGCAGGTCGACGTCGTCGTAGACGAGTACGAGTTCGTCCAAGGCGCACTTGTACCAGTTCAGAAGCTGCACGACGCTTTCACCCGAAAGGTTCATGTATGTCTGCGGTTTGCAGAGCACGGCGCGTTTTCCGGCTATGAGCCCTTCTCCGAGGAGCGCCTTGCATTTCTTTCTTTCCACGGGAATGCCGTGTTCACGGGAAAGCAGGTCGATCACGCCAAAGCCCGTGTTGTGCAGCGTATTTTCGTACTTTGTGCCCGGGTTCCCGAGCCCTACGATTACAAACATCCGTCCTCCGCGATAAAGAATGAACGGCACAAAATGCCGTTCAGACATATGGTTTATCTATTGTACACCCGTTTGGGCTCCGTGTCAATTATAAATAATCCTTTTCCGGCACTACTTCGCAGGCGCTGCTGATGCGGTCGATGCCCTTGAGCACCAAGAGCGAGGAAACCGCCTGATAGAGCTTCTTTTCAGGCTTCTCGGTCTTGATCATCACTTCCACACCGAGGACCTTGATCTGGCATTCCTTCATCATTTCGGCCATGCCCAAGATCGTTCCGCCGCCCTTTACGAAGTCGTCGACGATCAAAGCCTTCTGCCCGGCCTTCACGGCCCTGCGGGAGACGGCCATCGTGTCGATCTGCTCGTTGTCGCTGCCGGAGGTGTAGTTGATCTTTACGGCGCTGCCCTCGTAGGCTTTGGAATCTCTTCTGGCAATGACCAGACTTACGCCAAGCGCCTTTGCGGTCATCAGCGCAAAGGGAATTCCCTTGGTCTCCATCGTAAGAACAAAGTCCGGCGGGTTATCGTAGTATTTGTCGGCGACGATCTGCGCAAGCTCGTAGGTAATCACGGGGTCGCTGGCGATATCGGAAGAGTACAGAAATCCGCCGGGCAGAAGCCTTCCGGGCTCGGAAAGCTTTTCCGCGAGCGCCTTTATTCTGGCCTTTTTCACTTCCGCGTTCAGATACGGGCGAAACCGCACGCCGCCCGCCGCGCCCGCGATGGTTTCGATGATGCCGCATTTGTATTTTTCAAAACCGGAAAGCAGTATTTCCATATCCTCGCTCACGGTCGATTTGGATATGGAAAACATATCGCAGAATTCGCTGTAATTGTGTACGACGTTGGGCGTGGACATCAGCGTCGCTGCGATGACGCCGATCCTGTCCACGCGCTTAGTGTGCTCCATGGGAACCTCCAAAACCGAACATTTTTCCTTTATCCTGAATTATAGTACGTGTTTGCAAAGATTGTCACCACAAAACAAAACTTTTACCAAAATTCAAACACACCGATTGAAAAACGCCGGCTTTTCTGTTATACTATAAAATAGTTTAATTTATACTGTTTTGCTTTTTCGGGAGGACGGTATGAAGAACATCGCTTTGATTTTTGCGGGCGGCACGGGAACGCGGCTGTCTTCTGCCTCTGTGCCCAAGCAGTTTCTGGTCATTTCCAGCAAGCCCGTCATCATTCATACCCTGGAGTATTTTCAACTGAATCCGCTGATCGACGCCATCTGCGTCGTCTGCATCGAAGACAGGATCGACTATCTCAGGTCCCTGCTCACAAGGTATGACATAAGCAAGGTAAATCTCGTCGTCTCGGGCGGCAAAACCGGTCAGGACAGCATCTTTAACGGCATCAAAGCGATCCATCAAAACGAAGAAAGCACGAAAGACGTGCTGCTACTTATCCACGACGGCGTGCGCCCGCTGATCAGCGACGCACTGGTGAGCGACTGCATTGCCTGCGCGAGGGAGCACGGAAACGCCATCACCGTTTCAAACGCGATCGAGACCATCATGACAGCAGACGAAAGCGGTTCGATCTCCCATGTGGTAGACCGTACCAATGCTCGGCTCGTGCGCGCGCCGCAGTGCTTTATGCTGGAAGACATCTATTGTGCGCACATTAGTGCGCAAAAAGAGGGTTACACACAGGCCATCGATTCGGCGACGCTCATGAATCACTACGGGCACAAGCTGTACACCGTTCTGGGACCCAGCGAAAACATAAAGATCACTACGGCTTCGGACTACTATATGGCACGCGCGATCATGGACGCGAGAGAAAACAGTCAGGTGGGTGCCCTATGAACGCGTTGATCGAATGCCCCGGCAGACCGGCTTACGCCGAATGCATAAAGATCGCCGCGGAGAATACGGACGCCGTACAGGCCTTTCGGGGCGTAAGCATTCTCATAACCGGCGCGAGCGGCATGGTCGGCGGCGCGCTTTGCAGGACGCTGTTGTACCTGAACCGCACGGAAAAACTCGGCCTGCGCTTGCTTTGTCCCGTGAGAAGCGATAAAAGCCTTCAGAACCTGCAGGGCATCGCCGGAAGAGAAGAAGTGAGCGTGCAGACGGCCGATCTTGCGGACATGGCCGGTCTGCCCGATAAAATCGACTACATCGTACACTGCGCGTCTCCCACCGCCAGCGCGGAATTGAAGGACCGCAGCGCCGATTCCCTGCGCAGCATCTGCTTTGGCACCTTCGGCGTACTGGAGCTTGCGCGCAAAAAGCAGCCCAAAGCCATGGTGTATCTGAGCTCGATGGAAGTATACGGCGCTATTGATGGGCTCGCGGATGAGGACAGGCTCGGCTTCCTCGATCTGTCCTCCCCGCGCTCGTGCTACCCGGTGGGAAAGCGCATGTCGGAAGCGGCCTGCGCCTGCTACGCGCAGCAGTATGGGCTGAACGTCTGCACGGCCCGCCTGTCCCAGGTGATCGGCGCGGGCATAAAGCCCACGGAGAGCAGAGCCTACGCATGCTTTGCGAAAGCGGCACTATCGAAGCAGGATATCGTTTTGAAAACGCCCGGCACTTCCCGCGGGAATTACGTACATATTTCCGACGCAGTCAGGGCAATACTGTTTTTGCTCACGCACGGCAAGGACGGAAAGACCTACAACGTATGCGGCGACGGGTGCAGCTGCACGATCAACGAATTGGCGCGCAATATCAGCAAACTACTGTCCGACGGCGAAAGCAGAGTCGTCCACGAACTGCCCAAAGACGCTTCTTCTCTCCCCTACGCGCCGCCTACCGGGCTCATCATGGATTCCTCGCGCATGAAACAATCGGGCTTTCGATACCTGTTTACTCTCAGCGATATGATTTTGTCTCTCGGCAAGGATTTAAGCGACCTCAACGACAGCAGCAGAAAGGAGCATGGCGAATGAATTTTCATACCAGACCGGAATGGCAGAACGTAGAGGTGCAGTCGATCAACCGCCTGCCCGCTCACTCCCCGTGGGGCAATACACTGAGCATGAGCCTGGACGGAAGCTGGAAGTTTACGCTCTGCGAACATCCTTCCCTGCTGCCGGCAGGTTTCTTTCTTCCCGACTTCAACGACAATGACTGGAACGAGATCAGCGTACCCGGCTGCTGGGAACTCGAGGGATACGGCGAGCCCATCTACACAAACTGGGCTTATCCCTTTACGGACGAGCCCGGCGCGCATCAGATCACGCCCGGTTACAACGTCGACAGCGATTACTTTTCAAGCCGCAATCCGCCGCATCTTCCGGATAAAATACCCACTGGTCTGTACAGAAGGAACTTCGAGCTTCCCGAATATTTCGTCGGCAAAAGGCTGATACTCAATTTCGGCGGGGTCGATTCGGGCTTTTACGTCTGGGTCAACGGAAATCCCGTAGGCTATTCCCAGGACAGCAAGCTGCAGGCGGAATTCGACATCACGCGCTTTGCCTATGCAGGCACGAACTGCATAGCGCTGCAGGTCATGCGCTTTACAGACACCACCTACCTTGAGGATCAGGATTACTGGCACCTGTCCGGCGTATTCCGCCCGGTCACGCTGTACGCGAAGCCGCGCACGCACATCGAAGACGCCTTTATAAAGGCGGACATGTACGGCAATGCGGAGATCGACGTGCAGGTGTCGCGCGTGCACGGCTACGCCGATACGCTGGTCAGGCTGCACATCTACGACCCGAGCGGCAACATCATCTACAAGGAAAAGCGCGCGCCCGCAAGCAAGATGCCCTCCTTTACCGACCATGATTCGCCCATGCCGGGCCACGCGAAGTTCAAAATCCATATCGACGATCCAAAGCTATGGAGCTGCGAAAACCCGAACCTGTACCGCGTACACCTCGCGCTTTTGGATCCCACGAGCGGAGACGCGGCGGACAGGGAGCGCATTCGCTTCGGATTCAGAAGCGTGTACGTCGAAAACGGCATACTTAAGCTAAACGGCCAAAGGGTCCTCGTGCGCGGCGTCAACCGCCACGAGCACTGCATCGCGAGCGGCCACTATGTGCCCCGCGAAGAAATGAAAAAAGAAGTCCTGCTGATGAAGCAGATGAACATCAACGCAGTGCGCACCTGTCATTACCCGGACGATCCATACTTTTACGAACTTTGCGACGAATACGGGCTGATGGTCGTATGCGAAGCCAACGTGGAAACGCACGGCACCCTTGCCTACCTTACGAACAGCCCGGAATGGGCAGAGACGTTTTTGCAGCGCGCACGGCGAATGGCGCAAATACACAAAAACCATCCCTCCATCATCATCTGGTCGCTGGGCAACGAAAGCGGTATCGGCCCAAATCACGCAGCCATGGCAGCGTGGCTCAGGGCCTACGACCCCACCCGCCCGGTGCAATACGAATCCGGCGATCCCTCGGCTTCGATCAGCGACATACGCTGCCCCATGTATCCCGGCCGCGAAAGGATCGTGGACATCCTTTGCGACGCAAGGGACGTGCGTCCCGTCATCCTCTGCGAGTACGCCTATCAGATCCTCAATTCCGGCGGCGGCCTCAAGCATTTCAGGACGCTGACGGAACGCTTCGAGAGATTTCAGGGCGGCTTCGTCTGGGATTTCCAGGACAAGGCACTTTGGCAGACGGACGAAAACGGAAAGCGCTTTGCCGGCTACGGCGGAGACTTTTTCGAAAGCGTCGTGGAGCCGTTCGAACCGCGCTTTATGTGCATGAACGGCGTGGTGACCCACGAACTGACCGTAAAGCCCGCCGGCGTCGAGCTTGCCCATATTTACAAGCCCCTGTTCGTCGAGCGCATTAAGGGAAACAACTATGTGATCAAAAACCGCTATATGTTCACCCGCACGCCGCTGATCCGTCTTGAATGGACGGCGTACGGCGACGGTGAAGCCGTATCGACGGGCGAGATCCCGATCCCCGAGCTCGCGCCGATGAGCGAATACGCCTTCAGCGTGGGTCCCGAAAGCGCGCCCGGAAACGTAGCGTAC
Source organism: Clostridia bacterium (assembly GCA_017395065.1). Taxonomy (GTDB): domain Bacteria; phylum Bacillota; class Clostridia; order Christensenellales; family Aristaeellaceae; genus RUG14130. Next base: position 41,609 of record JAFPWH010000037.1, on the reverse strand, counting down.
ATCGACATGGAGCTAAGCTGCGAAGAGCTGGAGCCGTTCTCCGAACAGTTTGAGCTCACGGCGCTCAAACCTCTGCCCCGCAAGATGCGCTTTGCGCCCGCCTCCTTCGACGATTCGCACGGCTCCATCACCGTCAAAGGCAAGGACTTTACGCTCGAAATACTCAAATCCTCCGGCTCCATCGTAAGCCTGAACCGGAAGGGCAAGGAGTACATGCTGGGCGGGCTCAGCGAAGCGGCCATACGCGGCTTAAGCGGGCTCAATGCGCAGCCCGGCTGGGGAGAATATGAAAACTTTGCCGCCTTTACGTCCGAAAACTGTGTGCGCAAGCTCATCTCCCTGAACGCGGCGACGCTGAGCGATGGAAGGGTGCGCATCGCGCGGGTGAGCCGTTTGAGCTCCCGCAGCGTGGAGGGCGCAGCGCTGGACGTGTTCACGAGGCTGCTGATTTCCGGTGACGGGCGCATCAGTTTGAGCGTACATTTCCGCTTGAGCGGCATTAAATGCGTGGAACGTCTGGGGCTCACCTGGGTACTGCCGGAGGAATTCGAAACGGTCGAATGGTTCGGTTTGGGCCCCGGCGAAAGCTATCCCGACCGGCATGAAAGCTGCAAACTCGGCCTGTACCGCGACAGCGTCGGCGACATGCACTTCCCCTTCACGCCGCCCGCCGAAAACGGAGGAAGGGATCAGGTCAGCAGGGTAAGCTTCCTTTCCGACGACGGCAGGAGCCTCACCTTCGCGGCCGTAAATCCCATGCATTTCGACGCGCACCATTACGCGACGGAAGATTTGAGAAACGCGATGCACGATCACGAGCTTCCTTTAAGGCCGCAGACCGTGGTACACACCGACGCGGTTCACGCGGGCATCGGCGGAGACATGGCCTGGAGCACCGTGCAGGACGAAAAATACATGATACGCCCGGGCGAATACGAGCTCAATCTCGATATCCTGCTCGATTGACATAAAGGAGAAAGACACACATGGCAAAAGCGATACTGAAAGCGACACGCGAAAGCCGCGTGCGCAGCGGACATCCCTGGGTTTTCGCCTCGGACGTCGTGGAGGTGAAGGGCGATTATACGCCCGGAGACGTCGTCGACGTCTTTTCAAGCAAGGACGTTTATCTGGGCAGGGCGTTTTACAATCCGAATTCCCAGATCACGCTGAGGATGCTGACTTACCACGACGAGCCGGTCAACGATGATTTTTTCCGTCGGCGCATTCAGACCGCTTACGATTACCGAAAGTTGCTGTGCGATATAAACAGCTGCCGCCTCATCTACTCCGAGAGCGACTTTCTGCCCGGGCTGATCGTGGACAAGTTCGACGACGTGCTGGTCATTCAGAGCATGTCGCTGGGCATCGAAAAATGGAAAAGCGTGATAACGCAGCTGCTCGTCGAGATCGTTCATCCCCGGGGAATCTACGAGCGCAGCGACGTGCCGGTCAGGCGTCTGGAAGGCATGCAGCAGACGACCGGCCTGCTTTACGGCGAGGTGCCGCCCCGCGTGATCATGACCGAGAACGGCATCAAGTACTCCGTCGATGTGATAAACGGTCAAAAGACGGGCTACTTCCTCGATCAGAAGGAAAATCGCATAGAGGTCATGAAGCTGAGTAAGGGCGCTACGGTGCTGGACTGCTTTTGCCACAACGGCTCCTTTGCCCTGAACGCCGCAAAGGGCGGCGCAAAGGACGTACTCGGCGTGGATATTTCGGAAGAAGCGCTTTTGGTCGCGCGTGAAAACGCGGAAATGAATGGCCTTACGAACGTCCGCTTCGAGGCGCACAACTGTTTTGACCATCTCCGGGAGCTCACCGACGCTAAGAGCAAATACGATCTCGTCATTCTCGACCCGCCCGCCTTCACGAAGACGCGCAGCCAGGTCGAAAGCGCGCTCAGGGGCTACAAGGAAATCAACCTGCGCGGGCTTCGTCTGACACGGGACGGCGGATATCTCGTCAGCTGCTCCTGCAGCCAGCATGTCTCCACACAGCAGTTTGTAGACATGATCAACATCGCCGCGCGCGACGCAAAGAAGCGCGTAAGGTTCGTGGAGTTGAGGTCTCAGGCGCACGACCATCCCGTGCTGCCCGCTTCGCCGGAGACCAGATATCTCAAGTGCGCCATCATGCAGATCTTCGACTGATGTCCTACAGCGTAAATGTTCGCACGATCGCCGAGACCTATTACGAGGGCGGCGATCTTTCGATGAGCGCGGGTGCGATCGACCGCATGCAGGAAGGGCTGACCGGCCACCTGATGCAGCAGAACACCTACAGCAAAGACTTTCGCGCCGAGGTGCCGGTAAAGCTCACCGAGACGATCGACGGGATCGAGCTGACGGTGCAGGGGCGCGTGGACGGCCTAATGCTGAAGGGAGACAGCTGCCTGGTCGAGGAAATAAAAACCACGCGCCTCCCGCCGGCGCTGATCCGTATCGACGATTATCCTGTACACTGGGCACAGGCTGAAATCTATGCCTATATCCTGTCAAAGCAGAACGGTCTTAAGGAGTGCGCCCTTCGGCTTGTCTATCTGAACCTGACCGGCGAACGGGCAGAGTTCATGCGGGTGCATGACGCGCAAGTGCTTTCCGAAAGATTTTCAAAATATGTCCGCGTGTACGTTGAGCGGCTGAAAAAGCGGATCAGCTGGCTCGACGTTTCGCTGCCCTCCGTCAGGAATACGGGCTTCCCATTCGACAGCTTCCGGGACGGCCAAAGGGAAATGGCCGCCGCGGTGTATCGCGCCATACGTTCGAAAACCAAGCTTTTGTGTGAAGCGCCCACGGGCATCGGAAAGACCGCGGCCGCGCTGTTCCCCGCCATTAAGGCGCTCGGGGAAGGCCTAAGCGACACCGTGTTTTATCTGACCGCGCGCGGCACGGGCCGAATCGCTGCAGAAAACACGCTGAAGCTGATGCGGCAAAAAGGCTTCTCCGTCCGCTCGGTCTCCATAAGCGCGAAACGAAAGCTCTGCCCCACGCCGGACAGGCGCTGCGATCCCGAATTCTGTCCAAGGGCCAGAGGACACTTCGACAGGCAAAAGCACGCCGTGAGCGAAAGCTGGAACGAAAGCGCGTTCGACGAAGCGAAAATACGGCTCCTTGCGGACAAATACAATCTTTGCCCGTTCGAGCTATGCCTGGCGCTGAGCGAAACAGCGCAGGTCATCATTTGCGACTACAATTACGTGTTCGATCCCGCCGTCCGCCTCAAGCGTTTCTTTGACAAAAGCGGCAGGTACACGCTTCTGATCGACGAAGCGCACAACCTGATCGACCGCGCACGCGAAATGTATTCCGCGGAAATCGGCTACAATGAAACCAGAACACTGCGAACGAATGTGGGTAAAGCGCTGGGAAAGAGGAGCGAACTGTATATCGCTTTGACCGAGGTCATACTGAGTCTCGACAAGGCGGACGAGCCCGAGCTGCGAAGCGAATTGCCCTCAAAGCTCATCGATACGCTGAAACGCTTCATGGACGCTGCCAAAGGCGAACTTTCGGTGGGCGGTGAGCTCGGCGAGATGCTCAGCGACGTCTATTTCAAATCCGCCGCGTTTCTGCGCGCTTCGAACGATTTTGACGAAGAAAGCTATAAGCTTATGCTTACGCCTGAAGGAAAGCGAAACCGCGTGCGGCTTTGGTGCTGGAATCCTACGCCGCTGCTCGCAAAGACAATGAAACGCATGTGCGGAACGGCGCTGTTTTCGGCGACGCTCAGCCCCATGGAGCATTACGCGGCCATGTTTTCATTCAGCAGGGATGCGGATAAGCTGCTCGCTCTGGCCTCCCCCTTTCCGCGTGAAAACCTGCTTTGCCTCAGAATGGACATTCCCACCCGCTATTCCGTACGCAACGAAAGCGCGCTGTCGGTGGCGAAGGCCATCCACGCGCTCGCTTTGTCGAAAACAGGAAACTACCTTGCCTGCTTTCCGAGCCACGGATATCTGAACCTCGTCTATGAGTATTTTCTTTCGCTCGAACCGCGCGTGGAGACACTGAAGCAGCAAAGCGAGATGAGCGAAAAGGCGAGGCTCGAATACCTGAACGCCTTCAGGGAAGATCCGGAAAACTCCATGGTCGCCTTCATCGCGATGGGCGGCGTGTTTTCCGAGGGTATCGACCTTCCGGGAAGCAGGCTGATCGGCGCTGCGATCGTCGGCGTCTGCCTTCCGCAGATCAATTTTGAAAACAACGCGCTGAAGCAGCTTTACGACGACGACGCGGGCGAGGGCGGCTTTCAGACTGCCTATGTTTATCCCGGCATGGGCAAATGCCTGCAGGCGGCGGGACGTGTCATACGCACTTCGTCGGACGTCGGCGCCGTGCTGTTCATTGACGAAAGATATTCGAGCGAAGAATACCTGTCCCTGTTTCCGCCGCACATGAAGCCAAAGGCCGTCGATATCGGCCGTCTGGCCCGAGAGCTTCGGAAATTCTGGGACAGGCACTGAGAATTGTAAGAAAGTCGAGTACCCGAAAAGGTCACTCGTTTACCCGGTTCAGCATCGCGTCGTCGATCTTGCCCCACGCACCGTTTCCCTCGCCGGCGCATTTGACGTACACGCCGACGGTCAGACTGCCGCCCTCGGGCAGCAGGATTTCCGGGATCAGAGCAGTATCCCAATTGCCGTAGCCGTTTATGCTCCTGGGGCAGGTCGCAACCGTTTCACCGCCGATTTTCACGTAGGCGTAGATTTCCGTATCGCCGCAGTCTCCGCCCATGATGGAGACGCTGAACTTGTATTTGCCGGCGTCAAGGTTTTGCACTTCCTGTTCGAGGGTGAATTCCACGCTGTCTTTGGCCTTCGACCAGAAATGCGCGTGCTTGCTCCCGGTCAAACTGTCGGTCTTCTTATCCTCTATGTACAGCTCGTCCGCTTTCTTTAGGTCGGTAAGCTTCCACGCGTCCGAAGATTCTTCAAAGCTCCAGTCCGCAAGATAGTTGAATTCGATCAACGTAAGGCGGCAAAGCGCCTTTTTGTCTCCGGCTGTGCCTTCGATCGTATACGTCCCGGTTCCCTGACGCCTGAGCGTCTCCAAACCCGCTTCGTCGATATTCCACGTCACGTCCACGGCGCGCCTGGAATTGTCGTTCATGACGGCGTTTACGGTCGCGGGAAGAGCGATCTCACCGTTAATGTCGCAGATCACGGCGGCGTTTTCGAGCGCGTTGGCGGTAACGGGCAATTCGTTTCCCGAACGCATGAGGCTGAAGACCTTCAGGGATTCGAGCGGCAAACCATTTTTGTCAAACAGCGCCTGATTGTCCACTGCATTTCCGCCGTAATACTTTCCGGCGTCGTTCGGATCGTAATAACCCGCAAAGCTCGTCGCCCAGCCGGAGCCGAAGCTTTCCCAAAGAGCATGGTTTTCTTCCCGGCTGTCCCCGCCTACGCTGATCCAGGTACCTTCCCAATAGCAGATGCCGATGCCGTTTGCTGTGTGATTGACCATCGCGTCGGTAAGGTCTCTGATCAGATTTGCCTGTCCCTGTACGGTGATCGGATAGCCGCCTTCGCTCGTGTCACCGATGGTGTTGCCGAAAAAGTCGCTGTCCTCCGTCGTATAGGCGTAGGAGGTCTCGAGCACCATGACCTTTTTGCCGTATTTTTCGGATATTTCGCTTAAGACTGTGCTCAGGTTCTCGAGGCTGCCGTGCCAATAGGGATACCAGGAGGTGCCGAAAACGTCGTAATCGACCGCGTAATAGGCAAGCTTGCTCGCGAAGTTTGCATAGTTTCCCTGCTTTTCGGGGTTAGTAAAGTGAACGGCGACGAGCGCCTCCGGGTAGATTTCCCTGACGGCCTTTGCGCCCGCATCCATGAGATAGGTGATGTTGAACCAGGTCTTTTCGCCGCACATGAAGGTATTCGTCTCGTTGCCCACCTGCACCATACCGACGTCGACGCCCTCGTTTCTGAGCGTCAGAAGGCATTCCTTCGTAAAGTCGTACACGGCCTGCGTTTTGGTCTCTATGTCCATATCCCTCCAGCTTTTGGGCACCATCTGCTTGGACGGGTCGGCCCAGAAGTCGGAGTAGTGGAAATCGACCAGCAGCTTCATGCCGTTTTCCGTGGCGCGCCTGCCGATGGCGACGGCGGTAGCGATGTCGCAGTTTCCGCCGCCGTAGCCGCGCCCTTTCGCGTCGTAGGGATCATTCCAGACGCGGACGCGGATGTAGTTGATCCCGCTTTGGGAAAGCGTCCTGAATACGTCCTGTTCGTTTCCGTCAAAGCCGTAAAACCTGACGCCGCTGTTTTCAAGCGAGATCACGCTTGAAGCGTCTACACCGAAGATGAAATCTTCGGGGAGGTTTTCGACCTTTGAAACGTAGAGCGTTTCAGAAGCGGTGTTCTCGGAAAAGCCGGATAAGCTTCCCATAAGGGCAAGCGCAAGGATCGCGCAAATCAGTTTTTTCATGGGGCCTCCTCAAACGTTTTATTATTTTCGCCGATCAGCCAGGCAAAGAAGCCCGGCGCGGCTGTGTCCACGTCTCCCGCGTGCACGGTATTTTTGCACATACAAAGGTAATTCGTTTCGGGTGCGCTTTGATATACATAAGCGTTATCGATGTACCTGCTTATATTGATCTCGACACCATAGGCTGTGCCGTCCTTCAGATAGCAGCTGCCGAGCGCGGACAGCTCCTCGGGCAGGGGCAGGAACCAGTCAAGCAGCTCCTCCATATCCGGCTCTGCTACGATAAAGAGATCGGCCTCGTTTTCGGCAGAATAGCCGAGTATGTTGTATGTCAGAGGCCTTATCTTTATCATTCTTATATCGGCGTCCTGTCCGAAAGCGCTTTCCTTCGATGCGTTTTCGACCGTTTTGCTTTCGAGTTCGAGCATCATGTCCCGGGCATTCAGGACTTGTCCGTCTATGTAGAGGACGAGCTTTTGCTCAGCCGAAGTATCCGTAAGCCGCAAATACACAAAGCCCCAGAGGATGAGCATGAACGCGGTCCACGCAAGCAGCGCGGGGATCATCCGCAAGAACCAACGGAGAGTCGAATACTTACGCATCTTCGTTAACCTCGCAGGCGGTCACGTAGTTGTTTACCGTGCGCAGGGTGACGTGCGTTCCGTCGGCAGGGAGCGTAAACGCGGCGTTTAAATGAAAAAAGTGCGTCTCTTCTCCGCTCGTAAGCCTTACGCTCCTTACCTGTATGCTTCCGGGGACCTGTGTTTTCTGTTTGGATACGCTCAGAACGCCACTGTGCAATTCAGAGTCCGTTTTTGAAAGAATGTTCTCGCAGTGCGTGTACTCGGCGCGGGCGCTTTTGCGCCTCGGCCGCAAATACAGCAGATAGACCCATCCTGCGGGGATCGAAAGACCGATCGTAACGAAGTACAGCACATTTGCCGTTTTGGTGTTCACAAAGAAACACAAAAGCACACAAACGAACAGAACGGAAACAGCCGTTGCCGCGCACAGCATAAGTCTCTTTTTGTACAGACGCTTTTGTTCGCCGACGTAGGAGGCGCTATAGAGCTCCGTCATGTCCGGGCCTCCGAAAGGGCAGCGCTTTTGCCGGCCAGCGCGCCGGTCGCAAAAGCCACGGTAATGTTGAAGCCGCCGGTCAGCGCGTCGACGTCCAAAAGTTCTCCCGCGGCATAGAGGTTTTTGACGAGCTTGCTCTGCATCGTGGAAGGATCGATCTCGGAAACGCTCACGCCTCCGCGCGTTATGATGGCTTCGTCAAAGCCGCGCAGGCGTTTGACGGTGAGCGGCAGCGCTTTTACCAGCTTTTCGATTCTTTTTCTTTCCTCCGCTGTCACGGAGTTTATCTGCTTGTAGGCGGACACGCCGGCAAGGCGCAAGATCATCTCGCCCAATGCGTGCGGCTCCAGCGTATCCATGAAGCTGATCAGCTGTTTGTTGGGCATCGAAGCAAAACCCCTGAGGAAGCGGGCGTCGAGACGGGCTTCGTCGAGCGCGGGCTTGAGATCGATATACAGTTCCGTTTCCCTGTAATCCTCGGGAAGCAGACTCGAAAGCGTCAGAACGAGCGGGCCGCTTACGCCGAAATGCGTAAACAGCATTTCGCCGGCTTCCGAATAGATGCGTTTGCGCTTTCCCTTGACAGAGGCGTAGGCGGAGAGGTTTACGTTTTTGAGGCTTAAGCCCATCAGTTCCTTCGGCCAGTCTTCGTTGGTCTCGATGGGCGTAAGCGCCGGTCGGCAGGGTGTGATGGCGTGGCCGGAAGCCTTCATCATCCTGTGCCCCTCGCCGTTAGACCCGGTCACGGGATAGCTGAGCCCCCCCGTCGCAAGAACGACCCTGTCGAAGCACATGTCGCCCTTGTCGGTGCTGAGGCCTTTGCAGACGCCGTCTTCGATCAGCAATTGCCTTACTTCCGTATTCAATAAAAGCTTTGCGCCGTGCGAAAGGATATAGCTTTCCAGCGCGTGGCTTATGTCGCTTGCGTGGTCGCTTTCAGGAAACACCCGCTGGCCGCGCTCCGTTTTGAGTTTTACGCCCAGGCTTTCGAACAGGCGCATGATCCCTTCGTTATCCAGAAGACTTAGGGACGCGTACAGAAACCTCGGATTTCTCACGAGGCTTTTCATGAGCTCGTCCCTGTCGCAGGCGTTTGTGACGTTGCAACGGCCTTTGCCGGTTATATAGAGCTTTTTGCCCGTCTTTTCGTTTTTTTCAAGCACAGTCACGTCCGCGCCTGCATCGAGCGCGTATTTCGCCGCCATGAGCCCCGCCGCGCCGGCGCCGACGATGCCGATTTTCAGCTTCATATCATTCACCGCTCTTGCTGAGGTATACGCCGTATTCGTTCCAGATGTCCTCGACTTCATGGAAGTATTCCACGACCTGATGGCGCCTGCGCTGACTGAGTGCAACGATCAGCGCGTTGATCAGGCTGATCGGTGCAGCGAGCGAATCGACGAAGGAGGACATGTCGCTCTTTGCCATAAGGCAGTAATTGCTCTCGGTGTGCAGCGGAGAAAGAGGCCCGTCGGTGATTCCGATGAGCGTCGCGCCTCTGCTCCTTGCAAAGCGCATGGCTTTAACCGTGTGATTCGTGTAGCGCGGGAAGGAGATGCCGATCAGCACGTCTTCCTCGCTGATGCGGGCGATCTGTTCGAATACGTCGCTTACGCCGCTGGTGACGGTATCCACGTTCGGGAAAATGAAATTGAGGTAGTGCCCGAAAAACTCCGCAAGCGGCGCGCTGGCCCTTAAGCCGAGCACGTAGATCTTCCGCGCGGTCAGAAGGCTTTCGACGACCGCGTCGAACACGTTGATGTCCAGCTCGTCGAGCGTGGAGCGTATGTTCTGCATATCGGTCCTGAGCACTTTGTTGAGCACCTGTCCGCTCTCCATTTCGCCCGTCATTTCGAGGCGCTGGCTCGCGGTCAGCCTGTGGCGCACGAGCTCCTGAAGCGCCTTCTGAAGCTGCGGGAAGCCTTCGTAGCCCAGCGCCGAAGCAAAGCGCACGACCGTGGATTCGCTCACGCCCACGTATTCGCCGAGCTTGCTCGCGGTCATGAAGGCCGCTTTATCGTAGTGATTGACGATGCATTCCGCGATTCTTCTGTGGCTTTTGGACAGCTTCTTGCCGCTGTGATTGAGCCTGTCGAGCAGCTCCTGCGCGTTCTGTTCCATGTATCGCACCTCTTTGCATTTGCATAGGATAATTCTCGTCTTGCACTTATCGGTTCAATTATATATGATTGGAATTCAAATTGCAAGAGCACGGTGAAATTCTTTCAATTTTTGCAGGAAAGACAGACAAAACCCGCAATGCCGTTTCGGCACTGCGGGAAGAAGGAACATGGATTTATACCCTTTCCTCGATCGGTATGTAATGGGCGTCCTTGGGCATGACGGCTTTGTAGCCGGGGCGGATGAGCTTTCCGCCGCTGATGAGCTCTTCAAGTCTGTGCGCACACCAGCCGCTGAGCCTTGCGACGGCGAACAGGGGCGTGAACATCTCGTCGGGGATGCCGAGCATGCGGTATACGAGGCCGGAGTACATGTCGACGTTTGCGCACATGGTGCGGTGATCCTTGTTTTTTTCCATGACCAGCTCGAGGCCGAACTTTTCGATGCGCTCCATGAGCTCGAAGTCGGCTTCCATATCGGTTTTGGCGGCCATTTCCCTTGCGTACTTTTTGAGCAGGACTTCTCTCGGGTCGGACTGCGTGTAGACCGCGTGGCCGAGGCCGAATATCTTGCGGGAACCGTCGTTTGCCTTCCCTTCGAGGATCAGGCGCATATAGTCTTTCAGCTGTCCGTCGTCGGAGGTATTTGCGACGTTCTTCTTGATATTGTCCAGCATCTGCATGACTTTCGCGTTCGCACCGCCGTGCAGCGGGCCTTTCATCGCGTTGATCGCGCCTGCGATCGTGGCGTAGGTATCCGTGCCGGTCGAGGTCAGAGAGCGGCAGGTGAAGGTGGAGTTGTTGCCGCCGCCGTGTTCCGCGTGGAGGGTAAGGCAGAGATCGAGCAAATGCGCCTCTTCGTCGGTATACTTTTTGTCTGCCCGGATCATTCTGAGCAAATTCTCGGCGATGGAGAGCTCGTCCTTGGGTACGTGCAGGTAGAGGGAATCCTTGTCGAAGATGTGGCGCTTTACGTTGTAGGCGTTGCTCATGATGACGGGCAGGCGCGCGATCAGCTGTATCGACTGCCTGAGCACGTTTTCGGGTTCCACGCTCTCGGGATTGTAGTCGTAGGAATACAGCGCCATGACGCCGCTTGCGATCTTGTTCATGATGTTGGGATTCGGCGCCTTGAAGAGCACGGCGTCGTTGTAGCCGTCCGGAAGGTGGCGGGATTCGGCGAGGACGGCCCTGAAATCGTCCAATTCCTTCTGCGTGGGCAGCTTTCCTATCAAAAGAAGATAGCAGACCTCTTCGAAGCCGAACATATGGCGCTTTACGTGGTTTTCGATCAGCTCGTTGATCTCTATGCCGCGGTAATAGAGCCTTCCGGGCATGGGGATGGGGTCGCCGTCGAGCATCATGTAGCCCTGGACCGAACCGATGTTGGTAACGCCCGCGAGCACGCCCGTTCCGTCTATGTTTCTTAGACCGCGCTTGACGTTCAGGGATTTGAACTGATTGGGATCTATCGTATAGTTTTGTTTCAAATCCCCGCTCAGATTCTTTACGTATTCCTCGGCAAACGTATTGTTATCGTAGTATTGCATGCTATCCCTCCGGATGATGATGGATCATTATAGCACGGCAATCGTAAAATTGCAAGCTATATTTTTCATAAATCTATATTTTGGCGAAATTTAATCTTCAGGTGTATTATTTTGAATTTTTTACGTAGGATAACTTGCAATTTGAGGATGGAAGAATTATAATCGCCACAGAAGTTAAAATCGGAGGACTGTTATGAAACTGATCGACATGCCCGTAAAGCTCGTCCGGGGCAAACCGGAGGTTTGTGAATGCCTGACCCCCGGCGGTTCGATGGCCGAAGCCGTTCTGAAAGCGCACGGCGGTACGCATATACGCTTTGACGCCATGATCTCGCACGACATAACCTATGTAGGAATCATTCAGACCGCAAGGGCCAGCGGAATGAAGGCGTTCCCTCTCCCCTACGCGTTCACCAACTGCCACAACAGCCTCTGCGCCGTGGGCGGCACCATCAACGAGGACGACCATGTATTCGGCTTAAGCGCAGCCAAGAAGTACGGCGGCATCTACGTCCCGGCAAACCTGGCCGTGATCCATCAGTACGCCCGCGAACAGATGGCCTTTTCCGGGGGCATGATCCTCGGAAGCGACAGCCATACGCGCTACGGCGCGCTGGGCACGCTTGCCATCGGCGAAGGCGGCGGAGAACTGGTAAAGCAATTGCTCAGAAACACCTACGATCTGCCAAAGCCTCCGGAAACGGTGCTCGTGTACGTTATGGGCAGCCTGCGTCACGGCGTCGGACCGCACGACGTCGCGCTCAAGCTCTGCGCGGAGACCTATAAAAACGGTTTCGTAAAAAACCGCGTCCTCGAATTCGCAGGCCCCGGTATAGCCGGTCTCAGCATGGACAGTCGCATCGGCATCGACGTGATGACCACCGAGACCGCTTGCCTTTCGAGCATCTGGGAATGCGACGAAAAGACGAAGGCCTACTATAAAGCCCACGGAAGGGAAGACAAATACAAACCCATGCAGCCGGCAGACGGCGCGGTCTACGACAGGGCTATATTGCTCGATTTAAGCCAGATCGAGCCCATGATCGCACTGCCCTACCATCCCAGCAACGCCTTCCCGATAAGGGAGCTCAATGAAAACCCCATGGAGGTCCTCGAAAAGGCCGAAGAGGCTGCGGGTCTCAAAGAAGGAGAGCTCAGAAAGAAATGGACGCAGCGCGGCCTTCAGGCCGATCAGTTCCTGATCGCGGGCTGCGCCGGCGGAACCTACGAAAACATTCTGAACGCCGCGGCGATCATCGCAGACAAAAGCGCCGGCAACATGAGCGTATACCCTTCCTCTGTCCCCGTGGAAACGGCTTTGATCCAGAATGGAGCCATTTCCAGACTGATTTCAAGCGGCGCCGTGCTCAAGCCCTGCTTCTGCGGTCCCTGCTTCGGCGCCGGCGACGTTCCCTCCAACGGCGCGCTCTCCCTGCGCCACGCGACGCGCAACTTCCCCTGCCGCGAGGGCGCAAAGCCCGGCGAGGGACAGAGCGCCTTCGTCGCCCTGATGGACGCGCGTTCCATCGCGGCCAGTGCCGTAAACGGCGGTTTTGTGACGGGCGCGGATACCGTAGAATATGAAGACGTCACTGAATACGAATACAAGGCCGATCTCAGCGCCTACAAAAACCGCGTGTATAACGGCATCGGCAATCCCAAGCCGGACGAAGAACTGATATTCGGCCCCAACATCGCCGACTGGCCCGATTTCAAAAGCTTGAGCGGCGACCTGAGCTTTACCGTATGCTCCCGCCTTACCGACAGCGTGACCACGACGGACGAGCTCATCCCTTCCGGCGAGACCTCGAGTTACCGTTCCAATCCGGTGCGGCTGAGCGAGTTTGCCCTGTCCAGGCGCGATCCGGGGTACGTCGGAAGATCGAAGGCGCTCAGGGATCAGGGGAAGTACAGCGCCGTCGTCGCCGTTTGCCCGGGCGACGGCTCGGCCAGAGAGCAGGCGGCGTCCTGCCAAAGGGTGTTGGGCGGCATCGCCAACGTCGCCGTGAGCTACGCAACGAAGCGGTATCGCGCAAACCTTATCAATTGGGGCATCGTGCCGTTTGTGTGTGCGGACGCGCTGAATTTGCAGCTCGGGGACGTATTGACGATCAAGGATTTTGCCGCAAGACTCAAAAACGGCGAAACCGAATTTGAAGCGATAATAGACGGCGGCGCCTATGTTTCGCTGTCCTTACCCGCGCTCACCGAAGCCGAGAGAGAAATATTGCTCGACGGCTGCCTTATCAACCACTACCGCAGAAAGGGTCTGGAAAAATGAGCAAGATCAAAATGCTGAATCCCATCGCTGAGCTCGACGGCGACGAAATGACGAGGATCCTCTGGAAGCAGATAAAAGAGATCGTACTTGAGCCTTTCGTCGATCTCAATACCGAATACTACGATTTGGGTCTCAGGGAAAGGGACAGGACGGACGACGAAATCACGAAGCAAGCCGCCGAAGCCATCCGCCGCCTGGGCGTGGGCGTAAAGTGCGCCACCATCACGCCGAACGCCGGCAGGATGACGGAATACGATCTCAAGCGGATGTACCCTTCCCCGAACGGAACGCTGCGCGCGATGCTCGACGGCACGGTGTTCAGAAGCCCCATCATCGTGCCCGGTCTCAAAAGCTACATTCCGGGTTGGGTCAAGCCCATCACCGTCGCAAGGCACGCCTACGGAGACGTGTACAAGGCAGTCGAGATGGCCGTGCCGGGCAAGGGCAAAGCCGAATTGGTGTTTACCGGAGAAGACGGCGTTCAGCGCAAGACGATCTACGAATTCAGCGGGAAAGGGATCCTGCAGGGAATGCACAACCGTTTGGATTCGATCGAATCCTTTGCGCGCAGCTGCTTCGAATACGCGCTGGACACAAGGCAGGATCTGTGGTTTTCGAGCAAAGACACGATCTCCAAGATCTATGACGAAACGTTCCGCGAGACCTTCCAGCGCCTGTACGACAGTGAGTACAAAAGCAGGTACGAGGCAGCGGGCATCACCTATTTCTACACGCTGATCGACGACGCGGTGGCCAGATGCGTCAAATCGCAGGGCGGCTTCGTATGGGCGATGAAGAACTATGACGGGGACGTGCTCAGCGACATGATCTCTTCCGCGTTCGGCTCCCTTGCGCTGATGACGAGCGTGCTCGTTTGCCCCGGCGGTCAGTATGAGTACGAGGCCGCGCACGGCACGGTGACCAGGCACTATTACCGCTACCTGAAGGGTGAAAAGACCTCGACGAATCCCATGGCGACGCTGTTTGCCTGGACAGGCGCGCTCAGAAAACGCGGCGAGAAGGACGGAAATGCCGATCTGGCCTCTTTTGCGGACCGGCTTGAAAAAGCCGCGATCGACACCATCGTTTCCGGTACCGTGACCGGCGACATGGCTGCGCTCTATAACGGAGCATGCACGGTCGTGGACAGCGAAAGCTTCCTGAAGGCGATTGCCGAAAAGCTGTAACCGAACCGTCGATGTTGAAAAACGGCGTCTTCCGAAAGGCTGACGCCGTTTTTCGGTTTCCCGAACCCTTTGTCGTGTCCGAATGCATATGGAATGCCCCGCCGTAAATTTGCAGCGGGGCAGCGTTCGTGTTTACGGCTTCTTCGGCAGGAAGTTCATGATGTAAGTGTAGGTAGCTTCGTCGATTGGATAGTAATCTCCTGTGCCGTTGTTCGTGCGGTAGAAGCCTGCGGCGTCCCTGACCCTTGCCATGGCGGGATCGCTCGCGTGCTTTTGCACCTCGAAAATGGCAGCGTAGGTCACGTCTCCGAGCGTACCGTATTCGTTGAAGATCTGCAGCGTCATCCTGTCGAGCCAGCCGCATTCGATGAGCTTGTCCTGGAAGCGCTTGACCTCCTCCGTGTCGTAAATCCAGTTTTCGTCATATCCGGATTTCGGCGTCTGCGTCGGGGTCGGCGTAGGCGTCGGCGTGGGCGTAGGCGTCGGGGTAGGTGTCGGCGTTGGCGTCGGTGTAGGTGTCGGCGTAGGTGTCGGTGTTGGTGTTGGTGTCGGAGTAGGTGTTGGCGTCGGTGTAGCCGTCGGTGTAGCCGTCGGTGTAGCAGTCGGCGTAGCCGTGGGTGTCGCCGTCGGTGTAGCAGTCGGCGTAGCCGTGGGTGTCGCCGTCGGTGTAGCAGTCGGCGTAGCCGTGGGTGTCGCCGTCGGTGTGGCAGTAGGCGTAGCCGTGGGTGTCGCTGTCGGTGTGGCAGTAGGCGTAGCCGTGGGTGTCGCCGTCGGTGTGGCAGTAGGCGTAGCAGTCGGCGTCGCAGTCGGCGTGGCCGTGGGCGTCGCTGTCGGTGTCGGCGTTACCGTACTTGTCGGCGTAGCCGTAGGTGTCGCCGTGGGCGTAAGCGTAGGCGTCGCCGTTCCGGTCGGCGTGGCGGTCGGTGTCGACGTGGGCGTCGCAGTCGGTGTAGCCGTTGGTGTAGCGGTCGGCGTTGCCGTGGGTGTTGCAGACGGCGTTGCGGTTGGTGTCGCGGTCGGCGTAACGGTCGGCGTGGTTTTTTCATAGGTATAGAAATCGCTCGCCAGCGCGTAGGCCGTGTAGCCGTTATTCATGTTCCTGATCCTGAGCCATCTTCCGCCGACGCCGGTCAGCTTGAATTCGGAGGCGGAAGATACGACCGTCCAGGGTTCGTAGATGCTCGTGGTGTAATATACAGTCGTACCGTTCCGTCTGGCCGAGGCGTACATGTTTTCGCCGACGTTCACGAACTCCACAGGTTCCGCCGTGGGTTTGGGCGTCAAGGTCGGCGTGGGCGTCGGGGTCGCGGTGGGCGTGGGCGTAATCAACGGCGTAAGGGTCGTTCTCAGCATAAAGCCCGTGCTGCCGCCCGCAAGGCGGACATAGGCCCAAGTTGGGCTTAACGCAGTCACCGTGACGTTTGTATTCCAATTCAGGCGTCCGAAGATGTTTGCATTCAGCGCAGGCGACGAATACACGTCGGAGTAGGCCACGATGACCGTGTAGGTTTCGGGTCGATACAGCTCGGTAAACGTTTCGATCACGGGCGTCGCCGTGGGCGTGGGCGTCACGTTTCCGACGACCGTCAGGTTGCTCACGTACGTATAGCCGGTGCTGCCCAGCGAGTTTCTGACCAAAGCCCAGGTGCCGTTGGAGGCGAGCATCGTAAGGTTCACGTTCTGATACACTCTCCCGAGCACGGTCGCACTGCTGTCCGGCGCGTCCATGATGACGGTATAAGCGGTGTTCACCCGCACGGTGAGCGGGGTGTCGTAGTAGGTAAACGGGGTCACGGTCACCGTCGGCACGGGCGTGGGCGTGGGATTTACGGGCGCGTTGGCCGCGTACAGCCTCTCCTGCGTGGCAGGATCGGCGACGCCGGTCACGGAAAGGCCGGCCTGCGCCTGGAATTCCCTTACGGCAGTCCTGGTACGCGTGCCGAAGTTCCCGTCGGCGTTTCCGGCGGAATAGCCGAGCGTCTGGAGACGGTACTGCAATTGTCTTACTCTCTCGTTGATATCGCCGTATCTGAGCGTGATGTAGCCGCTGTATTCCGGCGCATTCTCGCCGTACAGGCAGGTTTGCAGATACTTGGAGGCGCGGCCGTTTTGCCAAAAGCCCATCTCGTTTTGGAAATTTCTGATCGCCTGCTCCACGTTCTGCGTGTATACGCTGCCCCTCGAAGTGGAGGGAAGATAGTAAAGTTGGATAAGTCTGTCTACAAGTTCGGCGACGCGGAATCCGCTGTCGCCGTACTTGAGTTCTATGTAGCTTGTACAAACCGGCGCGTCCGGGGCGTATATCGCCCGAAGGGTTTCGCTGTCCGCGACGCCGGTCTGGGTCATGCCGTTTTGTTTTTGGAACAGGGTCACGGCGTTTTGCGTAGCCGCGCCGTACTGCCCGTCGACCGCGCCGGCAAGATAGCCGAGCGTTTTCAAGCGGCTCTGGAGGGTGCTGACTCTCGTTCCGCTGTCGCCGCGCTTGAGTTCCTTGTAGGGATCGTAAGCAGGTATCTGGCCATTCACGATCTTGTTCATCAGCTCGTTGTCAACGACGCCGTTCGCGGTCAGGCCGTTGTCGCTCTGAAGCTCCTTTACTGCGTTTTCGGTCTTTGCGCCGAACGCGCCGTCGGCCGTGTCGCTCAGATACCCAAGCTCGATCAGCTTTTCCTGCAGAAGCTTTACGTTGTCGTTGCGGTTGCCGCGCTGCATCGTCGCGTAGTAGGTGGGAATCGGCGTAGGCGTCGCGGTGGGCTCCCAGTTGTCCGTTCCGTCTCCCTCGGGCGGAAGCGTGGGATGCACGGTGGAGCCTACGAAAACGTTGTAAAACAGCTCGAGCTCTCCGCTGCCGCTCTTTGGCTGATCGTAAACGAGCAATTCTTCGCCCGCGCCAAGGAGCCTGGGCTCGTATTCGTCATAGCCCTGATAGTTGTTGGCAAGGCGCATGTAGACCGCGTATTTGCCGCTTGTGGGGCTTACGCGATAGACGGTGTATTCCTTGTCCATAATGTAGAGGAAATCGCCGGCGCTCACGATCTGCGGCATCATTTCGTCTATGTTTCTGTAGATCTGTTTCGAGGAGCGGGTCACGGGGTCGAACTGGTCGATCTCCGTGCGCCACCTCGTGCGGCGCAGGTAATACACATAATTCCCGTACACGGTAAATTCGAGCACGGAATCGTTGATGTAGAGCATCTCGTTGCTCACCGCGTCCAAGCGGAAGGTGAGATTGCCCTGCTCGTCCAAAAGCACTTCGTGGCCGTTGTAGAGCGCGCTTTGCTTATAACTGCCGAAAACCTCGTCGGAAATGACGATCGCCTGACCCATCATGGTCAGGTACAAAAGGCAGCTGCTGTCGGTGCGGATGGCAAGGCCGTTTACGGTGAGGCGCAATTCCTTGATCGCGCCCGAAGCCGCGTAGAGCGCCTGGATCTGCAAGCCGTACGACGGGTATTCCACCGCCATCATCACGAGGCTGAGATCTGAAGACTGTACAAAATACACGCAGCCGCTCGTTTCGTCCAGCACGGCTTTGCCGTATACGTTCGTGGAGATGACCGCGCTCGTCCTTTCGGACTGCCGGATCGAGCCTGTGGCGACGACCGTCTGTTCGAGCGTGCTCTCCGCCGCGATGTATTCGTCACTCACCAGATACAACGGCTGCCGGATCAGGCTGCTTACGCCGTTTACGGCCTTCGTCTGATAAAACAGATACGAGTCGTAAACGCCCACGATGTATTCGGCGCCTTCCTCCACCACGGCGGTTTCGTACCACGCCTGGTGGATGCTGTCTTTATCCCTGTATACGCCGTAAGCTCCCCTGCCGCCCGTGTAGCCGGCGCCGAAAGCCAGCTGTGGAAGGGCGATAAGGAGCGTAAGGATGATACAGGTCACTTTCTTAAGATTCATACGCATACCCCCTGAAAGTAGAGACGTATAGTATAGGAAATTTGTTCCCTGAGATTTATGCTTTTATGCAGCTCAGTCTGCTTCGTTTGCTTCGGGTCCGTCCGGGCTTATGCCGAGGGTCTTTACACAAGCGCTCTGGATCGCTTGTTCCATAAGCTGCCTGTCTTCTTCGCTTACGTCTTTGCAATCGCGAAGGTTTACAAGCATGTTTCGCACGCAGGAAGCGTAACGGATCAGCCTGCTTTTTTCGCTTCTTCTGAACAGCCAGAAGCTGTTGTTGGAATTAGCGCCCTTGATGAACAGCTCGATATAGGACGCGGCCATTTCTTCAAAGTATTCCCGGCGGAAAGCTTCTCTATTTTCGCTTAATTCCGCGACGCGCTCAAGCTCAGTATCGTTAAAAAATCTGTTAAGCATTTCGCTTCTTTGGCGGTGCGTAAATTCGCCCGGCCTTTCGAGGGCGCTGAGCGGCCAGTAAGGGATGCGGTAAAAATCGGGTTTCCCGCCCTTTTCGTAGAGTCTTCCTATAAATAGCAGCTGTTTTTCCACTTCTGCGTTGTTTGGAAAGCACTTTTTTGCTTCCAATAGGATCTCATGTTTTTTTGCATAATCCGTTTCGGCCTGTGCCTTTGAAAGAAATTCGGCCGGGGAATCCGTCTCGACGCGTTCGATGCGTTTTCCGCATTTTGGACAAAACAGGGCGTCCGCGTCTTTTATCGTCTGAAGACAGTTCGGACAGATCACAGATAGCCACCCCCAATGATCCCCACGTAGGAAGAACGGGTCACAATGATGTGTTCAAGTAGCTTTATGCCGGTAAGCGCCAGCGCGTCCCGTGCCTTTAGGGTGAGTTCTATGTCGGAGGAAGACGGCACGAGCGTTCCGCCCGGGTGATTGTGCGCGAGGATCGCGTATTTCGCCTGTGAGATCTGCGCCGTCTGCGCGATGCTCCTTACATAGACGCCGGCGGCGTTTACGGTCCCCTTCCCCATCCGGCAGCAGCGGGTGAGCCGCTTGCTTTCGTCAAGGCACGCAAGATAACAGTATTCCACGTGTCTGCCCTTGAAAAGCGCGGTGAAATAGCTACCCATTTTTTCAAGTGTATCGAGCTTAGGGTTCTTCCCCATTTGCTCAAGAAGTATATAGCGCGTCAGCTCGTCGACAAAGTCGACGGCTTCGCATGCGGCCGCGCTCAGCTTCGTCTGCGCGCTGATGTCCTCCGCCGAGAGCTCAAAGGCGAGAGACGAGCTCATCTGCGCGTTCAAAAGCGTGTTTGCGCCGGCCTCGGGATCGGCGTCCTTGTCGGTCAGCGAAATCAGGGTTTTGAGCGCGTCAAAGGCGCTGTCCCGCTCAGACATACTGAGACAAGGCTTCTTTCATAGCCCGTTCGATCTCCGATTCGTCCGAGATCTGTTCGTCCATGTACCAGCCGTCCTGCGCTTCGTCATACCTGAGATACGCGGCGGCGAGCACGGAGGCGCCCTTTTCCGAAAGCGTGATATCCAGCGTCATCGGCTTTTTGGCTTCGTACAGATCGGCGATGTATTCACCGCCGCCCAGCGCGGAGCAATCCGGATCGTTTTCGAGAAATTTTCTGAGAAGTTCTATATCAAGCTTCAGCTGCATTGCCTTCCCTCCCTTCACATAGTTTACTCCATTCCCTGACTGAATGCAAGTAAATCTTATTATATTTCAAAATTATTGCAATTTATGAACTATATATTGCAAAGCTATTGACTATTTAGCTCTCAAGGCATATAATTTAGGCTGAACAAATAAGCGAACCGGGAGATACCGTATGAAGAAAACTGCGTTGATCGCAATGCTTTCCATACTTTTCATATGCCTTTTCAGCGCTTTTGCCGACATTACTTACACGCTAAAGCTGTCCGCGACGAGCATTACGCTCGCGCCCGGCGACAGCCGAACGATCACCTGGAGCGTTGAGCCGGTAAACCTTGTCGAACACAGGGTCACATGGACAAGCGACAACAATTACGTCGCGACGGTGGATCAGAGAGGCAAGATCACAGCGCACGCGTCAGGGTCCACTTACGTACGCGCGACGCTCGAAACGGGTACGGTACGGCGCATCACCGTCACCGTCACCGGGCATCCCGTTACGACGCTCAAATTGGACCAAAGCACCGTTCAGATGGAGATCGGCGAAAGCACGCTTCTGACCTATCAGATGAACGCGGACGCGGACGACAAGCGTGTCAAATGGACCAGCGACGATTCGTCCGTCGCAAAGGTCGACAACAAGGGAAACGTCACCGCCGTGGGCGGGGGCGTCGCCACGATTACGCTGCTTTCGGTAAACGGCATGACCGATACGGCCGTGATTTACGTGCCGAGCGACGTGCAAAGCGTCGTGCTTTCGAAAGAGTATGCCGAGATCGGCATAGGCCGGCAGCTTACAGTCGAAGCGAGCGTTTTGCCGATCAACGCAAGGAACCGCCTTCTCACCTGGGAAAGCAGCGACCCGAACGTCGCGACGGTGGATGCGGACGGCAAGGTGACCGGCGTCGGCGCGGGCACGTGCAAAATCGGCGCGCGCAGCGAAAACGGCAAATACGCCGTCATGGACGTAAAGGTCGTCATCCTTCCGGAAAGCATTATGCTTACACCGGATAAGCTGATCCTGACGAGCGAAAACCGGAATGCGACGCTCAGCGTTCAGATTTTGCCGGCGGAGGCAGCAGAAACCGGAATCGAATGGTTCAGCTCCGACGAAACCGTCGTCACGGTCGAGAGCGGTTTCCTTACCGCAAAGGGCTACGGGAGCGCGGTCGTCACGGCGAAAACGATCAACGATCTCTTCGCCGAGGCGCTGGTTTACGTCGGTGAAAGCCCGCTTTCCGTGCGTCTCAACAACGGCGTTTACCTTCTGCCCCTCGGCGGCGAAGGCATTCGCGTCTACCCCATTTTCACGCCCGCGGAAAGCATAACGCTGGACTACACGATGGAAGTCGAGGATCCCTCCGTCGCGTCCGTGGACGAAAACGGCCTGCTCACCGCGCGCAAAATCGGCACCACGAGCATCACGCTGACCACCGGAGAAGGCCTCAGCTGCACATCCGAGATCCGCGTTTACGAGGACGTGAAGTCGCTTTTCACGAATGATGACAAACTGACGATCAAGCAATACGAGATGAGAGGCATCTCCTTCTATTCGGAAACCGGCCGAACGTTCACCGGCCAATTGTCCGCAAGGAGCGACGACGAAAACGTATGCGTCTACGCGGGCGACTGCCTGCTGGGCAAAAAGCCGGGTTCCACTGTCCTTACCTTTACGAACCCCGGCACCTCCGCCGTCTGCACGGTAAACGTGACCGTCGTCGAAAACAGGGATTATCCTACGAGGGTACTTGCGCTCACCTTCGACAACGGCCCGGACGAGCATACGCGCGAGATATTGAACGTGCTGGACAAGTACGGCGTAAAAGCCACGTTCTTCCTTCTCGGCCGGAACATTGAGCTAAGCCCCGCTCTTGCCGCGCTTTACAAAGACACGGAGCACGAGCTCGGCAACCATACCTACGACAATTCCTCCATCGCATCGCAAAGCGTCGCGCAGACCGCGTCTTCGCTGCAAAAGACCGACGAGCTTGCGAAAAGAACGATCGGCAGAGAGCCTACGCTTTTGCGCGCGCCGGACGCGCTTCTGCCCGAAAAGGTACTGTCCTCTTTTCTGGACGCGAGGCGCTTCGTGGGGCGCGGCTTCGTGATCAACGATATCTCTTCACAGCGCAGCGCGGAAGAAATCAGTCAGGAGGCGCTTTCAAAGGTTTACAATACCTGCGTGCTCACGTTTCACGACGCAGGTGCAGTCACCGCCGAAGCGCTCGATCTGCTCTTGCCCGAGCTGCTCAGGCAGGGCTATCGCTTTCTTACGGTCAGCGAGCTCATCGATTATACCGGCTTGAGCACGGGGATTTTCAGTACGATGCCATGATACAGATCGAAAAAAGTCAGCGCACGCTGAAGCTCATACGAAACGGAGAAACGCTCTTCTGCTGCCGCATTATGCTCGGCGAAAACCCGATCGGGCCAAAAGAGCGCGAGGGCGACGGCAAAACGCCCGAAGGCTTCTACCGCATTTGCAGCGTGAACAGGCAGAGCAAGTTTCATATTTCCCTCGGCGTCAGCTATCCGTCAAAAAAAGACGCCCTGCAGGCGCTGCGGGGCAAAATGATCTGTCTTTTCGATTTCGTTAAAGTCTGTGCCGCAGATATGCTGCATCTAAGGCCTTCCTGGAATACTCCCCTTGGCGGCTTTATCATGATCCACGGTGAAAGCCCCGAAGGGAAGACCGGCGACTGGACGAAGGGCTGCGTCGCCCTCTGTGACGCGGACATAGAAAAGCTCGCTTCCTTCTGTAAAAGAGGCGAGCAGGTGATCATTCTTCCATGAGCTCCGAAGGCGTTTTATTTCCGTAGGCCGAAAGCCAATCGCTTTCAAAACCAGTGAGCGCGTTTTCCGTCATCGGGTGGTAAATAAGCTTTTCAAAGAAGGCCGGCGGCAGCGTACAGTAGTGACTGCCGCTGAGCGCCACGCGCGTGACCTGGGATACGTTTCTGAACGACGCGGAAAGGATCTTCGTGTCCAGCTTGTGCGCTTCGAACAGGCGCGCGGTCTTTTCCACGCAGGCTTCTCCGTCTCCGACGTCGTCCAGCTTGTTGACGTAGGGCGCTACGAAGCGCGCGCCGCAGCGCGCCGAAAGCAACGCCTGCATCGGCGTAAAGATCGCGGTCATCGTGACGTTCACGCCCTTTTTGCTTAGATATGCGCACGCCTTCAATCCTTCGGGAACCGCGGGCAGCTTGATAAAGAAATCGTGCCCGTCCGGTGTGACGGAAAGCTCGTCCCTGAGCTTCAGCGCTTCGTCGACCATGGCGCCGCTTTCCTTTTGCATGGTCTGAACGTGCAGCATTTTTTCGCCGATCAATTCTCTGATTTCAAGCAGCGTAGCCTTCAAAGGCCTTCTCTCCCTGCTGATGATCGCAGGATTGGTGGTCACGCCCTCCGCGGGATAGTATTCGAGAACCTTTTTGATCTCTTCCGGTGAAAAAGAATCGATAAGAAAACGCATGACTGCTCCTGCTCACTTTACGGCCGATGCCGCGTATTCCTTCAACAGTTTAACGTAAATGCGGTAGTTTTCGAGGCTTACGTCCGGCGGGGTCTGATGATCCACGCTGGGAACGAATTTTCCGCTCCTCATGGCCGGGAGCAGCCGCTCGAATTCTTTTCGCATCGCTTCTTCCCCGTCCTTCATGATGCGCTTGTTGAAGCCGCCGATCATGATGAAGTCGGGGTAATCCTTTCTCAGGCGGTTGACGTCGACGCCTGCCTGATACTCCAGGGGCAGTGCGCCTTCGATGCCTGCGCCGATCAGCCAGGGCACCATTTCGCTGATGTCGCCGTCCGAATCGACGATCACCCGCGTGCTTTTCGAGCGGATATACGGGGTGAGCTTTTGATAATAGGGCTTGAGAAATTCGTCGAACATTGCGCCGGAGAGCATGGGCCCTTTGTTGTAGCTCATGTCCTCGGCGAAGGTCATAAATTCCGGCACGCAGTAAGAATAGATCCTGTCAAGGAGTCTTAGCTGAAAATCGCTGAGATCGTCCAGAATCCTGTGGTAGAGCTCGGGCTCGTCGTAGAACGAATACAGGTGTCCTTCGATCCCGAAAAGCGTCCTCGGAAACCAGAATCCGCCCTCGAAGGTGAACCAAAGGATGGTATCTCCTTCCTCGTGCGCCTTCAGCCTGCTTTCGAAGAAACGGTCGAGCTGCTCGAACGCAAGGGACGGGTACAGATAGGGCTTTATCCTTTCATAATCGTCCCGATCGCTTATGATGCCGCCGCCCTGCTTGGGATTTACGGGGCAATCCGGCGCCTTGTGCTTAAACCAGCACTGGGCGAACCTGTCGAGCCCCAATGTATCAAAGCGCTCGTTTTCGCTGAGTTTACGCTCGAGTCCCTCGCCTTGCCAGCGGTCGAGCGTCAAGTTCCACCAGCTCGCCCATTCGATCGCGGGCAAGCGGTCGAGCCCGTTCAGTTCGCCCTTCAGCGTACGCTTTAAGCGTTCGACATTCGTGACTGTCATGGCTTCAATTGGTAAAGAAGTCCCGTAAAGCTCTTATGTTTGCCTGCCTGTCAGGAACGAGCACAGCCATCTGGGAAATCGTTTTGCTGCTGTATGCGCCTCTGACCGGAATGGTCATCTGCTTGATCTCGGCGTCCTTCATCAGCATGACGGAGGGAGCGAGCGCGATGATGTCACTGAGCGAAAGATTGGTTTCGATAAGGCCCATGTTCTTCATCGCAAAGGAGCCAAGGTCGCTTACGGACATGCCCTTGATTTTTTCAAACAGCATTTCGATCAATTGCCTTTGCCTGCCGGAGCGCTGGAAATCGTCTTCGCTGTAACGGTATCTGGCCCAGGCCTCGGCCTGTACGCCGTTCAAAAGCTGATAGCCGCCGTGCGTCAGATAGTTCTGGCGGGCGCTCTTTTCGTTCATACCCAGCACCTGCTGATTATACCAGTAGATGACGGCGTTGACTCTGTCCACGCGCTTGTCGGGAACGTCTACATATACACCGCCAAGCTGATCGATGATGTCCACGAGGCAGGAGAGGTTGATGACGATGTATGCGTCCGGCCGAATGCCGAAGTTCCTTTCGAGCGTAGAGGCCAGCAGCGCAAAACCGTCCTGACTGCCGCGCCCGTTTTTATTGTAGCCGAACACGTAGGCGGAGTTCAGGCGGTTGTTCTTGTTGCCGGGGATCTCCACGTACATGTCTCTCATAAAGGATACCAGACGGATCGTATGGCTTTCGATGTCCACGCTCATCAGCATCATGGTATCGGTTCGCCCCGCAAAGCCCTTTTTGCTGCGCGAATCCACGCCCAGCAGCAGTATGTTCTTTACGTTGCTCAGTGTGTTCAGGGAATTGTCGATCGTCACGTCGTCGAGCTCGAGCTCTTCGGAGGGGTCGTAAACGACCACGTCGTCCTCGCCGTAAAACTCGTCCTCGTATTCGCCCTCGATCTCCTCGTCGATGATCTCCACCGTGCCTCTGCCGCCGCGTTCGGTTTCCTCGCCCAGTGCGAAGGCCGGCAGCATGCACAAAATCAGTATGATCGATAGAAGCTTACGCATATTGCATCTCCTTAAGCAGTGATCTGTTCAATGTCGGTAATGAAATTGCCGAAGGAAGTGATTCTGACCTTCGTGCCTTCTTCGATTTTGGGGAATTGCTTTTCCGCGTCGAGTATGAAAAGCTTCTCGTCGAAGCGGACCTCCTTTGGGTCGTCGCTGCGAACGCCCACGAGCACGTCTCTTACCTCGACGTTGTCGTACTGGCGTGTTTCCGTTCCGAGCTGCCGGAACTCGCATTCCAGCGTCCTTCGCTGGCCGTACCTGAGCTCTTTGAGAAACTTATTGTACTGTATCCAGGGCACGATCTTAAGGCTCCATACGAAATAGCAGACGATGAAGCCTGCGCCTGCGGTCACCATTTGCCAAACCTGGATTTCAGCCACCGTCAGAAAGATCATAAGCCCAAGAAAAACACAAATCAGCAGCGAACCCAGAATGATCCGGATTTTCGTCTGTTTTGCGGTTTTTTCGAAATCTTTTTCCGTGTACATGCTTTCGTCCTCCCGTTTCTATAATGATACGCCAAAGAAGCCCGTTTGTAAATAGATTTGACAAAATTGTTACAAATTTATCGCAAGCACTCAGGAAGCTTAAGTTGCCTTATCCCCTTCTTTTCAACTTTCGTGAATTATACGTTGACACGAAACGTCGGTTTCATTATAATACCCTCAGAATCCGTATCATTTTTTTAAGGAGTTTTTTATGAGTAACGAAACCAGATGCGTAGGCACCGTTTCAAGAGGCATTCGCTGTCCCATCATTCGAAAGGGCGACGACATGGCCGAAATCGTATGTACAAGCGTGCTTCAGGCCGCTGAAAGCGACGGCTTTTCTCTGCGCGACAGAGACGTGATCGCGGTGACCGAATCGGTCGTCGCGAGAGCGCAGGGCAATTACGCGGGGATCGACGACATCGCGCACGACGTGCGCAGCAAGACCGGCGGCGGGCACGTTGGCGTGATTTTTCCGATCCTCAGCCGAAATCGCTTCGCCATTTGTCTAAGAGGCATCGCGCTGGGCGTCAAAAAGATCACCCTCATGCTCAGCTACCCTTCCGACGAGGTCGGCAATCAGCTCGTGAGCCTCGACCGCCTCGACGAAGCCGGCGTAGATCCTTATACCGACCTGCTCACGTTGGAAAAATACCGCGAGCTGTTCGGCGAGAACAAGCACGAGTTTACCGGCGTCGATTACGTGAGCTACTATCAGGAACTCATCACCGCCTGCGGCGCGCAGGCCGAGATCATCTTCGCCAACAATCCCAAAAAGATCCTCGATTATACCGATACCGTCATCGCCTGCGACATCCATTCCCGCGCGCGCACGAAGCGCATACTGAAAAACGCGGGTGCCCGCGTAGTACTGGGCCTCGACGATATTCTGACGCAAAGCGTGAACGGCTCCGGCTGCAACGAAAAATACGGCCTTCTCGGCTCCAACAAGGCAAACGAGGACACGGTCAAGCTCTTTCCGAGAAACTGCGAACCTCTGGTAAACGAGATACAAAGCCGCATACTGGAAAAGACCGGCAAGCACGTCGAAGTCATGGTGTACGGAGACGGCGCGTTCAAGGACCCGCAGGGAAAGATCTGGGAGCTCGCCGACCCCGTCGTTTCCCCCGCCTACACGGAAGGTTTGCGCGGCACGCCCAATGAGCTCAAGCTCAAGTTCCTCGCCGACGACAAATTCAGGGCATTAAGCGGCGAAGCGCTCAAGCAAGCCATCTCTGAAACGATCCGCCAAAAGGACGCAAACCTCAAAGGCAGCATGTCCTCCGAGGGCACGACGCCCAGGCAGCTAACTGATTTAATCGGCAGCCTTTGTGACCTCACGAGCGGCTCGGGTGACAAGGGTACGCCCGTCGTGCTGGTGCAGGGCTATTTCGACAATTACACCAACGAATAAACACTTGCGGGGCTGCTGTGCAGCCCCTTCTTAATCTTGCTTCCCGCTCAGGATCCGCCGTCGACCGAAAGAAAGGAGCGTCCCATGAACAAAGAGCTCATCGATCTGATCACTTCTTCCCGCGCCGCGCACGCGATCATGCCCTTTGACGAAACAGAAACCACAGATTACCGCCTCGAAAAAAAGCCTGTGCTGGAAAGCGTGATGCTGGACGAATGCGAAAGCGCGGACAATTGGAAAGCCGTGACGGAGTACGCGTCCGTCACGCTCAGCGACAGCGAATCCTATGACGGCACGCACAGCATACTCTTCACTTCTCCCACGAAGCTGAACGGATTCTTGCCCTACCGCACACCCGGGCGTATCTACATAGAACCCAAGGCGATGCGCGTGATCGATCACGAAGACCTTACGCACTTTAACCGGCTGTCCGTCTGGATCAAGCCGGACGTACCGGGCATGCGTTCGATCGTCGCGCGGCTTCAATTGTACAATCAGGGCACGCACGCCGTGCCGGACCGTTTCGAGCGTGAAGGCCATCACAACGTCAGCCTCAAAAACGGCGTTTGGAACCACATCACCTGCGAGATCCCGCAGCTGGACAGAAACGACGTGACCGGCATCGCGATCGAATACGACATGTGCGGGCACGAGTTCGACGCGGCGGAAGAGATCAAATGGTACATCGACCGGCTCGAATTGCAGGTCGTGGAGCCCGAAATGTTCAAGGGCTGGATACCCGGAAAGGGCCGCATCGCCTTTTCCGGCAGCGGCTACCGTCCGGACGACCGGAAGCTCGCTGTTATGAACGCCGAAAGCGCCGCCGAATGCTTCAAGGTCGTCGAAACGGCCACGGGCAAGACCGTTCTCGAAAAGAAAGCCGATTTTGAAAACGGTCTGGCCGTTGCCGACTTCAGCGAGCTTACTGAGGATGGCCGCTATATGCTGCTTTGGGGTAATACGAACAGCCGTGTTTTCCCCATCGGAAAAGATATCTGGCAAAAATCGGTTTGGAAGGTACTGAACTTCTACTTAAGCCAGCGCTGCGGCTACGAGGTGATGGGCAAGCATCACGCCTGCCATCAGGACCTTTTGCTCAAGCACGACGGTAAGGCCATCATCGCAAACGGCGGCTGGCACGACGCGGCCGATCTTGCACAGGGCATGGGCAACACCTGTAACGGCACTGTCGCGCTTTTGCGGCTGGCTCTGCGGCTCAAAGGCAGGGGCGGTCTCGATGACGCGCTTTATGAACGGGTGCTTGAGGAAGCCAGGTGGGGCCTTGCCTACGTTCTCAAGACGCGCTTTGGCGACGGCTACCGTTCCTCCTACTCTTCCCTCTCGATCTGGTCTGACGGCGTCATCGGCACGGACGACGACGTGCTTTCCACGCCCACGACCGACCCGCACGCCAATTTCACTGCCGCTTGCGCGGAAGCGCTGGGCGCGCAGGCGCTAAAAGAGTACGATCCTTATTACGCTGCGTACTGCGTCAAAATTGCGAAGGAAGACTTCGGCTTTGCCGAGGAAGCGTGGCGCAGGGAGCAGGCGGAGAAGGGTTCGGGCGACGCGCAGTTCTACCGCAGCATGAACGAACCGGTAAAGATCTATGCCCTCGCCTGTGCGGCGGCCGCTGAGCTTTTCGCTGCGGGTGAAAAAGAGTATCTGGACATCGCCGCGCACTACGCGCAAAAGCTCATCGCCTGTCAGCAGTCCGAACAGCCGGATTGGGACATTCCCCTGCGCGGATTTTTCTGGAGCGACGAAAAACACGCAATTCCAGTTCACCACGCGCACCATTCGTACGAACAGTATCTCACGATGGGCTTGTCCCGTCTGCTTGAGCTGTGCCCCGATCACATCGACAGCTCGTGCTGGTCGAACGCGCTCAAACTATACACCGAATACGCCAAGTGCATCGGCAGGTTCACCTCTCCCTGGTACATGCTGCCGGAGGGCGTATATCACGTGGACGAGGCGAAGAACTATCCCACGGAAACGAAGCGCGGCATCATCGCCAGCGACGACGAATGCTTAAAGCAGCACGCCGACATGGTGCGGCACGGGATCGCGCTGGGCAGGGGGTACTACTTAAGGCGTTTCCCGGTCTGGTTCTCCTTCAGAGGCAACCTGAACGTGCTTCTGTCCCAGGCTTCGGCGCTCGCGCAGGCGGCAAACGCCGTAAAGGACGACGAGGCGCTCAGCCTTTCCCGACAGCAATTGATGTGGACGGTCGGCAAAAACCCCTTTGCGCAGTCTCTCATTTTCGGGGAGGGCTACGACTGGACGAACGAATACGCGGTTCAGCCCGGTCAGACCGTAGGCCAGATGCCCGTGGGCATAGAGAGCTATTTCGAAGAGGACGAGCCCTACTGGCCGCAGGTTTGCACCGCGACCTACAAGGAAGTATGGATAGAGTCCGCCAATAAATGGATGTGGCTTCTGTCCGAGATCCTCTGATAAACGACGGAGGAAGCCATGCCGTTTACAATCATACGAAACGACATCACAAAGGTCAAAGCGGACGCGATCGTGAACACTGCAAATCCCCTGCCTGTCGTCGGCGGGGGCACGGACAGCGCGATCTACGAAGCCGCCGGAAAGGAAAAGCTGCTCAGGGCAAGGCAGGCGATCGGTCCGATCGCGCGGGGCGAAGCGGTCCATACACCCGCATTCAAACTGAAGGCGAAGTATATCATCCATACCGTTGGCCCCGTATGGCAGGGCGGCCATCACGGTGAAGCCGAGACGCTCGCCTCCTGCTACCGGAATTGTCTGCGCATCGCGGACGAGCTCAAATGCGAAAGCGTCGCTTTTCCGCTGATTTCCACGGGCGTATACGATTTTCCGAGAGATCGGGGCCTGAGCGTCGCGCTTTCCGAGATCAGCGCTTTCCTGATGGAACACGAGATGAAAGTCATTCTCGTGGTGTTCGATCCCGATTCCTTCCGGCTGAGCGAACATCTCGTAGGCGAGATTGATCAGTTCATCGACGACCTGGGCGCAGAGGCTGCTTCCCAAAAGGAGTATCGTCCGCTGGGCGTCGAAGAACGGTTAAACCTGCGAAACGACGCGACGCAGCGCAGTGTGTACGCAAGGAACCTTCCGAAAGCGCAGGATACATTTACCGCGCCTTCCGTTCCCGCCGAACGAGCTTCGCTGCACAGCCGCCGTTTGCGGAAAAATATCGAAGTCCCGTTTGCAGCCGTCGATCGGGAGCAAATGGAAGACGACCTTTCCCCGGGCGAAGCTGCCCCGGAGGACAATGGCACAAGAGAGACGCAAATCACCGCGCGGATGCTCGGCATCAGCGCCGAAATGAGCCTCGACGAACTGATAACACACAAATCCGACAGCTTTCAAACGCGCCTGCTTCAGCTGATCGATCAAAGCGGCATGGACGACGTCACCGTCTACAAACGCGCCAACATCGACCGCAAGCTCTTCAGCAGCATACGCTGCAAGAAAAACTACAGACCGAAAAAGCTGACGGCTGTCGCCTTTGCGATCGCGCTCAGGCTCGACATGCCCACGATGACCGATCTGCTCTCCAGGGCCGGCATCGCCCTGTCGCCGAGCAGCACCTTCGACCTGATCATCAGCTATTTCGTATCGCGCAGGTTTTACGACATCTACGAAATAAACGCTGTGCTCTTCAAATACGGAGAACCCCTGCTC
Source organism: Clostridia bacterium (assembly GCA_017395065.1). Taxonomy (GTDB): domain Bacteria; phylum Bacillota; class Clostridia; order Christensenellales; family Aristaeellaceae; genus RUG14130. The sequence goes on along the minus strand of JAFPWH010000037.1, from coordinate 10,290 downwards.
GGGCAATAAGATTTCTGGCACGATTTAACACAGCAAGCGGGACAAAGCGTTTCACAGGCTGTATAATGTAGTTTAAAGAATCCCGCGGAGGCGCGTATGAAGCTCTTTATCGGTATCGATATCGGCGGCACGAAATGTGCCGTTTGCCTTGCCAAAGTCGACGGAGGCATCCACATCCTCGACAAGCTCGTCTTTTCTTCAAACGCGGCGCGGGGCTTTGAGAGCATGTACGGCGATCTGCTGGCGACGCTCGACGATCTTTTGGCCCGACAAGGCCTTACGAGCCGGGACATTCGGGCTATCGGAATAAGCTGTGGAGGCCCGCTGGACAGCAAAAGAGGCGTCGTGCTCTGTCCGCCCAATCTCCCGGGTTGGGTCGACATACCGCTTTGCGAAATGATAGGCAAACGCTACGGCGTGCCTGCGTATTTGTTAAACGACGCCAACGCCTGCGCGCTGGTCGAATGGAAGCTGGGCGCCGGGCGCGGCACAAAAAATATGGTCTTTCTTACGATGGGGACCGGTATGGGCGGCGGCGTGATCTCGGACGGAAGGCTGCTTTCCGGCGCCAGCGACATGGCCGGCGAAATCGGCCATCTGCGCCTGCATCCGACCGGCCCGATCGGCTTCGGAAAGGCCGGTTCCTTTGAGGGCTACTGTTCCGGCGGCGGCATCGCACGGCAGGCGCAGGCCTATACGCGCGCGCTTCTCGAAAAGGGCAAACCCCCTGCCTGGATCAAAGACGGCGTAAAGACGGAAGAGATCAGCGCAGGCCTCATCGCAAAATACGCCTTTGCCGGCGACGAAGACGCGCTGAAGATCTACGAGGATATCGGTTATTGGCTGGGCAAGGGGCTTGCGCTCATCACCGACATGTTCAACCCCGAGTGCATCGTCATCGGCAGCATCTTTGCACGGAGTCATCAACTTCTTGAAAAGAGCATGTACGAGTCCCTGAAAGAAGAGGCCATCCCCTATTCGCTGAGCGCGCTCAGAGTAGTGCCCGCCGAGACCGGCGAAAGCCTCGGCGATTACGCCGCGATCATGACCGCACTGTATGCGCTGGACATAGATCCGATGTACAAAGAAAGCGAGGACGACCCGCGTGTGCTTGCACATTACGATCGTCTGTTCGAAAGATACCCGGCACTCAACGGCCTGAAAGACAGCGTTATGGAAGCGTATATCGCGCTCAGGGACAGTTTCGAATCGGGCGGGAAGCTGCTGCTGTGCGGAAACGGCGGAAGCGCATCGGACAGCGCGCACATCGTCGGCGAGCTCATGAAGGGCTTTTACCTGAAAAGGCCCCTGAAGGATCGCTTTCCGGGCATGCCCCTGCAAGGCGCCCTTCCCGCCGTCGCGCTCACGGAGCAGAGCGCGCTTTCGACGGCCTTCGGAAACGACGTGGACGCCGCGTACGTCTTTGCCCAGCAGACGCTGGGCTTAGGCAAAAAGGGCGACGTGCTTTTGGCGATTTCCACCAGCGGAAACTCCGTAAACGTCGTCAACGCCGCGCAGGTTGCAAAAGAAACGGGGCTCAAGGTGCTTTCGCTGACCGGTACAAGCGGAGGAAAGCTCAGGGATATAAGCGACGTATGCATAACGGCCCCAGCGTCGACCCCTGCCGACGTGCAAGAATACCATCTGCCCATATACCATGCGCTCTGCGCGATGCTTGAAGCGCATTTCTTTAAGGAGTAACCATGATCGAACTGAAAAACATCAGCTGGACCACGCCGGACGGAAACAACATCCTCGACGACGTAAGTCTGATCTTACCGGATAAAAAGCTGATCGCAATCACCGGCCCGAACGGCGGCGGAAAGACAACGCTCGCCAAGATCATCGCCGGCATCCTCATCCCCCAAAAGGGCAGCATCCTCATGAACGGCGAGGACATAACGAACCTCGACGTGACCGAAAGGGCAAAAAAAGGCATCGCCTTTGCGTTTCAGCAGCCCGTTCGCTTCAAGGGTCTTACCGTGCGGTCTCTGATCGAGATCGCTTCGGGCGGCGGCATAAGCGGAAGCGCGCTGTGCGACTACCTTTCACAGGTCGGTCTGTGCGCGAGAGATTACCTCGACAGGGAAGTAAACAGCACGCTATCCGGCGGCGAGATGAAGCGCATCGAGATCGCGACTGTGCTTGCGCGCAAGGCGAGCGTTTCCGTCTTCGACGAGCCGGAGGCCGGCATCGACATATGGAGCTTCGCGGGGCTGATCAGGACCTTTGAGGCGCTTCGCAAAAACCCGGAGGGCACGCTGATCATCGTGTCCCATCAGGAAAGGATACTGCGCATCGCGGACGAAATCATTTTGCTGAACAACGGCAAGGTGGCTCAGCGCGGATCGGGCCGGAAAATGCTGGACAACATTGTAAGCAGCGGAAACGCGTCCACCGTCTGCATCAAAAAGGAGGCCGTGATCGATGGATGAGATTACCGAAAGCCTGCTGAGGCAAATCTCCGACTGGGACGGAAAGTTCAAGGGCGCCTATAACATCAGGGTCGACGGCACCTGCGCCGGACGCCAGTCCTCCGAGAATATATCGATCCTGAACAAGGAAGACAATCCGGGGCTCGAGATCCATATCCGTCCCGGCACGAAGGGTGAAAGCGTGTCCATCCCCGCCTGTGTCACGCACGGAAACGTGGACGATCTGGTGTACAACGACTTTTATATCGGACAGCAGGCGGACGTCACGATCGTCGCCGGTTGCGGCGTACACACCGAGACGGGAGAGCCCGCGCGCCACAACGGCATACACCGCTTTTTCCTGAGCGAGGGCGCGCGCGTCAAGTACGTCGAAAAGCACGTCGGCACGGGCAAGGGAACCGGGATCCGCTCCATCGATCCCGTAACGGAAGCTTTTCTCGAAAAAGACGCGACGCTCGAAATGGACACCTCACAGATCGGCGGCGTGGATCATACGGTCAGGGAAACGCGCTGTACGCTTTCCGAGGGTGCAAAGCTCGTGATTCGCGAGCGTCTGCTTACCGAGAAAAAGCAAAACGCGAAGACGAATTTCACAGTCACCATGCAGGGCGACGGCAGCGCTGCAGACATCGTCTCCCGCTCCGTAGCAAAGGACGAGAGCAGGCAGGAGTACGTCTCCGTCATAATCGGCGAAGCCGCCTGCACGGGACACACCGAGTGCGACGCGATCATCTCCGGCAAGGCGCAGGTTGACGCCTCCCCCAGGCTCTACGCGAGAAACGAGGACGCGGCGCTCATCCACGAAGCAGCGATCGGCAAAATCGCCGGCGAACAGATATTGAAGCTCAGAACGCTCGGCCTTACCGAGCAGGAGGCTGAAGAGAAGATCGTCGAGGGTTTCCTGTCTTAGACTTTTTTGTCGACGGGGCACAAAGCGTTAAATGATTATTCACGCCCCCGCGCCGCTTGACAAAGCCCGGACGAGTCATTATAATAGCTATTTGTACGCGTCGAGTGTCGATGCGCGCATTATGCGGAGCGGTATCGAAGTGGTCATAACGGCCCTGACTCGAAATGCGCGTTGGCTCTGGCCGTTTTCTCCGCTGAAAATCCTTGATTTATAAGGGCTTTCGCCGGATCGAATTTCAAAATTTCATATCGTTCTTGCGTGTTTTTCTTGCATTTTCTCAGCGCACGGAAAACACTTGAGATATACGGAGGGCTATCGAAGAGGTCATAACGAGAACGACTCGAAATCGTTTGACGGCCAAAAACCGTTCGTGGGTTCGAATCCCACGCCCTCCGCCAGAACAGGATGGCGATCCTAACAAGATCGCCATCCTGTTAAGATAAGTCAAACGGATGCGGTTTGACGAAATCGACGCGATCAGCGGTGGGTCTGGTACTGCCAGCTAAGCAGTAGGCCAGTCCCATCGGCTGATCATTTTTTATCCAAATGCACATCGGCGTACTTGCATTCTTCGGCAGGAAATCATGTCCTCCATCCGGCCTGTGCGGAGTCCGGCAAGGTGAGGATATTGTCCATCACGTTGGCTGACGTGAGCTTGGATTTGTAGTCCAAGTGGCTGTAGATGTTTGCCGTGGTGCTGATGTCGCTGTGACCGAGCCATTCCTGAATCTGCTTCATCGGCACGTCGTTGGCCAGCAGCAGCGAGGCGCAGCTGTGCCGGAGATCGTGGAACCGGATATGCCGCAGGCCTTTCATTTCCAGCAGCTTGCTGAAATTGCTGCTGAGATTCCGGGGATTGAAAATGTTCCCCATCACATCCACAAACACATAGCCGTCATATTCCCGGTTGTAGCAGTTGCCGCAGATCCGCTTGTTCTCCTTCTGCTGCTCCTTCAAGGCGAGCAGCTTTTCACGGATGTTGGCGACCAGAGGAAGGGAGCGCAGGCTGGACTTTGTCTTGGCGCGATCCTCACGGACGATCTCATACTTGCCGTCTATCTTGGCATTTGTTACGATGTGCCTGATGGTGATGGTATTGCGCTCAAAGTCGATGGCGTCCCATCTCAGGCCCAGGGCCTCGCTGCGCCGCAGTCCGTAGAATGCGGTGATCTGGATCAGCAGAGAATAGGGGTGATCCTTCGTCGCCTCAAAGAGCTGCTCCAGCTCCTCCAGACGGTAGTAATCCGCAATATACTTCTGCTTCTTCGGACGCTCTACCTTGTCGGCAGGATTGTACGGAATGAGGTCCATCTTGACGGCATATTTCAGAGCCTTGTGAATATTGGCGTGCTCGTGGATGACCGTGCTGGCAGACACGGTTTTCAGCTCGTACAGATAGAAGCTCTGAATATGCCTGGCCTGAAGCTCACCCAGCTTGACGCCGGTTTTTCGAAAGTACGGTACTATTTTCCCCTTTACCTTCTGGGTGTAGGAGGAAAAGGTCGTTTTTTCAATCGAATTGCGAACAACCTCCAGCCACAGTTCCATATAATCGGCGAAGAGCATATCAGCGGACAGTTCTCCGTTTGCCTTGTGCTCGGCAGGGGGAACATAGGTCTGACGCAGCTCCATCAGCATTTTCTCGGCGCGCTTTTTATTGTTCTTGATCGGCAGTCCCGTTGGAAACCACGGCTGCTTCCGTTTGCCGTTGGCATCCAAATAGCTCAGGACCATATAATAGTAGTCGTTTTTAATTTGCAGGTGTCCCGCTATCATTCATCCATACCTCCTTTTTGCTGACAGCGTATGAACGGGCACCCTTTCGGACCGTATTCATTATAAGGCCTACTCGGGTGCCCGTCCAATGTGTCATTTCAGTTCAAATCAGGGCAACACCGAACAGAACGATGGCGCACGTCTGACTTGCATCTTTTCCGCCATACTTTGCAAAAAGCCTCGGAAATACAGGCCAGTATTCCCTGCGTTTTTTGCTTCGTCTGACGAAAAATTTGCCTGCGTCATCCGCACACCCCCGCTCTGCCCGGCGCTGCCTATCACGCCGCAGGCTGGGGATTTCCCGCCGAGAGGGCGTAGCGAATCACGTTGATCTTCGGAACGCGGTAGGCGTTTCCGATCTTCATGCCGGGGATATACCCGTCGCCGATCAGCTCATAGGCCAGATGGCGGCTGATCTTCAGCATGGACTGGACCTGAGCGACGTTCACGATGTCGGGGTAGTCCGTGAACATCACCTCATACATGGCCTGCAGCTCAGTCTTCGTCACCGAAACCACCTCCTCCGTCGTCACCAAGCACATGAGTGAGAAGCATATCCAGTCCCTTTTCGGAATTCACCGGAGTGAGTCTGATTGTAGCATCCTCGGTTTCATCATCGCCAAAGGGCGTAACGCTGTCGCTTACAATATTATTGAGCTTTTCGGTAATGGCTCCGATAACATAGTGGATCTCTTCCTGAGAAAGAATGAAAACAAGTTCGTGCCCGAGCTCGTCATCGAAAGTGACTGCCAGCTTGTCGCAGCTGCGGTCAATACCCTCATCGGCGTCGATGAGAAATTCAACGAAAAGATCCTCAACAAAAAGGCATCCTTCCTCAGAAAAATCTGCTACCATGCGGTCAAGTTCCTGTTTTCTGCCTTCGGTAAGGCGGTTAAGATCAAAATTAGTTTTCATTGTAAAAAACTCCTTTCAGCGGGCGTCGCGGTCTCGGCGCTGACGCTCCAAATGTTTGTTGTAAAAGTCCATAGCCTTCTGTTCTCACCCGTCGCTATGATGTTATCAGCAAGTCGATCAAAGCCGTTCCGCAGCCTCTCCTTGCAGCTATCCCAACGTATTTCGCTATCTTCAGGATATTGAATTCCATGGATGCTGCGCTTTTCCTTATCCGAGGGGGCAGTAAGAATTGGCTTAATAAGCTTTGTGAGATCATCTGAATCATTGCTTAGAGCCTCCTGCAACAGTGAAATAGCAGGAGACCGCTTACCGTTAAGCTCCTTTGCGAGTATTTCAAAAATGAAGTCGCCGATACGCGCTTCGGAGTTCAACCGCCCTTTGATCATCCAGTGGGACGAAATGTCCATAACCGAAAAATCATATTGTGGATAGAGTGTATTGTCCTGGTTGAAGATCTCACCCAAGAAATAGCGCAGCTGCTTGATATTTGCTGGCTTTTCTTGCTCACCCTTTTCTAATATGCATGCGTAATCAGACACTATCTTCTCTGATGGAATAGCATCCTTTCTCCCATCGCTAATGACCCACTCGTGCACATCCCTTGTATCACAGGTTTCTCCGACACAGGCACGGAACAGCCCGTTTGCTATATGAGGAGGCTTTGTCGAGTTGGAGGTCGGATTAAAGCCAAGATAATCCTGGCAAATTTTATCACCTATGCGCTTTAGGGTATCTGCAGCCATTATTCCTCACCCTCCTCAAAATCGTATTTCCCATCCTGTATTAGCACCGTCTTTTTACTGCTGTTGGTTCTGCTCGCTAAGATTATCTCCCCGTCATCGTTTTCTTCAGCATATCCATAATTGTCTAGCTGCTGAAGGAACATCGCTGCCGCCTGCTCGTACTGCGGGGCCAACAGGCCAACAGGGTAGCCATTTTCAACGGCGTCTAGTGTTCTTAAGAAGTCGGCATCCAGTGTCAACACGGGAAGTTCTCCGTTTTTAGGCTTCAGAATAATGTGATTCGGCATATATTCCATGCCCTGAAGCCAATCCGCCGGGCGAGGCATTTTTATCTCAAGCTCGCTCGAATCTACAGATTTACTTGAAATCGCAACGGCGGCCTCCTGGCTGAGATCGTATCTATACGTGGTCCAAATGTGCAACTGCTTCTTATCATCCGATGAGGGCAGAAACAGCTTGTTTATAGAGCGGACAAGCCGTTCCTTAATCTTCTTCTTCTGAGAATCAAAGGACGTAAATATCTCCATGCTGTTGCGGATTTCCTCCGGCTGAAGCCTGAGTAAGCCTTGACCATCAAGATTTTCAAAGTAATACTTTCTCTTAACCTCCTTAAAGCATTCTACTGCTGCGTCAACATCATCCTCAAAGGAGGGATCATTTGGCCATTTCTGAGGAGGCTCCAGGAGCCAGCCTTCGTTTAGGTCTCCGTTCCAAAGCTTCTCGTCAAGTGATGGTACAGAAAGAAAGACAGGATCAAACTTCTGAATGGAACGAAGCAGGTCATTCGAGCCTTCAAATATTGCAGAGTAATACAATAGATTATCATATTCATCCATAGCGCAGGCTGTAAGCATAAATGAAAGCGCACCGAGAATATCCCTTATTGCAAAATGCTCACAATCGGACGCTGCCAGCTCCAGCAAGGAAACAACCTGCCGCTTTATTTCCGCACTTTGCAGTGCACGAAGATTATACTGCAGGGCCGGATTCTTCGCCGCGAACGGGATATTCATCCAGCTTGCCTTGAAGGCCTTTTCTTGTTTCACGCACGATCCGGAGCATCTCGTCCTTATGCCTCGGAAGGAGCGCCTGCATCGGCACAATATTGGACGGGTGCGAGCCGAAATAGATCGTGTCTTTCAGCTCCAGCCGGGAGATCAGCCGTTCCTGTTCGTCCAGCAGTTGGCCGATCGTACATTCCTTGAAAATACCGTTTTTCATATCCCGATACAGTTTGCAGCCGGGCTGTGCGTGCAGAGAGCCGATGAACAACAGCTGCGGCTGAACGGCGTTGATCAGATCAGCGGTCGCGTCGGCGTTCTCTCGCCAGAGATCGGCACCGCCGCAGCCCAGAATTGCGTTGAAGCTATATCTGATCCCGGCTTTGGTAAGCCGCAGAAGCTGCTCCTTCGCCTCGGCTGCCGTGTGCCCCTTGTTCATATAGGCAAGCGCCGCGTCAAGCCCGCTTTCCACGCCGATGTCCAGCCCGCCGATGCCAAGATCGCAAAGGCGTCTGAGTTCTGCGTCGGTCTTATGCTTTATATTCTGAATGGAAGCATACATGGTGATGGTTTTCACTTTCGGCAGCTTTTTGTGAATCGCTGTTGCGATCTGCGAAAGCCTGTCCGCCGAAAGCACGAACGCGTCGCCGTGCTCGAGAAAAACCCGCTCAACGTCCGGACATACCTGCGCCGCTTCTTCGATATCCGCCTCGATCTGCTCCATCGGACATAGCGTGAATTTCACGTCCGGGTACATATAGCAGAACGTGCATTTGTTATGGCTGCAGCCGAGCGTGACCTGCAAAAGCAGCGAGTTTGCCTCATACGGCGGTCTGTAAACCATTCCGGTCAGATTCATTGCTTTTCGCCTCCGTCCATCTGTGCGATATACTCGTTCCCGAACGTCTCCATTGCCGCGATCACGGGGTGGAACTTTTTGCCGATCTCGGTAAGCGAGTATTCCACTCTCGGCAGAATTGCCTCAAACTGTTCGCGCTTGACCAGTCCGTATTCTTCAAGGGATTTTAACTGAACGGAAAGCGTTGCGTGCGTCATCTTCGGCATCTTTCTGAGATGCTCATTGAAGCGGGTCGGGCCGTCTTCCAGATAGAACAAGATCAGCACCGCCCACTTTCCGGATATGAGACTCTGTGCCGTTGCATAAGGACACAGGCCGAAGCGTTCCTCTAATGTAGTTTGTCTTTCCATATCTCAACCTCACAGTCATATTATCGAACTGGTATAATTATATGACTGCTTCTGAGATGCGTCAAGTACGATTTTTCATGATACTCAGTATGCCGGAAGATACCTGCTTGAGGTCGGATTTCATTAAAAGGCCCTAAAAATGTCCGGTACGGTGTGTCGGACCGTACCGGACTGAGAATGTAATATTACCCCTCCAGAAAGCTCTCAAACGAGCTGTGATCACTCAAAAACGTATCCATCATAAACCGTGCGCCGAGGCGGAAGCCGGTGATGAAGGTGTCCAGCTCGGATTCGCCCATGAACTCGGCGTAGGCGTTGCAGAAGCGGAGGAACAGCGCCTTGTTTTCACCGGCGAGCTGCTCGGTGAGCTTTTCCTCCAGGTCGTTCAGCGAGTCGGACGCCTTCTTCGCAGGGCCCTTGGGGCTGTAGCCGCGATCCTGCGGGTCGATGTTGCCGTAGTACAGCTCCTCAATGATATTTCCCCTCATTGGCCGTCACTCCATTTCTGCAGCTCCCAGAGCCGGTCGATATGGCGGCGGGACTTACGGAGGGTCGCGTTGTGCTCGTCCGAGGAGAGCCAGTCGATCAGATAGCACTTGGGGATCATGTACTTGTGCTGCAGCGCCAAGGCGCGGAGCTTTCCGAAGCGGATCCACTCGCAGACTGTATGGCGGTTATAGCCGGTGAAATCCACGATGGCGGCCACGTCGATCACGTCCGGGTAGGAGGCGAGCTTGCTCTCATAGTAGCGCCGCGTCTTATTCGGATCGTTGGGGAGGGGCGGCTGAATGCGGATCTTGTAGGGCTTCACGTCCTCGTTTCCGTATTTGTACCAGCTGGTGGGTACGATGTACCGGCTGGGGTTGACCTCCCGGTTGATCATAAAATCGATGACGTCTTTTTTCTTGATGGCGTAGCAGCGGGTTTTCTTCCCGGTGCAGACGTGGGGGATCAGATTGAACTGCAGCAGATAGTGCGCCGTCCGCTTGCTGATGTGGCAGACCTTGCGCAGCTGCTCCTTGTTCATGATCTCTGGGTATTGGGCGAGTTCCTTTTATGGGCATAAATCTAGCGTGTGCGATGCAGCTATTAATCGTGGCTGCAGGGTCTTTTTTGTTCTCTGTGCAGTTTAGATATAAAGTGTTGCCATACGGCCACAGCGTCGATGACCTTTCTCAGGGCTCGCCGATGCTGTGGCCGCATTCTCTCTGTTAAGGCAGATGAACTGCAAGAATGTTGATGATCTGCGGGAACAAACACACCACCGTGAACATCCGTGCAATCTGCAGAATATTTAGATC
>JAFPWH010000036.1 GCA_017395065.1 Clostridia bacterium | reverse complement strand
TGGCGGCGTAGACGCCGCCGCTACGGCGAGGGCGAAATTGCGGGCTTTTTATGGGATTATTCTTTCTGTACGCGATGCCATGGGCGATGCGGATACGCGGAATAAAGCGTTTTTCGGCAGCAAAGACGCGTTTACTCCGTAGCGGCGGCCTCAAGGCCGCCATGGGGTGGAGCGTATACGCAGGGCATTGCGTATTGCGCTGCAACGGTTCGTATACGCAATGCCCCATGGCGGCAGATTGCCGCCGCTACGGTGATGATGCAATTGCTTACTTCTTACGGAATTATACTTCGTTTACGCAATGCCCCATGGCGGCAGATTGCCGCCGCTACGGTGATGATGCAATCGCTTACTTCTTACGGAATTATACTTCGTTTACGCAATGCCCCATGGCGGCGTAGACGCCGCCGCTACGGTTTGGCGATTTTTTATTGCTTTATATGATGTTTTCTGCGTTTGCACATCGGCAAGACCATTTTACATGATGAAATGCGATTATGACATTCCGCCCGTCAACCGTTTTTACGGCATGGCGGCGGTCAGCTCCACGTCGATCAAGCGCATGTCCGCCCGCAGCTTGCTTATCTCTTCCTCGGTCAGGGGACGCTCCCTGTTCATGAGTACGAGCGCGCTCGCCGCGTCGCAGCTTAAGGCCCGGCGGGCGATGAAGCGTTCGTACCCGTCCTTTGGCAGGTCGGAGGTGTAGATCCATTCCCGCGCCGCGGAGAACAGCATGAGCGTTCCGTATTCTCCGACGCTTACGGTCTTTATCAGCTTTTCCAGTTCGCCGCGCGTCCTCGCCGAGGGGGACAGGCAGCGGCTGAGATCAAGGTACGCCTTCACGCAGTCCATGTAGGCGCGGATCGTCCTTGCGGAGGCAGGGCCGGCGCCGGCCCCGATCAGCTCGCTTTCGGAGGCGTCCAAAAGCCCTTTCACGCCGCCGAAGGCGTCGTCCAGTCTGTGGGCCAGCTCGTTCACGTCGCGCCTCGGAAGCGCCGTATAGAGCATGAGCTCTATGACCTCGTGCGGGGAAAACGAGCTCAGGCCGTTTTCCATGAGCGCCTTCTTCAAGCGTTTTCTGTGCCCGGAATGGTCCACGCCCGTCTTTTCCATGCTATTTCCCCACGCAGAAGTTTTCGAAGATCGCGTCGATGACGCTCTCGCTCAGATTCTCGCCGGTGATTTTGCAAAGCTGTTCCATCGCCTGCGTGACGTCCTCCCTCAGCAGGTCGAGCGGCGTAGCGTCGGCGGTCTTAAGCATGTCCTCCAGTATTTTCCGCGCCGCGTCCGCGCTTTCGATGTGGCGAAGGGTAAGAAGCTTTTCGTCGTCCTCGTCCCGCGCCGCCCGGCGGCAGATCTCGTCCGAGAGCAGCTGTATGCCCTCGCCGGTCTTGGCGCTTACGCGGATGGCGCCCGGCACGTCCAATTGCTTTACGTCGTCCTTGTTGGCGACGAGGATAAAGCGCTCGTCCTTCACTTCCAGCAGCGCCTTCGTTTCCGGGCTCAGTTCCCCTTCGGACGCGTCGATGATCAGAAGCACGACGTCCGCTTCCCTTATGCTCTTTTCGGCCAGGCGCACGCCCTGCCTTTCGATCTCGTCCGGCGTTTCGCGGATGCCTGCGGTGTCGCTTAATGTTATTTTCAGGCCCTTTAACGAAACGCTTTCGCTGATCACGTCCCGCGTGGTGCCGGGGACGTCGGTCACGATCGAGCGGTCGAAGGAAAGCAGCCGGTTCATGATCGAGCTTTTGCCCGCGTTGGGCGCGCCCGCGATGACGACCTGAACGCCCCTGCGCAGAACGCGCGCGTACGCGGGGTCGGAAATGCGCTTTAAGCCCCGGGCGATCTTTTCCGAAACGCTTCTGACCTTTTCGGCCGTCACTTCCTCGTCGATCTCCTCGGGGAAATCCGCCGCGGCGTCGATCAGCGTGAGCAGGTCCTTAAGCTCGTCCACGGATTCGCGGATCACGGAGGAACAACCGTTTTTGAGCTGGCTCAGCGACTTTTTCGCGGCCTCGGCGCTCTGGGCGGAAATCAGGCTCATGACCGCCTCGGCCCTGTCCAGGCTTATCCTTCCGTTGAGGAAGGCGCGGTAGGTGAATTCGCCCCTTTCGGCCGGGCGCGCGCCCGCGCGGATCAGCCTTTCCAGCACCATTTCGGCGCAGACGCCCGCGTGCGTGTGGATCTCGCACACGTCCTCGCGGGTATAGGAAAACGGGGCCCTGAAGTAAACCGCCATGGCCTCGTCGATGTCGTTGTTCTTATCGTCCTTTACGTAGCCGTAGTGCATGAGCCCCGGGCGGAAGCGCTTTACGTTCTTTTTGGGAAAGAACACCTTTTGAAGGATCGCAAGCGAATCCTTTCCGCTCACGCGCACGATGGCGATGCCGCCCTCGCCCATGGGGGTGGCGACGGCGGCGATCGTGTCGTCTGCTTTAAGCATTGGTCCTGACCGGCAAAACGAGGAAGGTGTATTCGCTGCCGTGCGGCGGGCAGATGACGCAGGGGGAGACGGAGGAGCCGAACTTGAGCTGTATCTCCTTTCCGGTCACGACGCGGGCGATCTCGCTTAGGTACTTGACGTTGAACGAAATGGTCATGTCTATGCCCAGCGTCTGCGCGCCGAGCTCCTCGCGCACGTCGCCCTCCTCGGAGGCGGCGGAAAAGACGATCTGGTTTTGCGTGATGTCGAGCCGTATCAGGTTTCCGCGGCCGCTTCTGGCGATCAGGGCCACGCGCTCAACGGCGTCGGCGAACTGCTGCGTGTCCACGGTGGCGAGAAGATTGCACTCGGTCGGGATGACGCGCTTGTAATCGATGTACTGGCCCTCGATCAGGGACGTGTAGAAGGTGACCTTTTCGGTTTTCAGCATGAGGCGGTTCGCGCTGAAGCTCAGGGAAGCAAGCTTGTCTTCCTCGTCGCCCATCAGCCTTTCGATCTCGTCCATCGCCTTTTTGGGGATGATGGCCTTGCACTCGGTGCTTACGTCGCTGATCTTCACGTTCCTTACCGCCATGCGGAAGCCGTCCAGGCCCACCATGTCGAGCGACCCCTGGAACAGGTTCAGGTACCCGCCGGTCAGCACCACGCGCTGGTCCTCCAGCGGCACGGCGAAGGAGGTCTGGTGGATGAGCTCCTTGAGCATGGGCTCGGGCATGTTGATCTCCTGCTGAAAGCCGCCCTGCTCCGGCAGCGGGTATTCCTCGGCGCTCTTGCCGGCGATGTTGAAGCGGCTGCCCCTGCAGCGGATGGTAAGAACGAAGCGTTCGTTGAGCGACGCCTGCATCTGCCCCGCGGGCAGCTTTCTCAGAATGTCGCTCAGGAGCCTCCCCGGCAGCACTGCGCAGCCGTCGGTCTCTATGACGGCGTTTATCCTGCATACGCTGGTCATGTTGCCGTCGGAGGCGGTCACGAACAGTCCCTCTTCGTCCGCGTCCAGATGGATCCCCTGCAGGATCTCCCTGGGCGTCCTTACGGCCATGACCCTTATCACGGTCAATACGGCCTCGGTCAGCTCCTTTGAATCGCAACTGAATCTCATTTGCTCTCCCTCTCCCCGGCCGCGCGCGGCCTTATAGTAATAATAATATATATATATTAAATAGTAGTAGTCGGTAGAACGTGTTGAAACTGTGGAAAACCTTCCTGCTCCCTTATTTTCTCGGGCTTTAAGCCGGTGGAAGGAATTGTGGAAGCGATCGGGAAAATGTGGATACGCCTTTTATTCCTCTTTCAGGCTGCTCTTGATCTGGTCGGCGGTCAGGCGGAAGGTGAGGCTTTCGTCGATCATCTCGCGGGCCTTTTTGATCGAATGCATGACCGTGGAGTGATCCCTGCCGAAAAATTCGCCGATGCGCGTCGTGGAGTAGAGGCAGATTTCCCGCGTTAAGTAGATGGCAAGCTGCCTCGGCACCGTGAACTCGCGGCTTCTGACGCCCGAAAGGATGTCCTTCGGGCTTATGCCGTAGTTCCTCGCGACGCTCTCAATGATGCGCTCGGGCGTGACCGGCTTTTTTTCCTTGGTTTCGCTGTCCTTTATGACGCTGCTTGCGATGTCCAGCGTGATCACGTCGGATTTGTCGACCTTGGCGCGCAGGTTTGCGTTGATCAGCCCGCCCTCCAGCTCTCGTATGTTCGTGTCGATCTTCTCTGCGATGTAGCTGATCGCGTCCTCGTCGATGGAAATGTGCTCGTTGCCCGCCTTGGAGCGGAGGATCGCCATGCGCGTCTCCACGTCCGGCTTTCCGATGTCCACGACCGCGCCGCTTTTGAAGCGCGAGCGCATCCTTTCCTCCAGCGTGCTGATCTCGTTGGGCGGACGGTCGGAGGTGATCACGATCTGCTTGCCGGCGGAATAGAGCTCGTTGAAGGTGTTGAAAAACTCCTCCTGCGTGGCGGTGCGGTTGGTAAGAAACTGTATGTCGTCGATAAACAGGATGTCCACGCAGCGCATGCGGTTTCTTAGCTGCACCATCTTCTTTTGCCGGATCGCCTCCACGACTTCGTTCGTGAACCTTTCGGAGTTCGTGAACTCGATGGTCTTTGAGGTGTCGTTGAGCAGGACGAAATTGGCGATCGCGGTCATCAGATGCGTTTTTCCGAGGCCCGCGCCGCCGTAGATGAACAACGGGTTATACTCCGTGCCCGGAAACTCCGCCACGGCCATGCTGGCCGCGTAGGCCATGCGGTTGGACGCGCCCACGACGAAGTTTTCGAAGGTGTACTTCGGATTCAGCTTGGAATTGTCCAGCTGGCGCTGGAATTTTTCAAGCTCCGAATCGTTGAGGATGCGTATGTCCTCCAGGTCTCTGTCCATGTGCGCGACGGCCAGAAAGTACAGCGTGTCCTTGTAGTGGCTGTTCAGATGGTCGGTAACGTACTTGTCCTTCGCGTGCATCACCAAAAGGTGATTTTCCAGCATGTAGACCTCGAGTGAATTGAACCAGAGGTTGAAACGGACCGTGCCCAGCTGGTCAAGCAGCAGCCCCTGCATCGTTCTCCAGGCCTGTGTCGCCTTTTCTATGTCCATTGATCCAAAACCGCCTGTGCAAGCTTTTTGTTGTTGATGTTGTGGATAACTCCTTCATGATAGCAGAAAGAGGCCGGAAAATCAAGGGTCTTTGTGGAAAAACCCTCGATTTAATCTTGTGGAAAACCGTGGTTTTCAACAGGGGGGAGGCTGTGGAAGGCGGAAGGGAGGGATATTCGTCGCGGATACGGAGTCAGACCCGTTTTAAGACAACGGCCTCGCGTTTTTTCGTAGCGGCGGCAATCTGCCGCCATGGGGCGTTGCGTATAAAAGCATAATCCCGTAAGGAGCACGCGATTGTGCCTTTGCCGTAGCGGCGGCGTCCACGCCGCCACGTTCGTCGCGTATACGAAGTCAAACCCGTTTAAGGCAACAGCCTCGCGTTTTTCGTAGCGGCGGCAACCTGCCGCCACAGGGCGTTGCGTATAAAAGCATAATCCCGTAAGGAGCACGCGATTGTGACTTTGCCGTAGCGGCGGCGTCCACGCCGCCATGTTCGTCGCGTATACGAAGTCAGACCCGTTTAAGGCAACAGCCTCGCGTTTTTTCGTAGCGGCGGCAACCTGCCGCCACAGGGCGTCGCGTATACGAAAAGGCGCGGCGTTATGCGTGATTTGCTGCGTATCCGCCTCGCCCCATGGCGGCCTTGAGGCCGCCGCTACGGCGTAATCGCATCGTTGGTGCTTTAATGCGCCGTTTTCCGCTTATCCGCCTCGCCCCGTGGCGGCCTTGAGGCCGCCGCTACGGCGTAATCGCATTGTTGGTGCTTTAATGCGCGGTTTTCTGCCTATCCGCTTCGCCTATGGCGGCAGATTGCCGCCGCTACGGCGGAAACGCATCGTTGGTGCTTTAATGCGCTATTTCACACCTATCCGCATCGCCCATGGCGGCAGATTGCCGCCGCTACGGCGTAATCGCATCGTTGGTGCTTTAATGCACCGTTTTCCGCCTATCCATTACGCTCCATGGCGGCCTTAAGGCCGCCGCTGCGGCGTAATCGCATCGTTGGTGCTTTAATGTGACGTTTCCTGCCTATCCGCTTCTCCCCATGGCGGCAGATTGCCGCCGCTACTGACTTCCTGTCTACGCCATCGCTTCGCGGAACGCTTCCAACAAATCTCCAAACTCCGTATAGTGCTTAATATCCGGGTTGTCCCTTACGATCTTTTCGGTGCTGCGGAACAGGAAGCCCGCCTTGCCCGCGTGGATCATTTTGAGGTCGTTGAAGCTGTCGCCGACGGCTACGGTGTCGTAGCCCATGCTCTGCAGCGCGCGAACGGTGGTGAGCTTAGAGTCGCTGCAGCGCATTTTGTAGCCGGTGATCTCTCCGCTTTCGGAGGCGATCAGGGTGTTGCAGAAGATCGTGGGCATGCCCAGCTTTTCCATCAGCGGCCCGCTGAACTGCGTGAAGGTGTCGCTGATGATGACCGCCTGCATCATGCGGCGCAGCGCGTCCAAAAACTCCTTCGCGCCCTCGAAGGGCTGTATTTTGCTTATCACGGCGCGGATCTCGTTTAGGCCCAGCCCTTCGCGCTTGAGGATGCCGATACGGTAGCGCATGAGCTTGTCGTAATCTGGCTCGTCGCGGGTGGTGATTTTCAGTTCGTCCAGGTGGGTGTTTTCCGCGAAGGCTATCCAGATCTCGGGAACGAGCACGCCCTCTAAGTCAAGGCAGGCAATGGTCATCGGTCGTGTTTTCTCCTGTTCTTTATTTAGGTCCTTTTTTTCGCCTTGTCGGCTTCCTGCGCGTTGTTTTTCGCGGCTTCCCTGTCCAGCATCATTTCCTCGACGGTCTTGGTGTGGAGGCGCGCCGCGCCCTGCGTGACGATGGGCGGGATGAACGTGCCGTCTGCTTTCGCCTTTTCGATGCGCGCTTTGGCTCTTTCGATCTCCTGAGCGTACTGGGGCAGCCACTCGGCTTCCTCGATCAGCAGTTCGTCCGTCATCTGGTAAATCGCGTCCGGCTCGCACGCCGCGCCGACCAGCGGGTCGAGCAGCATGGCCTGCCTGAGCAGCGTTATGTCGCCTTCCAGCGCCGCGTGCACGGCCAGGCGCTGCACCGATACGTTGCTCATGCAGCACGCGGCGCAGCCCAGCGGCAGATCGCCGACCTTCGGGATGCTGATGCCGTTTTTGTCGACGTAGCCCGGCACCTCGACCACGCAATCGTCCGGCAGGTTCGTGATCGCGCCGTCGTTTATTACGTTGAAGTGTCCGCGGTAGACGCGCCCGGTCTCCAGCGCCTCGATGATGCGCCCGCCGTGCTCGCCGCTTCGCTTTTCTTCCTTATATTCGTACGGGGGCTCCTTGAGCCAGTTCGGAAAGTCCGTCTCGAACCAGTTGCGCCCCTCGGTGCAAACGCGCAGGTATCCGCCGGTCTCGCCGTTGATCCACACGCCCAGGTCGATGTATTTGTGAATGTTTTCGGTGTGCTTGCGGTACCAGGGCACGTACTCGCTCAGGTGCCCGTTGCTCTCGGTGGAGAAGTAGCCGAAGTGCTTCATCATGTCGATTCGCACCTTCTCCGTGCGGGCGATGTCCGGGTCGGCTTTCAGGGCGTCCAGCAGCTTGTAGTTCAGATCCTCGCCGTTGTGCTTTACGGAAATGTACCAGGTCATGTGGTTGATGCCCGCGCAGATGATGTCGATGTCCTTCTGCTCGTACCCAAGCGCCTTTGCGATCAGGTGATGTCCGCCCTGCACGCCGTGGCACAGGCCGACGGTTTTGACCTTTCCGTAGGTGTTGCAGTACCAGGTGACCATCGCGCAGGGGTTGGAATAGTTGAGCAGAAGGCAATTGGGATCGGCGACCTCGCGGATATCCTTGCAGAAGTCCCTGAAGGCAGCGATGTCCCTCTGCGCGTACATGATGCCGCCGGCGCACAGCGTGTCGCCCACGCACTGGTCCACGCCGTAGCGAAGCGGCACCTCGATGTCCTTCGTGAAGGCCTCCAGCATGCCGATGCGAACGCAGGAGATGACGTATTTCGCGCCCCTGAACGCCTCCCGGCGGTCGAGCGTCGAAAGGATCTTGATGCTTAACCCGTTGGAATCGATGTCCCGCTGGCAAAGCTGCGTCACCATGTCGAGGTTGCGGGGGTTTATGTCGGTAAAGGCGATCTCGACGTTCTGGAGTTCTTTTACGGACAGTATGTCCGCAAGGAGCCTGCGGGTAAAGCCGATGGAGCCCGCGCCGATAAAGGCGATCTTCATGTTTTTTTCCTCCCTGTACGGATGAATTTGTGTATGTTTTTTGATAAATCAGAACGCGTCCTGCGCGGACATGCAGAAGGGAAGGCCCGTAAAGTCCCCGGGGATTCCGCAGTCCAGATACGTTTCCGCGATGCCGAAGAACGCGCGCTGGGCTTCCATGTGGGTAAGCTTCACGGCGTCATCCGGCGCTTTTTCGGGCGTTTTCACTTCCGCTATGCCGTCTTTGACCGTGACAATAAACGCGCCGTCCCCTTCGATATCCAGCGCGAAGGACGCGTCCGGAACCGGCCGCACGAAGGCGTGTTTGAATCCGATCAGCGTCTTCAAAACCTTCGGCCAGTTCAGGACGTTCACCATCGAAACGTCCTCCGTGCTCAGGTTTTCGCAGATGTCTTTAAGGCCGGCGATGCGCTGTTTTTCGTGCAGAAAGGCGAAAAAGTTCAGGCTGTAGTCGCTTGCCGTGCTGACGAGCGCCTTGACCACCTTCGGAAGGTATTTTTCGTCCGTCAAAAGCAGCTCGCTCCCCGCCCGGTAGCCGACGAACGCGCCGGAAAGGAGGATGGCCTCGGGCGCCGTTTTCCAGCTCTTCAGCTCGGCAAAAAATCCGCCCCGCGACCTTTGGGCGCGCATGGGCTGCTTTTCCCAGAGCGCGTAAGCTTCCGGGAGGTCGCTTTCGGTGAGGGGCCGTATTCCGACGTCCGACGCGTCCGCGCCGCTTAGCGCGTGGCGCACGTTCGATTTGTTCACGCGGAAGCACAGCTTGAAGCCCGCGTTTTCGAAGCCGAAATAGCCGTACCGCTGCCGCTGGCCGCCCAGAATCAGCATGTCCAGCCCGTTTTCGCGCGCGTCCGCGAGCATGTTTCCCATGAGCTTTTTCATGTGCCCTTCGCCCCGGTGGTAGGGGTGCACGGAAACGCTGCCGACGTAGCCGCATTTCAGGCGGTCTTCGCCGAAAATCAGTTCGGTCGGGCGGCAGGCGACGCAGGAGACGATCTTCCCGTCCTGCCTGGCAAGATAATGGAATTCTTCCTGCCCCGCGGGCGCGCCGTCCGCGTAGACCTTGGGCAAAAGCGCCTTGAAGTCGTGCGGCACGTGCGCCTGCGAGAACACGTAGTTGATAAAATCGACGATTGCGGGCATCTCGCCCGCCGCGCCCTTCGTATAGACGGTTTCAGGCATATCGTTTCACCTCGTGCGTATGATAGCATAATTGGCGGGATGTGTCAAATGGGAAAGAGGGCGGAAAGGACGTAATCAAGGCAGAAAAATGATTTTAAGCGACGACGGTGCGCTTTCGCCGTAGCGGCGGCCTTCAAGGCCGCCATGGGCGAAGCGTATACGAAGCCGATCCGTGTTAAGTTGCAGGCATCGCGCTGTCCGTAGCGGCGGCAACCTGCCGCCATAAAGCATTGCGTAAACGCAGAAAAGCCGCGCTTTACGCCGCGCCATTTGTATACGCATCGCCCATGGCGGCGTGGACGCCGCCGCTACGGCGTGAACGCGTCGTTGTTGCCATAATACGCTGTTTTCTTCGTATCCGCTTCACTTGTGGCGGC
>JAFPWH010000015.1 GCA_017395065.1 Clostridia bacterium | reverse complement strand
TTTTTCGGCTTGTTCGGGTACGGCACCACCCTGTGGCGCGGAAGGGCCACGGCCATGGCGGTGATCGCGTCCATCAGGTACACGCGGACGGCTTCGGTTTCCTCTTTGGGCGGTTTCGACGAATCGAAGGTCACGGGCTTTCCGTAGTGGATCTCACGCCGCGCAGGGCACAGGTACATCGGAACGAAGCGCAAATCCCTGCCCGTCTTTCTGCGGTAAAACAGCGCCGTCTCGGCAAAGCCCTTCTGAAAATCGTACACGATGTTGTTGTGCGGCGTATAGCACTCGGGAAAAATGACCACGTCGTTTCCCTCCTCGAGGCGTTTGACGCTCTGGCGGAAGGTCTCGAGCAGCCGGTTGTCGTGATAGACGGGGATGGTCTTTGCGTTGTTGAACAAAAGCACGCAAAGCGGCGCGATCAGGTAGCTTACGATCTTAAACAGCCAGCGCACGGACGCGGGCTTTTTGCTCCAGAAATCGGTAAAGGTGTAATTCGGCGCTTCCTTAAAGCTCATCATTTCGTGGTTGCACCAGGTAAAGCGCGGCCTGACCGCGTAAAACTCCATGCTGAGCGGGCCGTGCAGCTGGCTGTGGTTGCCGACGATGACGCAGCTTTCGGCGGGCAGGTTCTCCCGCCCCACGACGGTATAGGGCCTGTACACCAGACCCACGATCTTATATAAAAACTTGTACAGCGCGGAAGGCTTATCCTGAGACACGCGGCATTTTCTCCTTTACTGCGGCCGAAACCTCAATGGATCCATTCTATAAAACAAGCCGCGCAAATTCAAGCACGGCAGTATGTTAATTGTGTAAACAAAAGGACGAAGGGGCTGCGCACGGCTTTTCCGAATAAAGCATTCCCGTCCGTGCCCGCAAAGCCGTCGCAAAGAAGCGTTCGTCAGTCTTCCATGACTTCTCCGTGAATGCTGACCCTGCCCCCGTCCGGGCATTTTGCGTCGAACATTCTCGCGCGTCCCTGCCCATAGTCGAGCGACGCGCCGTTTTGCAAGGCGTAGACGAGCGGATAGATATTGTTCCACAGCTCATGGCAAAGCGGCGGGCACAGGTCTTCGACGATAAACGTCTGGCCTTTTTTGAAATACCCGCATCTGCATGTACTGTCCGTAACGGTCAGCCTGACTTTTGGCATATTTCGCGCCTCCGTATCGTCCGTCGCGCCTGATTTGCCGGCACAGTCGCAGCCGCCCTTCCGTCACGTTTCCCCAAAGGGTATGTACCCCGTAAAGCTGAGCGCCTGACCGTTTGCGTCCGTCGCGCGCAGCAATACGCCCACGCCCAGCACCGTGTTCTGCACGGGCAGGCCGCCCGTCCAGGCCCATTCGCCGAAGGCAGGAATGTCCGTTTCCAGGCCGTAAGCGCGTATGTCCGCGGCAGAAACGATCATTTCCACGTTTTCCTTTTCCTTGGCGAGATAGACCTGCTCCACGCGGTCTACGGACAGGGGCACGCCGTTTATTTCGTGGTAGTTGAACGTGAAGAGCCAGTAATCGTAGTTCTCGCCGGGGCTCACGTTCAGCGAGGGCTCCACGCGCAGGTAGGCCTTGCCCGCCTCGTTTTCGGCTTCCTGCATGAACAGCGCTGCGGTGTAGCGCTCGCTCACGGGCGCCTTGTACGGGCGCGCGCCGGCTTCGCCTTCCCCTGCCGCGTCCGACGCTTTGGCGGAAACCGCTTCCGCGTCCTTCGGGGGTTTATCGTCCTTCGGCTCAAGCGCCGGGAAGACGGCAAGCCACAAAATGAGCGCGATGACGGCAAGCGCAGATATCGCGATAAGCAAAACGCGCAGGAGCCTTCCGCGCCTTCTCTTTTCGGCAAGCGGATCGGGCGCGCCGGCATCAGCGCGCTCCTCTTCCGTCCCGGCAGGTCCGTCCCCTTGGCCGCGTTCTTCGTCCGAAAGAAGCGCGCTCTCTTCCGATATCTGCGCCGTCTCCGTTTCAAAGTTGTAGCAAAGCGCCTTCGAGAGCCTCAGCAGCGTCTCCGCGTCCGGCAGGCGCCTGTCCTGCTCCCAGTTGGCAACGGCCGCGCGCGTCACGTTCAGCGCGTCCGCCAGCGCGTCCTGCGTGAGCCCCTTGCTCTTTCTCGCGCTCCTGATCTGTTCGCCTATGCTCGCCATACGGCAACCTTCCGCCTCTTTGTATTTCTCTTATTTTGTCGCGCGCCCTCAGCGCTCCTTTTCCCTGTCCAGCCTGAACTGCACGGAGCGCTTCAAGTAGCTTAAGTACTCCCCGTCCCTGCACATCGCCTTGCCGGGCGTGTCGCTGAGCTTTGCCACGGGGCGGCCGTTTACGCTCTGGAGCTTGATGACGATGTTGAGCGCGTCCTCCATCGTGTCGTTGGAACAGAAGGTGCCGATGCCGAAGCTCACCTTGGCCCTGTCTTTGAAGTGATCGTACAAGGCCTGCGCGCGGTCGAAATCCAGACTGTCGCTGAACAGGAGCAGCTTGGTTTTCGGATCGACGCCGTATTTTTCGTAGTGGCGGATCAGCTTTTCGCCCCATTCGTAGGGGTCGCCGCTGTCGTGGCGGACGCCGGTAAAGTTGTTGACCATCGCGCGGTTGAAGTCCATGAGGAAAAGG
The DNA here is from genome assembly GCA_017395065.1 of Clostridia bacterium. Taxonomy (GTDB): domain Bacteria; phylum Bacillota; class Clostridia; order Christensenellales; family Aristaeellaceae; genus RUG14130. The sequence goes on along the minus strand of JAFPWH010000015.1, from coordinate 99,683 downwards.
TCGGTGGTCACGGTGTCGGTCAGCGCGGTTCCGTTGTCGCCCTTGTACTCGTTGTACCAGTCCTCCATCGCGTAGTGGTTTGTGTAGGCCAGGGGGATCGAGTCGATGCCCTGATACATCTGCACGAACTCGTGCGCGTAGGTGCCGATGGGCGTAAGGCCCAGCTTCATTGCGAGGTAGACGTTGCTCGTGCCGACGCAGTTCTTCGTCTCGAAGGCCAGACGGCGCACGACCTCCTCCTCCCATTCGCGGCTCAAACGCCTGCGGCAGCCGAACTCCGCGAATTTGAAGGTGTACTTGCCGCTTTTGAAGCCCTCGATCTTTTTGTCCAGGCGCTCTTTGGCCGAGGCAAGCAGCGCGGCGTAATCGTACTTCATGCGGAAATAGACCTCGTTTACGATCTCGAGCAGGTAGATCTCGAACTGCATCGCGCTGAACAGGGGGCCGCTGACCACGATCTTCAGTTCGCCCTCGTCGGTGAGGTCGATGTCCACGTAGTCCCTGATCGGCCGCCACAGGCGCAGGAACTCCACGTAGTCGCGCTTGATGAAGCGGATGGAGCGCAGGTAGTCGAGCTCCTCTTTGGTGAAGCGCAGCGTGCACAGATGGTCGGTCTGCGCGCAGATCTCTTCGAACATCTCCTTTGTGAAGCGCACGCCCTCGTTGCGGCAGCGGAAGTAGTATTCGCCGCACAGATCGGTGTGCTTGTGAAAGATGACCTGATCCATGTTGAACTTGTACAGGTCGGTATCGAGCAGTGAATTGACGATGGGCTGAAGCTTCATTCAGATCCCTTCCTTTCTGATTCAACCGTTTGCTTGTAGGTGTATTGGATCATATCGACGATCTCTTCGGGCACGAGGCCCTGAAGCTCGCTTCGCAGCGCGCGCAGTTCATTCAGCTTCCGCCTGACCAGCGTGGAGGAGACGGCCCTGAAGCTCTCGTCTCCCGGCACGATCTCGATGTGCGCTTCGAGCGGCTTGAGGCGCGGGCTGTTTTCGACGATTTGACGTCCGTCGTCGCTGCCGCGCTCCATGCACACGATGCCGAATTCGCGCGCCATTTCTTCGACGTAGCGCCATTTTTCGTCCATCTCGCGCAGCTTGTCCGAGCCGATCAGGAGCGAAGCCTCCGTGCCCGCGCTTCTTAAGTAACACAGCGTCTCGTAGGTGCGCGGCTGCCTGGGCTGCTTAAGCTCCCAGTCGCACACGCGCATCCAGGGGCGGTTTTTTGCGACCGAGCAGAGCATTTCAAGCCGCTCTTCGTCGGTGAAGGCATAGTCCTTGCCCTGCTGATCGGTGATGTAGCCCGACTTGGACGGAACGAACAGCACGCACTCCCTGCCGCTAAGGATCATGGCGCGGCGCGCCAGCTCCACATGCGCCAGCGTGGGCGGGTTGAACGCGCCGAAGAAGGCGAGGCAGCGCGTCATGCGTTTTCCTCCATGAATCTGAACGGGTCGAGAGAGAGGGGCATGCGGCGCTTGTGCATGTTGGCCTTTTCCTTTTTGCGGATGCGCTCGTCCGTTTCCGCGTTCCCGCAGCTGCCGAGCCTGAGATAAGCGTGGATGTCCGCGTAGCGTAAGCCCAGGTTGTCCTCGTCGCTTTTGCCGGTCAGGCCGTCGGCGGGCGTCTTTTCGACGAGCTCGGGCGGGAGCTCCTCCATCGTGAGGCCCACCTTCACCACCTCCACGCTGGTCAGGTTGATCAGCGCAGCGAAGTCGCAGCTGGTGTCGCCGTCCTTTGTGCAGTAGCCGACCGTAGCTTCGCTCAGGTTCCCCGTGCCCGCGAGGAACGCGCCCAGCGCCTGCGCCACGTACCTCAGCGTCGTCATGCGCAGCCTCGGGGCCACGTTGATGTCGCTGGTCTTATTGTAATCGACGCGGAATTCGTCCGCCGAGGCGTTGCTTTCCTCCACGGCCCCGAGCAGGGCCGAATGCATCCTGCCGATGTTCACGGTCTTGTACGGGATGCCCAGCGCCTCCACGACCCGCTTCGAATCGCCGATGTCCTTTTGCGTCCCGTCCGGGATCATCACGCCGTATACGTTTTCCTTTCCCAGCGCGCGCGCACACAGCGCCGCGGTGACCGTGGAATCCTTGCCGCCGGAAATGCCGATGACCACCTTTTTGAAGCCCAGCCTTTCGGAGAAGCGTCTGATCTCGGAAATCAGCGCGTCCCTTACCTTTACGGCGTCGAACGTGTACTCCTTCATCGCGTTTGCCTCCCTTTATCGCTTTTCAGAACACTTCGATCTGGCAGCTTCTCATCGTCTCGAGCGCGGCCAGGTGTTTTTCGGGTGTCACGCCCGCGCAGCACGCGGCGTTCACGCTGATCTTCGCCTCGGGAAAATGCGCCTTCAGAATCAGCGCGTTGCTGACGACGCAGATGTCGGTGCACAGGCCGATCAGCTCGATTTCGGGCGTTTCCCCCGCGCTCATTTTTTCGATGAGCGCCGGAAGCGCCGTGCTGCCGAAGGTCGGCTTTTCGACGCGGACGGCGCCCGCGGCGGCCTTTTCGATCGCCGCGTCCAGCTGCCAGCCCGGCGTGCCTTTGACGCAGTGGACGACGGGCAGGTGCCTGCCCTCCGAGGTGTTCATATACTCTTCCGTGTGCGTATCCAGCGTGACGACGACGGTTTTTCCGTCCTTCTTCGCCTGTTCTATCTCCTTTACCGCCGCGGGTACGATGGCGACGGCTTCCTTTGTGCCCAGCGCGCCGTCCACGAAGTCCTTCTGCAAGTCTACCGCGATCAGATACTTTTTCATGTTCACGCCTCCCTGTTCCATCTGTACAGCAGCGCGGGCCTTCCCCGGGTCTGCTTTTCGGTTTGCCTGAGGGCAGTGATGATGCCGCTGTCCTCGAATCTCGAGCGTATGAAACGCCTGAAATTGCTCTTGTCCGCTTCCTGCCCTGTGACGGCCTCGAAGATGCCCTCGAGCTCCACCATCGTAAAGCGCTTGTCGTCGCTCAGGAGCCGTAAGCTTATGTCCGTATAGCCGATCTTGCCCTTTAAGCGGTTCACGCAGGTTTGAATGATCCTTGCGTGATCGAAGGCCAGGTCGCTTTTCGCAAGGCGCTTTCCTTCTTCGTCGGTCAGGACCGGCTCTTCCGCCCTCGTGTCGATTTCGTACAGCCGCATTTTTGTGGAGGGCAGCAGCCTTTCCAGTCTCTGATAAGGGATCAGGGCGAAGTACGCGATCGTGATCACGCGCCCGCGCGCGTCCCTGTGCACGTCGCTGAAGGTGTAGAGCTGCTCCATGTACGCCCCGGCGCCCGGCAGCATTTCGTTTTCGAGGACGGCCGCCGTTTCCTCCGCCGATTCGCTTAAGCCGATCATCCTTCCGGGTAGCGCCGCGTAGCCCGCGCAGGGCTCGTTTTCGCGCCGGGACAGAAGCAGGTACAGCCGCCTTTCCCTGACCGTCAGGAACAGCAGGTCCACCGCCGCGTACACGCGGTCTTTTTCGAGCAGTTCGTGCATCGTCTCACCCCGTTTTTATTGTCTCCCTGACCACAATCATAGTATAGCAGAAGCCCGGCGCTTTGTCAAGTGTTTTTGTCGTTTTGACAAAAAATATTTTTGTCGGGAACCTGGCGGCACAGCCGCAAAAAAACGGACGGTTCGAAGCGTCCGGACGCGGTTTTTTCTCAAGCGATCGTGCTTTCGCACCAGCGGTTTGACAGATAAAACCATGTGCAGATGATAATGGCGCTGAGCGTGCCCGTGGGCGTGGCCAGGCCGACCCCGATGATTTTGAGCGCGAGCACCTTCACGCAGAAATACGCCACGGGCACCCGCACGACGACGGACGACACGATGGACGGGATCATCGTGAACATCGTGTGCCCGGAGCCGTTGCAAAGGGCGTTCAAAGGAAAAACGAAGGCCGTCATGATATAGTCGAGGCTTGTGATCTTAAGATAGTCCCTGCCCTGCAAAAGCACGTCCTTTTCTTCGGCCAGGAGCTTAAGCAGCGGCATCGTGAACAGCTGCACCAGTATGAACGCCGCCGCGCCGATCGTAAGCGAGATCTTTATGGCGTTTTTCAGTACCGCTCTCGCGCGGTCGTAATCCCTGCCGCCCACGTTCTGCCCCGTCATGGCAGACGCCGCGGAGCCTATGGCGACGGCGGGCATCTGGCAGACGTTGTTTATTTTTCCGGCGACCGCCACGCCGCTCGCCGCGCTGACGCCCAGCGAATTGGTGAGCGCCGACACCACTAAAAAGCCGCCGGACACAACAAAGCTCTGCACCGTCCCGGGCAGCCCCAGCTTCAGTATGGCAAGCGCCTTCGTTTTGTTCAGTTTGAAGGTGGACGGCCGCACGTCGACTCCGGATCGGGTCAGGTAAAGATAGGCCGCAAAGCCGAACATGCTCAGCGCCTGTGAGATCACGGTGGCGTAGGCCGCGCCGGCCACCTTCATGTCCCACGTTCCGACGAAAATGATGTCGAGCACGATGTTGATCAGGCAGGAGGCGACGCCGAAATACATGGGCGTCCTCGAGTCCCCCATGCCCCTTAAGAGCGAGGCCATCGCGTTGTAGCCGAAGACAAAAACCGAGCCCGCCGTGCAGATGCGGAAATAGTCGCAGGCGTCGTCAAACACCTTTTGGGGCGTGTTCAGGAGCCTGAGCAGCGGCCCGGCGAGCAGGATAAACAGCGCCGTGGACGCCGCGGCCAGCAAAAGCGACAGGGCAAACACCGTGCTAACGGTCTCTTTGACGTCTCCGCCGCTTTTGCGCCCCACGTACTGGGACACCATGATCGCCCCGCCGTCGCACAGCGCGATGCTGCCGTAGGTCAGCGACCAGGTGAGATTACCAGCGATGGAGGTTGCCGCGATCCCCGGATTTCCCAGATATTTTCCCACGATCTTGATGTCCGCGATGTTGTACGTGGACTGGATCAGGCTGGTCAGGAAAAACGGGATCGAGAAGCGGATGAGCTGCGTCCGTATGTTGCCTTTGGTAAAGTCGTAAAAGCGCACGGCTATTTCCTTTCAAAAAGCGTTTTCGCCGAAAACGCCAAGCGATAAACAGCCGCTCAGGGCCGGAGTGCTCTTCGCGCTCCGGCGCCCTGAGCGGCGATGGATTTACTTTTCCGCCAGCGCCTGTCCCAGCCTGAACGCTTTTTCGCGTTCGAGGGGGAAGACCGTCTCGTGCCGGGCCTTTTTGGCCGCCGGGTCGAACATCGTCCATTCCCAGTCGGTCTTGCCGTAGTCCTTGAGCTGCAGCGTGTCGCCGCTTACGAGCAGCTCCGTCGGGCCCACGAAGCGGCTGAGCGTACGGCGGTAATTCTCCAAAAGCCCCGCGTAAGCCGTGTCGGGGGCGTTGCTGGTCATGATGAGCAAAACGGGGATCGGGCGCGCGTTGCAGCAGGGCGTCTCCAGATTGTAGGTCAGGTTCTGAAAGATCAGCCTTTCGTAGAACGCCCTGAAGGAGGCGCTCAGTTCGCCGAGATAGTTCGGGGAACCCACGATCAGCCCGTCGGAAGAGCGGACGGCGTCAAGCACGGGCGTAAGGCCGTCCCGGCAGACGCAGATACCCTTGTTTTTCTCTCTTTTGCAGCCGAAGCAGGAGATGCAGCCGGTGTAGCGCTCCAGGCGGAAAAGGTCGAACCTTTCCACCTGCGCGCCCGAAGAGGCCGCGCCCTTCGAAGCCTCGGTTATCAGCGTTTCCGTGTTCCATCCCATCCGGGGGCCGGCGTTGACGGCGACGATTTTTTTGCTCATGCTTTCTCTCTTTCCCGCTTCAGGCGCGGTTGAACTTTTCTTTCGGCTGTTTGCAGCGCGGGCAGCGCCAGTCCTCCGGCAGGTCCTCGAAGGCCACGCCGTCGTGCTCCGCGGGATCGTACACGTAGCCGCAGACGGAGCAGACGTATTTGCCGCTTGCCTTCCCTTCGGCAAAATCGACTTCCGCGAGCACGGTCGGAACGGGAGCGTCCAGATCCGTCACGCGCTTTGCCTCCAGGTTCTCGTAGCCCTGCGGCGTGTGGGTACCGCAGTAGACCGTGGGGTTATTACGAATGAATTCGCGCACCCGGTCGAGCGTTTCGCGGGCGGCGGGCAGGTCGTCGAACACCACGGAGAGCTTGTTTTCATACAGCGCCTCGTCCACGTAGGTAACGTCGCCGTGGAACATATAGAACAGGCCGTCCTTTTCCGCGATCACGATGCTGTTGCCGTTGGTGTGGCCCTTGGCCTTGATGAAGTACACGCCGTCGGTTATTTTCTGGCAGGCGGGGAAATTGTGATACGCGCCGTCCGTGAAGGAAACGGGCACTATGTTTTCTATGCCCTGCAGCTCGGCGGCCCCCGTCTCGTCCGCGTTCACGTAGATCTTCGCGTTCGGGAAGGAGCGCAGTTCGCCGGAATGGTCGGCGTGTTTGTGGGTCAGAAGGATCTTCGTCACCTTTTCCGGCCCGCATCCCAGCGCCGCCAGCGCCTCCATGTAGCTGCAGATGTCCTTTCCGGTGAATGCGAGGCTGTTCTCGTCCGGCGCTTCCTCCGGCGTTCCGGCGGGAAGCCCGGTATCCACGAGGATCACCTCGTCGCCGGTGTCGATCAGGTAATTTTGCAAACTGCCGCGATAGCGGACGTTTTTGTCGAATTTGTCCATGCCCTCCTCGCCGCCGAAGGCGAAGGGCTGGGAATAGAAACCGTCTTTTCTGAATTTAACCGCTTTGATCTCCATGCTTGCTTTCTCCTTTTCAAGTCAGTCCGTCCGTTTTTCTTTCGTGACCGCGCGCAGGAACGAAACGATCATCAAAATATAGCATATGGTTTTGGGCAGCATCAGCATGCCCAGCATGGGCACTTTTTCGGCCCCGACGACAACCGGGATGTAGAATGCAAACGACAGAAGGACGTACAGCCACATGAACCGGAACGCCCTGTTCCCGTCCCGCTTGCGGAAGTACAGAAGGCACACCGCCGCGCCCAGTACGACGAAGGGCACGTTTCGCAGTATTCCCCAGGTGAGGCCGCCTTTGTTTTCGATCCAGCCGTTCTGCGGGAAAAGGCACAGGCCGACGCGCAAAATCGCGAGCGCCCACAGCGCCTTCGTCAGGGACCTGTTCTCCTTTTCTTCGTAAAAGCCCAGCCAGACGCTGTACAAAAGCAGGTAAAACAGCGTCATCGTGACGGAGGTCACGAACTTGCCGACGCCCAGCGCGGCGTTAAAGTCTGCGTCAATAAAGTAGTTCAGCACCCGCGGAACGAGGTGGAGCGCGTCGCCCAAACCCAAAATCAGGGCTGCAAGCCCCATCTTCTTCTCCGTGCCGTCTTTTGCCCTGCGCAGGATAAAGCATCCGCTGAGGACTGCAAACAGCAGATAGAGGACGTCAAAGCCCGACTCTCCGTATTTCATTCTGTTTTCCTCTTAAGGACCGTAAGCCCCGGCCGGGCCGCCTCAGCCCTCCGTGCCGGGCTTTGTGACGTGCGGGCAGTCGATGGCGGCCCTTCCGTCGGGGTAGGCCCAGCGCACGGCGTTTCTGATGACCGTCTGAACGTCCGGGATCTTGTAGATCGGGAAGCTCTCGTGGCCTGGCTGGAAATAGAAGATCTTGCCGTTTCCGCGGCGGTAGCACAGGCCGCTTCGGAACACCTCGCCGCCCTCGTAGCCGCCGATGAACACGGTCACGTCCGGCTCCGGCACGTCGAAGGGCTCGCCGTAGGTCTCCACCTCGGGAATGTAGATGAAGCGCCCAAGGCCACGCGCGATCGGGTGCGCGGGCTTGACGACCCAGACGCGCTCGTAGTCGCCGTCCTCGCGCCAGGTCAGGTTGCAGCTGGTGCCCATCAGCAGGCGGAAGGGCTTGGAGTGGTGGCCGGAATGCAGGAAGATGATGCCCATACCGCTTAGCACCTCCTGCTGTACCTTCTTAGCCACTTCGTCGGGCACCTTTTCGTGCGCCATGTGACCCCACCAAAGCATTACGTCCGTGCCCTTCAAAAGCTCGTCGCTGATGCCGTTTTGCACGTCCTCCAGCGTGATGGTCTTTACGCTGATGTCGTCGCACTCCAAAAACCGCTTGATGCACATGTGGATGCCGTCGGGATAGATCGCGCGGATCTTTTCGTTGTTCTGCTCGTGGAGAAACTCGTTGTAAATGGTTACATGGATCATGCCAAAGCCCTCCTTTACGGTATTTCACGTTCTTATTGTACAGCGTTTTCGGGCAAAACGCAAGAGCGGGGGAAAAATGTTTACTGCTTCGGCGCCGCCCCGTATCTGTCTTCCAGTTCCCGGTAGCCCGCTTTCAGGTCCACGCGGTTTTTGAGCGGTTCGCCTCTGAGATAACGGGCAAGGTTTTCGCGGCAGATGTCCACGATGATCTCGGTGGTAACGGGCAAATGTCCGAAGCTTCCGCCGCTCGCGTGGGGCGTTATGATGCAGTTTTTGCACTGCCAGAGGGGGTGCGAGGCGTCCAGCGGCTCGGGGTCGGTGACGTCCAGCGCCGCGCCGCATATCTTTCCGGCGTCAAGCAGGCGGCACAGCGCGTACTGATCGATCAGGTCGCCCCGGCCCACGTTCACGAGCACCGCGCCGGGTTTCATGCGGCTTAGCCTCCTTTCGTTCAGGAGCCCCCGCGTTTCGGGCGTTGAGGGCAGCGCGCAGGCGACGATGTCGGCCTTCGAAAGCTCGTTTTCCAGCGCGCTCATCGGATAGACCTCGTCGTAGACGTCGGGTTTTTCGGCGGAAGCGTTTCGCCTGATGCCCGCGGCGGTGCAGCCGAAGGCCTTGAACAGCCGGGCGATGGAGGAAGCGATGTCTCCGCAGCCAAGCGTCAGCAGGCGCTTTCCGCGGGGGCTTTGCTGCGCGCCCTCGTCGTGCCAGATGCGGGCAAGCTGATTGTCCCGGAACAGGTTCAGGTGCTTGTAGAGCGAAAGCACGAGCGCGAGCGTCCATTCGGAGATCGAGATCCCGAACGCGCCCGAGGCCGACGTGAGCATAATGTGTTTCAGTTTCTCCGCGTGCTTTGCATAGCCGTCCACGCCGGCGCTGGTCGACTGCACCCATTTGAGCTTCGGCGCGGACAGTATCGTCTGAACGCTCGGCTGGCCCATAATGATTTCCGCGTCCGCGGGATCGTTCCGGACGCATTCGACGCCCTCAAAGTCATTGAACCACGAGACTGCCTCCTCGGGAAACGGAGGCACGATGCAAAGCTTTACCATGGATTACCGCCTTTCGTACGTCGGGGTGGTTTTGGGCGGGCGCCTATTGCCCGGACTGTTCGGATTGCTTTAAGAACGCCTCCGTCTCATCCGCCGTGGGGATGGACGGCGTCGCGCCCGGGCGGCTCACGGCCAGCGCTGCCGCGGCGGAAGCGGTTCTGAGCGCCTTTGCGGCGCTTTCTCCCTTCGCCAGCGCGGCCAGCAGAAAGCCCGTGAACGTGTCGCCCGCGGCCGTCGTGTCTACCGCGCGGACCGGGAAGGCGCTTTGGTAAAGGCGACGGGAAGCGTCCGCAAAGACGGAGCCCTTTTCGCCGAGCGTCAGCACCAGCCTGCTTTTCGGGCAGCGATCGAGCAGCCTGTCCAGCATTTTTTCGGGCTCGCTTTCGCCGCTCAGCTCCTCGCCCTCGAGCTCGTTGAAGATCAGAAGCTCCGCCCTTTCAAGCGGCCATGCGCGCGCGCCCGCGGGGTCCGGCGAAGGGTTGAAGGCCACGCGCATGCCCTTTTTGGCCGCGCTTTCCAGAAGCGTACAGCCTTCGCTTATCTCGTTTTGCATGAGCAGCCAGTCGCCCGGATCGAAATCCGACAGCGTTTTTTCGATCATCGCGGGCGTGACAGCGTGGTTCGCCCCGCCGAAAACGATGATGGAATTGCGTCCCGCGTCATCGACCTGTATGACGGCGTGCCCGGTGGGATCGCTAACCGTTATGAGATGCTTCGTGTCTATGCCGGCTTCCTCGAGCTGCCGCTTCAAAAAGTCGCCGTCCGGGCCCAGCGCGCCCGCAAAGCAGACGCGCTGCCCCGCGCGGCTGAGCGCCACGGCCTGGTTCAGTCCCTTGCCGCCCGCCAGCGCCTCGTGTGAGGAAGCCTCAACGGTCTCGCCCTCCCGCACAAGCTGCTTCAGTCTGTACACATGGTCGATATTCAGCGACCCGAACACCAGAAATTTCATAGCCGTCCGCCCCTGTTTTTTGTTTTTCGGCATAATTATACCAAAAATGGATCGGTATCACAACGGTTTTTTTCGGAAAGAGGCGCTTAAAGCTCGGCCGATACGCACGCAAAAGGCAAACTTTTTTAATATATTAACGGGACAAACGCGCTTCTTTGGTGTATAATATCCACAAACCACAAAAGGAGCCCGAAATATGGATTTCAAAACCGAGATCGCCGGCCTTACGGCGAAGCTGATAGAAGAAGTTTTTCCCGGCGCGGCTATGGACGCCGCGGCGATCGGCGGCATGCTGGAGACGCCGCCCGATCCCGCGATGGGCGATTTTGCGCTGCCCTGCTTTAAGCTGAGCAAGACGCTTCGCAAAGCGCCGCCCATGATCAGCGACGCGCTGGCCGCAAAGCTTTCCGCGCCGTTTCTCAGCCGCGCGGAGAGCGTGAAGGGGTATTTGAACTTTTTCGTGAACAAGGCGCTGTATGCCGAGCAGGTCGTGTGCAAAGCGCTCAGAGAGGGCGAAAGCTACGGCTCTTCCCGCGAGGGCGAAGGCAAGACCGTCGTGATCGACTATTCCTCCATCAACATCGCAAAGCGCTTCCATATCGGCCATCTTTCGACCACGATGATCGGAAACGCGCTGTATAAGCTGTATAAGTTCCTGGGCTACAGATGCGTCGGCGTAAACCACCTGGGCGACTGGGGCACGCAGTTCGGCAAGATGATCGCGGCCTACAAGAGGTGGGGCGACGAGGAGACCGTCAAAAAGGGCGGCGTGGACGAGATGGTCAAGCTCTACGTGCGCTTCAACGCCGAGGCGAAGGAAAACCCCGCCCTCGAGGACGAGGGCCGCGCCTGGTTCAAGGCCATCGAGGACGGAAACGAGGAAGCGCTGCGCATCTTCGGCTGGTTCAAGGAGGTCACGCTCAAGGACGCCGAGCGCGTATACGACATGCTGGGCGTAAAGTTCGATTCATACGCCGGCGAAAGCTTCTACGTCGACAAGATGCAGCCGGTGATCGACGAATTGCGCCAAAAGAACCTGCTGGTCGAGGATCAGGGCGCGCAGATCGTGCGGCTGGACGACTACGGCATGCCGCCCGCGATCATCATGCGCTCCGACGGCGCGACGCTGTACATGACGCGCGACCTCGCCGCGATCAGATACCGCCACGAGACCTACGATTTCGACAAGAACCTCTACGTCGTCGCCTACCAGCAGGACCTGCACTTCAAGCAGCTGTTCAAGGTCTGCGAGCTGCTCGGCTGGGACTGGGCAAAGGGCTGCGAGCACGTGAACTTCGGCATGGTCTCCTACGAGGGACAGGCGCTCTCCACCCGCGAGGGCCACATCGTCTACCTCGACGACCTGCTGACCCAGGCCGTGGAGAAGGCCGAGGCGATCATCGAGGAAAAGAGCCCTTCGCTCGAAAACAAGCACGAGATCGCAAAGGACATCGGCATCGGCGCGGTCGTGTTCTTCGCCCTGTTCAACGGCAGGATCAAGGACATCGACTTTACCTGGGACAAGGCCCTCAACTTCGACGGCGAGACCGGCCCCTACGTAATGTACACCCACGCGCGCTGCGCAAGCGTGCTGCGCAAGGCGGGCGCCGAAGAGGCCGCGCCGGACTTCAGCGCGCTCGACGACCCCGAAGCGCAGGCGGTGATCAAGCTGATCGATTCCTTCCCCGCCGCGGTCAAAAGCGCCGTGGAGCGCAACGAGCCTTCCTTCGTGACGCGCTTCAGCTGCGAGCTGGCCAAGGCTATGAACAAATTCTACTACGAACGCCGCATCCTCGACGACGACCCCGGCGCCAGAGCCGCCCGCCTGGCCCTCACCAAAGCCGCCAAGCAGACCATCGCCCAGGCCCTCAGCCTCATCGGCATCAAAGCCCCGGAGAGGATGTAAGCCCAAACAGCTTTATTCACCGCCAAAACCCACGACCGGTTAAGCCATAGCCCCGCGCCAATCCGTAGCGGCGGCAATCTGCCGCCATAAAACACCGCGAATCCGGCCAAAACCACCGTCCCACCCCGCAGCCCCGCGCCAATCCGTAGCGGCGGCAATCTGCCGCCATAAAACACCGCATATACGGCCAAAACCACCGTCCCACCCCGCAGCCCCGCGCCAATCCGTAGCGGCGGCAATCTGCCGCCATAAAACACCGCGTATACGGCCAAAAGAACCGTTTCATCCCGCAACCCCGCGCCCACCGCAGCGGCGGCCTTCAAGGCCGCCATACCCCCCTGCATCCACCCCGACGATCCGACAGCAAAAACGGAGGAACCCATGCACACACAGCAGGAAGCCTGTGAGCTGATCCGCAAGTTCAGCCGGCAGATAGAGCGCCTGTATCCGAACGAAAAGCCGGACGCGGTGCTCTTCGGTTCCTATGCCCGCGGCGAGGCCGAGGAGGGCTCCGACATCGACGTATTGTATCTGGTGGACGCGCCCCGCAGCGTCATCGCCGAACACGCCTGGCAGGTGGGCAGCGCCGCCGCCGACCTTTTGCTCGAACACGGCGTGCTCATTTCGCCCATCGTTGAAAACCGGGCTTATTTCGCCGAGAACGCCGCTCTGCTCCCCTTTTTCAGGAACATCGAGCAGGAAGGAGTCAAGGTCGATGGCACGCAGCGGTTTTTGCAGGATGTAACGAACTATCTGGACCGTGAAAGAGAAGTGGATAATTAAGGAATCATCATTATGAAGCAGCCTTTTTGATTTGAAATAGAAAGGATGGAAAAATTGAAACAGCGCTTAATTGGCACCTTTTTCATACTCCTTTTGCTGTCTGCATTGATTACTTTTGGTCATTCTGAATCATTCAGCCGTAATCCAGAAGCAATCAATGAGGCTGCGAAATCAGTTATGATGCTGGAAATATATGATGATCAGCTTAACTACATTGGTTCGGGGAGTGGATTTGTTGCATTTGACAGCGGATATTTGTTGACCAATTACCACGTTGTGAAAGATGGCTTTTTGATTTTTGCTTATAGTGATGATGGAACTCCATATTATATAACTGAGGTGTTGTGTGCTGATTCGAACAAGGATATTTGTATACTCTGTTTCAGAAATGCAACAGGTCTAAAGCCACTAGAATTAAACTATGACAGTGAAGGGTTGATGCGAGCCTCTCAAGTTGTTGCTATAGGAAGCCCCTTAGGTTTCTCAAACACAGTTTCTATAGGAAACATTAGTGGATTATATAATTTAGATAATGTCAGCTATATTCGCTTTACTGCTCCAATTTCACACGGTAGCAGCGGAGGAGCTCTATTTGATGATAATGGTTTGGTAATAGGTATTACATCTGCATCCTATGTTGATGGTCAAAACTTGAATGAAGCAGTTTCAATATCAGAAGCAATAGACTTGATGATCAAGTGCAACAATTTTGAGCCTGTGTCTCTTGAAAGCATCAAACAAAATGATGTAGCGTCAACTCCGATAACTTCGATATCTACGCAAAAACCAACGCCTACTGCTGCACCAGAATTAACAACAACACCCGTACCGAAGCAAACAGCAGCGCCAACTTCTACACCTTCACCAGAATCGACACCGACTCCTAGACTTAGAACAACGCCAGCACCAAAGCAAACGGCAGAGCCAACTTCTGCACCTACTCAAAAACCTACACCTACACCAAATCCAGTGGGAAAAAATACACTTAAGTTCACTGTATTACAGTATTCAGAAGGCACTGTGCTTTTATCATGGGAGAATAAACTAAGTAAAGAAGTGTATTACTGGTATGCATACGAAGAAAGCCAGTACTATCATTATGGCAAAACAAAAGAATCAAAAATCAAGCTTTACGGCTTTATTCCTGGTAAAAAATGTACGTTTGGCATTTGCACCTCAGAATCAGCCATTGGAGAAAGCGAGAACTCAATAACGATTAGAATTAATGCCACCAGAACATTTTCTGACAGAGGGTTTTCAAAAGTCAGCGATGAACTGTTTTTTGTGAAGAAAGGTGATTCTGTTACATATAAAAGCAAGAATCAATTAAGCACCATACGCTTGAGTTTATTAATATCATATTTGAAAAATAAGGACTTTTACTATGGCATCTCTTTCCGGATAAATGAGTCAAAGGACGACAGCATTTACAGAACTACCATCGCTCTTTATGATCCAGAAGGAAACCTATATGATATAACCTATGAGCCTATAAAAGTAGGCTATAAAAACAATGGGACACAAAGCATGAATTGGAAATTGAATGATTTATTTGCTGATATTAAAGACTTTGGAAAAATCACCAAAGGGACATATAAACTCAAACTATACATTAATGGTTACTTAGCATTTTCTACTAATTTACAAATATCCTGAGGTATAAATAAATCGGTCACTTGAAATTCTTTCTGTAAAACGGACTTTTATGATAGAATCCACTGTGCTTTGGAGACTGTGTAGCAGATTCTGATAACCGGCTCTTAAAACCGTTCTGCCGCAAACGGCGTATACATCAAGGGTGCACCCATAATGCGTGCACCCTTGACTTGTTTTTGTCCCTTCGGGCATACCCTTACTCCCCGCTTGTGCTCTCCTTCCTCTTTTTCCCGGGCATGTCGTCGTCGGAGGCCTTGAAGTTGTATACAGGCTTCATGATGTCGACGATGTCCACGGTATCGCGGATCACGTCGACGATGTCCTCCAGCGACTTGTAGGCCATGGGGGCTTCGTCGATGGTGCTTAAGTTGATCGAGGTCGAGTAGACGCCGGCCATGGTCGCTCTGTAATCTTCGATGTCGAGGCTCTCTCTGGCCTTGGAGCGGGACATGAGGCGTCCCGCGCCGTGCGGGGCGGAGCAGTTCCAGTCCGGATTTCCCTTTCCGACGGCGATGACCGAGCCGTCGCGCATGTTGATGGGGATCAGCACGCGCTCGCCCGCGTGGGCGGCGATGGCGCCCTTCCTTAAGATCATTTCGTCCGTGTCGATGTAGTTGTGGATCGTGTGGATGGCGTCGCAGGCGGCAAGACCCGCCCTTTCGAGGATGATTTCGGCCATGATCTCACGGCTCCTGCGGGCAAAGCGCTGGCAGACGACGACGTCGCTCAAATAATCGTCAAGATAACTGCCGTAGAGCCAGCAAAGGTCCTCCGGCACGTCGGGCTCGTGCGTTTCAAATTCGCTGTTCAGCTTTTTGAGCGCGCCCTGGATCTCCGCGCGCCGTCCCTGCTCCTTGTAGCTTCGGATGAGCTCGTCGCGCTTTGAGAAATACTCCTCTTTTCCGCTGTGCAGCTCTTTGGCCAGCTGCTGGTAGGTTTCGGCCACCTGCTTTCCGAGGTTGCGGCTTCCGGAGTGGATGACGAGGAAGTACGTTCCGTCGGAGGCCCTGTCGATCTCGATGAAATGGTTTCCGCCTCCGAGCGTTCCGAGCGAGCGCTCGAGGCGCCGGGAGTCCCTGAGGGAGCGGAAGCACTTGAGGCCCGTCAGGTCGAAGTGCTCGACGCGGCCCTCCCAGGTGTTCATTCCGGAGGGAATGAAGTGCGCGGCTTCGTCGACGGCCTTGAAGTCGATCTTACTGTTTTCGAGCTTTACCGTGTACATTCCGCAGCCGATGTCCACGCCCACGATGTTGGGACAGACCTTGTCCCTTACGGTCATGGTCGTTCCGATGGTGCAGCCCTTTCCGGCGTGCACGTCCTGCATGACGCGGATGACGCAGTCCCAGGTCAGTTCGTAGTCGCACATGCGGCGGATCTGCTCTACGGCTTCGTCCTCGATGATCCTGGCGTAGCAGAGGGCCGAGGCGATCTTTCCCCTGATTTCCAACATTGTTGTTCTTCCTTTCCCGCGGCGGACGCATCGGTGCACGTCCGCCTTTGTATTTTTGCTACGCGGTGATCTTCGCGTAGCGCTCGCTGCCCAGTATTTCCATCATAAAGCGGTAGGGCGATACCTGCCCGCCCGCGACCATTTCGAAGAGCTTCGGCGTTGCGCCCGAGACCAGTACGACGCCGCGCTCGTCCTTGGTGACCGGCTGCTGGCGGTTCCGGCTGGCCACGTTCCAGAATACGATCTGCGGCAGCCTGTAGCCGTGCCGTTCGTAAGCCGCCTTTGCCGCCTCGAAATTGGAAACCTTCGCGTTTTTCACGCAGGAATCGAATTCCATATCCGAGATGACGATCAGCTTCGCCGGCAGTTCTTTTTGCTTTACGTGATGCTCCGTCGCCGCCTTCAGGATCAGGTCGAATACCGCTTCGATATCCGTGTTTGCGACTTCGCTGAACGAAGCGGCGTACCTCAGCCTGTCGACAAAGGTCTCGCCCTTCAGCCCGATCAGGCGGGGCTTTGCGGAAAAGGCGATGAAGTGGTTTGCGAACGCGCCCCTATTGTGTTCGGCGGCGTACAGCCCCAGCGACAGCGCCACGGCCGCAGGCAGAGGCTCGCCGATATACATCGAACCGGACGTGTCGATCACGGGCAGCGCGTTCTCGTCATTCCCGTAATCCGGCAGGGCGGCCCAGGTCGCGTTGAGCGCCGCCTTCTCTTCCGGCGTCATGTCGCTCAAGAAGCTCCCGAGCCTCGCACGGCGGCCCCAATCGCACTTCAGGTACGGGGCCACAAGCTCGTAGGGCGCCACGTTTTCCGCGTGGAGACGGGCCCGGCCGTCGTTTGCGGCCCTGAGAAAGGCGGTGTAGCGCGCTTTGTCGTTGCGCATGAAGGCCTTCCTGTACCTGAAAAGCGCTTTGGAGGGCTGCTTTTCGTAGTCGAAAGAGTAGTCCCTTTCGCGCAGGCTGTTTTCTATGATGCGTATGCGCTTTCTGAGCGCCGTGAGCGCCTTCCGGTAGCCTTCCTGGCTGAGCGCGAGGCTTTTGGCGATCCTCTTTGCGCTTCGTACGGTCTGCCCGTTCGAAGCGTTGACCGAAGGCAGCCATTTGCCAAGCAGCGACACTTCGCCGCCCGTTTCGAGCGCCGTCATGTCCTTTTGAAACTGCTCCCGTACGATACGCAGCATTTCCCCTTCGCAGGGCGTGCCCAGCAGCGCCGTGAGATCGTCCCAGCGGCCGTATTCGGCGACGAAGCCGACGTTCTTCAGGACGGACGCGGGCTCGTTTAACGCAAGATACCGCATGATCACGCGGAACACGCGCCTTTCGCCCAGGCCGCCCCGTCTATCCCTTGCGAAGAAGAGGAGCTTCATGGCGGCGTCGGGGTCCTCGGCGTACGCGCGGACGAAGCGGGTGACGATCTCTTCGTCGCTTTCGCGGCGCAGCGCGCCGACCGTGGCGAACAGGTCCAGACATTCCGAGCCCGTCGTTTCGTACGTGACCGCCCCGTTTTCCGTCAGCGTCCTGTTCATGATCTTTTTGATGTACGCAAGCATTTTGCTCCCTCCTTTTCGCTTTTTCCCGTACAAGGCACCTTTCTGAGCGGGATTCGAACCCGCGAAAATGGCCGGAGCCATCGCTTTGACCGCTTAGCTATCAATCGTCGCTGCAGGTGCCTTTGGAGTTTCAAGGCGCGTGCCTTTCGGCTGTCACTTGAACTGTGTGTTATTTGTTTGCTGAACGCGCCTTTCGCGGGCGGGAATTTTCTTCCCTGACCACAGCTGCATTGTACGATAAAAAGAGGGCGCAATCACGGAAAAAAAGCTGCGAACCGTCACAGTCCGCAGTTTTTTTGCATGAGCAGTCTTTGTTTTATGAGCTCGGTGAAGCGCGCGGGGGAAACGACCTTCAGCATGGGTCCGAAGGAGAGGATCCGTATGACCATCTCGGTCTCGTCCTCTTTGTCGTAGGTGATGCGCAGTCTGTAGCGATCCCCGTCGAGCTTTTCGGCCTCCTTTTCAAAGTGCGCAAAGTGCATCAGCACCCTTTCCGGCGCGTTTCTTTGGTCGTAGAGCTCGAGCTCCACCGTTTCGCGCGCCGGCGTACGGCTTTTTGCGGGATCGTATTGCAGGGGGCGCGCGCTTGCCCTGCAGCTTGTAATCCGCCCGAGATTGATGCAGATCTGCCCTCTCCTGCCCCAGGCGATCAGGCGGAATTTGTCGTCCTTTTCAGAGTATTCCAGATACGCCGGCATGACGGTATACTTGACCGGGCTCCCCTTCCTGTTGACGCTTTCGATGTCCAGCGGCGTCTTATTTTCGACGGCGTCCAGGATCAGGCGGAAACGGCGTATGTAATTTCCGTCTTCGTAGGGGTCGCCGTCGCCGTATCGGTCGAAGGCGAGCACGTCCCCGGGGTAAAACAGCGGCTCGACCTCCGGATAGTCCGGGATCGTTTCCGGAAAAAGGCGTACGCGGGGGTCGAGGGACACGGCTTTCAGCCAGCGCTTCTGCAGGGTCGTAAGCGGCATCGAGGGGGCGTGCCTGATCGGGGTCGAACCGTCCGGAAGCAAAAGCTGCCATTTCTGCCCCCTCAGCGCGGGCTCGATGTTTAACAGGCTTTCGCCGAAGGCCTTTTGCAACGCGATCGCGCGCACGTCAGCGGGGCTGAGTTTCCTATTGCAGGCCTCCTTCAAAACGGCGGCCACGGCGTTGTAATAGGCAGAGTAAAGCTCGCTGAAGATCATTTTTCCTCACCGCCTTCCAGCCCGTAGAGCGCGTACATCTGACGAAGGTCTTCCCGAAACTGCCTTTCGAGCTCCCTGTTCGTGCATTGAAAGTCGGTGATGCGGCAGATGAAGGACCTGATCCACGGCATCATTTCGCCCGCGTCGTACACGTCCGCTGTGAAGCGGCTGGTGTTCACATCGAGCTTTTCCACGCTGCCGCAGCGCTTTTCGCGCACGAGGCGCTGGTGGATATGCATTTCGTCCTTTTCGTAGCGGACGGTGAACGAAACGTGCTCGAGGATCCGCTGCCCCGAAGCGCTCTGCGTGCTGACGCCCCACAAATGCGGCGCCATCTGTTCGAGCCGCGCGCGCAGCTCGTCGTATCTTTCGCAAACCTCGTCGATCCGGACCGATACGATGTTGTCCGTCCTGTAGGAGGAGATCTGTTTAAAACGCGGCGCGTAGGCCATCAGGTACTGCCGGCCGCTCCGGGTGCTATACATGATCCTCAGCGGCACGACGTGGTTTTCGCTGATTCTGTCGTTATGGCGGTTCACGGTCTCGAGCGTGATACAGCGCTTTTCGCCGATGGCGGTCAGGAGCGTGCAGGCGATCTCGCTGTCCATCGCGCCCGTTATGTAGTGGTGCTTGAAGGTGAACAGATCCTCGCGGGGCGGCATTTTGTCCAGCAGGAAGGAGCCGATCACGCCAAGCGGCGCAGCCTCCGAAAAGAAATCGAGCAGATTTCCGATCTCAGGCAAGTCGTCGGCTGAGCGCCGGTAGTACACCGTTTTGCCGCGCTTTTCGGCGATCACGATGCCCTCGTTTACGTATTCCTTAAGCTTTTTGCGCACCGTGGATTCGTCGAACGTCCTGGGTTCGTCAAAATTCTGAAGGTACAGGTCTATTTCGGCGGTGAGCTCGCTCAGCGTCAGCGAAAGCGCGGGATCGTAAAGGATGTCGAAGAGGATGAAATGCAGCGTGATGTCTCCGTCCGTGAAGCTTCTGGCCTTCCACGCGGCGTACAGGGGATTGCGGCGCGACAGGCGGCTGTCGATCGAAATGAATACGTTTTTCCCCTCCGGCGTCTGCCTGAAGCGCATGCAGTCGCCCAGCCAGCTCTCCAGCCGCCGCTTTTCGTCGTCGTAGGACCGCGCGCTCTTCTTCGTGAATTCCTCCCGGCTCTTAAAGCCGTAGAGATAAAACTCGCGCATGTAGTCGCGTATGCGGCCGAAGTTTTTGATCAGTTCGTTGTAGGCCATGGTTTTGATCGGAAAGCCCCGGAGCCGGCTGCAAAGCGAAGCTTAGGCGCTTTCGGGTCAGCTCTTGCGCTGCGGGCAGCGGGCTTTTAGCAGCTCGAGCACGGCGGTCACTTCCTGCGGCGTCATGATCGCCTTGAACAGGCCGAATCTGTTTTTGCGGCCGGTGGAGAGCGTGATCACGTATTTTCTGTCTTTGATCCTGCGCTGTACCTCTGTGTACAGAAGCCGCACCGTCTCGTCGCCCGAGCGGGAGGAGGAGCGGATCACCAGTTCGTCCTCATAGAAATCATAAACGAACGGGATCCCCGTCGGATAGCGTTCGCGCATGCGCTTCACCATCTGTGAAGGCCTGACCAGAAGCACGGGCACGGCATACAGCGAAATACACCCTGCGATGGTAAGCGTCCATTTTCCGGTGGACAATACGTTCCATAGCTCATCCATCCATTCGCCGAACGTCAGCTCGCCGCTTTTGAGGTAGGGGGACACTTTGTACAGGCCGTATCCGAACACGAGAAGAAATAAGAACAGCAGGTAAACCAGCGCAAACCTCAGCAAGTCGAGCACGCCGCGCGCCCTTACGGCCGCTTTGTAATCGTTTTCCGTCAGCGTTCCGCCGACGCTGAGAATGGGTACCCCGGCATTTTCCATTTTTGACACCTCCGTCTGTATTCATACGGCATCCAGCCATATTCCGTCTGCGCAGGCGCCGCCCGTCCTTTTCGGACTGCCCGCCGATCGTATTATACTTCTGTGAAACAGCCCTGTCAATACGCGCGCATCGGCCGCCTGCGGCCTTCGGCGCTTCTTGAAAAACACCCGACTTTGATGTATAATCCCTTCAGCAAAGAAATTTCGTCGTCGGGGGAGGACGCACATGCGGAGCATCGTCATTTGGGGCGCGGGACGGATCGGGCGCGGGTTCGTGGCGGACATTTTTTCGCAGGCGCGGGATTTCCGGCTCGTGTTCGTCGACATAGACGCCGAACTGGTGCGAAATCTGAACGCGGCAGGCGGCTACACGATCGCCCGCGCCGCGCGGGACGGGATAAGCAAAAAGCGGCTCGAGGGGAATTTCGAGGCCGTGCACACGGGCGACGAAAAGCGGCTGAAGGCGCTGTTCGAAGAAGAGGCGCTGCTGCTCGACATCGCCGTGCACGAGCCGAAGCTGACCGAGGTCGCAGACATGCTCGCCCCGCTGATAACGCACAGGGCGCAGTCGGGCCTTCCGATGGACGTGCTCATGAACGTGAACGCGCACCGCCCGGACCTTAAGTTCTGCGCGCTCATGCGCGAAAGGCTGACGGGTGAGGCGCTTTCCTTCTTCGACGCGAAGGTGGGCGTAAGCGGCATTTTTGCGATGTGCATCTCTCCCCTGTCTCCCGGGTGGCTCGTGAAGGAGGACCCGCTGGCGCCTTGGAACAACGGGTGGGAGACGCAGAGCATAAGCCGCCCGGCGCTCAAGTGCGCGCCGCCCGAAGCGCCCCGGCTGCTGCTGGTAAACGACATCGAGCGCGAGGAGACGCGAAAGCTCTACACGCTCAACATGGCGCACGCGTTTTTGAGCTATCTGGGGCTGAGAAAAGGCCTGAACACCGCTTTTCAGGCCGTAAAGGACGAAGAACTCTCAAACGCGCTTTCGCAGGCGCTTGGCGAAAGCAGCATGGGGCTCACGGCGCGCTACGGTTTTACGCAGGAGGAAATGGCCCTCTGGCGCGAAAAGATCGTTTTTCTTCTGGAAAACCCGTACATAGAGGACGACCTTCGGCGCCTCGGCGCGGACAGCCGCCGAAAACTCGCCCCGGGCGACCGGCTGACGGGCCCGGCAAGGCTGGCGGAGAGCGCGGGCACATCTCCGCGCAGCCTCGCCAGAGCGATCCGCGCGGGCTTCGAATACGAAAACGACGACCCGGGCACCCGGGCTGTCAGGGAGTATTTCTTACAGTACGGCCTTACGGCCGCGCTCGAAAAGTTCTGCGGTCTGAAGGAAGGAGAAGAGCTGTTCGACCTCGTTATGCGCGCCTGAAGTTCATCTTGCCGGCGGATACTCGTTGCACAAGAGCCGGTAGGGCGCTTCGTCCTCGTCGATCGCCGGAAAGCGGCCCACGGGGGGATTGAAGCGGTTGTCGTTCACGTCGTCGTTGCATTGGCTGACTTCGCCAAGCAGCACCGCGCCCGTGCCGGGTTCGACTGTGAAATCGTGGTACAATCCCCGCGTGACCGACAGGCTTTCGCCGGGCGTCAGGCGCACCTGCGCGCCCGCGGGCACGGTGAACACGCGGCCGTCGACGTGCACGGTCACGTCCGAAAGAAAATCCATCTCCTCGTTCGGCAGGCTGTTGTATACGCGGATCAGCACGTTTCCGCCGCCGCGGTTTATGATGTCCTCGGTCTTGTACCAGTGAAAGTGGTTCGGGCACCTTTGCCCTTCTTTGAGGTACAGAAGCTTTTCGGCGTACACCTTGGGGTATTTTTCGGGCTCGGCCTTCGAGCCGTTGCGCAGGGTGATCAGCGAAAAGCCCGTCTTTTCAAACTCGCCCGTCCCGAAATCGGTGATGTCCCAGCCGAGCATACAGTCTCGAATCTCGTCGTATTCATGGCCGAGCGCAGCCCATTTTTCGGGCGAAAAGGCGCAAAACGGCGGAAGGTAACAGTGTTCCCGGGCGCAGACCGACTCCATTTCCTTAAGCGCCGCGTTGATCTGTGAGCGTTTCATCTATTTTCCCTCCGGTGAGAAATCGAGCTTTTTTCTGGGAAAAGCGCGCATGAGCGCGTTTATCTCTTCCCGCGTGCGCATGCCGTCCACGGCGTTTTCGCTGCTGAGGCTCGCCGCCGCGGCTGCGGAAGCGAATTCAAGCATCTCCCTGTCGCCCGCGCCGTGACAGATCGAATACAGCGCGCCCGCGCAGAACGCGTCTCCCGCGCCGACGCTTCCCTTGATGAAGCCGTCCGGTACGTCCAGCGAGGGCACGACGGTGAATGCGCCGCTGCGGCTCAGGCACGCGCTCAGTTCCTTCGCGTGCACGACGACCTTCTGTTTTACGCCGGCTTCCAGCGTGCGGCGCATCGCGCTTTCAAGCGCCGATAAGTCCATGCTGCCGTCCGATTTGCGGGGTTCCGTCTGCCAGACGGCGCAGCATTCGTTTTCGTTGACGATGAAGTAATCGCAGTAGCTCAGCGCCGGCACGACGGTCTTTGCGTAGCGGCCCGCGCTGTCGCTTACGATGTCCAAAGAGGTCTCGATGCCCCTTTGCCTGACGCTGCAAAGAAAGCGCGCCATAACCGTGCCGTACTCCTCGTCCGGCGCGTCGAACCTGTCCAGCAGCAGTATATAGGCCGCGTGCAGTATTCGGCAGTCCAGCTTCGAAACGTCGACATGTTCGGGGCCGAACAGGGCATTCGCGCCGCGCAGGTGAAAAAACGTCCTGTCGCCCGTGGGCAGGCTCATGACGTCGCTGAAGCTGGTGGCAGCGTCCTTGAGCACGCGTATGCCGGATGTGTCGACGCCGTGCCGCGTAAGCTCCCCGAGTACGTAGCGTCCGTACTCGTCGTCCCCCACGCAGCCCAGCCCCTTTACGGGAAACGAAGGGTCGATCGTCGTTAGGTCGATGCCGACGTTGGGCACGCTGCCGCCCACGCCGCGCGTGATTCGGGAAATGCTCGAGAGCATGCCGACCGAAGGGTAGACGTCTATGTCCTTGACCACGTCGGTCACGATGTTGCCGGCGATGGTGATGCCGTTCCTTTTTTCGCTGCCGCCCATAGGCGCTCCTTTCCCGCCCGCTTTCGCAGGTCCTTTCACGCTTCGCCGGTCATGCCGCAGCCGCGCTTTTCTTCGTCCGCGCCCGCCTTCACGTAAGAGGCGGCAAAGCGCCTGTTCACTTCCCTGAGCTCGCAGCGGCCCTCGATGTAGTCGTCGTACATCGAAAGGACGCCCGGGCTGCAGCCGTCGCAAAGGCCGTCGATCGAGCCCACGGCCTCGTCCACGATCTTCTGGCGCTCTTCGCGCGTCGTGTCCTTGATCAGAATGCTCTGCATATCTTTCCCCTGTTCTTTACATTGACGAAATTATACCGTATATCCGCCGCGAGGTCAACCGTTTTTTATTGCGCCGCAAAGCTTGACGTTTTTCCCTCCGCGGTGGTATACTTGGAAAAAACGATAAATACTCGGAGATGGGCAATGGCCAAACAAAAAACCGTCTATATCTGCTCGGAGTGCGGCTACACCGCGGCCAAATGGCTGGGAAAATGTCCGGACTGCGGCAGCTGGAACACGCTGAACGAGGAGATCGTCTCCCCGGACGTACAAAAGCCCGCACCCAAGCGCGCGCCCGGCGCGGGAGCGCAGGCGCTGCCGATCGGTGAGGTGCCAAACGAAGCGCAGGCGCGCCTGGACACCGGCATAGAAGAACTCAACCGCGTGCTGGGCGGCGGCGTGGTGGAGGGCAGCATGGTGCTGGTCGGCGGCGACCCCGGCATCGGGAAAAGCACGCTGCTTACCCAGCTGAGCGCGAACCTTTCCGCGCAGGGCACGCGGGTACTGTACGTGAGCGGCGAGGAGAGCGCCCGCCAGATCAAGCTGCGCGCGCTGCGCCTCGGCGCGGACAAGAGCGGCTTCTGGGTGCTCAGCGAGACCGATCTCAGCCTCATCGAGGACAGGATCGAGCAGGTGAGCCCTTCCGTCATGGTGATCGACTCCATTCAGACGATGTTCCTGCCGCAATTGGCCAGCGCGCCGGGCTCCGTCAGCCAGGTCAGGGAATGCGCGGCCCGCATCATGAACCTGAGCAAGCAGAGCGGCATCAGCGTGTTTTTAGTGGGCCACGTCACCAAGGAGGGCGCCATCGCGGGCCCGCGGGTGCTGGAACACATGGTGGACGCAGTGCTCTATTTCGAGGGCGAGCGCAGCGGCCAGTACCGGCTGCTTCGGGCCGCCAAAAACCGCTTCGGCTCGGTCAACGAGCTGGGCATGTTCGAAATGACCGGCGAGGGCATGCGGGAGGTAAACAACCCCTCCGAGCTGCTGCTCAGCCAGCGTACGCTGGGCGAAAGCGGCTGCGCGGTCTGCGCGAGCATGGAGGGCACGCGCCCGCTGCTCACGGAGGTGCAGGCGCTGGTAACGCCCACGATCATCGCTAATCCCCGCCGCATGAGCCACGGGATAGAACTGAGCCGCCTGCTTTTGCTGCTTGCGGTGCTGGAAAAACGCGCCGCGATCACGCTGTACAATCAGGACGTCTACGTAAACGTCGCCGGCGGCGTCAGCCTGACCGAGCCCGCGGCGGACCTGAGCGTGTGCGCGGCCATCGCCTCCTCGGCCCGCAACATCCCCATCGAAAGCGACTGGGTGCTGCTGGGCGAAGTGGGCTTGAGCGGCGAGATCCGCCACGTGAACCATCTGGAAAGGCGCTTAAACGAGTGCGCGCGCCTGGGCTTCAAGCGCGTTCTGCTGCCCAAATACGGCCTAAGCGGCATAAAGCCCCCCAAAGAGATCACCCTCCACCCCGCCGCGAACCTGTTCGACGCGCTGAAGATTCTGGGGATCTACAATAAGATAAAGTAAAACCCGGACAAAATCAGCGTATTGCCCGAAAAGCAGACAAACATAAAGCAACAGCCCGAAACCTCACTGATTTCGGGCTGTTCGTACACCTTCAGGGGCTCGAACCCTGGACACCCTGATTAAGAGTCAGGTGCTCTACCAACTGAGCTAAAGGTGCTTATCGCTTGGCGACAACGGTTATTATATATGTTTTGGGCGCGTATGTCAACACTTGATTGTGTTAATTTATATATTTTGGCGCGGCGGCTTGTATTTTTTGCGGGAAAGTGCTATATTGTGCAAAACGACGGATCGGAGGCCGATTTTTATGGGGGAAAGATTTTTGATGGACGAACTGCCCTGGTCGGTCGACAGGGACGCGGCCTTAAAGCGCCTGCGCGTCATGGAGGACGATCTGGAGGACTTTGACGAGATCTACGAAAAGACGCTTGCGCTGATAAAGCCCGTGTATTACGCGGGCGTGGAGACCGTGGAGCAAAACGACGGAAGCGGCGTCGTGATCGGCGGCATTCGCTTCGACAGCCGCGTCGTGAGCGTGAACCTGAAAAACGCAAAGACGGTGTACCCTTACGTGGGCACCGCGGGCCGCGCGGCCTACGAGTACGCGCTGGGCATCGACGACGAGATCATGCGCTACTGGGCCGACCAGCTGTGCGAAATGGCCTTCAAGAGCGCGGCGGGCAGCTTCATTTTGCGCATGCGCGAAAAGGTCGGCAGCGAAAAGCTTTCCGCCCTCGCGCCGGGCTCCGTGATCGACTGGCCGATCAGCCAGCAAAAGCCCCTGTTCGAGCTGCTGGGCGACGTGTACGCCCATACGGGCATTTTTCTGGAAAAGAGCTTTTTGATGCGCCCCGTAAAGTCGGGCTCGGGCCTTTTGTACGTGTCCGAGAAGCACTTCGAGAGCTGCTCTCTGTGCCCGAAGGAAAACTGTCCGAACCGTCGCGCGCCGTTCGACAAGGATAAGTTCGAGCGGGAGTATCTGGCGTAAACGGCGGAGACATTCGCGTATCGAACGTTATGCAGGGTTTTGCACCAAAATCGCGCTTCGTCCGCAGCGGCGGCCTTCAAGGCCGCCCTGTTTTTTGCGTATACGAAGAAAATCCGGTTTGAAGCAGCAACGCCGCGCTTTGTCTGTAGCGGCGGCAATCTGCCGCCATGGGCGCGGCGGATATGCGGAAAAGCCGCGCTTTACGCTGCACAGTTTCGTATACGCAACGTTTATGGCGGCGTAGACGCCGCCGCTACGGAGGCGTAGCTATGCAGGTACTGATTCCGATACCGCGGCGCTATTTGCCGGAGGTCGAAGCGGAAGAGCCCGACAGGTCCTTGGCGTTGCAAATGGGGCAGGGTGTCTTGCCCACGATGATGGCGGTCTTTTCGGTCACATATTTGGCGCCGGTCATGCCGCAGCAGTTGGATCTGGTGTGGTAATACTTGCCGAATTGGGTCGCGAACACGTACACCTGCGACGGGTTCACGCAGCGCGGACAGGCTTTTTTGCCTGCGTTGACTGCCCTGGAAATACCCATTTGCGCCGCGTTTATCATGCCGGAACAGTCGCTTTTGACGTGGAAATAGGTGCCGTCGGGGGTACCGAATACCTGCGTTTCGGTCGACTGGCCGCCCGTCTTGGGCGCGCTGCTGCCGCTGAGGCAAGCGGGGCAGGCAGTCTTTCCCAGCGCTTCCCACTCGGCCTTGGTCTTGGTGATCGCGTTTTGCATGCCCTGGCAGTTGCTCACGCTGTGATACCAGGTGCCTTTGAGCGTTCCGTAATAGCCGATGCACACGGGGCAGGCGGTCTTGCCCGCGGCCAGCGCGGCGGCCTCCGTCACTTCGGTCGCGCCCGTCATCTTCTGGCAGTTGGGATCGGTGTGATACCAGGTGCTGTCGGCCGTGACGTAGTAAGATACAGTAATAACTGATTGCGTTGGATAAACCCACACATCCGGTGTCGGTGTCATTGTAGGCAAAACTCCCACATCCGGTGTCGGCGTCAGCGTGGGTGTAGGCGTGGGTTCAAATTCAAACGTTGCTATGCTATCCTCACGCGGTTCCAGACTGTCCGCAAATTCGGGATCGACATAATACTCTCTGTCCGCATAACGCGAATCTGTCGTTCGGTAGCGTATTTCCTCCGGCAAAGCATATTCGGTTTTCGTGAACGACTTCGCCCGGTTTGTCTCTTTGAATGACATTTCAAGCGAATCGCTCCGAATCGCAATATCAACGATGTAGCTATGCTGCTCATCTCCGTTTATAGCGTTTATCCTGAGCTGCTCATCGTCGATTTCCCACAAATATGTCTCTACGTCGAAATTGCCGCCTGTGATATACATGACGCCGTTTTCGGTAAAGACGAGCGTATAGCTTTCGTCAGTCCATGCCGTTTGCGCAAGCTCATTTTCGAGGTATTGCTCCGGGTCCGTTTCATGTATCAGATAGCGTATGACGGTTTTGCCGGTAACGCTCTCCTCCAAAACGAGGACATCTTCCTCAAATCTGTACGTGCCTGCCGAAAGGCTGCCGTCTGCGTAAAAGGTAACCTTTTCGGCATCCGACAGTATAAATCGGCCCCCTGTTCTCGTTACGTCGTCGAACAGTTCCGTCTTTATGGTGAAAGAGTTCGTTTCGTCGAACACGGCTGTCGACGATATGAAATCTCCATAGATGCCGGTAAGATCCATGTCCTCTCCGTCCATGATCAGACGGGTCGCCTTCCATATGCCCAGCAGCGGATTGTCCGTTTCGGCAAGGACGGCGTTTGCCCCGGTCAGCGTTATCAGCAAAAAGACGATCAATGTTCGTAAGCGTTTTTTCATATATACCTCCGCATGATTTTTTGCACTCGTTGCTCTTAAGCCCGCATTCACCTTGAAAGGGACTCCCGCGCTCGTGCGGCAGCCCCTTTCATATCCGGAAAAATCAGTTGTTTGCCCAGCTTACGGTGATGTAGGAGTCCTGGTTTACGGTATAGTATTTGGTCACGTAGCCGTCGCCGTAGACGGGCTGGCCGTTGACGTACATGGTGATCTCCCTCGCGCGCACGGTGATGGTCGTGCCCCTGGGCACCGAGCCGCTGCGGGCGTTGGTGTAGCCGCCGCCGGAGAAGGTGCAGTTGGCGTCGCAGCTCACGTTCACGTTGTCGCTGCCGCGCACCTCGTAGACCATGCTTTTGTATATGCCGTGGGCATAGAAGCGGTCGGGCTCGGTGCTGAAGTGGATCTCCACGCCGTTGAACAGCCAGTAGTTGATGTTCGAGTACTTCGTGGACACCTTCACGTGCGCCACGCCGCGCATCGTCTCGCCCGTGACAGCATTGGCGTAATCGTCGGTAAAGTCGAATTCGGTGAAGGATTCCTGCCCGGTCTTGTTGGTCTTTTGGTGCAGGTGGTTCATGCGAGCGTTTATGCTGGTCACCGTGAGCGTTTCGCCCGTGCGGGCGCTGACGATCTGTTCGCTCGTCAAAAGCGTCTTGCTCTCCTTGTTTTTATAGACGACCTCGACGGTCATGCTCTCCTTGAGGTCGTATACGGTGATGAATTTGACGGTGACGTCGAAATAATACTTGATGCCGTCGATGACCCAGTAATCGATCGCGCCGGAGGACGGCCTGTCCGCAGTGATCTTTGCGGTGATCGTGCCGCCGTCTATCTTTTTGCCGCTGATCGGATGCCTGTAGTCGTCGGTGAAGTCGATTTCGGTGTAGGTCGTGCCCTTGCCCTTTTTGTCCGCGTCGAGATACTGTATCGTGGCGCCAATGCTCCTGAGCACGCAGCGGCGCTCCTCTTCGGGCAATCCGCTTTCGCCGCCCGGCGTCTGCTCTCCGCCGTCCACGTTCGGGCCGGAAGATTCGGGCTGATCGGCCGCGCTTACCTTGACCGCCTCGACCACCGTCACGCCCTCGGCTTCGAAGACGAGATAGATATTCTTCTCACCCTCGACCACGGTGCCGTTGAGCTTCCAGGCGTCCACGATTTCGCCCTCGCCGAGGTCCGCGATCGCGGTAAATTTGCCCTTGCCGGAAAATGTCACGGTGGGCTCGCCGTTTACGGTGCAGCCCAGGCACACGAGCATTCCGTCCTGTTCGCCCAGCGCGAAACTGCTTAGCGCAAGCAGCAGTATAAGCAAAAACGACAAAATCCTTTTCATTTGTACCCCTCCCTTTTTCTGTAATTTTACAAACCGCTTTCAGGAAAGTCAATTGAAAATCTATGAACAATTCTTTTCATATATTGGTAATCGGCAGACGGGGCGCAGACCGGGAACGCGCCCGTCCGCGCCCAAAGAAAACTCAAGCCCGGCTTGAAATATTCTTTTCGCTTTCAAACCTCTTCTGTTGGACAAAGCCCCGCGGCCATGCTACAATGCAACCTGTCCGGGGGCCGTGACGGGCTCGCTTCCGGCGGGAATACCAGATGGCAAAGGAGGCTTCACGATGAGAAAGACGGATCGCGGCGCGCTTTTGCGCAGGGCAGGCCATACCGTGTACAAAATGGTTTCCGGGCCGGGAAAGCCCGAAGGCGTGACCCACATCTTCGATCACACGGGCGGCGGTCCGGACGAAGAGCAGCTGGCTGAGTACGCCGGCGTCATACGCTCGCTCAGAGATTTGTCCTTCGAGTGCTTCGTGCTGAGCTTCCTTAACGACGACGCGGGCGAGAACGGGCTTGCCTTTTATCAGATGTACGCGACGGAAAGCGGGCGCATGCACGTCGAGGCGGGTTTTGAGACCCCGTGCGGCCCCGTTCTCTACGGTAAGGAATGCGATACGGAGGAGGCGATTCGGATCATGTGCGAACTGAGCGAAAAAAGGGAGCTACCCGATCCCGCGTCCTGGCGGGACATGACGCAGGAGGTGCTCGGCGAGGAAGCAACGACGGAGCAGGAAAGAAAGAGGCAGGCCGGGGAGGAGGCGGAAAGGCTCAACGGGATCGGTTGGGACATTCATCAGGGGCTGACTTCCGGCGTTCCCGACCCGGACGGCGCGATCCCGTACTACGAACAGGCCGCCGCGCTGGGGAACTCGCTTGCCATGGTAAATCTGGGCAACGTTTACGAAGACCGGGAAGATTATGAACAGGCCTATTACTGGTACAACGAGGCGGCCCTTGCGGGCAGCGAAGCCGGCGCCTTCAATGTGGCGAACATGTACCACAACGGCCTGTACGTAAGGCAGGATTACAAAAAAGCCTACGCGTATTTCAAAACGCTCTACGGCAGGCATCTGACGGGCGCTGCGTTCTACATGGGGCTCTACAGCGAATACGGTTATGCCGGAAAGAAGGATTACAAAGCCGCCCTGCGCTACTACGGAGAAGGCCTTAAGGACGGCGACGGCTACTGCGCCGTGAACTTGGGCAGGATGTATTCTCTCGGCCTCGGCATCGAAAAAGACGAAGAAAAGGGCTTTGAATACTATCTCATGGGCTACGAGGCCGGGGACCCGCTCGCCTGCGCGAATCTGGGTTACTGCTGCGAGACCGGGCAGGGCACGGAAAAGGACCTCGGCGCGGCCCTCGCGTATTACCGCGAAGGCGCCGATCTCGGCGACGAAAACTGTATCGGGGCGCTTGCGCGACTGGAAGGAGGATGCGCAGTTGAATGATCTCATCGTGATCCGCGACCCCGCGTGCGAACGCTACGAGGAGCTTTTGCTTCGCAGAAACGAGCTGAAAAAGGAGTGCCTGTTTCTGGAACTGGAATACACGCGCACGTTCGGCGAACTGATCATAGCTCTGTTCAAAAAGCAGATCGAGTGCGCGCAAAAGAAGAAGGCGATCGAGTTTTGCCGGATCGCGCTGAACCGGGGAGAAACGCCTGACGAAGCGCAGCTTGCGCGGTTCATACAGCGTGAAACGCAGGAGATGCGCCGGCATCTTGACGAGCTGATCTCGCGCTACGACAGCGCGAAAGACGCCGAGGCGATCACGCAGGCCGACGCGATCAAAATCAAGACGATCTACCGGCGCATCGCAAGGCGCCTCCACCCCGACCTCAATCCCCGCTTTCAAAGCTCGGAAAGACTGAAGGCGCTCTGGCACGAAGCCGTTTCGGCCTACGAGCACAACGATCTGCAGGCGCTGTCGGAAACGGAGGTGCTGATAAACAGGGAGCTCTCCGATTTCACCGGGGAGATAAGCACGATAAATATCCCGGACGTCGCCCAAAAGACGGCGGCGCTCGAGGCCGAAATCGCCGAAATCATGAATACGAACCCTTATCAGTACAAATTCCTTCTTGCGGACGAAGAGGCAGTCGCCGCGAAGAAGGACGATCTCGAAGGGGAACTGAGCAGCTACCTGGACTACAGCGCCCGGCTGGACGCGATGCTTTATGAAATAACGGGCAAAGGAGAAACGGACGCACTATGGGGAACGAACTGATTGCGACTGACAAAAACAGGGCTGTCTCCGTGCTTAAGCACACCGATCTCAGCGACATCATAAAGCCCATGATCCGGGAAATACATCTGTTCGACACCTACGTGGCCGGGACCACGCACCTGAAAGATCGGTCTGTGCTCGACGCTGTCCGCGTCGGCGACGAGCTCGTTTTGCGGCGGGAAGACAACGAATACGACAAAAACGCGATCCTCGTGCTCGGCGCCCAAAATAAAAAGCTCGGCTACGTGCCCGAAAAAGACAACGTCGTGTTCTCCAGGCTGATGGACGCCGGCAAAAAGCTGAGCGCGAAGATCAGTAAGATCGAACCCAAAAGCGAACGCTTCACCGCGATCGAGATAGGGATCTATCTGATCGACCTGTAGCTTTCGCGAAAACAGGAAGACGGAAGCGCCGCACAGCACGACGCTTCCGCTTGCTTTCTTTTGATGGGACGCTTCAGCTCATCGGGTTTTACCAGCCGCCTCTGCCGCCCCAGCCGCCTTTGCCGCCCCAGCCGCCGCGGCCGCCCATGCCGCCCATTCCGCCGCCCATCATCTGGTTTGGGATGGAATAGACCTGCTGGCCGTTTACGATGATCGTGCCGCCGTTGTACTGGGCAGTGCCGTCGTAGTCGAAGGCGGACTGGCCGGTCACGCGGATCGTTCCGCCGTTTATGACGATGTTGCCGTTGGCGTCCACGCCGTCGGTGTCCCCCGCGCCCATAGTGATCGTGATGTCGCCGCCGTTGATCTCCACGGTGGGCGTGCACAGCGAGGACTTTTTCGCCGCGTTGATGCCGTCGTCGGACGCGGAGATCTGAAGGGTGCCGCCGTTTATGAGGACGTAGGTCGCTTCCAGGCCCTCGGCTGCCGTGAGAGTGAAGGAGCCGCCGTCAATCTGAAGGATCGTGTTTGCGTGGATCGCGTCGTCCCTTGCCTGAATGACGAAGCTGCCGCCCGCGATGTAGACGCTGCCAAGCGTGTCGTCGTCGCCGTTTTCGGCGTGCAGACCGTCCGCCGAGGCATAGAGCGTAAAGCTGCCGCCCGCGACGGCCAGGCTGTCCTTTGCGCGGATCGCGTTCTTGGCCGCGGTGATCTGATAGGTGCCGTCGGTGATCGTCACCTCGTCCTTGCCGACGACGCCGCTGCCCGAGGAAGCGGTGATAACCAGGCTGCCGGTGCCGTTGAAGGTGATGTCGTCCTTTGAAAAGACCACGGCGTCGACCTCGTTTTCGTCCCTCTGTACATACGTTCCGCCGTTTGAGAGTGTGTTTTCGGTCCCGTCCGCGAGGGTCACGAAGACCTTGTCGGCCTGTTTTACGTAGATCGCGGCATAGTCGGAGGAGCGGATGCTGACCCCGCTGAGAACCAGCTGCACCTTGTCGTCCTTGGTCGCGTCCACGACGATCGTGCCGTCGTTCAGCGTTCCCGTGATCACGTAGGTGCCTTCGGCGGTGACCGTCACGGTCGAACCGCTCACGGTCACGCCGCTTGAATCCGTCTGAGCCCCGCTGCCGGTCAGCGTGATCGAAAAGACTTCGTCGTCGTACGCGCCGGACAGGTCGCGCTCGGAAAAGGCGTCATCCGCCGAAGTGACCGCGCTTTCCGCCGAGGCCGAGGAAGCGGACGTGCTCGTCCGGAATACGCCGAAAGCGATTGCTGCCGCGACGAAGAGGCCAAGCAGTGCAAAGGACAGGTGTTTCAAATCGTACTTCTTATGTTTCATTTCGAATGCCTCCGTTCATTTCCGTTTTGTGACGTCATTGTACCACGCCGCGGGAAATGAATCTCCGAAAAGCGAAAGCGGAAAATACGCAAAACGTACGCAAAAACGCGTCATTGCTTTTCTATCGGAAAGGCGACCTCGAACACCGCGCCGCCTTCGTTGCGGGCGCTTATGCTTCCGCCGTACGCCTCCGCGACGGATTTGGCGATGGCAAGGCCGATGCCGTGCTTTCCGCCCTGCCCTTTATAGAAGCGCTCGAACACGCGGGGAAGGTCCTCGCTGTTTATGCCCGGCCCGTCGTCTGCTACCTGCACGGCCGCCGCGCCGTCTTTTACGCGGCAGCTTAATCGGATCTCCTTTTTTGCGTAGCGCAGGGCGTTTGAGATCAGGTTTCCGAACAGCTTTTGGGCGTCCTGCTCGCGGATGGCCAGCAGGACCGGCTCCTCGTCAAAGTCGAAGGCAAAGGCGATCTCCCTCTTCTTCGCCTCCGCGCTCTGCTCGGAGACGCAAAGGGAAAGCACCTCCCTTAGATCGATGGGCTCCGCGGCGCCCTCCGGCCTGCCCTTGCCCATGCGGGACAGGTAGAGGATGTCCTCGACCATGCCGCCGAGCTTGTCCGATTCCGAGAGGATGACGCGCCCCGCCGCCTGCGGCTCCATGATGCCGTAGACGATGCCCTCGGCGTTGCCGCGGATGGAGGTGAGCGGCGTCCTGAGCTCGTGCGAGACGTTCTGAAAGAAGGTCTCCTGCTTTTGCTTGGCTTGGGAGAGCTCGCCCGCCATGCGGTTCATGGACGCGCCCAGCTCGTCGAACTCCACGTCCCGGAAATGAAATTCCTGCTTTTCCAGCTTGCCGCTGCCGATCTGGGAGGCGAAGGCCGAAAGCTGCTGTACCGGCGCTGCGAAAGCCTTTGCGAATCGCCTGCTCAGGACGAACGAAAGCAGTATCGCCGCGGCGATGACGATCAGCAAAACGAGGTTGACCTGCCTTGCGAACGCCCTGATCGCCGTGACGTCCACGTAGATGAGCAGCGTCCTGCCCGCCTCCGCCGGGTCGTCCGCCGTCGACACGGCGTAGTCGCCGCTGTCCAGCGAAACGGATTCGTTGGAAACGCTCTTTCCCTTGCCCTGCGCCCTGTACCATTCGGAAAGCTCCGAAGCGACCCGGCCGTCTCCGAGCGCGTTCGATACAGGGTAGCCGTCCTCGTCCAGCACGACGGCGCTTCCCCGCGTGCCCGTGATCCTGTCCGGATGCTCGTCGAAGGGCCCCTTCGGTTCGTGTCCCCCGCGCCGTGCGTCGGAGGCGCTGCGCGTGACGTTCGTCAGCTGATCGGAGACCCGCGAGCGGATATACCCGTTCACGGAGAGATTGAACGATACCGCGACCGCCACCAGCACAAGGCAGGTCAGCCCGCTGAGCGCGATCAGAAGGCGGGTCTTTATGTGCCATTTCCGCTTCATTTCGTCTCCTCCAGCCGAAAGCCGTAGCCCCAGACGGCGGCGATGTTTACGCCGCAGCCGTTGAGCTTTTGGCGAAGCCGCCGCACGGTGTCGTCGGTCGCGCGCGTTTCGACGACCGACTCGAAGCCCCAGACGGTGTTGAGCAGTTCGTCGCGGGAGACGGCCTGATCCGCGTGGAGCATCAGGTACTTCAGGACCTCGTATTCCGTGGGGGTCAGCGGCAGCGCCTTGCCGTTTCCCAATATGTGCCGCCTGTCCTCGTCCAGCGTGAGATTACCCACGCTAACGGCCCGGGACGCTTCCGGCGCGTGCTTTCGGCTTTCGAAATCGATGCGGCGGAAGATGGCGCGCACCCGCATCAGCAGCGCGATCGCGGAAAAGGGCTTGGTGATGTAGTCGTCGCTGCCCAGGCCCAGCCCCATCGCGTAGTCGTTTTCCGAATCCCTGGCGGTCAGCATGATGATGGGCACCGTGCTGATCCTGCGTATCTCCGTGCAGACGGCAAAGCCGTCCCTCCCCGGCATCATCACGTCCAGGATCGCGAGGTCGCAGGGCGTCTCATTGAATTTTTCAAGCAACAGGTCTCCGTTCGGGAAATCCTCCACCGTATAGCCGTCGCTGCTCAGAAAGGTCTTTACGACCTGACGGATGTTGTCGTCGTCGTCGGCGAGGTAAATCAGCTTCGTATCGTCTGCCATGACAGGCACCTTCTTCCATCGTTTGCCTTCATTATAACAGTCCTTGTCTCAAAAAACAACCTGCCCCGCGCAAAGAAATTTAAGCAATCCATACGAAACGCTGCGTATGTTTTTCGTATATTTCGCTTGCCTTTCACGGAGATTTCCGCCCCGCGTTTCTGCTATCATTTAAGAGACTCAAGCGGGCGGAAACGCCGCGCCGAAAGGAGGAAACACCGTGAACGAAATTCAAAGCTGCTTTGAGCGCTATGAAAAGAAATACCTTTTGACCCGGGAGCAGTATTTAGCCGTAAAGAGCGGTATGGCGGCCTACATGAAGCCGGACGGGCATCCGCGCTATACGATCTGCAACGTCTACTACGACACGGAAAACTACGACCTGATCCGCGCGTCGCTGGAAAAGCCCGTCTATAAGGAAAAGCTGCGCGTGCGCAGCTACGGCGTGCCGCAAAGGGGCGGCAAGGTCTTTATCGAGCTCAAAAAGAAGTACGACGGCGTGGTCTACAAGCGCCGCGTCACGATGGAGACGCTCGGGGCGATAAAGTACCTGCGCGGCCTTCAGCCGGGCGACGGCAGCCAGATCAGCCGGGAGATCGACTGGTTCATGCGCTTTTACAGGCCCGTCCCAAAGGTGTTCATCGCCTACGACCGCGAGGCCTATCAGGCAAGGGACGGCGGCGAACTGCGCCTGACCTTCGATACCGGCCTTCGCGCAAGGTCGAACGACCTGGATCTTCGTTGCGGCGATCACGGCGCCCCGCTCCTTGCGGACGACAGAATCCTCATGGAGATCAAGATCCCGGGAAGTACGCCCCTGTGGCTTACGCGCCTGCTTTCGCTTAACGGGATCTTCCCGGTGTCCTTCTCGAAATACGGTACCTATTACAAGGAATTCGTGCTCGGCGGCAAAAACGCCGTCGTCAAAAAGGAGGTCGTTCTCAGTGCTTGATTCGATTATTTCCGGCGGAGAAATCACATTTTCCTCATTTATGGTCTGCATGGCGGTTTCGCTCGCGCTGGGCTTCGGCGTTTCGCTGCTTGCGATGTACAAGTCGAAATGCTCCCGCAGCTTCGCCCTCACCCTCGTGCTTCTGCCCGCGATGGTCGCGCTCATCATCATGCTGGTCAACGGCAGCATCGGCGCGGGCGTGGCCGTGGCAGGCGCGTTCGGCCTGATCCGCTTCCGCAGCGCGCCGGGCAGCGCGAGGGAGATCGGCCTCGTATTCCTGGCCACGGCGCTTGGCCTCGCTGCGGGCATGGGGTACGTTGCGATCGCGGCGGTGTTCTTCGCCGTCATCGCGCTCGTATGGCTGCTTCTGACCCGGGCGGGCTTTGGCGAAGGGGCCGCAGACGAGCGCGAGCTCAAAATCACGATCCCGGAGAACCTCGACTACGACGGCCTCTTCGACGATCTGTTCAAGACCTACACAACCCGGGCGGAGCTCGAGCGCGTCAAGACGACGAACATGGGCACGCTGTACGAGCTGAGCTACCGAATCGTGCTGCGCGACCCCCACGCGACGAAGGCCTTCCTGGACGAGCTGCGCGTACGCAACGGAAACCTGAACATCGTATGCGGAAAGCCCGTATCGAAGGACGCGCTGTAAAACGGCTTTTCGGGCGCTTTACGTATGATCTGCCGCACGGTTTCGGAGATTTTTCTCCGGCCGAAGCGATAGAATGACCTCAGCGGGCAGAAAAAGCCCGCAAGCAAGAAAAGGAGTGAAAAACATGAAACACAACAAATGGATCGCATTGCTGCTCAGCCTCGTCCTCGCCTTCACGGCGATCGGCCTCGGCGCTTTGGCGGAGACCGCCGAAGGCAGCGCGCAGGAACAGACGGCCGAAAGCGGCACGGAGGGTCAGACCGAGGCGGCACAGGAAGACACCGCCAAGACCGCGCACGGCAAGCACAAGGGCAAGACGGCCGAGCCCGAAAACGCCGTTGGCAAGCAGGCCGCAAAGGACGCCGCGCTGGCTGACGCGAATCTCAGCGCCGAACAGGCCGGCAAGGTCAAGGTCCGCGTGACCAAAATGGAAGACGGCACCGTCGT
Organism: Clostridia bacterium; assembly: GCA_017395065.1. GTDB lineage: Bacteria > Bacillota > Clostridia > Christensenellales > Aristaeellaceae > RUG14130. Next base: position 61,889 of record JAFPWH010000015.1, on the reverse strand, counting down.
CTACAGGGTAAGCTTCACCGAGGGCGAAACCTGGCACTGCTACAAGATCGACGCCGTGACCGGCGAGATCCTTGAAAAGACCACGGAAAACGCCGCCGAACACGAGGCCGCCAAAGCCGAAAAGGCGAAGCAGGACGGCAAGGAAGGCAAGTCTTCCAAAGAAAAGCCCGAAAAGGGCAGCCGCCGCCACGGCGGAAGCAAGCACGGCTCCGGCAAAAAGGATAAAGCACAGGACGGCACAAGCACCGAATCCCCCCAGCCCACCGCCGGAACGGACGGCAGCGTCTGACATCAGGGAGCAATCGAACCCCAAAACAACCCCTGAACAATAAAGCGAAGGGTTTGGCAGCATAGACGCCGCCGCTGCGGAGACATCCCATGTCGTACCACCGCAGCGGCGGCAATCTGCCGCCATTTTCGTCGCGTATACACAGACAAACCCGTAATAAGGCACCAATATCGCGCCTACCCGCAGCGGCGGCAATCTGCCGCCACCTTCGTCGCATATACGCAAAAAATGCGAATGAAGGCACCCACACCGCGCTCATCCGTAGCGGCGGCCTTCAAGGCCGCCACAAACGAATCGTATACGCATAACCCCGTGCCTCACGTTTCGCCACATCGTATACGCGTCTCCCATGGCGGCAGGTTGCCGCCGCTACAAAAAAGCGCGGTAAATCACGCCTCCCGTTTCGCTATATCGCATACGCCACGCCCATGGCGGCGTAGACGCCGCCGCTGCGGAGGCGTCTCCATGCTGAACCACTGCATCGGCAGCGCTCTGTCTCGTTCTCTCCCCATCTCCATCCCCATTCCCCCGTCTGCAAACCAAAAGAATAAATAACTTGCCAACGCCCCGGTTTGCGCATATAATAGTCGCATACCGAAAAAGGAGCGTTGATATGACCAAACTTCTTTTGATCGGCTACGGCCGCATGGGAAAAATGATCGAGGACGTGGTCAGCGCGCGGGACGACTGCATGATCGTCGGCAAGATCGATCCGCTGCTGCCCGCGTGGGACGAAAAGGAAGCGCCGGACGCGATACTGGATTTTTCCGCGCCCGGCGGCGTAAAGAGCAGCGCAAATCTGGCGCTCAAATACGGCTGCGCGCTCGTCGTGGGCACGACCGGCTTTGACGAAGAGGCGCGAAAGCTTCTTGCCGAAACCGCGCAGAAGGTGCCCGTGATCTGTTCGAGCAACTACTCTCTGGGCGTCGCGGTGCTCAAAAAAGCGGTGCGCATGACCGCGCTGGCGCTGGGCGAGGATTTCGACATCGAGATCGTCGAGGCGCATCACAACAAAAAGCAGGACGCGCCCAGCGGCACGGCGCTCAGCCTCGCCGAGGCCGCGGACGTGAAGGGCGACAAGCCCCGCCTCTATGGGCGCGAAGGGCAGATCGGCGCGCGGGGCCGCGAGATCGGGCTGCACGCCGTGCGCGGCGGCACGCAGGCGGGCGAACACCGCGTGCTGTTCATGGGCGACAACGAGCTGATCGAATTGCGCCACGAAGCCCAGAGCCGCCGCATCTTCGCCGCGGGCGCGGTGAGGGCCGCGCTGATTCTGAGCCGCAAGGGCCCGGGCATGTACACGATGGACGACGTCATTCAACTGTAAACGGGAGAAAAAACATGGACGCAAACGAAATCATCGCCTTCATCCGCGACGCGGAAAAGAAAACGCCGGTAAAACTGTACTATAACAGCACAAAGCCTCTCGACACGAAGGGCCTTCGCGCCTTCGGCCCCGTGATCCTCGGGGAGCTTAAGGACGTGGAAGAATGGCTTGACGCCAACCGCGAATACATCACCGACTGCGAGCTCGAGCTCGACCGCCGAAACAGCGCCGTTCCGCTGCTCGACTACAAAAACGTCAACGCCCGCATCGAGCCCGGCGCCTTCATTCGCGACAAGGTGGAGATCGGCGATCGCGCCGTCATCATGATGGGCGCGGTCATCAACATCGGCGCCGTCGTCGGCGAAGGCACGATGATCGACATGGGCGCGGTGCTGGGCGGCAGGGCGACCGTCGGCAAAAACTGCCATATCGGCGCGGGCGCGGTGCTGGCCGGCGTCGTGGAGCCCGCAAGCGCAAAGCCCGTCGTCATCGAAGACGGCGTGCTGGTCGGCGCCAACGCCGTCGTCATCGAGGGCGTACACGTGGGCAGGGGCGCGGTCGTCGCCGCCGGCGCGATCGTGACTCAGGACGTGCCCGATAACGCGGTCGTCGCCGGCGTGCCCGCCCGCGTCATCAAATACAAGGACGAAAAGACCCAGAGCAAGACCGCCCTGGTCGACGCCCTGCGGACGCTGTGAGTTTTTGACCGGACGGGCAAAAAAAACAGACGGAGCCGTGAAGGAAAGCCGTTTATGTCGGCTTGCTTCACGGCTCCGTTTTTGGCGGCAGAACCGTATTATCGTATTTTTGAAGCGTATACGGGAAACATCCGTTTGATGCAACAGCCTCGCGCCCAATCCGTAGCGGCGGCAATCTGCCGCCATGGGCGAGGCGGATACGCGGGAAATCGCGCTTTACGCCGCATCGTTTCGTATACGCAATGCCCATGGCGGCGTAGACGCCGCCGCTACGGGGGTATACGCAGGGGAATTACGCTTTACGTTATATCGTCTCGTATACGCAATGCCTATGGCGGCAGGTTGCCGCCGCTACGGTGACGACGCATATTCATGCACTAAACGGAGGTTATCCAAATTTCGCAATCTGTCCGTAGCGGCGGCAATCTGCCGCCATGGGTGCGGCGGATACGCGGGAAATCGCGCTTTACGCTGCATCGTTTCGTATACGCAATGCCCATGGCGGCGTAGACGCCGCCGCTACGGGGGTATACGCAGGGGAATTACGTTTTACGTTATATCGTCTCGTATACGCAATGCTTATGGCGGCAGATTGCCGCCGCTACGGAGACGACGCATATTCATGCATTAATCGGAGGTTATCCAAATTCCGCAATATGTCCGTCGCGGCGGTTTGCGGCTGTTTATCCGCTAAACCCCCAAAAACAGCGAAGCTGCGGAGGCTGTCCGCAGCTTTGCTTGTGCGCTTTTTCTCAGTGCAGCTTCACCCACACCGCGGGTCTTACGCCCCTGCGGGTGCGGTTGACGATGTAGCCCCAGTCGTCCATGCTGCCGTTGCCGGTGATGCCGCAGACGGCTTCGCGCCAGTCCATGTAGTCCCAGTCGCGCTGGGTGTAATCGTACACGCGGGCGGGAGTGCGCAGCCAGGTCCAGCAGCCGCCGCCGTCCTCCCAGACGTAGGCGCCCTTGGCCAGCGCCGCCTTGGTAGGCAGGCCGATGCGGGCTTTCGTACTCTTGAACAGGCTGTTCGCCTCGGCGTAGCTGAGCAGCGTCACCCTGCCGACGGTTTCCCCGTAGGGCGTCGTCTCGCACAGAAGCGCCTGCTCGGCGGGCGTAAAGGCACTGCTTAAGAAATCGTCGTTCAGCCACTCGTAGATGGTGTTCTGCTTCCAGACGTACTTCTTCTCGCCGCCGCCGTTGCCGCTGTTGAAGTAATCCCAGTCGATGACGTACTTGGTATACAGCAGCGCGCAGCCGTTTTTGATCTCCAGAACGAGCCATTCGAGCGGCTCGGTGCCGTTTGAGAGCACGTTGTCCTGTTCGTACACGCCGAAAGTGACGACGTCGCCCACATTCGGAACGTTTACACCGTGCGCGCCCACGAGGGGCTCGCCCAGGGCGCTAAGGCCAAGCGTCAGCGTAAGGCAGAGCAAAAGTGCGCAGATCCTCTTCGTCATGAACTTTTTCCTCCCGAAACCCACAGAATCATACCGGCCCGAACAGCGTTCAAGCCGGTACGCAGGCTGACCGTATTATAACGTATGCGCCTTATTTCTGTCAATCGTCCGGACGCAATCCGAAAAGTGTACTTTACAGGCTCGCGTACGCGCCGCCCTTGACCTCCACGATCTCGTTGTTCACGCTCAGCCACACGCTCTGGAAGGAGGGGTTGTGCACGTGCTTTAAGTCGGAGGTGAAGATCAGGCGCTTGAACGCGTCCTCGTCCTCGGCGATCTGTATGTTGGTCGCGTACCAGATGTCGTCCTTGCCGCCCATTTTGGCGCAGAAGTCCTCGATCAATTGCCAGTTGCCGTCCATATCGAACTCATAGGAATGGCCCCAGACGTACATCAGGTACAGGTACTGCGTCTTGTACAGCCCCAAAAACTGCTCGCCCAGGTTCATCAAATCCCGCTTGTGGTGGCAGGTCGCGTCCCAGGCCATGTAGTTCGTCGGCATCGCAAAGCCCATCGTGCTGGTCACGGTGCGGGCGTAGCGGATGCCTGTGTAGGGCAAAAGCGCCATGATCTCCGGGCTGAAGGAGCCGTTGGGATAGGCAAGCCCCCGCACGGCATAGCCGCACATCTCCTCCAACAGCCGCCTGTCCTCCAGAACCTGCTGCACCACGCCCTCCGCGGGACAGCGCGCGATGGTGGGATGCGTGTACGTGTGGCAGGCGACCTCGTGGCCCGCGTAGAGCGTTTTGACCTCACCCGGCTGTATCCTGTCCGGATCGCGGGGCATGATGCCGCTGTTCAGATTGAACGTGCCCTTCAGCCCGTTTTTGTTGAAAACCTCGACCAGATGGCGGTCAAACACCTTGCCGTCGTCATAGCTGAACGTGAGCGCCTTGTGTTTCCCGCCGGGGAAGCAATGGTAGATGGTGTTCATGAGAAAGCTCCTTTATCTTTGGTATGCCCTATTATACTACCAAAGCAAAAAGAGCGTCAACCCGCAAGCCCTCATAAGCGCAAAATAATCCGCACCCCGCAAAGGAGTCAAAGAAGTGATCTGCCGTGTCTGAATAAGCCGGACAGGATTCAAGAGAATCCGGGCAGCTTTGTAACACACAGCTTGACGGACCGGGAGCGCAAGGCGCTCTTTTGTTTTTGCGCTCAGCCCATCGGAACGGTCTTTGTCACTTTGTAGTAAAGCGGCGTATAGCCTGCGGGCGAGAAGGCGGAGAGCGCAAGCAGCGTCTCTTCGTCCACGACCTTTTGCAGATACATGCGCGCGCCCACGGAAGCGTACGGATAAGCCTCGGGCGTTTTGCCGTACATGGCCATAAGGGATGAGCCGTTGTCTATGTTTAGCGTGGTCTGATTGGGGCTCAGACCAAGCTGCAGGTAGTAGGTATCGTCCAGCTTCACCATGGCATAGATGAAGTAGGCGATGTTCGGCGTGCCGTCGCTGTTGACGGAAGCGACGGCATAAAAGCCAGTGTAGCTGTTGATCGCGTCCATCAGTTCGTCACCGCTGATGCCGTCGAAATAGGAGGCGGTCGAGGCGGACGACACCGCGTCCACCTCCTGCTCGGCGACGCAGACGAGACTCAGCGCGAGCACGGCGCAGGTCAGTATGCACAGGAACTTTTTCATGGATTATCCTCCTTCTGTTGCAGTCTGTTCGATTCAGAATACGCCCGTGATGCGCCTGCCCGGCGCGTCACGCTTCAAAGCTTTCATTGACGACTTCCCGGGCCACCCTGCCGTGTTCCAGCACGATCATGCGCTGTGCGGCCTCGCCGACCTCGGGGTCGTGAGTGACGACGATCAGCGTCGTGCCCTCGCGGTGCAATTGCCTGAACAGATCCAGCACGATGTTCTCGTTGGCCTCGTCCAGGTTGCCCGTGGGTTCGTCCGCCAGGATCAATTCCGGATGGTTGATCAGTGCCCGCGCCACGCACACCCTTTGCTGTTCGCCGCCGGAGAGCTGGCTGGGCAGATGCCGCGCGCGCTGCTTAAGGCCCACCCTGTCCAGCGCCTCGAGGGCTTCCTTTTCGTCCGGCATGGAATGATAATACTGGCTCACCATCACGTTTTCCACGGCGGTCAGGTAACTGACCATGTGGAACTGCTGGAAGATCAGCCCGATCTTGTCGCGGCGAATCTCGGTAAGCTTCCTGCCGGACTCCTTCGAGATGTCCACGCCGTCCAGCAGCACCTGCCCTTTGGTGGGCTTGTCCATGCAGCCGATGATGTTCATCATCGTGGATTTGCCGGAGCCGGACGGCCCCATGATGGCGACCCATTCGCCCTTTTCCACGGACAGGCTCACGTCGTCCAGCGCCTTGAGTTCTCCGTAGATTTTGGATACGTTTTTTATTTCGAGCAGACTCATGTTCTATTCTCCTTTCAGCACCAGCGCGGGATCGATGGCGACCGCTCTCTTTACGGGGATCAGACAGCTCAGCGCCGAGACCAGCATCGAGACCAGTATCGTCGCGGGCACCAGCAGGAAGTTGAACTGCAGGTCGCTGCCGAACACCCGGCGGCTCACCACGAGCGCGAACACATAGCCCAGGACCGCGCCGACGACGCCGCCGAGCAGCCCCAGAAACAGGCCCTCTCCCAGAAATTCCACGCGGATGGAGCCGTCGGAGGCGCCCAGCGCCTTCCTTAAGCCGATCTCCTTTCGGCGCTCGCTGACCACGGCGGTCATTGTCGTGGACACGCTGATCATCGTAAGAACGAGCACCACGAGCGTGACCAGGAACACCAGCGCCTGCAGCTTTCCGAGCACGCCGGCCTCGGATTTCGTAACGCGCTTTACGAGGCGCGCCTCCAGACCCGTCTTTTCGTTAATCTCGCCTGCAAGGGCGCTCAGTTCCTCGCTGCTGCCGCTCACGCTCAGCTCCACGACGTCGTAAACGTCCCTTTCGTCCGTCAGATCCTCCATGTCCCTTTGCGAAAGGTAGATGTAATCCTCCTCTTCGCCGCCGGTTTCGAGGATGCCGACCACGGTAAAGCTCATCGCGGCGCGCTCGGTGTCGGTGATCTGCTGCCCGGCGCTGTGCGTGCCGGTCTCGCTCGCCGCGTTCACGGCGTCCACGACGGCCTTGCAGCTTGCGGTCGCGCCGCTGACTGCGTCGATGTATTCGTCGAGATCGTCCGCCGAGGCGCTCATCGTTAGCGGAATCTGCTTTCCGATAAACTGATCGGTAAAGCTTTCGGCGTGCGCGACGCCGTATGTGTCCGTAAAGCTGTCGGTCGTGAGCCCCGCGACGCGGAAGGGCGTCTGGCGGCTCAGGTCCATGGCCACGGCCGCGATCGTGCCGTCTTCGTTCAGAAGGACGGTCGCGCCGACCTCTGCGTCGTAATAGCCCGGGGCGCTGCCCTGAAGCTCCCTTTGCGTCTGACCCGCGGCGACGGTTTTCACCCTGTCGTAGGCGAGGCGCACGTTCCCGCCCGGCTTAACGCCGACGGTGGCGGCCACGTTCTTTCCCACCAGCGCCTCTCTGGGCGCCTCGGGATACCTGCCCTCGACGGCGAAATAGGGGCTGGTCTTTTGCACCTCGTCAAAGGAAGTGCCCGCCGTCATGAACTTGAGCTGGCTCGAGTATTTGCCCTCGCCCGTCTGATTGCCCATAAACTCGGCGGAAATGTAACGGTATGGCGACGCGCCCTGAAGCTTTTCCCGGCTGATCAGCGAAAGCGCTTCGTCTGTGCTTTCCCGGTTCAGGGCCTTTTTTTCGCCCGGCATCAGAAGCATGTTCGCGCCGTAGGAGCGAAACGAAGCGGCCATCTGGCGCGGCACGTCCACGTATACGGTCACGAGGCCGGCCAAAATCGTCGCGCCCACGGCGATGGACAAAAGCGCGATCAGCATGCGGCTCCTGCGCCGTAAAAGCGAGGCGGTTATCATTTTGAAGAACATTCTGCGTTTCGACATAGCCCTGCCTCCCTTCTAAGCCTTGCTGCCGTGCAGCACCACGGCGGGATCGGTCTTCAGGATCATGCGGATCGCGGGGAGACTGCCCGCGACGGTGACCAGGCTGATCGCCGCCGCGACGATCGGGATCACGATGGGCTTTATGTCGATCGAAGCAGCGAAGACCTGACGGCCTATGAACTCCGCAAAGCCCAGCCCCATAAAGTAGCCGACCGCCATGCCGAAGAGCGCCGTGATCAGTATTTCCGCCATGATCACGCCGGTCACGGCCTTGTCCTTTGCACCGATGGCCTTGAGCAGGCCGATCTCCTGCGCGCGCTCCATGACGGACGCGGTCACGAGGTTGCTTATGCCAAGCGCCACGCCCACCAGCGAAAGCGCCGTGATCATGATCATGAGCAGCTCGGTCTTTTCCAGTATCGCGCCTTCGCCCTCGGCCACCTGCCGTACGGCGCCGGCGGTCGAGTTGCTCATGACCTCGGTGATCTGATAGCAGATGGCGCTGACGTAGGCGGTGCAGTACCACTGGTCCCATTCCTTTGCGCTGAGGCCTCCGGGGTTTCGCGCGGCGCGCAGCGACAGTTCGTTGTCCGGCTCCGTGATGGCGCTGACCTCCACGGTGCCGACGCAGCCCTCCAGCCCGCTCAGGGCCTGCGCAAGGTCGAGCGGCATCCAGATCTGCGCGTCCGCGTCCTCTCCGCTGTCGAAGACCGCGCGGACGGTGACCGTCCTCGAGGCCGCCCTGCCGTTCAGCGTGAGCGTATCGCCTTCGGTCAGCCCGAGCTCGCCTGCCAGATCCTTTCCCAGCATGACCTGATTCAGGGCGTCAGGCTCGCTTTCGTCGATCCACTCGCCCTTTGTCAGATCCCACCAGGAGCGCAGGTCCTTTACGCCCGCGTCCAGCTCTTCGCCCGTGGCCAGGGACAGATGATGGTTAAACCAGGTGCCGACCAGCTGTACGGGGCGTCCGGTATCCGTTTCGGCGCTCACGTTCAGAAACGGCGCAAAGTTCCTGATCTGGAACGTCCAGAAGATCTCCTTGATCTTGCCGAGCTCTTCTTCCTTCAGCCAGCTTTGCTTGAGGAACGCGCTGCCCTCGTCCTCTATGGCGTACATGTCGCCCAGCAGCGTGGAATCGTTGGGCTTTACGATGATGTTCGCGCCGAACGCTTTCATTTCTTCCTGCACCTTGTCGCGCACGTCCAGCATGACGTTGATCATCGAGGTGGAAAGAGACGCCCCCAGCGCGATCGTGAGCGCGATCAGAAGCATTTTGCTTTTTTGCCTGAGCAGCGCGCCCTTTATCATACGAAACAGCAAGCGTATCCCCTCCCTATCTGTTTTTGAAGCGGCTTTCGGCGGCGATCAGATCGTCCATTCGGATGATGAGATTGCCCTCTTCGACCGTGAAGGCCAGCGGCACCGGATTGCAGCCGCCGGGCAGGCCGATCGTGTTTGTGTTCATGACGACGTCGCATTTTACGCAGACCACCGTGTCGCCGCGCTGAATGTACCCCGCAGGCCCGCACACGTCGCAGGCGTTGAGCCCCACGCCGTAAGCGCCGCTGCCGGGCTTTCGCACGACGAGCCAGCGGACCTCGACGTTGTTTTTGGTCTTCATGCTGAAGGTGTGCAGGTTGTAATCGTTCACCTGCCCGATCGGGATCAGTACCTCCGAGCCGTCAGGGCTGATCTGGTAGCTCTCCGGCTCCGGTTCGGCTTCTTTCTTATTATCGATCGCGTAGACTGCGGTCAGGTTGAAGGCAGCGATCAGGCCGCACACCGCGACCACCGCGACCCAGCGGCGGTTATGGCGGCGGTTGGCTTTAAGGCGCCTTAGCTGCGCGGGGTTGGAATACCTTCCGCGCTTTAAGAAGCTCTTTATCAGAAGCACGGTCAGGGGGATCAGTACGATCAGGCCGATCAGGAGAATAAATTGCTTCGTGTTGTTGCCGACGTTCATCGCAAAACCCTGCTCCCACTTGTCGTAAGCGGAGCCGGATTTGGGAACGGTGAACCAGTCCGGCCGGAATTTGTACAGCACCCGCTGAACGCGCCGGCCCGTTTCGGGATCGATCACGCGCAGCGAGCTCTTCTGCCGCCAGGCGCGCAGGATCTGCCCGCCGAAATTGAGCAGCAGGGTCGCAAGCATAAGCCCGCCCGTAAGGTCGAGCAGCGCAAGCGCTCCGTTATGCCTTTCTTCGCCGTCCCGGCCTGTCCAGAGCGCTTCGTCGGTGCTTAAGCGCATCAGACAGCGGTACAAAAAGCGGCTGTAAACCGCAAACAATATCAGTGCCAGCGCCCAGCCCGCAAATCTGAGCATAAAGTCCGCGGAGAGGATGCCTTCTCCGGCGGTCTCGAACTCGGCGGGCGCCCAGATTACTTTCCATGCCTTGTAGAACAAAAGATCCGCGCTCACGAGCGCGCTGAAAAAAGCGGCCGTCGCCTTGCCCCACGCGGGCGCGCGCTTCCTGCCAAAAAGCGTAAGCAGGATCAGAAGCAGCGCCATCGCGACAAAGCCCACGTAGAAGGTGTACAGATTGATCTCCACGTCGAAGGTGGACATGAACGCGTGCCTGACGGCCCTGTAGCCCGCGGCGAGCAAGCCCAGGATCGTTCCGCCCAGCTGTATACGAAAGCCGGTTTTGCCAAACAGGGTCTTGCACAGCGCAAAGAAAAGCGTTATGACGGTCACGGTGATGAAGAGGTTGAAGGTGACCTCGTAGATGTAATGCAGCACGGTAAAATTCCCTCCGCATTCGGTGATAAAGAGACGCACTTTGCGAAAGAAGCGGAAATCCGGCCGCCCGGAAAAGTTTCGGGCGGCTGACTTTTCTTTTCTCTCCGGCAGAAATGCCGGAACGCGGTTCCCCCGCGGAACGCGCACCGGCAGTAAGGTCAGTCCGGAAAACGACCGCCTTCGTGCGCGCCTTCTTTCGCCGCGCACGAAGACGAACTCATTTTACCACTCCTGTACGTAGTATTCCCAACCCTCGAAGGTGACTTCGATGGGGCTGTCCCAGAAGCGGCCCTCGACGCCGGTCTCGGCGTCGACGTGCAGCAGGTAGCCGTTCTCCGCGGGGCTGTGGATCGTGAGGACCAGGGTATACAGACCGTCCTTGTCGAGCTTGATGTTGGCGCCGTAGTGGGGGCCGTCGGAAGCGGCCATGGGCATGAAGGTGCCTTCGGCCATCACATTGCCCTCGCCGTCGACCACTTTATAGTCGATGGACAGGTAGGGGATCCAGTCGCCCACGCCGTAGCCCAGCTGGTTTTCGTTGGCGGATACGTCGGCCTCCATGTGGATGTTGGCTTCTTCGACGCTGAGGCCTGCGGAAGCTGCGGGCTCCATTACGACGGGCTGGAAGTAAACGGCGGCGATGTGGATGATCTCATCGGGTCCCACGTCCTGCTCTTCGCCGATGGGGAACTCTTCAAAACCGACTTCGTCTTCGGCCATAGCCGCGACTGCGAATGCCATTACCAGGCACAGAACGAACGCTAAGAACTTTTTCATGGAATTTCCTCCTTTTATTTTGCAATGGGGAGTACCGAAAACCATTCGGCATATTTATCATCAGGCGGCGTACAAAGCGGGGTTGTGAACGCCGCCGGTGACAGCGATGTTATTTGGTCTCCGTCGCGGGGACCTGCTTTTTGAGAACGGCGATCTTCTGACGGTAGTGCGCCATCATGAAGGTGATCAGCAGCACGACCGACAGGATCAGCTGCGGAACGAGCGTCTCCAGATAGGGATAGATGCCCAGCACCTGCACCACGTCGTTTTCCGGTACGCCGGTCACGCGGAGCGTGCACTCGAACAGCCCGCCCTCGCTGAGTTCCTTGACGCCGCTGCCCAGGAACGCCACGCACATGACTGCCATGAGGATCGAGGTCGCGGTGAAGAACAGTTTGATCGGCAGCTTTACGCTGAGCTTCGTGATCGCAAGATACACGACCACCAATACCGCGCAGCCCACGCCGAAACCCGCCAGCACCATGCCGACGCTGCCCTCTTCGCCGCTCATCATCGGCTGGTAGAACAGCACGACCTCCGCGCCCTCGCGGAACACGGACAGGAAGGCGGTGAAGGCGAGCGTGAAGGCGGATTTCCTTTCCACGCCGGAGCGGACCTTGTCGTTGATGTAGCCCGTCCATGCGGCGGCTTCGCTCTTTGAGATCATCCAGTTGCTCACGTAGAACAGCACGCACACGGCGATCAGGGCGGTCACGCCCTCGATGATCTCCTGCGCCATGCCGGCCTGTGTAAAGGCCTTTTTGAGATAGTACAGCGCGGCGGCGGCCATAAAGCTTGCGACGATGCCCAGGATCGCGCCGATATAGACCTGCCTGAGCGATTTTTCGTTGCCGCTCTTTACGAGGTAGGCGATGATGGCGGAGATGACCAGTATGGCCTCCAGGCCCTCGCGCAGGATGATGCCGAACGAACCGAGCGCGGTTGCCCAGTTGGCCTTCTTTTTCTGCGCCGTATCGTCTGCCTGCCTGAGCTTTGCCGCAAGGTCGGTCACGTTTGCGTCGATGTTTTCCAGCGCGCCGGAAAGCGCCCCGGAGATCGCTTCGCAGTCGACCTTCTCCCCTTCGGGCGCGGTGACGAGCGAAAGCGCTTCTTCAAAAGCTTCGTCGACCTTTGCGGCGCTGTCGCTTCCGAGCTCCTTGTCCACGCGCTCCCTTACGCCGGCGTCCAGCCAGACGCTTTCGTACGCCGCCTTCACGCTTTCGGAAAGCAGCCCGTCCGCATCGGACGAAGAAACCGCGCGCAGTGCGACGCCGTTCATGCGGGCGATGGCTTCCGCCGCGTCGGTGGGGGTCGCGTATCTTTTGCCGTCTTTCACAGCCTTGACGGCGGCGATGTCGTCCAGGCGCTGCGCGCGCCTTTTCAGGCCGTTCATGAGCTTGCGCTCTGTGTTTCCGTAGGGCGTTTTCTGAAGCTTTTCCGCGCGGATCAGATCGTGCAGGGCCGTAAAATTGTCTTCGACGGAGCGCCAGGAGTCGTAGCCGAACGCGTCGTAGACGCTCCCCGCAAAGCCGCTGCCCCAGTAAATGGAGAAGTACGCGTTGTCCAGGGTCTCGGCAGCGTCCGAAAAGGTCTTGCCGTTGTACTCCTTGGCGACGGTGGCCATCAGGTCTTCGATCGCGCCGTACGCTTCCGTCCAGGAGGCGTATTTCGAGCCCTCGGCTTCCCCGCCGTATTGGCTCCAGGGATCGTAACTGAGCTGCACGCCGTTTTGCCAGAAGGTCGTTTCGGTCTGTTTTTCGCCGTCCTTGAGCGCCAGCTTGTTGGCGTCCTCGCGGATCATGGCCTTGAGCTTGTTGAGTTCGCCCCTGACCGCGCTCTTCGTGTTTTCGTCGAGCTCCGTCTTCTTGACGGCGGCCTTGCAGGTCGTGAACTCGAGCTCCACGGCGTTTTTGCGCGGGCCGGAGACGTACGTCATCGTCTGCCTTTCGAAGCCCGTGACCTCGTACACCTTGAAGTAGGCGTTGTTCACGGAATCGAACGCAGCGGCGTTGTCTCCCGCCAGGTACTGTTCAAAGGCGGTGTCGAGATAGCGGTCTATCCTGTCCGCGCTCGAGCCCCAGCGGTTGCCCTGCGTGTATTGGAACGCTTCGTCCGCGAGGGCGCAGGAAAGCAGCATGAGCACTGCAAGCAGTGCGAAACAGCGCATCGTTTTTTTCATGGCAAACAGCTTTCTCCCATCTGTTCGTTAAAGCAGCTGAACTCCTCTTCGCGAAGGCTGCTCAAAAGGACCAGCGCCGCAGCGTAGGCGCGCTCGCGCCTTACGACGCGGCCTTCAAGCTTTTCGATCAGCACTTCGACGCGGCCGAGCATGCGCTCGGCCAGGTCGTTTCCCTCATTTGTCAGGCTGGCTTCCCCGTAGTATTCCTTTTGGATGAAGCCCATGTCCTTCAGTTCCCTCAGGAGCCTGTACACGGAGGGCTTGCTCAGGCCGAGATTTTTGCTCAGCCGAACCGACGCCACGTCCGGCGTCTTTTCGGACAGGCGTTTGATCTCGAGCAGACAGCCCAGCTGTGAACAGGTCATTTTTCACCTCGTTAGTTATAACATACTAACCACAGCATATATTAGCATAGACTAACTAAAATGTCAAGAATTCCGATGCAAGTTATCGCGCGATAACATTCACCGGCTCAGCAGCCCCGCGTTCATCGTAAAGACGCTGTCCGCGAATCTCTCCGCTTCCTTTTCGTGGGTCACGACCAGCACGCCCGCGCCATCGTCTGCGCTTTTTCGCAAAAGCGAGAGCACGGAAAGCGTGTTTTCGTCGTCGAGTCCCGCCGTTGGCTCGTCCGCAAGCACTAGGCCCGGCTGCGAAATCAGCGCCCTTGCGACGCACAGGCGCCTTAACTCCCCGCCGGAGAGCGCGCCCGGCTTTTCGCCGGGCATCAGCCCAAGCCCCAATTGCGCAAGCAGCGCCTGCGCCCGCTCGCAGGGCGGCTCGGCCGGGCTGTACAGGACCGTGGGCAAAACGACGTTTTCGAGCACGGTCAGGCTGTTCAAAGCCGTGTTGCTCTGCGGAATCAGGCCGATAAAGCGGTTTCGCAGCATCGAGAGCGCCCTGTCCCCGAGCGAATAGACGTCCGTGCCGTCCAAAAGCACCTTGCCCGCGCTTGGCTTAAGGAGCCCCGCCAGCATGTTCAGCAGCGTGCTTTTGCCGCTGCCCGACCGACCCGTTATGACGATCATCTGTCCGGAGCACAGCTCGAAATCCGTCTCGCGTACCGCCGTAAAGAAATTACTCGTCCTGCCGGCTCTTGGAAAATCTTTTTTGATGCTGAGCGCCGTAAGCTTCATTTCATTCACCCTCCTTGAGCGCGCAGGCCGCGTCTGTCCTGCCGATCCTTTTTAGGGCGATCAGCGTGCCGAGCGACGCGCTGAGCCCCGCCGCGAGCAAAGACAGCATAAGCGGAAGCCACGCCTGCGAAAGATCGGGCAGCACGAACCGGACGTTCAGCTTCTCTCCTATGAACGCCCCGAAGGCGTACAGGACGACGCCGGCAGTCACTGCGCCCGCAAGCGCGCCCGCAAGGTTTGCCGCCATAGCTTCGGTGAGCACGACGCGGGCGACCATGCTTTTACTCGCGCCCATCGCCCGCAGGGTGGCAAATTCCCGCTGCCGCTCGTTGATCATGAGCGCAAATACCGTGACCGCCATGAAAAATCCCAGAAGGCAGAGCACGAGCATCAGCGTCCGCGCGGCGCCGGATACGCGCGAAAGATTCTCCGACAGCCCCAGGAGCATGTCGCTTGCCGTTACGACGCTTACGCCGTCCAGGCGGGCGCGTATCGCCTTTGCCACCTCTTCGGCGGCGTATCCTTTTTTCACCCGCACCATGACGGACGAGATCGAGCGCTCGCCGTCAAAATCGCCGTATTTGAACAAGCCCTTTTCGCGGCACGCCTGTATCAGCGCCTTGCAGGTGTCGAAGTTCATGTACACGGCGCTGTCCAGCGTCGAGCCGGTGGCCGCGAACTGGCCGATCACGCGGCAGTCACTGTCGTAAAACCGGATCACGTCCCCCTGAGAAGCGCTCGTCCAACTGACGTTGCTTCCGATCACGACGTCCATCAGCCCCATTTCGCCGAGCGTATCGGTATCCTCGATCCAGGGCCGTATCGTAAAGTCCGTCTCGGGGTCGAAGGCGATCATCTGAAGGCGCGCGGAGCAGCAGCCCGCCTTGGCCGAGGCCAGAAAGAGCTGGGGCGACGCGCGCTCGACGCCGTCTATAGCCCTTATTTGCTCGAGCGCCGCCGCGTCCATGTAGAAGGAGGCGGGTTCGGCCTTGATCAGCGCGGTCTGCGCGTCGAAATCGTTTTTCGCGCTTTCGGGCGTAACCATGATGTCCGCGCCGAGGCGCGCCTGCACGGTATGAAGGCTGTTTCGGGCGGACGAAGTCAGCAGCGTCCCGCCAAAAAGCACGGCAGCCGTGAGGAAAGCAAACAGCGCGACGGCGGCGCTTCGGGCGGCATAGCCCCTCAGATTTCGCAGGGGCAGCGTTTTGATCGAAAGCAATTGCGATCCCTCCTTATACGCCGAACAGCATACGGTCCTTTACGGCCTTCCCGGCGCGCAAAACGGCGATCAGCGTACTTGAGCAGCCCACAAGGACCGTGACGGCAAAGGCGGTCAGCGCGCCGAGGGGCATCGCCGAAAGGCCGGCCTTCCCCGAAAGGAGCATGCCCGTCACGAGCGCGCTCAGGGCGACGCCGCACAGCGCGCCGGCGGAATAGACCGTCGCCGCTTCGGCAAGCATCCCCTTGAGGACCAGCGCGCGGGACGCGCCGAGAACGCGCCAGAAATACAGTTCGCGCCTGCGCTCCTTCACCGTCGCCGTCTGCGCGACGACGAGCGCGAGAAGCAGCGCGCCCCAAAGCAGCGCGGGCGCCGTTTCGGCAAGGCGAAGCTGCCTGCGCACGCTCTGCGCCGCGCTGCCCAGCGCCCTGTCGCTGCACACGGCCTTGACTTTACGGATATGTTTGTTCAGCCAATTCGTCACGTTGCCCGGATCGGCTTCTTCTTCGACCCTGAGCAGCGCGACGGAATAGCTCTTTTCAAAATCCACGTTTTTGTATGCCTCCAAGCCGGCTTCGGCCGCGGCCTTCGTCAGGCGTTCGAACGTCTGCGGATCGGTAAATACCTCTTCGTCCAGCGGCGAGCCGGTCTTTTCGAGCCGCGCGGCGACGGGCCAGCTTTTGCAAAACAGCGTCACGCGCCCTTCGTTTGCGCTTACGGCGCTGCCGACGGTGATCCCGGGCGGCAGCTTATCCCCTCCGCCGCTCAGCCAGGGCGCGATCACGAAGTCCGTTTCGGGATCGCAGCCCACGATCCAGCGCGCTTCGGGCGACGTCGTATCCCGCAAAAAGACCTGACAGCTCACGGCGGCGACGCCCTCGCAATCGTACAGCGCGTCTATTTGCGAGCGCGGCTTGCGCACGTCCGACGCCGTCCCCTGCATGATCAGCTTGTCGGCGGAGATCTTGCTCATCGCGGCGGACGGGTAGAGCAGTATATCCGCGCCGAGGCGCTTTTCGGAAAGTGTAAGCTCCTGTTTTATGTTATGCGTCAGCACAAGGCCGCTCAATACGCAGGCGGCTTGCGCCGCGGCCAAGAGAAAAACGAGCAGCGTCCTGAGCGGATGCGCGCGCAGGTTTTTTGCGGGCAGAAAGCGAAGCTTCAGCGTATCTTTCAAAGCAGCACTCCTTGCGGCAGACCGGGCAGCTTCACCGGATGCCGGCTTTCCCGGCGGATTTCTTTTTTAAAAGAGCGAAAAGATTCCAAAGGCAGAGCGCGGCGATCGCTGCGGCCATGACCTGCGCAAACGGCTTTAAAAGCGTATGGCATCTGTGCGTCTTCAGCATGCACATCGGCATCAGCGTGCCCGGAAGCAGGAAGATCAGTACGCAGCCGGCAAGGGCGACGCCGTTTAAGGCGATCCGTACGGCCTTGTTCCGGGCGAGCGCCTGCAAAACAAGCACCGCCGCAAGCAGCGCCGCCGAGACGGCGACGGCCCTCTGCGCGCTGTGGCAGCGCATCCAGCTGCCGTCCGGCATGCTGTCGCAGGCGGAAAAAACGGTAAGCGAGCCCAGCGCCAGCACGAGGCCGAGCGCCGCAGGCAGAAAACTCAAAAGACGTTTGCGCATATGCATTTCCCCTCTCATCGTTTCAGGAAACGGTTGTTAGATAAGACTAACGCATATATTAGTCAATACTAACTCTTTTGTCAATACCTCCAGAATATGTTATTGCGTGCTAACATTTCGGGCGGCATGAAAAACCGGCTCCCGGCCCCGGCATTTCGCCGCAGTCGGGAGCCGTTCAGGCGCTGAAACAGAGCGTGCGCGCCGTTTTGTGATTACCTGGCGATCGCAGGCTCCGCTTCGCAGGACACCAGTTCAAAGCGCGTGGGCTGATCGAAGGGCTCGCCCATGGCGGACAGTTCGTCGCTGTAGAAGCCGCTTCCGACGATGTCGCCGACGCCCTGCACGCCTTCCCCGGCGTTCACGGTGACGTTCAGCGCCCTGCAATTCGTAAACACGGTAACGGGCATTCCAAGCTCTTCGAGCGGATAGCCGCCGGCGTAGCCCGTGATCCCGCCGATCCAGAAGCAGCCTTCACCCGCCGTGATCGTCACGTCCTCGGCCACGCAGTCGGTAAACTGTTCCGCGGCGAAGCCGCAGCCGGAGACGCCGCCAAGACCGTAGCAGTTGCTGCCCGCAGTCACGCTGCCCGTGCCCGTGCAGTTGATCACGTTCGTCCCCTCGAGGCCGCCGCCCACGATGCCGGCGTTTGCGGTGCCGTCCGGCAGCACGATGGCCGCCTCCGCCGAGCAGTTTGCGATCTCGGAGCCCATTGCGGCCCCGACGATGCCGCCGTACATGCCCTCTGCGCTCATCTCACCCGCGTGCGCGGTCACCTTGCCGCTCCACAGCCACACGTCGTGCACTTTGGAGCAATAGGCGTAGCCGACCACGTCGGCAACCATCAGCTGGCCGTCCACCTCGGCGTTCTCCAGCGTGAAATTGCCGACCTCGGCGTTTGCGATGCAGCCGAACAGCCCCAGCGTCCATGCTTCGGGCTGATCGATTCTGAGGTTGCTGATCACGTGCCCTTGCCCGTCGAACGTGCCGGTGAAGGCCGCGGTCATGTCCGGCACTTCGCCTTCCTCGCCGCCGCCCGGTACGAACGCGCCGATGGGCGTCCACTCAGCGCCGCTAAGGTCGATGTCGGCAGTCAGAATGTAGTGACCGGAAAGATTCTCATTGACAGCGGCCAGCGCCTCGGCGGAGGCGATCTCGATCACAGTCTCCCCGGGCGCGGCGTCCTGCCTGACCCAGCTGATGGTTCCGTCATCCGCCGTCAGCGTCAGCACGGTCTGTCCGCCGTCGCTTACGGCCAGCGAATACGGCGCGGCTTCCGCCTCGAATTCCGTATTGCTCCAGGCCACGTACAAGCCCCGGCCGTCGCCTTTTTCACCGCTGTCCGCCGCGTAGGCCTCGAAGTCGGCGGTCTGCTCTCCGTTCATAAACGTGACGCCGTGGCCGTTTTCGTCGATGGTCATCACGAGATCGATCATGGCATACGCTTCACCGAAGGCAGACAGATCGGCCTTCCAGCTGCCCACGAACCCCAGGGCGTTCAGCTGCGCAAGCGCCGCGTCCGTGTGGGCGGAATAGTCCATGTTTTCCAGGCAGAACAGGGCGATGACCCTGCGGATCGTCTCTTCGTCGGCCTTCTCGTCGATGCCCGCCGCCAGCCAGTAGGCGTAGGGGCCGACCAGATAACCCTGCGCCTCTTTCAGATCTCTGCCGTAGCGGAATTCGATGTGGTATGTTTCGGCCATGGTGTCTTCACGCAGGAGGAAATAATTGAATTCGCCCGCTTCATCCGTGCTCTTGTAGACGTCCACAGGGAAGGCCATGGAGATCTCCATCCCCTGATACAGCATGGTTTCATTTTCACCCACGCTGTACTGCCCCATGTATTCATAGGTATGCGTTTCGCTGCTTCCGTCCGCTTTAAGGATCGCTATTGTGTCGCCTGCAAAGGTGATGCTCTCCGCGCCGTTTATAAAGTCACAGTCGAAAGCATATCCGCCGTCCGCAAAGGCCGCGACGGCTTCTTCGCCGTACAGTTCCGAAGTGATGGAGCTTTGCAGCCTCTCGGTCATTTCCGGCGCGGCGTCGTCACCGAGTACGGCGGAAATGTATTCCTGCCACACAGGCGTCCATTCGTCGCTTATGATGACGTCGAACAGGCTTACGTATGTGGTGCCGTTTTCTCCGGCGATCGCCGGAAAAACGCCGCCGAAGTCGGCAGTCTGAGCGGTCGCGCCCATCGCGGAAACCGCTGCCAGCAGTGCGGTCAGCAGAATCGATAAGAACTTTTTCATGTTTTCTCCTCCCTTTCTTCACGCCAGCGCCGCGCCCAGCGCTTTGCATTTGGCAATGCCGTCTTCGTCCGGCGCTTCGTGTACGGTCACGCTGTCCGCAGCCAGGACAATGCCTTTTTCCGCGCAGCGCGCTTCCCATGCGCGCATCCATTCGCCGTCGCCCCAGCCGTAAGAACCGAACAGGCCAACCTTTTTGCCGACGAGATCGGGCTCGATCCTTTCAAGCACGGGCAGGAACTCGCTGTCCTCCAGTTCCTCAGCTCCCATCGCAGGGCAGCCGAGTGCAAATGCGTCATAGGCGGAAGCGTTCACGGCCTGCGCACTTGTCAACAGATCTGTCTGAGCGCCCGATGCTTTGGCGCCTTCGGCGACGGCTTCCGCCATGGCTTGCGTATTGCCCGTGCCGCTCCAATAGATCACAGCGATTTTATTCATGCAGTTTCCTCTCTTTCGGTATTGATATATGAAAACTGTCGGGGCCGTATCGTAAGCCGGGACAGGCTCCATCCTTGCCGGTTGCGCCGTATATATGCCCTCGTGCAGTTTCTGCAGCACGCAAAGATCCGCTTCGCTTCCTTTTCGTCGCTGTCGAACACTTTCCAAAGGCCGGTATACTTGCATTCCTTATGTTCTGTAAATCCACGCACGTCCACCGCGGGGTAGCCGAGAAACAGCCCGATCTCGTGCGGGAAGGCTTTATATTCCCGAAAGCGCCGAATGAGGAACGAAATCCGATCCGCCGTACTGCTCTTTGGATAGCCGATACTGTCGAGTATCTGCAGCGCGACCGGATCGTCGAAGGCTTTTTCCAGCATAGCGGGCCTGTAGAGGTAGATCAGCGCTTTTCCGTCCCGGTACCGAAGCGGTATGGCGCACGCACCCCTGGCGACGAGGCAGCGATTAATCGTGCGCAGGCTGCTTGTCATTTCACGGCGATCGGGGAAATCGCAGTTGAAGATGCTCCCTGTTTTGATGCCGGCGAGCGTCGGCGCGCAGCAGCGTATCACTGTATCCTCAGACATGATAACCTCCGATGTTAGTTGTTTCTAACTTATTGCCTTAAAATATGCTGCTCCGTGAAAGGCGTGAAGAGCAGCGGTTAGTTTCATCTAACAACTATATTACCACAGAACGGGCGGCCTGTCAACCCGGTGATGACAAAAAAAATCGACGTTTCCCTGAACGACCCTGCATCTGCCCGAGGCGATATCCCTTTTATTGGTCTTTCGCGCTTTTGTGACGGACTCATCCGAATAATCCAGCGCCGAAAGCTTCGCCTGAGGGTATTTTTGCAGAAGCTCGCGGGCGTTCCTGCCCCCGCCGCAGCCGAGTTCGGCTATACAGAGGGGAGAAACGGCGTCCAGATGAGACATGCCCCAGCCGGCCAGCTTCGCGTGCCCGCTGTTCATGCCGCCCACCATCAATCTGCCGAGAAAGCCCTCCGGCTTTTTCGTCTGCATGAAAAACTTCTTCAGCAATCCCATGATCATCGCATCCTTTCCCGAAATATTATTATCACGATCTTTTTTTACGCTTCTATCCCAGCGCGACGTCCAGCGCCATCATGACGCTGAAACCGAAGGCAAAGGCCAAAACACCGATGTTCGAATGCTTACCGGCGGACATCTCCGGGATCAGTTCCTCCACGACCACATAAAGCATGGCACCGGCCGCGAAAGACAGCATATAGGGCATGGCCGGCACGACGAGTCCGGCGACGATCACGGTCAGCGCTCCGAAAACCGGTTCGACCGCTCCGGACAGAACACCCAGCCCAAAGGACTTTTTTCTGCTCTTTCCTTCCGCGTACAGCGGCATGGAGATGATCGCGCCTTCCGGAAAGTTCTGTATGGCGATGCCCAGCGCGAGCGCGAGCGCACCGCCCGCCGTGACGGTCCCGGAGCCGCCCGTAAGCCCCGCGTACACCACGCCCACGGCCATTCCTTCCGGGATGTTGTGCAGCGTTACGGCAAGCACCATCATCACCGTGCGCGTCAGGTGACTTTTCGGCCCCTCCGTCTGGCCGATGCTCCTGTGCAGATGCGGTATGACGTGATCCAGCAAAAGCAGGAACAGTATGCCCAGCCAGAAACCGACGAACGCTGGAAGGAACGCCCAGCTGCCCTTTGCCGCCGACTGCTCGATGGCGGGAATGATCAGGGACCAGATCGAGGCTGCAACCATCACGCCCGCCGCGAAACCGGACAAAGCCCGTTGAACGCCGATTTTGAGCTCCTTGCGCATGAAGAACACGCAGGCGGCGCCGGCGGAGGTTCCGACGAAGGGGATCAGGAGCCCGTAAATGACGTCTTTCATGGTTTTGTCCTCCTGTCGTTGAGATCGCATTTATGTGTTTTCTTATTGAGTTAGTTAAGTCTAACTTGATTATAGCCATATCGTTCCGTATTTCAAGAATAAAATTGTTAATTCGGAATGTGAAAAGCAGAAGCGTGCGCCGGAATTCACCGTTCTTTGGCGGCAAAGTCGGGATGAAATAATATTTGTTATGGACTTTGCTTTCGTTTTGTGCTATAATTACCGGGCAAAACATTGAAGGGGGAATGAACATGAAAAAATACGTTACCCTTACGATCCTTGCACTGATCCTCGCGCTGGGCTGCGCGGTCGTTGCCGGCGCGGAAGTGATACCGCCCCTGGGCCCGGGCCAGCAGATCGGCTATCCGGCCGTGGTGCTGTGCGACGAGCTGACCCTGCGTGAAAAGCCGAGCGCCTCTGCCAGGGCGATCTCGATTTTGCATTACGGCGACACGCCGATCATCATCAACGCGGACCTGCCCTCGGGCGCCACGATCGAGAACGGCTTCGTATACTGCACCCTGGGCGACTCCGAAGATTCGCCCAACGGCTGGATCAACGCCGACTACATCACCATCAACCCGTCCTGGTACGTGACCGGGACCAAGACGCAGGTGTACGCCTGGAACGACACCTTCGCGCCCAAGGTCGCCCTGCTCGACAAGGGCACCAAGCTCCCCATCCTGAAGGAAGAGGACGGCTGGTACGTCATCAGCCTGCGCGGCGCGGTCGGCTGGATCCTCAAATAATCCGGGGCAAGCCGCGGGCACGGCGCAAAGCGCGGTTTGACGCGTACACGCCGTGCCCTTGGCGGCAGATTGCTGCCGCTGCGGAGGTACGATTCCTGCACATCCCACCGTCGTATACCCCCGCGAACCTCACGACACACGACAAGGAAAGCACATGTCCATCAGAAACATCGGCGTATTCGCGCACGTGGACGCGGGCAAGACCACGCTGACCGAGCAGCTGCTCGTCGTATCCGGATTCCTGCGCAAGGCCGGCAGCGTGGACAAGGGCACCGCCTATACCGACAGCCTGCCCGTGGAAAAGCGCAGGGGCATCACGGTCAAGGCGACCTGCGTGTCCTTTCGCTGGAAGGACGCGGAGATCCGCTTGATCGACACGCCCGGCCACATGGATTTTTCCGCCGAGATCGAGCGCTCCTTCTGGGCGCTGGACGCGGCGGTGCTGGTGGTGGACGCGCTCAAGGGCGCACAGCCGCAGACCGAGCACATCTTCAGGCAGCTGAAGGCGCAAGGCCTGCCTTTTTTGATCTTCGTAAACAAGCTCGACCGCCCGGAGGCGGACGCGGAGGAAGCGCTGACGCTTTTGAAAAAGCGGCTCAAAACGCAGCTCATCCCCCTCTGGGACGAGGAAAGGCTGTGCGAGCTCGTGTGCGCAACGGACGATCAATTGACGGAGGACTATCTGAACGGCGAAAAGCCGGACAGGGAAAAAATAGACGCGCAGCTTGCCCGCCTCACGTGCGCGCAGGAAGCCGTGCCCGTGCTCTGCGGCTCCGCGCTGAAGGCGCAGGGCGTCCGTGAACTGCTGGACGCGGTCGTTTCGTATCTTCCCCCCGCAGACACGTCCGGGCAAAAGCTGTCCGCCGTCGTGTTCGCCGCATCGAGCGACCCCGTGATGGGGCGCGGCGCGTGGATACGGGTCTTCGGCGGGCATCTGGAAAACCGCATGCCCGTGGAATACCGCGCGGGCAGCGACCCGGTCAGCGGGGAGGACGTGTTCGTTCAAAGAAAGATCACGCAGATCCGCGCGCCGGGCAGCGGCGACACGGGAAGCCTTGGCGCGGGCGACATCGGCCTCGTGTACGGGCTGGGCGACGTCAAGATCGGCTACGTGTTCGGCGAAAAGGCTTCCCTGCCCCGCCACGTGCGCCCGGGCGAATTTCGAACGCCCCTGATCACCGTGCAGGTGACGAGCGAGGACCCCTCCCTCAGCCAAAAGCTCCGGTCGGCGCTGGACACGCTCTCGGGCGAGGACCCGCTGCTCGGCGCCCGCTACGAAAAGCAGACCGGGGAAATGCACGTGCAGGTCATGGGCAACGTGCAGACGGAGATCCTGGGCGAGACGCTGGAGAGCCGCTTCGGCATAAAGGTGCGCTTCGGCGAACCCAAAATCATCTACCGCGAGACCATACGGCAGCGCGCGACCGGCTTTGTGGCCTACACGATGCCAAAGCCCTGCTGGGCGGTCATCGAGGTGGACATAAAGCCCGCGCCGCGCGGAAGCGGCGTGCGCTTTTCTTCCACCGTCGCCGCCAGGGACATACTGCCCCGCTACCAGCATCAGGTAAAGCAGGCGCTGCCCAAGGCGCTGTCGCAGGGGCGGCTGGGCTGGCAGGTGACGGACGTGGAGATCACGCTCGTCGGCGGCAACCACCACCTGATCCACACGCACCCGCTGGATTTCATCGTGGCAACGCCCATGGCCGTGCAGGACGGCCTGAAAAGGGGCGGCAGCGTGCTTCTGGAGCCGATCTACGAGTTTCAGTTCATCGTTCCGTCCGCCGGCGCGGGCCGCGTGATGAGCGACGTGCGCCTCATGCGCGGGGAAGTGACCGAAACCCTCAGCGAAGACGACAGCATGAGCATAACAGCCCTCGTGCCCGTGGCGGAGAGCCTGAATTACGCGTCGGATTTCGCCTCCGCGACCGGCGGCCGCGGCAGCATCAGCGCCTCCCTCCACAGCTACCGCGAATGCGATCTCTCCCTCGGCGCAACCTGCCCGAGACTCGGCGTCGACCCGCTCGACACCGCAAAATACATCCTCGCCGCCCGAAGCGCGCTGGAAGGGGAAATATTCGACTGAGCGGGGCAGGGGCGATCCTCCCACGCGGAGCCGGACGAGCTTGTACGGCCCGCCCGGCTGCAAAAACGGCGTGAATGACCGCCTCAGGAGGCTGAGAGAGATGGCGCGGCAAATGCGGCTGGAAGAGTAACTATGCACAGAAAAGCTCCCGATTTGCCGGGAGCTTTTCGCACCTTGTGAATATTAATTATTCAAAGCGCAGCTCGATACTTTCATCACTGTGGCAGACAGGCTTAAAGATGTCGTCGTCCTCGTAGGTCACCAGCGTGATCCGAAGCACATCCGGCGTAACGAAGAGCTGCTTGGCGTCAAACTCGTATAGCTGAGACCAGCGCCCGTCCGGCAGTTGTTCCGGCTCGCCGATCGACGCGCCGCTGCTTCCGCACCATGTCTTTTCGCCGTCAGCGCTGATTTCGAACTCATACAGCGGGCCGACGCCTTTGCCGCCGCCCTTAACCGGCTCGCCGGTGATGTAGCGAATGTCGATCAGCGCGGACGCGGGGGTGAGCAGCGCACGCTCGATTCTGATCTCATAGTCACTGAAAACAAAGTCGGTCTCTCCGGCCGGGACGCGCAGGAAGCTTGTATCGGTTTCGCCCACCTCAAAGCCCAGCTTGAAGGCCTCGGCGATTTCAAAGCTGCCGCCGCCGACCAGCCGGCTTACATAGTCCTCCCCGTCTTCCCCGCTTTCGTCGAGGGGAGCGAGGGGACCTTCGATGCACCCGTCCTCTGCGATCTCGTAGGGACCGATTGCGCGCAGGATCGTAAAATTCAGCTCGCAGTCGCGGCTGCTTCCCTCCGGCAGCTCGCCGATGGCGACATTTTCGGACTGTTTTGCGTCGAGAAAGAATTCCGATACGTTAGACATCAGGCTGTAGTGTCCACTCTTGCCGCCAAAGGAGGGCACGTCTGACAGCACATAAAGCCCCTCCTCGCCCGTCAGGTTCTCCACAGTCCAGTAAAGCGCGTAGCTTTCCCCGGCCTCGTCGTAGATCGCCTCGTTCACGCTCACCCGAACCACGTCGCCCTCGTAGACGGCCTGCACGGGCCGGATCATCCCGGTGATTCCCTCGTTCGCCCTGCCATCGCTGCCTGAGAACCAATCTGCCAGACGGCCGCTCATCGCGGCCAGCGCCACCGTGCCGATCAGCAGCACGCAGAGCGCAACCGCTGCGGTCAGTGTAAGTTTTTTCTTCATATGGGTCCGTTCCTCCTGTTCAATGCTTTGCCATATGCGGCTTTGGTGCGCTGCACTCAAGCGAATTGCGCCAAGGCGGCGATCCATGGCCGTTCTTATCTGCGTTTCTTCAAATTTCATCGTACCATACCTCCAATTCGCGCTTCAATATCGCCCGCGCCCTGTTCAGCCGTTCATAGACAGTCGAGCGACACAGCCCGGTCGATGTGCCTGAACCAGGCACTGCGGCGAATGTCCCTGCAGGTATTGATCGCAATGCGCATCAACCAGGTCTTTTCGTTGCACTCGCCCCGAAAGCGCACGAAACCTTTCCAGGCCTTCAGAAAGGTTTCCTGCACCGCGTCCTCGGCCAGGCTTCGATCACCGAGATACGAATAACACATGCGCAAAAGCCTTTCCCCGTATTGGACCATCGTCTCCCCGAGCCAGCGGCTGCGCTTATCGTTCTCCATCATCTTTGGCCTCCTTTCACCTGATTAGACGACAGTAGCGTCAGCTTTGTCCGGCTTCACATAGATTTAATTATGTTTTTGACACGGCGGCTAAGACTTGAGGATTCGCAGGCCGCGTGGACTGCAAGACCGCGGCGGCGAAGATGGGCAGGGGGTCGGGAGAAAGGTACAGGTCTGACAGGCTTAAACTATGACGGCGCCGGGCGTTTTGCCCGGGCTTTTTTTCGTTTTGGAGCGCGTAATCTGCTGAAAATGACATTTTACTCGTTTTCTGTCCTGTACAATCCTGCGGTTTTCCGTATAATGTTATTCGCAAAGAGGTGCTGACATGGATTTGCCGAAGGTAGGCGCGTTCCTCAGGGAACTGCTTGTCGGAGAAAGAAACAGCGATCCAATCGGCAAAGAGTCGACAAAAATGAAGCGATGGATCACTGCCGGTCTGTCCCTGATGCCAAGGCCAATGCGAAGCTCGATTATTCAGGATCGAACCCTCACAATCTTTATTATAATTTCTGAATATTCACGACGGATACGATATTTTCATGGGTTGTCCAGTCTATACCGGTGAAGGAGATGATCGACCTGTGAGCAATGTTTTGAGCTCAAACAATGCTCTGAATCGTGAACAGAAGTTCGAACTGCTCATGACACGGTGGCAGCAATCCACCTTGCGATTATGCTATCTGTACCTTTGTGACAGGACTCTGGCGGAGGACGCTTTGCAAGAGACTTTTCTTAAGGTATATAAGACGATGGATTCGTTCAGAGGCGAATGTTCTGAAAAAACCTGGATCATGAGAATAGCAATGAACACATGCTATGACATCAACCATTCGCATTGGTTTCGATTGATCAATCGCAAAGTGACGCCGGATATGCTTCCGGAGCGCGCAGAACCGGCTTCTGAGGACGACGATAAGTTGATCGCAGCCCTGATCAGGCTGCCGCTCAAACTGCGGGAAGTGATTCTCCTATACTACTATCAGGGTATGAAGGTTGAAGAAATAGCCGGGAGCTTGGGAATCGCACAGTCCTCTGTATCGGGAAGGCTGAAACGGGGACGCGAAAAACTGAAGGCTCTGTTGGATGGGAGGGAACTTGATGAATAAAAAGATCACCCGGGGAGAATTCGCATCCTCTGTTGACAGAAGCCTTTCAGGCATTCGTCCCGACCCCGATCTCTGTCGGCGCATCATTTCTTCAGAGAAAGGAGTAAGAATGGAAAAGAGGAAAGTATCCATTGCCCTTATTGCCGCGATAATGCTCATGGCAGCACTGGTGACAGTGGCTGTTGCCGAGGCTTTGGGGATAAACTTAGGCATCAATCTGCTGAGGTTCTCTTGGGTAAAACCGCTCGACGGCGCTGAAGAGATCGTTGAGACGCATATCGGCTCCGTGCAGGATGAGTATGTACGTATCAGTGTGGAAGAAGCAGTTTATGACGGGCGCGGCGCATCTGTACTGTTCAGAATAGAATCGCTGCAGAGTGACAGATATGTATTGGAAGCTCCGCAGGAACTGGATTATCCCCAAGAGGATTACGATATGACAGAGGTTCCTCGCCCGGTGGGGCCGAACGCTCAGCTTGAATTCCCGCTTACGGACGGTACAGTCTATGTTCGGCCAACTTATGAGAAGGATGGAATTCTTTATTACGCTGATGCGACCGACCGTATCTTTACGCGCAAGGACGGGCGTGAGTATATCTGCGTACATGCTTCCTGCGCAATGGATGACGGCAACGATTTTCTGGACGCGTGGAAAGGCGAAAAGCAACCAGATGGCAGTGTACTAATCATGGGCCGTGGTTTTAGTGAAGAAACGATCGAAGGCGATATTAGTTTCCGGGTGAAGTGTGTGTATGCGTTAAACGGAGATTACAGTCAAAAGCGTGAAACGGCCGAAATACAATTCGTTTTGAAACGCGTTGGCGCGACTCTCCGTGCGGATCTTATATCCAGCGAGAGCACGCTGAAAGGCTGTGAGATCATAAAAGGCGATGTTTACTTCACGCCGGTGTGCGGTTATTTGACCTTGATATTTGCCGATAACAATGCACAGCCCGGAATGTCCGATCTGTACTGGAGTATTTCCAAACCAGATGGTACTGCAATACCGGATGGAGATTCTGAGACAATACGCTTGGAGGACGGTACCTACAGGCTCAAAATGGAACTGGAACCGATGGAAGAGCTGCCGGAATACCTGTATCTTGAGGCGATTTCCTGGGGTGACGACAGCTCTTACGGAAAGGTAAAGTGCGTCTTGACGCAATAGCGCTCAGTATTACTGTGTTGTAACCCTGCTTCGGAAGGCGGCGATGAACAGGAACGAAGCGTTCGGGAGCAGGGCACAAGGTCGACAGGCTGAAATCAGGACGGCTCCGGGCGTTTTGCCCGGGGTTTTTTCGTTTTGGATCGACGGAACGGGTGGGTAACGGTAGGTTCTGTGCGGTTTCGTTTCCGAAAGACGTTTTACTGCACGGCTGCACTTTTTGACGAGAAATGTAAAATCTCAAAATTTTCCAACGCGGATTCAACCATCCGCCCTTCCCGGGCGTCTTTATTTATGAAAGCGAGGTGAAGAAGTTGACCGAAGCGGAGTTTACCGGGCGGGTCATGCCGCTCAGCCGCAAATTGTACTGCGTGGCGTATTCCATACTGTGGAACGACGCCGACTGTGCAGACGCGGTACAGGACGCGCTCGCCAGGGCGTGGGTAAGCAGGGATAAGCTGATGAATTACGAGAGCTTCGAAGCGTGGATCGTCCGCTTGCTGATCAACACCGCCGTAAGTCAGCTTCGGCGCCGGAAGCGCTTTCGTTCGGTGCCGCTGGAGGACGGGCTCGAGGCGTCCCAAGAGCGGAGGCCGGAAGACATCGATCTGCAAAACGCGCTCAAAAAGCTCAGGGACAAATACAGGCTTTTGCTTGTGCTGCACTATCAGGACGGGTACAGCATAGGTGAGATCTCCGAAATCATGGACATCAGCGAAAAGCTTGTAAAATCCCGCCTGCATCAGGCGCGTCAGGAACTGAAAAAGCTGCTTGGAGGTGACGGGTATGAAGCTTGACAAGGCATTTCCGGGCATGCCCGCGTCCTTTGAGGACGCGATGAGGGAAGGAATCAGAAAGGGGAAACAAAAGATGAAGCTCAGAAACAAGATCAAAATCGCAAGCGTCGCGGCAGCCCTTGCGCTCTGCGTGCTGGCGGCGGCCTTTGCCGCGGGAAACGGAGGAGCGCCGGACAATACCGTCACGGCTTCCCCCACGCCCGATATTTCGGTCAAAACGGTGTATATTACGCAGCACGGCGCCTTCTACCACAGCGAACCCGACTGCCAGGGCATGCAAAACGCCGTGACCGTCAGCGAATCGGAGGCCATCGAACAAGGCAAACGGCGCTGCCCCGTCTGCATGAGCGGCGAAGCGGTATACGCGACGCAGCGCGGCGTCTATTACCACGCGGACCCCAACTGTTCCGGTATGCAGAACGCCTCCGCGATGAGCGAAAGCGAGGCGGAGAGCATGGGCAAGCGCCCCTGCCCCACGTGCCTGCCGGACAAGGCGGCCGATCTGCACGGATACGAGGAAGCGACAGAGGATATTCTGGATACGGTCTTCCCCGGCGCAAGCGAAGCCTACAAGCAGCACTACAACGTGCGCTTCTTCGAACTGAACGCCGTGAACGGGCCGGACGTGCGCTGCAGCTTCTATCCGCAAAATTCGGCGATTGAATTGGGAAGCGTCACCTTTGAAGCAGGGAGCCTGAACGACTGGACGCTGGCACTGAACTTCGCGGATACCGAGATCGCCTATAAGATCGTTGAAGGGTGCATAGAAGAAAACCACGTTTCCGAATGCATCGCCGAGGTCGAAAAGCTCTGCCGCACGGATTTGCTTTCAAAGCTGACCTCGTCCGTTCAGGAAAGCTTCTCTGCGCATAGCGGAAAGTACGGGCTCCACAGCGATCTGAATTCTGCGAAAAAGGAATTATCCGCCGTAACCGTACGGTACGCAGACAACGTGGGCTACGAAGCCATGACGATCGAGTTCAAGGGCTACTCCGACAGAGTATGGCTCCATTTCGACCTGTACGACTACGAACTCAGCGGCGTCACCCTGATCGATCTGCAGATGAACGGCGATTGGTAAAGCCCGGTTTATGAAAGGGAAAACCTCTGACCGGAAAAGGGCGGTCGGAGGTTTTTCTGCTCTTTACGCAAATGCGGGCATCGCTCTCCCGGGCTTCCTCACACGACCCCGCTCTCTGAAATCGTGAATTGCAGTGCGTCCGCGTCCAGTTCGGCTTTGACGCCGTAGGGGAGGACGCAGATCGGGGACGTGTGGCCGAAATTCAGGCCGCTTACGATCGGGAGATCGCGCAGGCCGTATTTGCCGCTTACGACGCTGCGGAGCGCGTCCGCGTAGGGGCGAAAGCTGCCCGGCGTCCTCATTTTGCCGATGACGACGCCCTTGAGCGGCCGCAAAAACCCGCTTTGGCCCAGCCAGTCGAAGAAATCGGCCATGTATTTTTCGTCGCAGAGCTCCGGAATGTCCTCGAAAAACAGGATGGCGTCTTCAAAATCTTCCCTTCGGACCATGGGGCTTCCGTCCGGCATTCTGAGCGTGCGCAGGTCTCCGTGTCCGCCGAAAAGCCGGCCCTGCACCCTGCCGCTGCCCTGCACGCGCATACAGCCCGGGTTTGGGACGTAGGTTTTCCGGCGCGTTTTGTCCACGCGGGAGGAGGGATCGTACGACCAGTCGGCCGAAGGCGTCACGCGCCCGGGCGGGGCTTCGTCGAAAAAGGTCTTTTCGAACCAGAAGCGGCTGTAGGGATGCCAGGCGCCGTTTTCCGCGATGTTCGTAAGCAGGTTGTCGCCGTAAAACGTGCAAAGGCCGAGCCGGAAGCAGTACAGGTGCAGGGCGAGCACGTCCGAATAGCCGCACAGGATCTTGGGGTTTTTTCTGATCGTCTCCGGCGACAGGAAGGGCAGGAGCTTTTCGCAGTCGTTTCCGCCGATGTTGGCGACGACGGCCTTTACTTCCTTATTCGAAAACGCCCACATAAGGTCGTCCGCCCGCGCCTCGGGGTGCGCGCGCAGATAGGCGGTGCCCCTGAGCGAATTGGGCGCGGGCACGACGCGCAGGCCCAACTCTTTGAGCCTTTCGCAGCCCAGCCGGTATTGCCAGAGCACGCGCTTTGCGCCGGCGCAGCCCCAGGAAGGGCTGACCGTCGCGACGAGGTCGCCTTTTTGAAGCTTCGCGGGTTTGATCATGAAGCTGCCCTCCTGTGCTTTTTCATCCGCCCTTATTATAGGTACAAAGCCTCCGCCTGTCAACCGGGGCGTATTTTCGCGCAAAAAGGCGCGTTTCGGCCGGGCGACACAGAGCGTGTCGCAAATGACACAGAGCGTGTCACGACTTTTGCGGCAGTGTCGGTTATCATAGACGAGAGATATTTATGACAAAAACGGATCGGAGGCCTGAACGATGTCAGTGTATCGCTGCCCGGTTTGCGGAAGTCCCCGCCTGTTCAGGGACAATCAAAAGAGCGGCTTCAGTTACGGCAAGGCCGCCGCGGGCGTCGCCGTGTTCGGCGTCGTGGGCGCCGTCGCGGGGCTTGCCGGCAAGAACACCGCCGTCTACAAGTGCCCGGACTGCGGACACAGCACGAGCGCGCCCATGGATTACGAAACGCAGGCAAAGATCGACGCCTGCGTGCGCAGCGACGGCATGCGCAAGCAGATGGGCTGGCAGTATTTGAAGAGCAAGTACCCCAACATCGAAAGCGGCTTCGGCGACATCACCGAAGCGCAGAAGAAAAGCGACCTTATGGAAGCCGTCAAAATGGTCACGGACGAGGCAAACGCCGAATACGACCGCCTGAAGACCCTTACGCCCGAGGAACTGGACGAAGACGAAAGGGCCGTAAAAGCCAAAAAGCAGGTGATCGACGCTTCTCTCAAGGCCGAGGCGGAGAGGATCATCTCCGAGGCGAAGAAGGAATTCGCGCCCAAACAGCAGGCGCTTTTGGAAAAGGAGACCGAACGCAAAAGCAAGCTCGAAGCCGAGATCGAAGAAATCAAGCAGAAAATGAGCGCGGGCAGGGCGGTCAAAAAGAAAAAGGCGGGCGTATACCTCTTTTTCGCCCTCGCCGTGCCGGCCGCGATGATCGCGCTGCTTTACTGGTTCCATACTTCGCCCCGGTTTTACGACTATCACGTGCGCGATCCCGCGGTGTACACCACCTGGAGCGTGGGCCTGACCGCCTTTTTCTTCCTGCTGATCTGCCCGCTTGTGAATGCGCACAAGGTCAAAAAGGCAAAGGCGAACGCGGAAGCGCTCGAAAAGCCCCTCGCGGAAAAGGAAAAGCAGCTCGAACAGCTGAGCGAAAGGATAAGAAAGATCACCGAGGACCCGCAAAGCGTGTGGGAGATCAAACTGCCCGAGGAAAAGGAGCTCGTCAAAAAGCTGCGCCGCGAGCAGACGCTGCCCGTTTGCGTGCCCGCCAAGATACGCCTGCTCGAAAAATGGCCGGCCGAATACGATTACGAATTCCGCCGCGAGACGGACGGCAGCATCATGGCCGACCTGCTTTTGCGCGTCTTCCAGGCCTACGGCGGCGAGATCAGGCAAAAGAAGATCAAGGAATTGCTGGAAACGACGATCCCCGAAGCGCTGCACGAGGTTCGCCTCAAAAGCAACAGCAAGTATGCGCTTTCGTCCTGCTTCAAGGAGGTCGAGCCGCGCCTTCAGCGCAGAAGCGAATCGGTCAAGGGCCTTGCCGGGGGCGATTACGACCTGTATTTCAACGGCAGCACGACCTGGGTCTACTATTCTTTGAAATAGGCTTTCGCGCCGTTTAAAAACCGACAGAGGAAGGTATCGATATGAAACGTTTTTTGAAGCCGGTCTGCCTTGCGCTCCTGCTTGCGCTCGTACTTTTCGCGCTTGCGGCGTGCGGGGAAAAGGGGCCTTTGCAGGGCACCTACAAAAGCGCAAGTCCGCTGCAAGCCGTATTGAAGTTCAGCGGAAAGGACAAGGTGGAGGTGCTCTCCGCCTTCGGGACGGGCAAGGGCACGTACAGGATCGAGGGCGGCACGATTCAGCTCAAATACCGCCTGCTCGAAAGGGACGTGACGATGGACGGAACCTGCGAAAAGCTGTCCGACAGCGCGTACCACCTGTACCTCAACGACGCGGACTTCTATCCGGAAGGGTTCAGTGACTTCCCGCAGGTGAAAAACGCCACGGAAACGGCCCCCGCCGCAAGCGCCAGCCCCTTCACGCGGGCGGATTTTTTCCGCTACGTCGTGAATCTTGACGGAAACGCCGAGATCACCGGCTATACCGGAAACGAGGCCGCCGTGCTGATCCCCGACGCGATCAACGGTCACAAGGTCGTCGCGATCCAAAACGGCGCGCTCAGGAACAACCGCGTGATCGGGCGCCTGGTGCTGCCCGAAGGCTGTGAGAGCGTCGGCGACAGCGCGTTTGAAAACTGCGTAAACCTCCGGGAGGTTTCGCTGCCTGAGAGCCTGACCTACGTCGGCGAATACGCCTTTGCCGGAACGACGGCGCTCAAGGAACTCGCTTTACCGGACGGCGCTTACACCGTGCGCTACGGCGCGTTCGCAAAATCCGGCCTGGTCTCGGTCAGCATTTCGAAGGGCGCGCAGCACCGCATGATCTCGCAGGGTAACTACGAGAGCGGCTGGTTTGTCGGCTGCTACAGCCTGCGCACGGTGGTCTACGAGGACGGCTGCACGCAGGTCATGCTGGGCGATTTTCGGGGAGACGTGGTCGACAACGGCGTCGTGCGCATCGACTCGGTCACGATCCCCGCATCCGTCACGGAAATATACCATACCTCCGAAAGCGCGACGATCTATACGGGCCTTTTCAACTGCACGGTAAAGAAGGTCGTCGTGGACGACTGCTCCTACGCGCAGCGCTTCTTCAACGACGCGGCAAAAAACAGCTATTTCACCAATCGGCGCGACTTTTCGACCCCGGACTGGGCCGACACCTACCGCCCATACGACGGAGAGATCGCGCTGCGCGGGAAGTGAGTGCAGCGGCACAGAATTGTTACATCCCCGTAGCGGCGGCAACCTGCCGCCATAGGCATTGCGTATGCGAAACGACATAACATAAAGCGTTATATCCCGCGTATACCACCGTAGCGGCGGCGTTTACGCCGCCATGGGTATTGCGTATACGAACCAAAGCAGCGTAAAACGCAATATCCCCGCGTATCCGCCTCGCCCATGGCGGCAGATTGCCGCCGCTACGGACGATGCGCATTGCTGTCGCCTCAATACGGATTTCCCCGCGTATCCGCCTCGCCCATGGCGGCAGAATGCCGCCGCTACGGACAAATTGCGGAATTTGGGCATCCCCCGTGCAACACGCGAATACGCGCCGTCTGCGCCGCCGGGGGCAGACGCAGGCAAATACAAAAGCCGGGACGCACTGTTTTAAGTGTATCCCGGCTTTTCTTGCTGCTTTTTGTGCCTCTTAAATGCCCAGCGCCTTTTCGAGGTCGGCTTTTTTCATGTAGCCTACGGTCTGGGCGGTCATCCGGCCGTTTTCGAATTTGGCTACCATGGGGATGGCGCTGACGCCGAAGCGGACGGCGAGCTCGCCTTCCTCGTCGACGTTGATCTTGCCGACTTTGACAGTGCCCGCCTTTTCCTCGGCGATCTCGGCGATGATGGGGGCGAGCATGCGGCAGGGGCCGCACCAGCTGGCCCAAAAGTCCACGACGACGGGGACGGGGCTTTTTACGACTTCGGCTTCAAAATTTGCGCTCGTGATCTTGATCTCGGCCACGGTTTTTGTCCTCCTATTATTTCGACTTGTAGTACAGCATGCAGTGGCAGAAGCCTTCAAATTCGGGGTCGGCGATCTGGTCGCGGAACTCCTTGCACATACATTTGGTGTCGGGCGTTTTTTCCAGGCGGCAGGGGCAGTAGCCGTCCTTCAGGCGCAGGCCCTCGCGCACGGCCTGAACGACCTCTTTGTCGGGGTTTTCGGTGATCTTCATGGTATGCTCCTTTGTTTTTGATCGCGCCCTAATCGTATCATTTTTCGGGCGCGTTTGCAAGCCCCGGGCGCGCTTTGTCAATAAATCGCCATATGATTGAAGATATCGCGAAGGCTATGGCGGCAAGCGCCGCGCCGGTGTACACATCCATGAGCACGTGCTGCTTTATGAACACGGTGCTAAGGCAAATCAGAACGCCGAAGGAGGCGGCGAAAATCTTCAGGCGCGCGCTCGTTTTGTTTGCGTATTTGCTGAACAGGGCCAGCGGCAAAAGAATGCTGATGTAGCAGTGCATCGAGGGCAGAAGCTGCGTGGGCTCGTCCAAAGCGTAAATGATGCGCATCAGCCACGCGCCGACGCCGTGCAATTCGCTCTCCGCCGGCTGATCCATCGTGCAGGGATACAGGCAGAAGGCGAGCACGCACACGAGCTTGCAGAGCAGGTCCGCCGTGAACACGCGGTAGGCGATGCGCTTGTTCATCAGGTACAGCACGATGTAGAACACGACCCAGAACACGAACGCGGCCACGTAGACGTAGGCGAAGGCCGGGACGACGGGAATCTTGTCGTCCAGCGCGCTGGAGAGCCTGGTCAGGTTTTCGCTGTGCAGCACGCGCGGCAGATAGTACACCGTGAACTGGGAAGCGGCGGTCACGGCCGCCAGCACCCAAAAGTATTTCGGCAGCGATTTCAGCTTTTCAGACAGTTTGCTCATCATCGGACGTCGATCCTTTCGCCGAGCTTTACGGGCGTCTCGTTTTCCGAAAGCAGGCCTTGACGCAGACGCACGCGGTCCTTTTGCGTGAGCACCACGATCGTCGAGCCGCCGAATTCGAAACAGCCCTTTTCCTCGCCCTTTTTGAAGGTGCCGTCGGTTTTGCGGTTTACGATCCTGCCCACCAAAAGCGCGCCCACCTCCATGAAAAGCATTTTTCCGAACGCGCCGCAATCGCACAGGCAGTATTCGCGCGTGTTGGTCTTGAAGACCTGCACGTGGCCGAGCGCCGTCGGGCGCACGGTGTGGTAGATGCCCTTGATGTGCTTATGCGCCAAAATCTTTCCGTCGCAGGGGAAGGCGTAGCGGTGGTAGTGCGCGGGCGTCAGGCGGAAGATCAGGCAAAGGCCGCCGTCGAAGACGCGCTGACTCTCTTCGTCGCCCGTCAGGTCCTTAAGCGAATAGCGCGTGCCCTTGATCAGAAAGCTGCTGCCCTTTTCGATCGGAAAGGCGCTCAGCAGCCCGTCGCAGGGGCTTACGAGCGCGCCGTCCTCCTCGCACACGGGGCGAGCGCCCTCCTTTAGGCGGCGGGTGAAAAACGCGTTGAAGGAGCGAAAGTTTGTGTCCGCGGCCTCGCTTAAATCGATGCCGTTTTTCCTTGCGAAGGGCTTTATGAGGGGTTTGGACAGGCGGCTGTCCATGAACGCGCCGGCGGCATATGAAACGAACGGCGTCGCCAACACGCGCGCCGCCGCTCTGCCCAGGGCGTTTTTGTAGATGTCTTCAAACATTGCCCACACCGGTGACGCTGAGCGTCTTCATGCAGGTGATGTTGCCGCCGTAGCGGTAGGCCAGGAAAAATACCAGCGCGCCCGCCAGCACCATGCAGACGATGCCGACCATATAGGGCTTCCTGACGCGGAAGCGGCTGATGTTCAAAAGGCCCAGTACGAGCAGGCAGGTGGGGTAGAGATAGGCCCAGTTGACCTTGTCGATCGCGGTGATCAGCGTAACGACCGGCATGATGAGGGCGCTGGCCGTCACGGGCATGCCGAGGTAGTATTCGCGCTTGCCGGCCTCGGTCTCCTCGCGCGTCTGCTCCTGCACGTTGAAAAACGCGAGCCTTATCACGCCTGCCAACACAAAGAACACGCAGCAAAGCACCGTGAACATGTTCGCGGGGCACAGGCAAAGACCCAGCACCGCCGGGAAGACGCTGAAGCACACGACGTCGCAGAGCGAATCGATCTGCACGCCGAAGCGCTTTTCGTCGCGGGTGCGCTTTTTGTGCGTGCGGGCGACGATGCCGTCGAACATATCGCACACGCCGGAGATCAGAAGGCACATGACCGCCATGCGGTAGTTGCCGTTGATTGCCTCGGCCATGCCCACGAGCGAGCTGGCCAGGCCGAAATAGGTCAGTATCACCGTATAATTATAGAAGCCTATGAACATCTATGTCATCTCCCGATAAAGAGAAATCTCCGATTGTATGGGTATATAATACACTGTCGTAGTTACCGAAATGTAACAACATAATGACTATTTTATGAAACTGTGTTCAAGCGCGGCGATTTAACACCGGAAAGGCGCCGGATGTACGGACAAAAAAACCGAAATTCGCCTTTTGCGTGCCCGGCATGCAGGAAAGCAGGCGCCGGCGGCGAAATGTATAAGGTTATCAATGCGGGAGGAGACTGCGATGTTTACGGAATTCACCGCCCGGGCGACGGGCAAAGAAACGATAGAACTGAAATGGACCTACGAGGGCAGCTGCGCGGGCTTTATCGTTTCCGCGAGCGACCGCTTTACGCCCGGTATGCGCTACGACCCCGTCTGGCAGGGCACGGACGCGTGCTGCAGGCTCAGCCTGTCTGCGCACAGAAAGCGCTGGTTCACCGTGTGCGCCGCGGACGAAGAGGGAAACGCGCTCGAAACGAGTAAACCCGCGGCGTGCGAAGCGTTTTACCGGCTGAAACCGTTTACCGAAAAGCTCGGCCGCGGTTTGATCGCCGTGAACACGTCAGAGGGCATCTTTTTGAGCTGGCGGCTCTTCAAGCGCGAGGTGCGGGGGTTCAGCGACACGGGCCTTACCGGCGCGGACTTCACGGTCCTTCGAAACGGCGAAAAGATCGCCCTCGTCACCGACAGCTGCAATTACCTGGACCGCGAAGGCGGCATGAGCGACATTTACAGCGTTTCTGCAGTGCTGGACGGAAAGGAGCAGGAAGCCTGCGAGCCGGTCGCCGTCTGGAAAAGCGGGAGCAACTACCTGGACATTCCGATCCAAAAGCCCGGGGGCGGCGTGACGAAGGACGGCGTTAGGTACGAATACCACCCCAACGACTTGAGCGTCGGCGACGTAAACGGCGACGGCGAGTACGAATACATCTTCCGCTGGGAGCCCACGAACGCCAAAGACAACAGCCAGAAGGGCTACACCGGCGACTGCATCATCGACTGCTATACATTGGAAGGGCGGCTCTTGTGGCGGCTGGACATGGGCAAAAACATCCGCGCCGGCGCGCACTACACCCAGTTCATGGTCTACGATTTCAACATGGACGGCAAGGCCGAGATGGCGGTCAAGACTGCGCCCGGCACCCGCATGACCGTGTACAACGAAGACGGCAGCGTAAAGAGCGAGCGCTTCATCACGATGCCGGAAAAGGATATAGAGGCGGGCTATTCGCACGCAGACGAATACGCCTGTTCGCCCGGGGATTACCGCGAAAACCTGATAAGCTTATTCCTTTCGTGGCGCGATCACCCGGAGGTAAAGAAAAGGCTGTGGCCGCAGCGGGTCGAGGAGTGCTTCGGCCTTACGGACAGGTACATTTATCCCCTGAGCCGCAAGGACGCCGAGAAGCTGGCCGATTATTTCATTTACGAATACGCGCCAAAACGCTCGCCGAAAAACGAGCTCTGGAAGTTCGAGGGCTTCATCTTCAAGGGGCCGGAGTACCTGACGATGTTCGCGGGGGACGGCAGCGAGCTTGAGACGATCCCATATCCCTATCCCCGGGTGGACGACGGCCTTCTGTGGGGCGATTACAGCTGGAACCGGGTGGAGCCCATGAACAGAAACGACCGGTATCTGGCGGGCGTGGCGTACCTGGACGGGGAAAGGCCGTACCTTGTGATGTGCAGGGGCTACTACACCCGCACGACCCTCGCGGCCTACGACTTTTTCGACAACAAATTCCGCCTGAAGTGGGGCGTGGACAGCGGCTTTATCCCGATGCGCAATCCCTTCGCGCCGACGCCCGTGGGCGCGCTGGGCAGCGACCCCGTCTACGGCATGATCGTAAATCAGGGCAACCACTCCCTGTCCGTGGCGGACGTGGACGGCGACGGCAAAGACGAGATCATCTACGGCGCGTGCGTCATCGACGACGACGGCAGCGTGCTCTACAGCGGGCAGGGCTTTTTGCCGGACGGCAGATTTCTCAACTGGGCGCACGGCGACAGCATGCACGCGGCGGTGATCGACCCGGACCTGCCGGGCCTTCAGGTGATGCACGTGTTCGAGGACGGCGAAAACGCGCCCTACGGCCACGCGCTCGTCCGGGCCGCGGACGGCCAGGTCATCTACGGAAAGCCCGGCGACAAGGATTACGGGCGCTGCATGATCGGCAAGATCGACTTAAATACCCGCGGCTGGCAGGTCTGGTGCGAGGACGTAAGGGACTGCAAGGGCAACGTGCTTCCCCTGCCGATGCCGGGCACGAACTTCTGCGTGCGCTGGGCGGCGGACCTGACCACGCAGGTGCTCGGCAGCGTGGACTACTTAAAGCACGACGGCAGCGGGCAGGTAAGCGACCTGATCCACGGCGTGATGCTGAAGGCCGAGGGCGCGCTCACCAACAACTACACCAAGGGCACGCCGTGCCTGGCCGCGAACATCTTCGGCGACTACCGCGAGCAGGTCATTTTGCGCCTCGCGGACGACAGCGCCCTGCGCGTCTATACGCCGACGGAAATAAGCAAGCACAAGCTGTTTACGCTGCTTGAGGACCTGCAGTACCGCTTGGGCGTCGCCTGGCAGAACACCTGCTACAACCAGCCCGTGTACCCCTCGTTCTATTACGGCCCCGACATGTCGTTCGAGGACCTCGTGTGATGGCAAGGCTCGTAACCGACGTTCAGCCCGGCGACGCGGAGATAAGCGTCTATTCGCTTCTGAACCGCAGGCAGCTTAAGCAAAGAGACCTGTTCATCTGCGAAAGCCTTCCCGCGATCGAAAGCGCGCTCGAAGCAGGCATAACGCCCGTGAGCTTTCTGATGGAGAAACGGCACGTCACGGGCAAGGCGGCGAGGCTGCTCGAACGCCTGCCGGATATCGACGTCTACGCGCCGGGCGACGAAGTCATCAAAGACATCTGCGGCATGGAGCTAAGCCGCGGCGTGCTGTGCGCGATGAAGCGGCCGCCCGAAAAGCGACCGGAGGACGTTCTCACGGGCGCAAGGCGCATCGCCGTGCTCGAGGACGTCAGGGACGACACGAACATGGGCGCGATCTTCCGAAACGCCGCCGCGCTGGGCATGGACGCTCTTTTGCTCACGCGGGGCTCCGCCGACCCGTACAGCCGCAGGAGCGTGCGCGTGAGCATGGGCGCGGTGTTCCGTTTGCCCTTCGCCTTCGTGCCCGCGGCGGACGCGTCTTTCATGGCGCTGCTCAGACAAAGCGGTTTCGAGCGCGTCGCGCTCGCGCTGAAAAAGGACAGCGTGGAAA
Organism: Clostridia bacterium; assembly: GCA_017395065.1. Taxonomy (GTDB): domain Bacteria; phylum Bacillota; class Clostridia; order Christensenellales; family Aristaeellaceae; genus RUG14130. Next base: position 20,959 of record JAFPWH010000015.1, on the reverse strand, counting down.
TCAGCGCGGTCCGCGCCGAAAAGATCGCCTTTTTCCTCGGAAACGAGGGCGAGGGCTTGAAGGAAGAAACCGTCGGAATGTGCGACAGGTGCGCCGTCATCCCCATTGCCCGCGGCGTGGACAGCTTAAACGTCGCCACCGCCGCGGCCATCGCGTTCTATCTGTCACAAAAATAATACAAAACAGGCTGTTAAAAAGCGCTTTTGTGTGGTATAATATACTCAGCAAACTTTTTGGAGGGCGTCATCCATGGCTATGGACAACTTTAAGGAAGAGATCGTCGTGCGCCACAGGGGCGCGGGGCTGTATACGGCGGTATACTACCTGTGCTGGCTGTTTATCGTGATATTCGGTTTATACGGGCTGATCAACGTCTACGGCATCATCAACACGATCGGGCAGGGCGAGTTTCCCTGGCTCGCGCTGGTACTGTCGCTGGCGATGATCGGCCTGGCCGTGCTCATGTATTTCAGAAAGGACAATCTGCGCGTCGAGTACGAGTACACCTTCACCAACGGGACGCTCGACGTAAGTCAGGTGCTCAACAATTCCAAGCGCAAGTACCTCGCCGAGATCCCGCTCAAGATCGTGGATTCGTGCGGCAGCGTGCAGCACCAGTCGTTCCAGAAGTTTCTGAACGACAAGATGATCAAGCGCCACAACTGGTTTCTGAACAGGGACGCCGATCTGGTCTACCTGTACTTCACCAAAAACGGCGTAAGGCATCTGGCCATCATCGAGCCCAGTAAGGAAATGCAGCAGATGATGCGCTCCAAAAACTATCTGAATTTCGGCGTCTGGCAGGAGATCAAATAAGGTCGTTCAATGATATATCTGGACAACAGCGCAACCACCAAACCCTCCGAGGGTGTGATAAGCGCGGTCACGGGCGCGCTCTCGGAGGGCTTTTATAATCCGTCCTCGGCCTACGCCGAGGCGCTCGAAGTCGAAAAGCAAATGAAGCGCTGCCGCGAAAAGATCTGCGGGGCGCTGAACGCGCAGGGCGCGAAGGTGATCTTCACCTCCGGCGGCACCGAGAGCAACGACCTGGCCCTTGCCGGTACGCTGGGCGTGAGCCGTGCGCCGCTGCGCGTGGCCGTCAGCGCCGCGGAGCACCCGAGCGTGTACGAGGCGGCAAAGAGCCTTTGCGACGGCAGGGCGGAATTGACCGTGCTTCCCGTGACGAAAGAGGGCACGGTCGACCTTGATGCAACAGAAGAAGCGCTCAAAAAGGGGCTTACGCTGCTCAGCGTCATGCAGGTCAACAACGAGACCGGCGCGATCAACGACATCCCCCGCATCCGGGAAATGAAAAGCCGCCTCTGCCCGGACTGCCGCCTGCACGTGGACGGCGTACAGGGCTTTTTGCGGGAGGACTTCGATTTTTCCCACGCCGACCTGTACAGCCTTTCGGCGCACAAGATCCACGGCCTGAAGGGGACCGGCGCGCTGCTGGTAAGAAAGGGCCTGCGCCTTATGCCCCGCCACGTCGGCGGCGGGCAGGAGGAGGGCTTAAGGAGCGGCACCGAAAACACGCCGGGCATCATAGCCCTGAGCAAAGCGATCGACGAAATGCTCGCGGACAGAGACAGGCATGCCCGCCTGATGAGCTTGAAGCTCAAGCTCTGTACCCTGCTCAAGGAATATATCCCGCAGGCCGCCGTAAACGGCCCGTCGCCCGAAAAGGGCGCCTGCCACATACTGAACATGAGCTTTCCGGGCGTAAGGGGCGAAACGATGCTGCACGCGCTGGAGGAAAGGGGCGTACTGGTCAGCACGGGCTCGGCCTGCTCCAGCAAAAGGACCAAGGGCAGCCGGGTGCTCGGCGCCATGAACGTGCCTTCGCGCCTTGCGGAGAGCGCGATACGCTTTAGCCTCGGTATCCACACGACCGGGGACGAGATCGAACGTGCGGCTGCGGCCGTAAAGGAGTGCTACGAGCTGCTCGTGAAATTCCAGCGCAGATGAGATAAATACAGTCAGGAGATTTTTTATGCGTGAACTGATCATGGTGCGCTTCGGCGAAGTGCACTTGAAGGGCCTGAACAGGCCGTATTTTTTGCGGATGCTGGTCGAGGACATCAAAAAGGCGCTGCCGGAGGAAGACGTGCGCGTGCGCCTGGCCGACGGGCGCATCTACGTCAGCGGCTTTGCCGACATGGAAAAAACGCTGGACCGCGTAAGCAAGGTCTTCGGCGTCTACTCCGTAAGCCCCGCCTACGAGACAGAGAAGGACACGGAGACGATCTGCGCCCTCGCCGCCGAGATGATGAAGGACGTAAGCGGCTCCTTCAAGGTGCTGTGCCGAAGGAGCGACAAGACCTTCCCCTTAAACAGCCAGGAGCTGGCGGCGCTGGCGGGCGGAAGGATACTGGAGGCCAACCCTTCTCTTCGCGTCGACGTGCACAAGCCCGAGACCGAGATGTGGATCGAGATCCGCGAAAAGGCCTGCCTGTGCAACCGCGAGATCATGGCCGTTGGCGGCCTTCCGATGGGCACGGCGGGCAAGGCGCTTTTGCTGCTCTCGGGCGGCATCGATTCGCCCGTGGCGGGCTATCAGATCATGCGCAGGGGCGTGAACTGCCAGGCGATCCACTTCGCCTCTCCGCCCTACACCAGCATGCGCGCCCGCGAAAAGGTGCTGGAGCTGGCGAAGATCATCGGCAAATACGAATACGGCATGAAGGTGCACGTCGTGCCCTTCACCAAAATACAGATGGAGATCCACGAAAAGTGCCTGGAGGAGCTGGGCACGGTGATCATGCGCCGCTTCATGATGCGCATCAGCGACCGCGTGGCCAAGGCGCACGGCTGCCAGGCGATCATCACGGGCGAGAGCATCGGCCAGGTGGCCAGCCAGACCATGGAAGCGCTGGGCTGCACAGACCTTATGACCGACCTGCCCGTCTTCCGCCCGCTGATCGGTCTTGACAAGCTGGACATCATCCACATCGCCGAAAAGATCGACACCTACGAAACGAGCATACTGCCCTACGAGGACTGCTGCACCGTCTTCACGCCCCGCCATCCGATGACCAAGCCCAAGCCCGACAAGGTGGCAAAGGAAGAAGAAAAGCTGGACGTCGAGGGGCTGATCGAAGAGGCGATGCAGGGCATCGAGAGCATTCTGGTGTAGAGGCGAAGCGGCAAAAAACGCCTCTCCCCGACCGACGATACGCAAAACAGAGAAAGGCTCCCCGCATGACCGTACACGACTTTCTGGAACAGCTCAAAAACGACCCCTCGTTCATGCAGAACGTGGAGTGCATCCGCACGCTGCCCGAAAATCCCGCCGTTTACGCCGATTTTCCGCCCGAGGCGGACGCGCGCGTGGTGGAGGTGCTCAGGCAAAGGGGCATAAACAAACTGTATTCCCATCAGGCCGAAGCGCTTGCGTGCGCTTTCCGGGGGCAGGACTTCGTGGTCGTTACCCCGACCGCCAGCGGAAAGACGCTGTGCTACAACCTGCCGGTCTTAAGCGCGATACTCAAGGACAGCGCGGCAAGGGCGCTTTACCTCTTTCCCACCAAGGCGCTCTCCAGCGATCAGGTCGCGGAGCTGTATTCGATGATCGAGGCGCTGGGCGCGGACATCAAGGCCTTCACCTACGACGGCGACACCCCCGCCTCGGCCCGCACCGCGATCCGCCAGGCGGGCCACGTGGTCGTGACCAACCCGGACATGCTGCATCAGGGCATCCTTCCGCACCACACCAAGTGGGTCAAGCTGTTCGAGAACCTGAAGTACGTCGTCATCGACGAGATCCACGCCTACCGCGGCGTGTTCGGCTCGAATCTTGCCAACGTGCTCAGGCGCCTCGAGCGCATCTGCGCGTTTTACGGCGCGCATCCCACCTACATCTGCTGCTCGGCCACGATCAAAAACCCCGGCGAGCTCAGCAGCGTGATGACCGGGCGAGAGATACACGTCATCGACAAAAACGGCGCGCCGAGCGGCAAAAAACACGTCATTTTCTACAATCCCCCCGTCGTCAACCGCCAGCTGGGCATACGTGCGGGCAGCATACCCGAGACCCGGAAGATCTGCGAAAGGCTGCTGTCAAACGGCGTAAAGAGCATCGTCTTCGGCAAAAGCCGCCTGACCGTGGAGGTGCTGACCCGGTATCTGAAGGACACCTGCCGCGACCCCATCGGAAACGCCGGGCGTGTGCGCGGCTACCGCGGCGGATACCTGCCCACGCTCAGGCGCGAGATCGAGCGGGAGCTGAGGAACGGCAGCGTGGACATGGTGATCTCGACCAACGCGCTGGAGCTCGGCATCGACATAGGCCGGCTGGACGCGTGCGTGCTTTGCGGCTATCCCGGCACCATCGCCTCCACCCGCCAGCAGGCGGGCCGCGCGGGCCGAAGGAAGGGCGAAAGCCTTACGATCCTCGTCGCAAGCTCGAACCCGCTGGATCAGTACATCATGAAGCATCCGGACTACTATTTCGACCAGAGCCCGGAGATGGCCTTCATCAATCCCGACAACCTTTACATACTGCTGAACCACCTCAAGTGCGCCTCGTACGAATTGCCCTTTACCGAGGGCGAAAAGTTCGGAAACGTCGAAGAGACGGGCGAACTGCTGGAGTATCTCACCGGGCAGAACATACTGCGCCGCGTTTCGGACAAGTGGTACTGGATGGCGGAGGAATTCCCGCAGGCGGGCATTAACCTGCGCAGCGCCAGCGACCAGAATTTCGTGATCGTCGACATCACCGACCCCAAAAAGCACAGGGTCGTGGGCGAAATGGACCGCTTCACCGTGCCGATGCTTTTGCACAAGTACGCCATCTACATGCACGAAGGCCAGCAGTATCAGGTCGAGGAGCTGGACTTCGACGACAAAAAAGCCTACATACGCCGCGTGGACGTGGGCTACTACACGGACGCGGACCTGACCACGAGCTTAAAGGTGCTGGACGAGTTCGACTCCGGCAGCGTCGGCGCGTTCGAAAAGCACCGCGGCGAGGTGCTGGTATCGAGCATCGTCACGCTTTTCAAAAAGATCCGCTTCGATACCCACGAAAACCTCGGCTGGGGGCCGGTCACGCTGCCCGAGCTCGAAATGCAGACGACCGCCTGCTGGTGGACGCTGCCGGACGGCCTCGAGGAAAAGTACGGCAAGGACGAGCTCAAAAACGCGATGGTGGCGCTCAGCTACCTGCTAAGGCACATATCGCCCATGTTCCTTATGTGCTCGGTCAACGACATAAGCGTCGTCTACCACGTAAAGGACACGTTTTCCGACCGGCCGACGCTCTACCTCTACGACCACATCCCCGGCGGCATCGGCTTAAGCGACAGGGTGTACGAGACGAACGACCTGTTCTTCCGCGAGGCGCTCAACATGCTGACCGCCTGTCCCTGCATCGACGGCTGCCCAGCCTGCACGGGCGCGACCGCCGAGGGCAGCAAGCACACGCTGATCATGATATTGAAAGAACTCACAAAAGACGCGTAAAAAAGAAAAGGAGAAAAACAAATGAAACCGGGAGACGTACTGCACGGCTTTCAACTGAAGTATTCGCAGCCTCTGGACGAGATCAAGGCGGTACTGCACCGCTTCACCTACGTCAAAAACGGCGCGGACACGATCTGGCTCGAGCGCGACGACGACAACAAGTCCTTCGCCATCGCCTTCCGCACCGTGCCCTCGGACGATACGGGCGTGTTCCACATACTGGAGCACTCGGTGCTCAACGGCTCCGAAAAATATCCGCTGCGCGAGCCGTTCGTGGAGCTGCTCAAAAGCTCGCTGGCGACCTTTTTGAACGCGATGACCGCGCCGGACATGACCATTTACCCGATCTCCTCCCGAAACGACAAGGATTTTCTGAACCTGATCGACGTATATATGGACGCGGTGCTGCATCCGCTGTCGCTCAGGGACCCGCATTCCTTCCGCCAGGAGGGCTGGCATTACGAGCTGGAGTCCCCCGAGGGCGAGCTCACGATCAACGGCGTCGTCTACAACGAAATGAAGGGCGTCTACACCTCGTCGGACAGCCTCGTTCGAGACAGGCTTAACCGCCTTCTCTTCCCGGACAGCTGCTACGGCAAGGACTCCGGCGGCGACCCCGACCACATCCCCTTTCTCACATACGAAAGCTATTTAGCCAACCACAGGCGCTTTTACCACCCGTCGAACAGCTACATCTTCCTGGACGGAAAGCTGGATCCTGACAGCGTGTTCGCAAAGTTAGACGGCTTTTTGAAGGATTACGACAAAATCGATCCCGACTCCGGCATCTCCCTGCAAAAGAGCGTCTCTCCCGGGGAGGAGACGAGCCTTTACGCCATCGGGCCGGACGAGGACGACACGAACAAGGCGTTCCTGGGCAAGGGCTGGGTGTACGGCCTGTACAGCGACGTGCAAAAGAACCTCGCGGTCACGGCGCTCAACGAAGCCCTGGCCGGCAGCAACGAGTCGCCCCTTACGAAGGCGCTGCTCGAGGCGGGGCTTTGCGAGGACGTTTCGCTGGAGCGCTCGAGCGGCGGCATGCAGTCCTACGTAAAGCTGATCCTCAAAAACTGCGATCCCGCAAAGAAGGACGAAATCTGGGCCAAGGTCGACGAGGTCTTCGCCGAGCAGGCCAAGGGGCTCGACCGCAAGCGCCTCGCCAGCGTGCTCAGCCGCATCGAATTCCTGAACCGCGAAAAGGATTACGGCGGGCTGTCCAAGGGCCTGGTGTACGGGCTCGAGAGCATGGACAGCTGGCTCTACGGCGGCGACCCCGCGGAGGGCCTGTGCCGCGACGAGCTTTTCGCGCCGCTTCGCCGCTCGATCGACGAGGGCGGCTTCGAAAAGCTGCTCAAAGAGATCTACATCGACGGAAAACACACGGCGAAGATCGTCATGCTGCCCTCCAAAACCGTGGCGGACGAAAAACGCAAGGCCGAAAAAGAGCGGCTTAAGGCGCTCAAGGACAGCTGGAGCAAGGAAAAGATCGATCAGGTGATCGACGACTTCAGGCGCCTGCGCCTGCGTCAGAGCACGCCCGACACGCCCGAGCAGCTCAAGACCCTGCCGCGCCTGAGCATTTCCGACATCCCGGCAAGCCGCACGCCGATCCCCACCCAGATCAAAACCGTCAACGGCGTAAACGTGATCTGGCAGAACGTCGACGCGGGCGGCATCAGCTACGTGACGCTGCACTTTTCCATAGACGACTTCACGAAAGAGGAGCTCAGCCGCGTCTCCATGCTCGCGCCGCTGCTGGGTTCGCTGGAGACCGAAAACTACACCGTGACCCAGCTGGACACCGAGACCGACGAAAACCTCGGCCGCATGAGCGTGTACGCGCAGGTGTTCTCCGGGCTGAGGACCTACATGCCGGTCGTCACTGTGAGCGTCGCCGTGCTGGACAGCCACAAAAAGGACGCCGTGCGCCTGATCGACGAGATCATCAACCGCACGAAGTTCGAAGACGAAAAATACATCCGCAACCTGATCAAGCAGGACCGCATGGACACGGAGCAGGCCGTCATGATGAGCGGAAATTCCTACGCCACGCGGCGCGCCGGGGCGAGCCTTTCGTCCGCGGGCGCGGTCAGGGAGGCGCTGGCCGGCATCGACATGCTGCGCTTCATGCAGGCCGAGGACAAGGCGTTTTCTTCCGAAAGCCTCAAATGGATGCGCGAAACGGCAAAGCGCGTCTTCTGCCGCGAAAGGCTTACGCTCAGCCTGACCGGAGAAATGGACGAAGCGTGGCTAAGCAGCCTGATCGCCTGCGTCGCCCCCGGCTCCCGCGGCGAAAGGGTCGTAATCGCGCCCAAAGAAAGGGCCGCCGAGGGCTACCTCATCCCCTCCGAGATCGGCTTTGCGGGCATGAGCGCGAAGGCGGATTTCGGCAGCAGGGGCGCTTCCCTCGTGGGCGCGCAGCTTCTGACCTTCGACTATCTGTGGAACGTCATCCGCGTAAAGGGCGGCGCCTACGGCACGTCCTTCAGGGCAAACGACAGCGGCACGTTCGACATCAGCTCCTATCGCGACCCCGGCGCCGCGCAGTCGCTGGAAAGCTTCGCAAAGACCGGGCAGGCGCTCAGAGACTTCGCCGCCTCGGACGCGGACCTTACCCAGTACATCGTAAGCACCATCGGCAACGTCGACCGCCTGCGCACCCCGCGCTCCATCGGCCCGGAGGCCGACTGGATGTACTTCAGCAAGACCACCGACGAGGACAGGGACAGGGAGTGGAAGCAGGTGCTCGCGACGGACAAGGCGGCGCTGATGCAGATCGCCGACAAAATCGACGAGGCCCTGAAAACCGCCGCCGTCTGCGTGATCGGCGGCCAGACCGCCCTGGACGCCTGCAAGGACAGGCTGGATAAGATCGAGCCCATCATACAGCAGTAAAAAGCGCATAAACGAGGGGCCCGGCAAGCGAAACCCTGTCACGCAGTGACGGGGTTTTCGCTTTATTATTCATCGTTCATTTTTGAAGCGGTAAACTGAAGTCGGCTTCATAGCAGGAGCCGTTCGCGGGGCCGGCGGGGTCTTCCGCCTTGACGATGCTTATCGCGGGATGCAGGCCGTAGGGATCGCCCTTGTTTCTTTGGTTTGTCGCTTATTTGTTTCCTTTCGCGCGGTTGTGGGTTGCGCACAGCATTGTGCAGTTGCTTATATCGGTCGCGCCGCCTTTGCTCCACGCGGTCACATGGTCAGCGTCCATTTCGTTCATTTTGTATATTCGCGTTCGGTTGTTATCGTTGCCCAACGCGCAAAGCGGGCAGTTTGAAACGCCTGCTTCTTTCGCTGCATTGGTCTGTTGCGCGTATTTCGTCCGTTTTACGTTATCGTCGAACATACGGACTTCAAGCAGCTTTGTTTCTTGGCAACCGCCTAAAATGTATTCAAATATGCCCTTTTTGTTTTTGACATAGAAATCTTCATACAGCTTTTTTACCAACTCATGCACTTTGTTCGGGTCGTAGGCGTTCATATGAAAGCGTTCATACAGGCTGCCCCAATCAAGGCCGCGCATTTCGTTTTCAACGTCTTTGAACACGCTTGAAACCCAATCAATAACGCTGCCAAAATAGGCTTTCAATTCGTTTATATTGGTATCAAAGCGGTGTCTGCTCATGTAATCGTCAATATTGCCCTTGCTGACCCATGAAAACGCACATCGCAAATAATCCTGCCGCTTTACGTCGCCTTTGATATACGCGCTCCATTTCTGAATGTTCGCGTTTTGGCTGTTGCTGAATTCGGCTTTTGCAAGGGTGACAAACGGCCCGGAATGTATCGCGTTTGAAAGTTCCTGTTCGTTCAGCGGAACGCCCGCTATGTTGATCGTGCGGAACCATTCCTTGATTTCGCTTTCCGTGCCGCTGCATTCGTAGATCGTCAGCTTTGTATCGAGGATTTTGCGCTGCAAATCTTCGGCAAGGCCGCTGAAATAATGGGGAACGCCGTCCGCGCCGATAATGGGAAATTTGTCGGTCAGAAAGCGGCCTATGCTGGTTATGCGCTGCTGCCCGTCAAGGATTTCAAACTTGTCGTCCGCAACCTTCGTGAAATAAATCAGGCCGATCGGATAGCCTTTCAAAATCGAATGAATAACGGCAACGTCCTTTTTGCCGTCCGCGTAAATGTAATTGCGCTGATACTCCGGCTGAATTACCAATTTGCCCGCCAGCCCGAACAGGCCCTTGCCTTCGTATTCGTTGTAGACAAAGCCCTCGCAGATTTTTTCGATGGTAAGGTCGATATTTAAGTATGTTTGCATTATTCGGTTGCCTTCTTTCTAATTAGTACACGGGCATATAGTTGAATATAGTAATCGTTATCAACCATATAAAAAGTTGTATCAAGCGGTTTTTGACTAACTTTTATTGCAGGCCCATCATTCAGCTTTGATACAATGCTTGTATTTCCGTTTCTGCTAACTTGTGTTTGATTAGGATATACTTTTGAAGCTAAACCAAACCATGTTTTTGTTATCCCAATGATTTCAAATTGTTCAGGGCAATATTTATCAAGGAACGTTATCGGAACACCCATAACGCCGTCATAGTCCGACGGTATCGCGTCGGTGTATGGAACCTCTATTGCGTCATAATTATCGTATTTCAAATAGCCTTGTTCCTTGATTTCTTTGTGCTTGCTGAATTTGAGATTGTCGGCCATGGTCATAAGCGGCAACGGCTGATGTCTCCGGCCATGGTCAAGGTTCGTGAACCACCGAACGCCTTTTACCCTTATAAACTTTTTGCCGTTTTCATCTACGCCACAGGTAGCAGCTTCCAACGGATAATTATCCGGGACATTGAATTTCCTGTCGCCGCTTGTTATGCTAACGCCAAGCCATGCTTTATTATCTTTCAAATATGGGAAAAACTCTTTGTATGTTATCGCGTTCTGATTTCCAATTATCAAAAAGTCTTTCTTTGCTTCAAATATCCAAGCGACAAATTGCCTGAACAATGAAAAAGGCGGGTTAGTTACTATAATGTCAGCTTCATCACGCAAACATGTCACTTCTTCGCTGCGAAAATCGCCGTCGCCGTCAAGATATTTCCATTGAAGGTCATTTATATCTATTTTCTTGTTCCGACGGGTCAATGTGAATATCTTGCCGCGCTTGGGGGATATTTTCTCATCATATTGCGGGGATTGCTTCTCATATTCTGTCAGAAATTCAAATATGGAAATCTGTACAGGGGAATGCTTTTGCTTGCTTTCGGTCGCATAGCTTGTGCTGATCAGCTTTTTCAGTCCTAATCTGTCAAAGTTCTGCGCAAAAAAGCGCGTAAAATTGCTCCATTCGGGATCGTCGCAAGGCAATAAAACTGTTTTGTCCCGGAACGTATCGGGGTCGTATTCCAAATAGGCATTTATTTCCTTTTGTATATCTTCGTATTGTGTATAAAATTCGTCATTCTTTTTTTCTTTTGCTGCGCCTAACGCTTCATTTGCCATAACCCAACCTGCTTTCGCTTGCATAATAATCCAATAGTAGTATACCCGATTTTACAGACCGTTGCAAGCAGGAAAGCAGCAATATTCAGGTTTTGTTTATCTCCGTTTGCGGTACGGCGTCAAGGCTTGCGATCTTTTCGCTCATTCTATAACCCGACCCCCCGGCAGCGCGCCGGGGGGTCGGGTTTCATTCCTTCTCTTCCCTTCGCCTTGCATTCGGCGGGGGAAGGGACGGCGGATCAAAGGATCGTTTCATCCGGGAATTCGCTTTTCAGATCAGCTCGTACTTCGCCAGCACCTTTTTGAGCGCTTCCCTGTGATCGGGTTCCATTTCGCACAGCGGCAGGCGCATCGGGCCCACGTTCATGCCCATCAGGTTCATGGCTTCCTTTACGGGAATGGGATTGACCTCCATAAACAGCGCGTGGATGAGCTCCAGGTATTTGAGCTGCAGCGCCCTGGCGGTTTTGAGGTCGCCGTTCAAAAACGCGTGCGTCATGTCGTAGGTCGCCCCGGGGCAGACGTTTGCCAGCACGCTGATCACGCCCGTTCCGCCCGCCGCCATGACCGGCACGGTGATGTCGTCGTTGCCGGAGACGATGGCGAAATGCTCGCTCGCTAAATGCGCGATGTTCATCACGTAGCTCATGTCGCCGCTGGCTTCCTTGATGCCGATGATGCGCGGGTGTTTAGAGAGCGCTTCGACGCTCTTTACGCTCAGCGCGCAGCCCGTCCTGCCCGGCACGTTGTAGACGATGACGTCCGCGCCGACGCGGTCCGCCACGGCGGTAAAGTGTTTTACCATGCCGGTCTGGTTGGCCTTGTTGTAATAGGGGGTGATCAGCAAAAGGCCGTCCACGCCCAGCTTGTCGTAGGCGACCGATTTCATGATCGCCGTCTCCGTGCTGTTGGAGCCGCTGCCCGCGATGAGCGCGCACCGCCCCGCGATGGTTTCAAGGGCGCAGCGCACCACGTCCTCGTCCTCCTCGTGGCTCATCGTGCTGCTTTCGCCCGTGGTGCCCAGCACCACGATGCCGTCGGTGCCGCCCGCGATCTGGAACTCGATCAGCTCTTCGAGCTTTTTGAAGTTTACGCTGCCGTCGTCGTTGAAGGGGGTGATCAGTGCCACATAGCTGCCTTCGAGTTTCATAAACAAACCTCCCGCAAATAAAAAAGAACGACTGCGCGAAAAAGCGTCAGCCGGCCGGTATCTGCCAATGACCGATAGCTCTCCCGCACGATTGCGGACAGTACGGCGGATGTTCTCCGCAGTACCATCGGCACGGAACGCCTCCCCTGCCGATTCGGCGGACTTGCCTCCCACGCGGCTCAAGCGCCTGCCGGCTCGCCGCGAAGTACGTCTCCTCCGCACCTCTATCCGCCTGTATTATAGCGCCTCGGAATGTTAAACGCAATAGCTCTTTGGTTAAATTGCGGGCAACGGGCGCTATGCCGCCTAAAAATATTTCAAAAATGTTACGATTTTTTGTCAAAACCCATTGATTTTACGCGGAAACTGTGGTATTATACTACCGTATTTCTATGTACATAAGCGGAGGCCTCCATGGACAGTAATCAAAACAGGGTGCAAAAGCCCAATCGCAGCATAAAGCCCGCCACGGCCAAGGGCGCCAAGGACCCGCAAAAGGCGATCGCGGAGATCAAAAAGCGCTCCACCACGCGGCAGAAAAAGCAGCAGCAGCAAAAGCAGCTCATCATTCTGGGCGCGGCGCTGCTGGCGGTCATCGTCGCCATCATCATCATCGCGGTGGCCTGCTCCGGCGGAAAGGGCGGCACGAACGACGTGACGGCCGACGCTTCGCCCGCCGTGACGGCGCCCGTCCAGGGCACGGACACGGATCTGGTCCCCGTCACCACGGAGCCGACCGGCACGAACCCCCTGAGCGTAAACGGCCTGGGCGAAGTGTACACGGCGGAGGAATATCTGCAAAGCCTCACGCCCGGCGCGACGCCGCAGCCCGTGCAGTACCTGCCGATCATCGAAAAGGGCCCCACGGACAGCAAGCGCATCGCCATCACCGTGGACGACTTAAACGAAGTCGACAACCTGAACAAGATCATCACCATCGCCGAGAGCAACAAGGCGAAGATCACGCTGTTCGCCATCGGCAGCGTCGTGGACGCGAAGCCCACCCTGCAGGAAGCGCTGCGCCGCGCAGACAAGCTGTCCTTCGAGATCGAAAACCACACCTACGATCACGAGCGCGAAAAGCGCGTCTATTCGCTGGACGACGCGGGCCTGGCCTACGAGATCTACCAGACGCAGCTGGCGGTCAACAACGCGCTGGGCGTAAACTACGATATGCACTTCGTGCGCCTGCCCGGCGGCAACGGTGAAACCGACCTGCGCACGCACCAGTACCTGATACAGCTTGGCAACTACAAGGGCATAGCGCACTGGACGTTCTCCGGCAGCAATGCCTCGATCACGGACATTAAAAAGAGCCTGAAGCCCGGCTACATCTACCTGTTCCACTGCAAGGACGCCGACCTCAAAAAGCTGGAAGAGATCATCCCCTATGCGGTGGAGCAAGGCTTCGAGCTGGTCACGCTGAACGAAATGCTGGGCTACGAACCCAACGCCAAGAGCAGCCTTACGGGCGACAGCGCCATCCCCGAGCCCTATCCCTTCGTGTATCAGGAGTTCACAATGGTGGGCAAAAAGCACTACACGCAGATGTACATCGTGCAGCTGATGCAAAAGCGCCTGATCGACCTTGGGTACCTGAGCAGCGCCGCCGCGGTCGACGGCGATTACGGCGACGACACCAAGCTCGCGGTGCGCCTGTTCCAGTACTACAACAGCCTCTCGGCAGACGGGCTTGCCGGCACGGCGACGCAGTCTGTCCTCTTCTCCAGCGGCGCGAAGTTCAATCCCAGCACCTACGTCGCCGGCGACGAGAGCACCTATCCCAGCGGCACCGAGCTCGAAATGTTCCTGAATTCGGCAGGCTGAGCCGCATAAGGCGCGCCTCAAGCGAAACGCTTCCGTTTTCCGAAAAGGCCCTCGTACCGCCGCGTTTGGCGGATCGGGGGCCTTTTCCTTCTCTTTCCCGCACCCCTTCGGGGCATTCCGGAAAAGCCGCCCGATCGTTTTTCGGGAAGGAAAACGCGCCTTCCCCGCCCATAAGTTTGTCTTGACTAACGCACGGGTTTCATACTATGATACAAACGAAGCACAGCCCGCAAGGGCCGCAAGATTCAATACGAAAAGGAGACTAAACAGCATGAAAAAATGGAGATGCACCGTATGCGGCGAAATCGTTGAGAGCGAAGAGCGCCCCGAGAAGTGCCCCCGCTGCAAGCAGCCGGGCGAGAAGTTCGTCGAGGTCGTAGAGGACCGTCTGGATTGGGCCGCCGAGCACATCATCGGCATCGCCTCCGACGTACCCGAGGACATCAAGGAAGGCCTGCGCGCCAACTTCGAGGGCGAGTGCTCCGAGGTCGGCATGTACCTGGCCATGGGCCGCGCCGCCGCGCGGGAAGGCTATCCCGAGATCGCCGAATACTGGAAGACCGCCGCGTTCGAAGAAGCCGAGCACGCCGCGAAATTCGCGGAGCTCCTGGGCGAATGCGTAAGCCCCAGCACCAAAAAGAACCTCGAAGTCCGCGTAGCCGCCGAAAACGGCGCCACCGCCGGCAAAACCGAGCTGGCCAAAAAAGCCAAAGCCCTGGGCCTTGACGCCATCCACGACACCGTCCACGAAATGGCCCGCGATGAAGCCCGGCACGGCAAGGCGTTCAAGGGCCTGCTGGACAGGTATTTTGGGAAGTAAAAACCCTAAAATTCATAAGCAAACGTGAAATTTTCAAGGTTCCGGAAAGCACCGACTGACAAAACCATCCCGTTATGGTGGGACTCCCACTTTTGATTCACGGCCAAAGAGCCTGCCGGAAACACTCAAAGTGGGATGCCATGGTGGGACTCCAAAAGTATTATATTTGAAAGCATCCCCTGTGTCAAGAAGCTTGTTGAGATGCTTGATAGAACCGACAAGAAGCGGCAACTGAATTGACGGTTGCCGTTTCTTTTATCTGATTGAGTAGCCTTGAGTCTGATTATACTACAACCCCGCTTGTTGTGTTTGTTTACTGGTTTAGCTCAACCCACAGGCATGGGCGCACGAGCGCCAGATTGTTTTCGGTGACCGTGTAGAACCTGCCCGCACTGCTGACGGCGGTCCCGTAATGGGTACGCGTATCGGTGTTCACAAACCAACTACACGCGCCGTTTTCGAAGCGCCCGACCTTGCTTTCGGCGTAGACGCTGGGATAGCAGATGCGATCCGCGTCTTCCGTTCCCAGATACCAGTCGAGACTGTTGATGTGCAGTATTGTGACCAGATCGTCTCCATCGGCAAAAATACGCTTTTGCTCGTAGTAGGTAAAGGCACTTTCAAGGAATTCACCATTCAGCCAGCTTCTCAGATTGCTGTCTTGCCAATAGATTCCATTCGCCGCGTTGTTGTTGTAAATCACCCTGTCCAGTGCGTAGCGGCTCATAAGCAACACCCTGTCGCTTTGAATGTCCAGGATGATCCATTCGATGTCCTCAGGACCGTTTTCCATGTTGCCATCCTGTTCATAGGTGCCAAAGTAAACATGCATGCCTGTTTCATACTGATCCGGCATGAGCAGTGGTACCGCTATGGACGAAGTTTTCTTTTCAGGTTTTATGTGGGTGTAGGAGCAGGTGTTGCCGTAGGGGCAGGCGTATCTTTCTGCAAGCGGTATGTGATAAACTCATTCTTCAGCACATAGGCTGTATAATTGTTCACCGGATTTATGATCATCAGCCAATCATCACTGACGGCCTTTAGCAGAAATTCGTTATTTGTGTTCACGTTTGCCCATATATCATTGAGGTCCGGACTTCTGTATACCGCAGTACCGTTGACTAAGGCGCGTGCGTACATCGTTTCATAAACGTCCTTCCAAACGATGGGCGTGGCGGTCGGAGAAGGCTGTACAGTGGCAGAAGCGGGATTTATATAAAGGCCGCTCATCAATGCATCAAGCGTATCTTCATCGGCTATGCCGCTTACAACAAGCTTATCATAGCCGCTTACAGCGTTTACATAGCTCTGGAAACCCAGTACACTTTCAACCGTTGAGGTGCTGTATATACCGTCAGCATCGCTGTCGAACCAACCCTGTTCTTTCAGGAGCTTTTGCAAAATCATGATGCTGGCCTTGTCAGACGATGGGTTTATGGATGCATTCTCATAGGTCGTCAGGCTGCTCATTTCAGGCGTGGGCGTGGGAGTTGGCGTTGACGGAAATACGTAATCATCATTCAGCCAATCCAAAATATCGGAATAAGTATATTCTATTCCGTTTTCAAGGCACCAGTCCTTGGCATATGAATTTCTGTCCACTGTAATGATCAGCTGCTCACTCCCCGTAAACGCATCGTCCCCGATGTCCACGACACTGCCGGGAATGATAACAGACGCCAATCGTTGGCAGCCGTAAAAAGCCCTGTCTTCAATAGCCTCTACACCTTCCGGAATTGTCACTGACGTGAGATAAATACAATCGGAAAACGCATTTTCGCCGATTTGTGTGATGCCGTCCGTAAAGAGCACGTCAGTTATGTTTTTATCGGCGTTTAAGAGTTCCAATCCACTGATTAGGTCGTTTTTGAACAGGAATCTGAGATCGTACTGTGTATCCGGCAATCTGAAACTGTATCCTGCCTTGCTCAGTGCTTGAGCTGCGGCAGAATCTATTTGAGCTGTCCTGATGACAACGGCCAAAGGGAATGCCTTCTGGCCGATACTGACAACTGCGTCGGGAAGAGTGATCTCTTTCAGACTTGAACAGTCATTGAAAGCATATGCGCCGATCATGGTAACGCTGTCGGGAACAACGATCCGCAGAAGGTTAGTGCAGCCATTGAAAGCGTAGTCATCAATGCTTGTCACACTGTCAGGAATGATCACCATTTTGAGATTTTTGCACGCATTGAATGCAGAATCCCCGATTTCTTTTATCCCTTTCGGTATCTGATAAACATCATCAGGCATATTGGGGGGATAGCATAACAGCTGCCTGTCGGGCTTACTGAACAGCACGCCATCGATCGCCGCCAAATAATCGTTGTCAATGGAAACCGTAAACCTCTTTAAGCCAGTACAGCCAACAAAAGCCCCGCTGCCGACAGTCGTTACGCTGCTTGGAATGGTGATGGTTGTCAGACTACTGCAATCGCGAAACGCCAGATCGCCGATACTTGTTACTCCTTCACCGATATGCACTTCGGTGAGGGAATCTTTTTTACCCAGCCATGCGTTATTGCTGTCCGGTTCAAAACTTATCATCTCACCGGTCCCGCTGACAGACAGAATACCTTCGCCGTCTATCGACCAATTCAGATTGCCCCATGTACCCTTGTTGCCCAAAACCGTGTAATCATATCCCGCTCTGAGCAAAGCAGATGATGCACTTGTATTTTCGTTGGCGTATAGGATCGCATCGCAGTTTTTAAATGCAGATGGATCTATTGTCTTTACCTCATCCGGTATGATAATGCTTTCCAAACTATTACAGCCATAAAAGGCCGACCAACTTATACCTATCAAGCTTTCGGGTAATGAAATGCTTTCCATGCTTTCGCAGTAGGAGAATGTTCTGTGCTTTATGTTCGTGATGCCATATGGAATCGTTATGCTTTGCAGCTGTTCGCAAAGACAAAAAGCATCCTCACCTATGTATTTTACACTGTTTGGCAGTTCTATGTTTGATATGTCACAGCAAAAAAAGGCTCCGTCATTTATATATACTAAACTGTCAGGCAATGTGATTTGTGTTTTTGTGCTTGGACAGCATATTATTGTTTCCTGTTTCTTATCATAAAGACACCCTTCGATCGAAGAGTAAAAGCCGTTATTTTCATCGACGTCAATACTGTGCAGACTCAAACACATATCAAAAGCTTCCTTGCCCATGTAGGAAACATTATGTGAAAGCTTAACGCTTCTCAAAAGATTACACATGTAGAAAGCCTCATCACCTATACTGATCAAACCATCCGGCAGCTCAATATCAGACAAATTGTTGCACCAAGAAAATGCTCTGTCTCGTATTTTCAATATAGTGTCTGGGAACACCACGTTTTTCTTGCCATTTGGACAACGTATTAATTCCACCAGTGCTTTATCATATAGACATCCATCATAAGACGCAAAATGGGTGTTTTCCTCGCTAACATCTATAAATAATAATTGATCACAAAGATCAAATAGCTTATCGCCTATAGTCGCTACATTCTTAGGAAGCGTAATGCTCTTGAGATTTCCGCAAAAAGCAAATGCACTTTCTCCAATGTCTGTGACACTGTCGGGTATTGTTATACTCTCCAAGCTATCGCAGTCTAAAAATGCAAGCTCACCGATGCTTGTAACTCCATCGCAAATAACAACCTTCTTAACATCCTCTCCCCAAGGAGCTTTTATGTCCCCTCCGAAAGTGATGCTGGAATAGTTTCTCATTCTCCCGCTGCCGCTGATAGTCAGCACGCCCTGATCATCCAATTCCCATGTCAGATTGTCCCCATCCAGTCCGCAAGTACCGCTCGTTTCCGCAATAGCCATACAGGCTGCAAATGTGAGGATAGAAGCAATAAACAGCACCATCATCAGCTTCTTCATTTTCCATGACCTCTCCAAGGAATTAATGGGGTTCAGCATAGAGCATACCTGAATTATAGGTAAAAGGCTTGTTATTGTCAAGAATCAAAAAAGAGTTGGAATAGATTATGTTCATTGATTAAATGGCATTCCCAGATAATCCGGCGTAAATCCGCCCTTCACATCCTGCCCCGGAAGCACACCCGCTTTCGGGGCTTTTTCTATGCCTTCAAACGGTATTCTATCGGTGAAAACGCTTCAAGCGTTCACATAATACGGCAGCTGTGCCATGAAACAGCGTACGAAAGGAGACGTTATGTCTGCGATCACCTTCAACCCCTGGAACAACACGAACCCGCTCAGCACTGTCAATCCAAACCTGCTGCACCGTATCCTGATCACCCTCAGCCCGACCGAGATCAACTTCGTTACCCTTCAGACCTACTCGCCCGAAAGAGGGAAATCCCAGCGCTTCTACGTTGACAAGACGGCGATCCTCAGCCTTCTTTCCGGCGAAAGAAGTTCCTTCCTCGATTCCGACCTCAATAATTACATCCACCTGCGCTTTGACGGCTCGATCCTCTCGTGTAAAGCCGTCTGGCTGTCGGTCAATTCCTGTGATGACGTGAAAGGCCACGTACAGCGTTTCACGATCCCCGCATCCGCCCTGCACAGAGTTCTCTCCGGACAAACGGTGACCCACGTATCACACACGAACGAGCCGCTCCCCAAGAGCAGGCTCGTTTTCTCTGACGGCGCGCAAGCCGCGATCAAACGTTACAGTTCAGACAAGCGTACTCGCCGTGCTTTGTCCAAATTCTTCCGCGATAACCTCAATTACGGTAAGGACAAGCTCATCAACGTCTATCCCGATTCCTACGCCAACGGCTTCTATATCTGTTCCCCGATCACCGGCTTCAACGGCGGCATCATCCTGCACAAGGGCAGCGTAAAGCACTACGGCTTCCCGAAGGTCAGCTTCAGTCTGCACACTTGAAACCCAACGCTACGGCCTCAGTACGTTTTGTCTCTGGTGCAGGAATCGCCATACTTCGACGCTCTTCTGCTCTTCATGGACGGTGTAGAACAGCAGGTAATTCATGACCGGCACATAGCGAATCTCGTTCTTCATTGCGTGCAGTGTCGGATAGATGGGGTATCGGTACGGCATCTCCGCAAGGCTTTCGGCAACTTCGTCCACTGTGTCAAGCAATCTTTCTGCAGCATCCGGCGAAGCCAGTTCCTCAGCAATGTACACAGCGGCATCTGTCAATTGTCGCTTCGCGCCGGGTAGGTAGACGACGCTATACATTGGTCTTGCTCACCGCCTTTAGTCTTGTCCGAATGCTGTCCATCACTTCATTGTGGGAAAAGCGCGTATCCGTTGTCTCGGCCTCGACCTCTGCCTGCCGAAGCTCGCGCATCACCATCATTTCGTACTGCAGCTTCTCATACTCTTCATAGGACATCACGACCATATCGCCGTAGCCGTTCCGCGTCAGGATCACCGGTTCGCGGTTTTCGTGCACTGCCCGTGAGATTTCCGCAAAGCTGTTCCGAAGATCGGAAACAGGACGTATCTGAGACATTTCATTCCCTCCATTTCATTGCTCTATGATTTATTTTAGCATAATTATGATAAAATTGCAAGCTTTATTATGCAAGCAATTTCAATATCACAACTCTATATCAGAAAGGAGAATCCCCATGACAGACGTTTATCAGCTCGTTACCGACCGCATCCCCGATCAACTTTCAAAAGGCACTGTGCCCTGGCATTGTCCGTGGGCCTGTTCCGGCGCAGGCGCGATTTCCTACTCCACCGGCAAACCGTACTCCCTGCTCAACCAGCTGCTTCTCGGACGTCCCGGCGAGTACATCACTTTCAATCAAGCAAAGGCGTTGGGCGGCAGCGTCCGCAAGGGCGAAAAGAGCCGCTTTGTCGTGTTCTGGAAGCTGCTCGAAGGAAAGGATAAGGACACAGACGAGATCAGGATCATCCCGATTCTCAGGTACTACAACGTCTTCCACATCAATCAGTGCGAGAATATACAGCCCCGTTGGCGCATATCGGAAACGGAAAACACCGATCCCGGCAGCACCCTGCATCCGGACGATAAGGCCGAACACGTCATTCTCGATTACATCGACCGATCTGGCGTCATCTTCAAGCCCTGCCGCTCGGACAAGGCGTACTATTCCCCGTCAACGGACACGATCGTCATTCCCGAGCTGTCGATAGCGTATAATATTTTTCGCACAATTGAAAAAGGAAGTCCCCGGGTGTAGAATATAGTTTGCAAACACAAAACACACAGGAGGGACTTCCATGGGAGAGATTATACACCTAAACGAGGAAGAAGTCAAATCACAGTTGA
>JAFPWH010000003.1 GCA_017395065.1 Clostridia bacterium | reverse complement strand
GCAGGACCGGCTTTGCCGGTTCGAGGAGAATTTTTGCGAAGGGCAGCTTGCCGCCCGGGAGCAAAAATTCATACCTTTCAGTTTGAGGTCGATTTGCCTTTGGCAAATCGATCCCGCCTGTGGCGGGACGCACTGGTTCAACTCAAAGATTTGAACCAGCGCGCCTTGCGCCCGAAAAAATCCGCAGATTTTTTAGCAAAAACTGCAAGCCTGTCGCATAACCACCGAAACTACCGCGTTTGTCCCAAATACGCGCTCCAACGCAATAAACCCAAAAAACCGAATGAAATGAATCCCCGATTCATTTCATTCGAAAGCCGAAGGCTTTTAGCAATACCCCCAGGCCTTAAGCGTAGGATGCACCGTCCAGCTCGGCGTGGGCGCGGGGGTCACGCCGGGGTACGGCGTCGCGTCCGGCGCGGGCTCGGTTTCGGGCTTGTACTGGTACTTCTCCGGGGCTTCCGGGTCGGTCGGGTCGTATTTCTGGCTGATCAGGGCCGGGGGCTTGAGCGCCTCTAAAAGCGCCTCGTCCCTTTCGCCGCTGGTGATGACGTGGATGGGCGTGCCCTTGGGGCAGTTGTTGTAGATCCAGTACGCGCTGGCCGCTGTCAGGCGGATGCAGCCCGAGGACGCGTTCGTGCCAAGATTTTCGTAGTAGCGCACCTTGAGCTGGCTCACGCTCATGCTGTAATAGCACGCGGAGTGGAACAGGTACGGACCGGAAATGCGGCTTGCGTACTGCGCGTAGGAGCCGTTGCCCATCTTTTTCCAGCGCGATTTTTCGCCGATGCGGTACCAGCCGTCCTCCACCTTGTCGCAGTGGCCGGTGGAGCAGATGAACTGCTTTACGATCAGCTTGTAATAGCCGTCCTGATCCACGGTGTAGACGGTCACGACCTGCTTGCTCTTGTCGACTTCGATCTCGTAGTTGTACTGGAGCTTGACGGGCTTGGGCGTCTTCGTGGGGTCGGGAACGGGCGTGGCGGTCGCAGACGGGGTGGGCGTCGGGGTGCTTTCGTTTGAGAGATCGCCCTCGGGGTCGGTTTGGTCGCCGCTCGCGTCCGAAGAGAGCAGTGCGCCGGACGTGTTTGCGCTTTCGGTTTCGGTCGATCCGTCCCCGTTTTCGCTGCCGGAGCTTCCGGAAGGCGGAAGCGTGTTTGTCGGCGCTGCGCCGCCCGCGCTGTGGGGCGTGGGTGAGGGCGTCGCGTTCGAAACGGTCGGCGTGGGCGTGGGCTGTATGCTGCCCGCGCCGTGAGAGGGATTGCTTAAAGCCGTTTTCTGCGTTTCGCTTTGGGTGATCTGTGTGCTTTGCACGCTCGCGCCGGGGTTTGCGCCGGGGTTCTTCGCGTCGTTTTTCGGGGAGAAGATCTGCCAGGCGCCGACGCCCAAGAGCAGCGCGAGGGCGACCGCGCCCGCGATCAATACGAGGCGGCGGTTGCTTTGCGCCTTTCGCGCCTGCGCGCGGGATTTTGCGGTCTGGGCGGAAGACGCGCGGCGAACGGTTTTGACCGTGCCCGCGTGCGCGTGAGAAACAGAGGGTTTCGCGGCTTTGGGTGCGTTTACGGGATTTGCGTTTTGCGCGGTCCTTCTTTTCACCGTTTCGCCCGCACCGGGTTTTTTGGGAGCGCTTTGAACGTTTTTAGCGCCGGAAGGGGCGTAAGCGTTTTCGCCCGTTTTGCGGATCGCCGCCCGGGACGGGGATTTCGCGCTTTGCTGCGCCGTATCCTGCAGGGCGCGCCTTTCGCGCCTGCGCGGCGCGGTTTCTTTGCTTTGTGTCGACGGATCGATCGGCTTTCTGCTGTCCATGAATTTTCCTCCGATATTATCCTACGATACATTATAAATAAAGCGGCCCCCTTTGGCAATACCTTTCTTGTAACTCTTTTTTGATAAAACCGTGCGGGATATTAAGCGAAAAAGCCAAGGCTTGCGCGTCCGTCCGGAGATCGGCGTTAAATTTCTTCACTTTATTGAAATGTGTGATTTTTGGAGTATAATTATTATTGAAATGTGTGATTTTTGAACGTGAAATTCTATTGAAAAGTGCGGAGGCGCGGCATGCTGTATCGGAAAATCCAGCCCTTTCTCGAAAACTACCTCAGGTCGGACGCCAATAAGGTGCTGATCGTCGACGGCGCCCGGCAGATCGGAAAATCCTTTATCATTCGTTACGTGGGATCACGGCTCTTTGAAAACTACATAGAATTGAACTTCGCGGAGGATTTCAACGGCCCCCGCCTGTTCGAAAAGGCGCGCACCGTAAAGGACTTCTATTTCCAGCTCAGCACCGTCGCGGGCGACAAAATGCGCGAAAAGGAAAATACGCTGATCTTTCTTGACGAGATACAGACCTATCCGCATTTGCTGACGATGCTCAAATTTCTGAAGCAGGACGACAGATTCACCTATATCGCGAGCGGTTCGCTGCTGGGTGTGACGCTGAAGAAAACCTCTTCGATCCCCATCGGGAGCGTGGAGGTCAAACGGATGTACCCGTTGGATTTTGAAGAATTTTTGCTTGCGAACGGGTTTGGCGGCTATGCGATCGACAGGCTGCGTGAAAGCTTCCTTGCCGGGGAGGCGCTCGAAGCGCCCCTGCACGAGAAGGTGCTCGGACTGTTCAAACGATACCTGCTCATCGGCGGCATGCCCGACGCGGTCAATACGTATCTTGCGGAAAACAACATCGTGCGGGTCAGGACGATCCACAACGACATCCGTTCTTTCTATGCGGACGACGCGTCGAAATACGAAGCGGACAACAACAAAAAACTGAAGATCCGCAGGATCTACGAAATGATCCCGTCCAACCTGGAGAACAAAAAGAAAAGAATGGTCTTTCAGGATATCGAGGAAAAGCGGGGCAAGCGCTTTTCAGACTATCAGGACGAATTCGAATACCTGATCTCCTCCGGCATCGCGCTGGACGTCAACGCGATTTCAAGCCCCGTGTTTCCGCTGGCACAGTCGGTGGGGAAAAACCTGCTGAAGCTGTATCTGAACGACGTGGGTCTTTTGACGAACGCCCTGTACGCGAACAATATCCGCGCGGTTCTGGATGACGAAGCCGGGATCAATCTCGGCTCTGTCTACGAGAGCGTGGTCGCGCAGGAGCTGGCTGCCCACGGCTGCAAGCTGTTTTATTACGATAACCGCAGCAAGGGCGAGGTGGATTATCTGATCGACGACTACGACAGCCTTTCCGCGGTGCCCATCGAAGTAAAGTCCGGAAAGGATTACACCGTCCACAGTGCGCTGAGCGGCTTCGTGGCAAATGAGGATTATCACGTCAAGAAGGCTTACGTGCTTTCCAACGAACGCAAGGTTTTGCACAGCGGCAAGATCACCTATCTTCCGATCTATTACGTCATGTTTTTTAAAAGTGCGGCCGAAGGCGGCCTGCTCTGATATAAACCTTCGACGGAAACAGGGAGACCGGAATGGATTTACAAGTTGACGAAAGGGACTTTGAACTGCTTGGAAGGGACAAATATACGTTTATCACGTGACGCGAACCGTGAAAGAGCAGGGTTTTACGCCCATGCTCTACACCGACGCGGATTACCCCGCCTCCAACGCCTGCTATAAGAAGATCGGCTACCGTTCGCGGGGGGAACTGTGTACTGTCGCGGCGAAGACGCGGGAAACGGCGTAGAAAGCAGCAAAGATGCGTCTGCGCCGTAGCGGCGGCAATCTGCCGCCATGGGGCGCGGCGGATACGCAGAAACCGGCGCAAGAAAACAACGACGCGTCTGCGCCGTAGCGGCGGCCTACAAGGCCGCCATGGGGCGCGGCGGTTATGCGGAGAAATTGCGCTTTACGGCGCGCTGTTTTGTATACGCAGTGTTTGTGGCGGCAGATTGCCGCCGCTACGGGGAATACTTATGCTGTACGTTTGTCGCGGGGGTTATGCGTATACGCAATGCCTATGGCGGCGTAGACGCCGCCGCTACGGGGAATAGGTATGCTGTACGTCTGTTGCGGGGGTTTTGCGTATACGCAATGCCTATGGCGGCGTAGACGCCGCCGCTACGGAGATATATGCGGTGGTATTTTTTTGATTGTGGGGCGGTCGCGGCCCGGGTCTATACCTCCACCTCGATCTCCCTGCCCTGTCTTACCAGGGCGATCACGGCTTTTGACACTGGTTTGCCGGTTAGGTTGGTGAGGGCTCTGGCGTAGAGGGTCAGCTGGTTTCCGTAGCGGCTCAGGATATCTTCGTCCTCACCCGCGCCGTCGGTCTTGTAGTCGACGAGCACCCATTTGCCGTCTTTGACGTAGCACAGGTCTATGCAGCCCTGCACGAGGATCTCGTCGTCTCCCGTGAAGCCGGGCAGGGCTTCCTTCGCGGGGAGCTTCAGCGTAAAGCTCCATTCGCGCTTTACGGTTTCGGCAAAGAGCGCTTCCCTGCCCGTCCTGCCCGTGACGAACGCGGCGATCACTTTGGGGCTGACAAGCGTCCTTTCTTCTTTGAAGAGTATGCCGCGGTCGGCCATGAGATTCAGCTGCCGGGCGATCTCGGCGCAGATATCTGTGTAATCGGCGATCTTCCGCAGGGGCTCGTAGGAAAGCGCCTGCAGCGCCTTGTGCACGGCGGTGCCGCGGCGGGTGTAGACGCTTTTGTCCTCGCCGGAGAGGAAGGAAGGCGCGTCCTTTGGGCTGATAAGCTGCTTTATGCCGTTTATTTCGCGGCTTAAGCCCGTGACGGTGAGCTTGAGCGGCGCGTAGACCCTTTCGCTGTCCGGGTAGACCCATTCGTAGGCGCGGGCGGTGTCCTCGTCCCATAGGTCGCTCTCGAGCGCCTCGTTCACGTTTTTCAGCGCCTCGCCCGCGAGCTCCTTTTCGAGGTTTTTGGTCTCCTGCGTGCCGAAGACGCTGAGGGCGACGTAGGGTTTTTTGCCGTCGGTCTGAGCGCCAAGGCACTCGCAGCCCGGCGCGTCCAGCACGGCGTTCATCGTCACGTCCAGCGAGTTTTTGTACATGTCCGGCTGCGAAGCGCCAAGAGACCACGCGGCGATGCTCCCGGCCAGATCCTTTACCGAGGCCGTCAGGATCAGCCGCTCCATCGCGCGGGTCAGCGTTACGTAGAGCACGCGCAGTTCCTCCGCCGTGTCCTTTTGCTCCTGCCGGGCCTTGATCGCGCGGCGGGCGACGGTGTCCCGCTCCGAGACCAGCTTTTCGTCGGTGTGCGTAAAGGCAAGCCCGAGGTCCCTGTCCATCAGGCAAAGGTTCGACGGCTTTCTGCCGAGGTAGGCGTGCTCCAGCATCGAGGCGAACACGACCCTGAACTCGAGGCCCTTGCTCTTGTGGGCGGTCATCAGGCGCACCACGTCGTCGCCCTCGCCCAGCTCGTGCGCGCCGCCGTCGTCGGTCTTGCTCTTCAGATAGGCGGTGTACTCCAAAAAGCCGCCCAGCGACCTGCCCTGCCCGCCCTCGTATTTGAGCGCGAGCTCGCAGAGCATGTCGATGTTGGCCTGCCGGTGCCTTCCGCCCGCCAGCGCGCCCACGAAGGCGTAGTAGCCCGTGTCCTCGAGGATGCGGCGAATGATCGCGCTGATGGGTTTTTGGCGCATGACGAGGCGCCAGCTTTCGTACAGGGTCAGAAATCTTTCGGCTTCGGGCAGCGCGCCTCTGAGCTTTTCGAGGCCCTCGAACAACAGCCCGTCGCCCGCCGCGATGCGAACCATCGCAAGCTGCTTATTCGAAAAGGAAAACATGGGGCTTCTAAGGACGCTGAGCAAATCGACCTCGCGCCTTCGGCTGATGAGGATGCGCAGGGCGCTGATCAGCACGCTCACCTCGATCGCGTCGAAGGCGCTCTCGGTCTCGTCCGCGAAGGAGGGGATTCCGCGGAGCGAGAGCACGCGCGCCATCAGCGAAAGCACGTTCCTCTTCACGCGGGTGATGACGCAGAAATCGCGGTATTTCAGGCTCTTGTCCTCGTCCATCAGCGCGTGGATGCGGCTGGCGATCAGCATCGCCTGCATTTCCGCATCCTTGTAGTCGTCCTTTTCCTCCTCGTCTTCGTCCTCCTCCGTCTCCTCCTCGGCGCTTTTGTCGATCAGCATGATCTCCACCGGCGGGTCCTTTCCCTCGTAGGACGCGCCGGGATTCAGGCGCGCGTTTTCGTCGTAGACGATCTCGCTCTCCTGCCCGTGCATGACCCTTTCGAACAGGAGGTTCACAAATTCCAGGATCGCGGCGCGGGAGCGGAAGTTTTGGCTCAGCACGATCAGTTCGCTGTTTTCGCTTTCGGAATACTCTTCGTACTTTTGCATGAAGAGCTCCGGCGCGGCGTTTCGGAAGCGGTAGATGGACTGCTTTACGTCGCCGACCATGAAGCGGTTGTTTTCCCCGGCGACGGCGCTTACGATGGCCTCCTGAATGTCGCTCGTGTCCTGATATTCGTCGACGAAGACGTATTTGTACTGCTGCCTCAGACGCGCGCGGACCTCCTCGTTTTTGAGGAGCCTGATCGCCAGATGCTCAAGGTCGTTGTACGTAAGCGCGCTCTTTTCCCTGCGCGCGGCCTTGAGCTTTTCGTCGAAGCGGTCGGCCAGCGACAGAAGGCAGCGCGCGGCGGGCAGGTCCTCGCTCAAATCGCTCAGGGCCGTTTTGAGGGGCAGGGAGATCAGCTTTCTGAGCTTCTCCGGGACGAGATTTTTCATTTTTTTGCGCAGGTCCTTGACCGCTTCGCTTAGCTCGATCGAGCCCTCCCCGCCCTTTGCGGAGCGCGCCTTGCCGGACGAAAAACCGTCGAGCGCGACGCGCATCTCTTCGTAGGGCAAGCCCTGATACGCTTCGATCTGGCTTATCTCGGCTTCGAGCGCGCTTTCCAGCTCCATCGGCCCGCCCGGGCGGCGGCAGACCGAAAGCGCCTCCCTGCCCAGCGTCAGCGCTTCGCTGATCAGCTTGTCCGCGCTCTGCTCGAGCAGATGAAGGTATGCGCTTCCGTCCTGCATGAGAGTGAGCGCGTTCTGTTCCCATTCGGCCCTGTCCGGTCGGGAGGACAGAAAGTCGTTGACCTCGGTGATCATTTTGCGGATCTCTTCTTCGCTCCTTGTAAAGCTCAGGCGCGAAAAGCCCTCCGGGTCTTCGCCGAAGACCTCCTCCATTAAACTCTCCAGCGCACGGTCGCTGAGCATCGCGTCGTCGGCCTTTTCGAGGATGCGAAAGTCCGGGTCCTGCCCGCTCAGTTCGAAGTTTTGGCGGATCAATTTCGAGCAGAACGAGTGCAGCGTCGAAATGGAGCTGAACTCGATTTTTTCAAGCTGTTCGTAGAGGCTCCTGTCGCCCGCGTCCACCTCGTCGCTGATGCGCTTTTGCAGCTTCTGGCGCATGTCCTGCGCGGCGGCGCGGGTGAAGGTGACGATCAAAATCTCGTCGATGCCCGTGCCCTCCCTTAAGAGCCCGAGCACCCTTTCCACCAGGACCGTCGTTTTGCCGCTGCCCGCGGCAGCGCTGACGAGCAGGTTTTTGCCCCTCGAATCAATTACTTTTTTCTGCTGATCGGAAAATTGCATCTGTGTTTCCTTTCTGCCGCCTGCCGATGATCTATGGTCAAACAGACCTTAAATCGCAAGATTACAGACTGAAGTATGTTATTTTATTGTTAAGGCCAAAATCTTGCAGGAATAAAGAGACTTTGGTCGAATTATAAATTCCGCAAACAGACCGAGGTCTAAAAGCGAGGTACGTCCATGAAGACCAAGCCCATCCACCTGAAAATGAAAACTTACCTTTTGCTCCTTGCGGCCATCGTGATTTTGTTCGTGGCGGCGGATTCGATCATCAGCTCCAAGAGCGAACGCGTCCGCAGCGAGATCAACGAGATCATCGAGCAAAACAGCCTGCTGGAGGCGGAGCTCAGGGACCTGCAGGACGAGCTTGCGTTCATCAAGACCGACGAAGGCATAGAGCTTTACGCGCGCGCCAGCGGCATGAGCATGCCGGGCGAGGTGCACTATACGTCCCCGCGGAAATAGCGTTCGTTCCGGCGAAAGGGTATTTGCGTCCGTTCGGCGGCTTTGGGCCGAAGCCGGGCGCCTTTTCATACCCTCCGTCCTGCGGCTCTTTTCCCGCCCCGGTTATTATAGCATGCGGCGCCGCGCCGCACAAGAGATTTTTGGCTTTCCTTCGCCGCCTATGGACAGGAAAGCTTTTTTGTGCTATGATGGACGCAAAAGAGGGCCGGCCACGCCGGACATAAGCGGCCGGGCCGGGCGAAAACAGAATATGCGAAGCGACAAACGGAGGTGCTTTTATGACGGAGTTCGAACTGAAATACCTGAATACGACGGCGAAGGTGCGCCTCAAGGGCGCGCAGATCACGTCCTTTAAGGGCGCGGACGGGCGCGAGGTGATCTGGCAGGCAGATCCGAACGTGTGGCCGCAGCACGCGCCGGTGCTCTTCCCCGTGTGCGGCTCGGTGCGCGACGACAAGATCAGCATCGGCGGGCAGTACTACCCCATGCCCAAGCACGGCTTTACGCGCAATCCCGAATTCACGCTGAGCCATCTGGGCGAGGATTTCATAGACCTGGTGCTGACCGACGACGGCCTCACGCGCAAGATGTATCCCTTCGAGTTCGCCTTCCACGTGACGTACCGCCTGTTTGAAAACGGCTACACGACGACGTTCCTGGTCGAGAACCGCTCCAAAGACGTGATGCCCGTGTGCGTGGGCGGTCACCCCGGCTTCGTCTGCCCGATGGAGGAGGGCGCGGCGTTCGAGGACTACGTGCTGAAGTTTGAAAAGGACGAAAGCGGCATGAATCAGATCGCCCCGACCGGCTACCTCATCAGCGGCGAGGAAAAGCTGGAGGCGTTCACCGACCCAAGGACGCTGCCGCTGAGCTACGATCTGTTCGACCGCGACGCGCTTTTGTTCGCGGGCTTAAACAGCCGCGAAGTGAAGCTCGTGCACAGGACGAGCGGAAAAGGCATAAGTTTCGAGTTCCCGAAGATGGAAGTTCTGGCCGTGTGGACCAAGCCCGGCATGAAGGCGCCCTACCTCTGCCTCGAACCCTGGCACGGCATGCCCGGCCGCGAACAGGACGGCGACGAGTTCGAAAAGAAGCCCTACGTCACGCTGCTCAAGCCCGGGACGGTGTACACGAGCTGGTTTACGGTGCGGGTGATCTGAGGGGGAAACAATTTTCCGCAGCGGCGGCAATCTGCCGCCATAGGCATCGCGTATACGAAAGAGAATTTGTTCCGAAGCAACAACTCCGCGCTCCCGCCGTAGCGGCGGCCTCAAGGCCGCCATGAACGAAGCATATACGCAGAAAACTGCGCTTACCATTGCGCCGGTTCGTATACGTATCGCCCATGGCGGCAGGTTGCCGCCGCTACGGATGGGCGGATGTCTGCGCCTTGGGACGGGTTTATTGCGTATACGCGACAAAAATGGCGGCCTTGAAGGCCGCCGCTACGGTTTTAAATCTTCAAAACACCTTCGGAATATCGATCTTCCACAAATAGGAAAGCATGAACACTGCCGCGTTGATCAGCATGCACGCAAGGGCCGCGACGCCGCCGATCGAGCCGGCTTCGCGCTTTTTTATCAGCAAAAAGACGATCGCGATCAGGCAGCTTGCGGCAAAGCCCCACAGGATCGCGGAGGCGGAGAGATCGACGGCCATAACGAAGCTGACCGCGACGGAGATCAGCGCGGGCAGGAGGCTTTGGAGGCTGAAGCCGTTCATGCAGAAATCCAGCACGAAGCCCGTGAGCAGGCTAAGCGGCAGTATCTTCATGTACAGTGTCATCACGTCGTGTTCGTCTGCGCCGTGCAGGTAGGGAAACACGCTGCCCAGGACCAGTACGAGCGCCATGATCAGCTTGACCCATTCGGTCTTCACGTCGCCGCGCACGAGCATCGCCGCCCACAGCGCGGTCAGGACCTCGTAGAGGAAAATCAGCGTGTTCCACTCGATCTTTAGCACGTAGGGATCGCGGATGCTGTTTTTTGCGGGCGTAAGCGAGCTTTGGAACCAAACGGGCATCAGGAACATCAAAAGCCCGATCGCAACGACCGGCCGGTAGCGCGTGGGGCCGAAGATCAGCAGCAGCAGCCCCGCCAGGCACACGAAGGCGCAGACGAAATTGAGGGTGTAGGCGTCCCTGCCCCAAAAGTCCATGAAGCGCTTGAGAAAGTCCAGCGAATGCAGGTCGAACAGCCCCATCAGCCACACGTACAGCGCGGTGTAGGGGATCAGCAAAAGCTTAAGCCACCGGTTGTTCGGGCTTTTCGCTTTGCGCTTTGCGGCTTTGACTGCTTTCGGCATGCTTTTGCGGGCAGAGCGCCCTTACTCCTTCCCGAGCGGTTTTATGTCGTCGTTGTCGAAGAAAGCGGCGGCGGCGAAGCCCTCTTTTTCGAGCTGGCCAAGCTGCTTGCCCAGCTTTTTTTGCTGCCGGACGGGCGATACGTCGTAGCTTTCCCTGAGGCGCGCGGCCTTTAGGAGCACCTCGCCGAAGGGCGCGTCCTCCGTGTACAGGAGCGCGAGCTTCTTTTGCGCGGGAACGGTGTAGTTTTCGTCCAGAAGGATCTGGCAGATGCGCTCGAAGCCGATGGAAAAGCCCACCGCGGGCACGTTTTCGCCCAGGAATTTTCCGATCATGCCGTCGTAGCGGCCGCCGCCCGCGATCGCGCCGCGGAAGGCGGGGCAGGTGATCTCGAACACCGTGCCGGTGTAATAGCCCTGTCCGCGCACGAGGGACGGCGCATAGGCGACGGCGCAGGTGCCCTGAAGCAGCTTTTCGGAAGCGGAGAGCACGTACAAAAGCCTGTCGGCGGCGGAGGTGTCGTCAAGGTACGCTTTTACCGCGTCCAGGCTCCGGTCGCCCTTTTCGAGAAAGCTTCTGAGAGACGAGACAGCATTTTCGGGCAGCTGCTTTTCGGTAAGCTCCGCGCAGACGCTGTCCACGCCCACCTTGTCGAGCTTGTCGAAGCTCACGCACACGGTGGAAAGGCTGTCCTGCGCAAAGCCCATGCCCGAGAGCATTCCGCGAAGGAGCGAGCGGTCGTTGATGTTGACCGTGAAGTCGTCAAAGCCGATGCGCTTCAGGGCCCGGGCGGTCACGTCGATCAGCTCGATCTCGGCGTTCGGGCTCTCGTCGCCCAGAATGTCGATGTCGCACTGCACGAATTCGCGCATGCGGCCCTTTTGCGGGCGCTCGGCGCGGAAGACCCGGTCGGTCTGTATGACCTTGAAGGGCTTGGGCAGTTTATCGCGGTTGGCGGCGTAGAAGCGGGACAGCGGCACGGTCAGGTCGTACCTCAGCCCCATGTCGCAAAGCTGCTTTTCGTCGCCCGAGGAGAGCGCCTCGTCCAGCTTTTCGCCCCTCTTCAATACCTTGAAGATCAGGTTCAGGTTGTCGCCGCCGTCGCTCTTGTCGAGGTTCTCCATGTCCTCCATCACGGGGGTGGAGATGCGCTCGAAGCCGCTCGCGCGGTAGATTTTTAGGATTTCGCCCTGCACGTAGTCTCTGACGCGCATTTCCTCGGGCAGATAGTCTCTCATGCCCTTGACGGGATTGATTTTCATGCTGTGCTCCTGTTTGTGGGTTTTTTGGCGGGGGTCAGGCGGGGAAAAGGGGTACGTGGCGGCAGATTGCCGCCGCTGCGGATTTTTGCTGCTTTGCGCTTTTTCCCCTGTTTACCGCTCCCTTATATCTCCGGCTTTTCCTTGCGCTCCTCGTCCTTTTCGTGGGCGTCTTCGAACCACTTTTTGGCGTTGTTTTCGGTTTCGCCCGCTTCGGCGGGCGCGCTCTGTTCGGGCGCGGCGGGCTGATTCTGCGGGGCCTCGGCGGGGGCTTCCTTGATCGCGGCCTTGCCCGGGTCGCGGTAGAAGCGGTAGGCTTCGGCGCGGGCGGGATCGTATTCCCTGTCCTCCATGAAGGACTCGAATTCCTCGCGGTTCAGGCGCTCCTTTTCCATGAGCAGCTTTACGAGGCCGTCGAGCTTTTCGCGGTATTTCGTGAGGATCTGCGTGGCTCTTGCCATGCCTTCGTTGAGCAGCTTTTTGACTTCCTCGTCGACGGCGCTGCTTAAGCTTTCGCTGATGCCCGAGGAGGTCTGGGAGAACGTGCGGCCGAGGAACACCTCGTGCTCGCCGCTCATGAATATGGGGCCAAGCTCGCTCATGCCGTATTCGCAGACCATGCTGCGGGCAAGGGACGTGGCCTGTTTTATGTCGTTGCTGCCGCCGGTCGTGATGTCGCCGTAGACCAGCTTTTCCGCGCTCATGCCGCCCATGGCGCTTGCGATGTGGGCACGCAGGCGCGAGGAGGTCGCGTATTGGGTCTTTTCGTCGGGGATGTACTTGGTGTAGCCGCCGGCCATGCCGCGCGGGATCGTGGTGATCTCCTGCACCTTTTCGCACTCGGGGATCGCCCAGGCGACGATTGCGTGGCCCGCCTCGTGGTAGGCGGTCATCTCCTTGTCCTTCGGGGGGATCAGGTGGCTCTTTTTCTCCAGGCCGAGGCTTACGCGGTTGATGGCTTCCTCGATCGTGGCGATGTCGATCTCGCTTCTGCCGTTTCGCGCGGTCAGCAGCGCCGACTCGTTCATGATGTTGGAAAGGTCCGCGCCGGTGCAGCCGGGCGTCATGACCGCGATCGTGTGAAGGTCTACGTCCTTTGCCAGCGGCTTTCCGCGGGAGTGGACTTTGAGGATCTCCTCCCTGCCCTTAACGTCGGGGTAGTTGACGACGACCTGGCGGTCGAAGCGGCCCGGGCGCATGAGCGCGGGGTCCAGAATGTCGCTGCGGTTGGTCGCGGCCATCACGATGACGCCGGAATTGGGGGTAAAGCCGTCCATTTCGACCAGGAGCTGGTTGAGCGTCTGCTCCCTTTCGTCGTGTCCGCCGCCCAGGCCTGCGCCCCTCTGGCGGCCGATGGCGTCGATCTCGTCGATAAAGACGATGCTGGGCGCGCTCTT
Organism: Clostridia bacterium; assembly: GCA_017395065.1. Classification (GTDB taxonomy): domain Bacteria; phylum Bacillota; class Clostridia; order Christensenellales; family Aristaeellaceae; genus RUG14130. The sequence goes on along the minus strand of JAFPWH010000003.1, from coordinate 22,952 downwards.
TTTGGCCTGATCGAACAGGTCGCGCACGCGGCTCGCGCCCACGCCCACGTACATTTCCATGAATTCGGAACCGGAGATCGTGTAGAACGGAACGCCCGCCTCGCCCGCGACGGCCTTGGCCAAAAGCGTCTTGCCCGTGCCGGGCGGGCCGATCAGAAGCACGCCCTTGGGGATCTTCGCGCCGACCTTCGTGTACTTTTCGGGGGCCTTCAAGAAGTCGACGACCTCCTTGAGCTCCTGCTTTTCCTCCTCCGCGCCGGCCACGTCGCCAAAGCGGATCTTGTTGGCGTTGGGATCGACCAGCTTGGTCCTGCCGCGGACGAAGCTGTTGGCGCCCTTGTTCGCGCCCGCCTGCATGCGGAAGATGAAGATCATCATGCCGACGAACAGCGCAAGGGACAGTATGCTCGGAAGCAGCTGCAAAAATACGCTGGCCGTCTCCGGCTCCTGGATGTTGTAGGCGAACGTCCAGTCGTTGGAAGAGACGATCGCGCTGCTGCCAAGCACGCGCTGGTAGATGCTGTTCACGTCCGAACGGAACGTGTCGTAGGAGGGCAGCGCGCAGGAAAATTCGTAGTTGTTTTTGCTCAGCTGCGCCTCGTTTCCGTTTTTAACGCCCTTTAACAGATCGTCCTGAACGAGCACCGCGCCGATGGTTTTTGCGCTGTCCACGCTCTCCGTGTTCAGGCCCTTGTCGGCCTTCAGGTCGTACTCGACGTATTCGAGCAGCTGGGAATATTCAAGCTTTGTGGGCTCTTTCGAGCGATTGGAGGTGCCCGTCATGTACACGACCAGCACGATGCCCGCCATGATGCACGCCCAAACGATCAGCGTACCGGCAAAACTCCGCTTTCTGTTTTTCAAAAATAAATGTCCTCGCTTTCTTCATTCGCAAGCGCAAAATCCGATTTGACATTTATTATACCATTTTCCGAAAAGAAATACAAATATATGATGAGCAAAGATGGGCAAATTATTATGAAGAGTGAGTAAAATTCGCAGATTTTGGGAGGGAGCGGGGGCGGGGGAGAGAGCCGCGCCCATGAACGGAAACAGCATGCGCGCCGTAGCGGCGGCGTCCACGCCGCCATAAGGCATCGCATACAAGCAGTACAACCCCGAAAGGAGTATGCGATCCCGCCTCGCCGTAGCGGCGGCAACCTGCCGCCACAGGGCATTGCGTATACGCAGAAACCGGCGCATGAAAGCAGGGCGCCGCGCGATCGCCGTAGCGGCGGCCTTCAAGGCCGCCATGGGGCGCGGCGGATATGCAGGAAATTGCGCTTTACGCCGTGCTGTTTCGTATACGCGATGACGATGGCGGCAGATTGCCGCCGCTACGGTGTGGGCGGGGGTCGGTGCGGCGGCGCTTTTACTCTGCCCGGACGATTGTTAGTTTTTCGCCTTTTTGTGTGTTTACGGTGATCGTTTTGCCGCTGAGGATACGGCCGTTTACGTTTGCGGGGGCGGGCCAGGGGTTTTCGAAGGTCAGGGGGCCGCCGTAGGTGCTTTCGATTTCGACGCGCTGCGTTTGGCCGCCCTTCAGGGCCGCGTCCACGACGAAGCCGCCGTAGGCGCGCAGGCCGAAAAAGCGGGCGTCGGGGATCGCGGCGCGGGGCCAGACGCGGAAAAAGCGCAGTATCCCCTCGTGGGACAAAAGCATCATTTCCTGCAGGGTGTTGGGCACGGTGGAGAGGTTTTCGATGCCGTGCGGATTGTCGCGCAAAAAGCCGTTGGGCAGGCCGTTTGTTTCGAGCTTTCGGCGCAGCTCCGAAAGGATCGTGTCAGGATCGAAGCCTACCCTGACCGCCGCGACGAAGAACAGGCAGCCGAGGTTCGTGGCGTTCCACGCGCCTTTGGCCGTGACCTGCGCGTTTGCGTCCGCCTTCAGGCCGCGGCAGGCGCGCTCCGTTTCGGAAAGCGCCCGGACCGTGTTCCGCGCGGTCTCAAGCTCCTTTTCGTCGCTGCCCAGACCGATCGCGCCGCCGGGGTAGATGTGCATGACGTTGCCCGGAAAATGCAGCGACCAGGCGCTGCCCTTTGCTTCGTTGAAGTACACGGGCAGGTTCTGAACGTCCCCCGGCAGCAGGTCCTTGAGCGAAAGCTGCCCTTCGTTCCAGAGCGTCGGGTTGTCTTCGATCTCACTGATCTTTCCGACTTTGTACGGGGCAAGGCGCGTAAGGACGTCCTGCCAGGCCGGAATCCTTTCCGTGGCTATGCCCAGAAAATCGGCTGCGGCCTGCATTTCCTTAAAGAAGCAGCGAAGGTAGCCCAGCGTGTTCGTGGGGTCCTCCGGCTCGCCGTCGTTTAAGACGCTGCGGGTCGTGCGCTCGTGCATGCCGTCGCCCCGAATGTGCAGCACGCCGCCCTCTTCGACCAGATCGTTTTCCCAGAAATCGGCGACCGAGAGCAGGTAGGGGAAGACCTTCAGAAGGTATTTTCTGTCCATCGAAAGGCGCCAGCGCATCAGCATGTTCAGCGCCCCGTGCACGCCCTGCGATTTCATGTGCAAAAGCAGCGCTTCGCTGACCATGCCCTTGGGGCCGAGGCCGAGGGGCAGGTAAGCGCCCTCGTGTTTCAGCAGGCGAAGGCCCATTTCCCTTGCGACGTCCATCATGGAAAGGTAGGGCGCGTCGTGCGGGTCGGCCTGTTCGAAGTGCCCGGCGGCCAGCAGGCCGAGATAGGGCGTCTGGTGGTTGTAGTTGATCTTGTAGTTGCCGTTCCAGGCCATGCGGTCGAAGGTGGAGATGCCAAGGATGTTGGGCGGATACTCCGGGTCCCGCGAGACGGACGCCATCATGTACTGTGAGGTGCAGTAGGCGCGCATCAGCGTTTCGTCGGCAAATTCCACGCCCGAAACCGACCAGAAATCCTTCCACCAGTTTTCGTGCAGCGCCCGGAGGGTAATGACGTCGTTTTCGGTGATCCATTTTGCGCGGGAGCGGGCGTATTCAAAGGGGCGCGCGGTCTTTGCCCAGCTTCTGACCGCCGCGACGAAGGTGTATTTCACGTTCGCTTCCAGCGTGAGCTCATTTGAGGAAGCGCCCAGCACGCGCGCGCCGAAGGCGCACTTCGTGGGCACGTCCACGTGATCGGAAAATTCTCTGTAGCCCGAGAGCAGGCCGTTTTTTTCGCTTTTGACCTGCAGCGGACGCCCGCCGATCAAGCCCTTGAAGGTGCCGGAAAGAAGCTCGTCGTCCTCGCAGTCGCCCATGCAGTCGACGCCGACGTCGCAGCCCTTGCCCAGCTCGTTTGGAAAAAAGAATTCGTAGCAGAGAGAGCACTTTTTCGTGGACGAAATCTCGACGATCAGCTCGTTTTCCGTCGCCGCGACCCAGCTGTTTACGCGAAGGACGTGCCCGTCCCGCGCGGTGAAGAGCGCCTTCGTGTCCGCCGTCAGGTATTCCTGGCGCACCTCGCAGGCGGCGTCTTCGTATTCGGGTACGTCGAACACGACGCGGCCCAGCGGCCTTGGACTCCCCAGCGCCACGGGCGGATCGCGCTTTGCGACCGCGTTGTCGTGAAAGAATTCGTAGTTTGGATTGGACTCCATCTGCCAAAAATCGTTCGTCGTCAGCCAGAACTGCATGTAGCGCGCCGGCCACGCGAACGCGGACAAAAGGTCGCCGTTTCCGAGGATCGGCGCGTCGATCTTCGTGCCGGCGAACTCCCAGATGCGCCAGCGCCCGTTGCCCGAAACGTCGCATTTTCCCGCCGGCACCATCTCGGGCGGCGTTCTGAAAAGGCCGTAGCGGCCGGCGACATAGGCTGTTCTGTCCATCTGAGGCACCTCCGGAAAAGCGTTTTGCGCGATGCGTCTGTCGGTGTTTAGGACATTATAGCAGAAATACGAAGAGGAAGCAACGGGGGGCGGGGGATGCGGATAGAGAAACGGCGGATGTTGTATCTCCGTAGCGGCGGCAATCTGCCGCCATGGGCGAAGCGGTTTGCAATATACCCCGGCAAACGTACGGAGAAGCGAATCAGCCGTAGCGGCGGCGTCTACGCCGCCATGGGGAGATGCTGTTTGCAATGCACCCCGGCAAACGTACGGAGGAGCGAATCAGCTGTAGCGGCGGCAATCTGCCGCCATGGGGGGTTGCGTATAGGGGGTGGCGTTGCGGGAAGCGCGGGTTTTTTGCGTATACGGGACGGTTATGGCGGCCTTGAAGGCCGCCGCTACGGGGTCGGCGCGGTGATTTGGGTTAAAACGGGTTTGATTTCGTATACGCGATGAATGCGGCGGCAGATTGCCGCCGCTACGGGGTCGGCGTAATGGTTTGGGTTAAAACGGGTTTGATTTCGTATACGCGATGAATGTGGCGGCGGGTTGCTGCCGCCGCTGTTTTTGCTTCAGTTTATCCTGCTGCCGTTCACGTACAGCGCGTAGTCTCCTTTTACGTTGTCGGGGTTTCCGTTGAATTCGGTGATATAGCTGTCGGCGGTGAGCGTCCAGGTGCTGTTTTCGTCCAGCGTCACGCGGGCTTCGCCCTCCGCCTCGATCGAGCCCGTGAAGGCGGAATCGGTCAGATCGAGCGTGAGGGAAGAGAGGCCGTCCACGGTGATTTTTCCGCTCAGGACCTGTTTTTCGGCGTTCAATGTGCAGCTTCCGCCGTTTCTGCCGTCCTTGCCCCAGCGGCCCGCGGAGACGATGAGGAGGGTATCGTCGCCTGAGAGTACGAGCTCGGCCTCCTTGAGATCGATCACGCTGTCCGTGTTGGTGCAGTAAAACATCGCGCCGCTCAGGCACGTCATCTGCCCGCCCGTCATCGTGAAAACGCTCGTGCCCGCCTTCGCGTCGCCTGAGGCGCTTTGGTAGAGCAGCACGTTTGCCCGGACGCTGCCCTCCTTCGTGGACTGGTCGTTGCCCTCGAGGATGCAGTTTTCCAGCGTCACGCTGTTTTTGCCCTCGATGATGACCGCACGGGACTGTTCGGACGTGCAGACGGCGTTCGAAACCGTGATGTCCGCCGTGCTGTAGATCGCAGGGCAGCCGTTTTTGCCCGTGGAGGTGTAGGTGCCGCCGTCCAGAACCATCGTGCCGCCGCCCCGGTCGGAGCGGATCGCGGCCTTGCTTGCGCTGGTCACGGTCAGATTTTTGCCGATCAGCGTGCCGCCGCCCGCCACCTGCACGCCGCCCGCGCCCCCGCCGGTGACGTTCACGGTGCAGTCCGAAATATTGACGGTGCCGCCGTCATAGGCGAAGACGCCGGTCGCGTTCTTCGCGGAGGCTTCGATCAGCGAATCCGTGATCGTGAGCGTCGCCCGGTCGTACACGCGAACCGCCGCGTTTACGCCCTTGAAGCTCGCTTCGTCGGCGCTCGAGGCGTCGCCGCCGGTTTTGAGGACCGTCGCGCCCGAAATCACGACGTTTTCCGTGCCGGACACGTCGACCGCGCTCTGATCGGTCTGATCTGCGGTGTACACCGTCCCCTCGGCCAGCGCGCAGGCGGTCAGGCAGCACGCCGCCAGGAATGCCAGAAAGCGTTTTTTCATACAAATTCACCCTTTCCTTTCGGTTCAGACAGAACGGATCGGACCCATTCTGCCCGTTTTTACGCGCTTATTGTACCGCGTCCCGGCAAAAAAATCTCCGAAATCCGACGGCAGAAAATGCGCAGAACGTACGAAAAAACGGATCGGGCCGCCTTCTTTACCGGGGACGGCGCAGGGAAAACGCAAGACCCGATTGATTTTTCGCCCGATTTGTACTATAGTATCGTCAGTACCGCCGCGGCCGTGAACGTTCGGCGCGGCCGCGTTTTTTTCGCGCCCGAAATACGCGTCACAGCGGAAAGGCCACGGCTTCTTTGAAGAGCTTTTGCAGTATTTCGACGAAGGCCGCCACGCCCGGGCGGCTGTCGGCTTTGTGCGTGCACAGCACGCAGGAAAACGATTCGCGGCAGTCGAAGGGGATCCAGGCGAACTGGCCGCTGTGGTCGTTCAGAAAGCCCGGCGCGAGGCAGATCCCCTTGCCGGCGGCCACGTTGGTCAGCGTGGTGTCGTGGTCCGGGCTGTTGAAATAGCTTATCTTTCCCGTGGCGATCAGGCGGTGCTGAACGCTTTTGAGCGCGGGCGGCGAGCCTCCGCCGACCATCAGCGTGCGCCCGAAGAGGTCTTCCTCCTTTATCAGGTCCTTTTCCGCGAGGGGATCGTTTCTGTCCGCGATCAGATAGACGCGGCTTACGAACAGCTCGTGCACCTGAACGCCCGGAAGCTGCTTCGTCTGCTCTTTGAGGGCGAAAAGGACGTCCGCTTCGTTTGCGAGGAAGCACTCCAGGCTTCCGCCGTAGCGAAACAGCGGCGTGATCTGCACCGTGGGGAAGCGTTGGGCAAACAGGCGCATGGCTTCGGGCAGGAAATACAGCGCCTGACGGACCGGCAGGCACACGGAAATGCTGTCCAGATACTTCGCGCTGAAATTCTGGCCCTGCTCGATCGCGCGCCTGAGGTCCTCGCGCAGGCCCGTCAGAAACGAGACGAACTGTGCGCCCGCGGGCGTGAGATACGCGCCTTTTCCGCTGCGCTCGAACAGCGAAAAGCCGATCTCCTCCTCCAGCAGCCTGATCTGGTACGAAAACGTCGGCTGGCTCACGTACAGATTGTCCGCCGCGCGGCTGAAGTTGAGTGTGCGCGAAAGCTCGATGCAGTAATCGATCTGCTTGGTGGTCATTTTTCCCTCCGTGCCATTTAAAATTTAAATCGATTATACACCATTTCTATTGGACTTTGCAAGGGTTTTCGCCTATAATCAAAGCGACAGAAAGATTTGGAGGGCAAAGACATGGCAAAGACACTGATCGCGTTTTTCTCGAGGGCGGACGAAAACTATTTCGGCGGCGCGATGCGCTACGTGAAGACAGGCAACACCGAGATCGTCTGCAACATCGTAAAGACCCTGATCCCCGCGGACAGCTTCAAAATCGAGATGAAGCACCCCTACTCCCCGGTCTACATGACCTGCATCGAGGAAGCCAAAAGGGACCTGCGCGCAAACGCCCGGCCGGAGCTGGTTTCCCTGCCCGCGTCCGTCGACGGCTACGACACCGTGGTGCTTGCCTACCCCAACTACTGGGGCACGGTGCCGATGGCGGTGCTCAGCTTTTTGGAGAAGTTCGATTTCGGCGGAAAGACCATCCTGCCGCTTTGCACCAACGAGGGCAGCGGCATGGGTTCGAGCGAAAGGGACATAAAGCGCGCCTGCCCCGGCGCTGTGGTAAAGAGCGGCCTTTCAATCACCGGAAGCCAAGCCGCCTCCTGCGAAGGCAGCGTCCGCCGCTGGCTTGCGGAGAACGGGCTGATGTAGAAGGGAATGTTTTTGGCGAAGCGTATACGCAACATCCCCCAACAAACGCACAAAACAGCGAATTTGTCGCCATGGGCGTGGCGGTTCGCAATGCACACCGATAGACGCACGGAACGGCGAATTATCCGTAGCGGCGGCAATCTGCCGCCATGAGCGAAGCGGTTTGCAGCATACTCCGACAAACGCACGGAACGGCGAATTTGTCGCCATGGACGTGGCGTATACGCGGGGGAAAGGCGCTTTACGCAAAGAGGTTCGTATTCGCAATGTTTATGGCGGCAGATTGCCGCCGCTACGGAGGCGTACGGGCGTTGCGTGTGGGACGGTAGGCGGTTCGTATTCGCAATGTTTATGGCGGCAGATTGCCGCCGCTACGGAGACGTACGGGCGCTGCGTGCAGGACGGAAAGACGGTTCGTATTCGCGATGTTTATGGCGGCAGATTGCCGCCGCTACGGAGACAAAAAATAAAGGAGAAGGATCATGGAATACATCACTTTGAACAACGGCGTCAACTGCCCCGCCGTGGGCATCGGCACCTACATGCTTTCCCCCGCGGACGCCGAAAACAGCGTGCGCGAAGCGCTCCGGATGGGATATTCCCTCGTGGACACGGCAAACGCCTACGTCAACGAGCGCGCCGTTGGCCGCGGCATAAGGCTCAGCGGCGTAAGCCGCGAAAAGGTGTTTTTGTCCACCAAGCTCTGGCCCAGCGAATACGAAAATCCCAGGGCCGTGGACGAAACGCTGGAGCGCCTGGGCACGGACTATGCAGACCTTCTGTACATCCACCAGCCCGCCGGGAACTGGCTTGCGGGATACCGGCAGCTGGAGAAGGCGTACAGGGACGGAAAGGCCAGGGCCATCGGCATCTCCAACTTCGAGGGGAAATACATCGAAGAGCTCAAAACGAAGTGGGAGATCGTGCCCCAGTTCATCCAGGCGGAGGCGCACCCGTATTTTACGCAGAAGGAGCTTCGCAAAACGCTGGACGGGTACGGCATAAAGCTGATGAGCTGGTATCCGCTGGGACACGGCGACAAGAAGCTGGTGGGTGAGCCGGTCTTTGCGCTTCTTGCGCAAAAGTACGGCAAGACCCCGGCGCAGATCATCCTGCGCTGGCACACGCAGATGGGCTTTGCGGTGATCCCCGGCAGCCGGAACGTAAGCCACATCCGCGACAACCTGAACATCCTCGATTTCACTCTGACCGAAGACGAGATGGCTTCGGTCGCCGCCCTCGACAAGGGCGAGCGCTACTATCACCGCACGGACGAACAGCTCGCTTCCTTCGCGGCCTGGCGCCCGGGCTTTGAGAAAGCGTAAGGAACGCACATTTACAGGAGGGACCATTCATCATGCGGAAAACGAAAAAAATGCTTGTGATCGCCCTTGCGGCCGTCTTGCTGCTGATCCTGACCGGCTGCGGAAATTCCGCGGACAAAGCGCCCGAAGGAAAGAGCGCAGAGCCTTCCGTCGGTACGCGCCAGGATTCGGCTTCCGCCGAGCGCGCCGAAGGGCAGGGCAAGGCACTGGTAGTGTATTTTTCCCGCACGGGCGAACAGTACACGGTCGGCGTGATCGACAAGGGCAACACCGCCATCGTCGCGGAAATGATCGCCGGGCAAACGGGCGCGGACCTTTTCGAGATCGTGCCGGCGGACGATCACTACCCCATGACGTACGACGCCCTGACTGACGTCGCCCGCAAGGAGCAGCGGGAAAAAGCGCGCCCGGCCTACGCGGGCACGCTGCCGGATCCAGGCGGGTACGACACTGTCTTTATCGGCGCGCCGGTCTGGTGGGGCGACTGGCCGATGATTATGTACACGGTCTTTGAAAACAACGACTTTTCGGGAAAGAAGCTCGTGCCCTTCTCGACCCACGAGGGCAGCGGCCTGTCCGGCTTCGACCGGAAGCTCGCCGCCGCCTGCAAGGACGCACGGGTACTCGAAGGGCTGGCCGTCCGCGGGAACGACTGCCAGAACAGGCAGGACAAAGTAAAGGAATCCGTCAGCCAATGGCTGGGAAGCCTCGGCTACTGAATAAAAACGGGGAACGCGGCACGAGAGCAAAACGTACAGACGCCCAAAGCGGACACAGGAGAGGATACGATGAATCCGTACGATCTTTCGGTTTTTCCAAACGTGAGCGTCACCGGCGCAGAACTGAATGCCCTGAGCGCAGAGCAGCGCGCCGTGCTCTTTGCGCAGGCCCGCTACTGCCAGGCGATGACCGACGCGGACACGGATACCATGCGTGAGCTCGTCTCGGAGGATATGGTTTTCGTCCATATGAGCGGCATGCGTCAGACGCGTGAGGAGTACTTCGCGGACGTGGCGGACGGGCGCTTGCGCTACTACACGATCGGCATCGAAAACCCCGTCGTGCAGGTGGAGGGCGGCAAAGCCTGCGTCACCTGTACGTCCGTGCTCAACGCGAACGCCTACGGCGCCCGGGGGATCTTCCGCATGAAGGGCACGCACCGTTTCGAACTTCGCGGCGGAAAATGGATGCTCGTGAACGCTCAATAATAAAAGGAGCTTATGAAAATGAAAAATACGCTTAAAATCGCCTGCCTCGTTCTGTCCCTGCTGACAAGCGGCGCGTACGTCGGGGCCGGCGCGCAGGAAAGCTGTCCCGTTTTCGACTTCGAAAGCAAAACCGTTACGCTGAACAGCGGCTATGAAATGCCGATCCTGGGCCTGGGCATGTTCAGCCTTTCGAACAGCGAGGCGGAGAACTCGACCTATTGGGCGCTCAGTACGGGCTTTCGCCTGATCGACACGGCGCGCATCTACGGCAACGAAGCGGCTGTGGGCAGAGGGCTGCGCAGGGCCATCGACGAGGGCATCGTCACCCGCGAAGAGGTCTTCATCACCACGAAGATGTGGACGAGCGATTTCGACGACGGCGACGCCGCGATCGACGCCTCGCTGAGCAGGCTGGGCGTCGACTACATCGACCTGATGATCCTTCACCATTCCCAGCCCCGCAACGACGTAAAGGCCTATCAGGCGATGGAAAGGGCGGTCGCGGCGGGCAAGCTGCGCTCCATCGGGCTTTCCAACTACTACGAGCCGGAGGATTTCGACCGGCTGGTGAACGCCACGTCCATCCGCCCCGCGCTTTTGCAAAACGAGACGCATCCGTACCACCAAAGCGGCGAAATGAAAGCGCACATCGCGCAGTACGGCACGGTGCTGGAGAGCTGGTTCCCGCTGGGCGGGCGCGGCAACACGCGCATACTGTTCAACGATCCCGTGATCGCGTCCGTCGCGCAGGCGCACGGCGTGTCCTCCGCGCAGGTCATCATCCGCTGGCATTTGCAGGCCGGCAATATCTGCATCCCCGGCTCCTCCAATAAAGAGCATATCGCCGAGGATTACGACGTGTGGGACTTCGAACTGAGCAAGGACGAGATGGCGCAGATCGCCTCGCTCGAGAGAGACGACAGGTTCGCGGATTATTGAGAAATCCATAAAAGCGCCGCGGCGCCCTGCCTGGCGCCGCTTTTTTTATGCCGCGCCGACGCAGAATCCGGAAAAATGTGCGCCGAAGGCTCAAAAAACCAAGAAAAATGTGCAAAATTCCGTTGAAAAACGCAGAAAAATGTGTTTTGAACGTTCCGTCACCGACCGCAGGCCGTTTTTAATGGCCGGCCCGCCCGTGGAACGCGGTCTGCGCAGGCGCCGCTTCGGGCGCCTCATATCGGCAGGCTCGTCTGCCCGTCGGCCCACGATTGTTGGGGGACGTCGTGGATCTTGTCGCCGTCCGTGTAGTTGCCAATCAGGAAGGGCGATTTGGGGTCGTGCAGGCGGCTGAGCGAAAGCACCTTTTCGGGCTCGGCGTTTGCGTAGCAGTACCTGCACAGGTGCCTGCAGGTGTTGTATGCGCCGATGTCGCAGGAGAGATAGCAGGCGCACGCGGCCCGCGCGCCCTTCTTTTTGGGCGCGTTCAGGCGTTTGCCGGCGGCCGCCTCGTAGTCGCTCAAACGCATGCAGCCGCCGCAGTCCGCGCCGAATGCGGATAGCTCGTCTCCCTCCGCGCAGGGCCTTACGGTCATGCCGTGGACGGCGGCGATCGAAATCAGCTCTTTTCCGAGCCTCAGCCGCTCGTCTTTCGGGACCTCGCGGGCTTCGGGGAAATTTCTTCGCACCTTGGGATAGAGGTCGATAAAGCTGATCACGGCGGTCTTCGTGTAGCCGTCCAGCGCGGAGGCGATGCGCTCGAACGCGCGGACGTGGTATTCGAAGGAGTAGCGCTCCGAAAGGAAGATCGGGTCGCAGCGCCAGCCGACCGAACGGACGCCGACCGTGTCGGAGAGCCTTTTAAAGTCGTCCAGCAGCCTGTGCTTGTCCGGCACGTTCGGCTCGACGTCGCGCCCGTAGGGCGTGATCGTGAAAAACCAGTACTGCCCGTAATCTTTAAGAAGGTCCATGTACCGGAACATCGGCGCGGGGTTTTTGGTGCAAAAGCCGATGACGTCGACGACGGACGGGTCGAGGCGGTAGCGGCTTACCTGCTTTTGGTCGAAGGGATTGCGCACGCAGACGAAGCCTTCCTTCAGCCTGTTTGCGAACCACTCGGCATAGAAGGCCGGAATGTCCGTCCTTTGGCCCGTGTTGATGATCATGCCGCCGCCTCCCGTCTTTTTTCCGCCGGGATTGAATTATACGGGATTTTTCCGAAAATGCAAGAACGAATCGCATATTTTTTCGCGCAAACGAACGCGCCGTCCCCGGACGGACGCCGGCAGAGCGTTCGTTGTCTTAAAAAAATGCGGAATGCCGCAAAAATTTCAGGAAGGGGGCTGCATCTGCAGGATCTTCCTGCTGCGTTCCTCGGGGGATCGCCGGCTTTATACGATCTGCGGATCGAGCAGGAAATCCAGTATTCCGATATTCAGGATACCTTGCTCATCGTACCAGCGCTTGCGGATATCGTGCCGGACGATGATCTTTGGGAATGAATCGCCGGTCAGGGCGAAGGGCCTGTTTTCGACCCTCGCTTTTTCCTCGGTTTCCAGCGCATAGGCCGATTGGATATAGGTTTTCCTGCCGCCGCGCGTCGCGATGAAGTCGATTTCCCGGGGAACCTGAACGCTTTGCCCGGCCTTGTTCTTTTCGGTTCCGCAGACGATGCCGATATCCACTTCGCAGCCGCGCACGCGCAGGTCGTTGTAGATGATGTTTTCCATCATGTGCGTCATCTCCTGCTGCCGAAAACCGATCCTTGCGTTCCTGAGGCCAATATCGTCACAGTAATACTTGTTCGGATAATCGAAATAGCTTCGGCCTTTCACGTCATAGCGGCGGCATTCTTCAAACAGGTACGCGTCGACAAGATGATCGATATAAGCCTTTACCGTGTTGGCGGCGACGGTATTTTCGCCGGAGAGCCTTTGTCTGGAATTCAGCGAATTTGCGATACTGTTGGGATTCGTCAAAGAACCGACGGAGGAGCAAAGCAGATCGATCGTCGCCGAAAGGACGTCTTCTCTTTTGATCTTTTTGCGCTCCACGATGTCTTTCAGATATACTTCGGAAAACAGCGATTTCAGATAATTCATCTTTGCGGTATCGTCCGGCCGCGAAAGGATCAGGGGCATACCGCCGTAGAAAGCGTATTCTTCAAAAGCGTCTGCCCGATCTCCCCCGACGGCGGCATAATACTCCGCAAAGCTCAACGGATGGACCCTGATCTCGTCGCTTCGTCCCCTGAATTCCGTCAGGATATCGCCGGAAAGCATCCTGGAATTGCTTCCGGTCACGTAAATATCCAGATTGGGAAGGGATTTCAAATCATTCAGCGCATCGTAGAACGTGATCGCTTTTCCGTTGGGGTTATAGGGGTTTGGCACTTCATCGGACATCTGGATCTCGTCGACGAACAAATAGTATCGATCCGCCCGGCCGTCTGCCCGCTCCCGTACGGCTTTTGCCAGCTCGAGAGGATCGCGGTAGCGGATGTCCTTTGCAAGATCCAGCTCATAGAAAAGGATGTGATCCTCCGGAACGCCTTGCTGCATGAGATAGTTCTTAAAAAGCACGCGCAGCAGGTACGATTTTCCGCATCTGCGGATGCCGGTTATGACTTTTACCTGCCCGTCCCACATATACGAAATTAGTCTGTTCAAATAAAGATCCCGCTTGATCTCCATTTCCCCTGCTCCTTCTGATTGAGAACTTGACTGATTTACTATACAACTTTTCAACGAATAGTATACGCGACGGCAGTGCATATGTCAATAGCCCCGTTGAGAACCTGGACAAAATATAAGGCAAGTTCTCAACGGGAGCGAAGAAAAGGCGGAAGGTGCGGCCACGCTTGGCAAACAGAATCGCGCCGCTTATCTTTTCTCCGCCGTCCCGACCCGCTTTTTCAGCACGGTCAGAGCGGCGATCAGCAGGAAGGGGAAGACCGCGGCGGCGAGCAGGCCGGCCTTCAGGTTTCCGTCTGCCGCGGCGCTCACGCGGCCTACCAGCGAAGGGCCGACGGAGCCGCCCAGGTCGCCCGCCAGCGCCAGCAGCGCAAACATCGCCGTGCCGCCCTTTGGGCATTTCTGAGCGGAAATGCTGAGCGTGCCCGGCCACATGACGCCAACCGACACGCCGCACAGCGCGCAGCCCGCAAGGCCCAGAACGCTTGATTTGGACAGCGAAGCCAGCAGATAGCACGCCGCGCACAGCGCCCCGCAGCACAGCATGGTCTTCGTAAGATCAAGCCTCTGGCTCATTTTGCCGTAGAACACGCGGGAAATGCCCATCAAAACGGCGAACAGGCAGGGGCCGGCCAGGTCGCCGACCGTCTTGGATACGCCCGTCGCGGACTCCGTAAAGGCCGAGGCCCACTGGGACATGGAGATCTCCGACGCGCCCGAGCAGACCATGAGCAGCGCCATAAGCCAAAACAGCGGCATTCGGAACAGTTGGCCCGTCTTCAGCCCCTCGCCGTCCTCCGTCAGGCGCTCGATGGGGCATCTGAGAAAGTTGAAGCTGTTTATAAAGGGTGGGATCGCCCACAAAAGCGCCAATATCCGCCAGTTTTTTACGCCGAATACGGCGAAAAACGCCGTGGAGCCCAATATCACGCCCACGCTGCCCCAGCAGTAGAAGGAGTGCAGCAGGCTCATCGTGCCTTCCTTGTTTTCAAAGGGGCAGGCCTCCACGATGGGGCTTACGAGCACTTCGATCAGCCCCGCGCCCACGGCGTAGAGCACCACGGCGATCAGTATGCCGAGGAAGGGATCGGGCAGCACGTCCGGCAGCACCGCCAGCAAAGCAAGGCCCGCGGCGGAAAGCACCTGCGAAAAGACGACGCAGGTTCGGTAACCGATCCTGTCCGCAAAGCGCGTGGCGGCAAAGTCGATCACGAGCTGCGTCAGAAAGAAGGTCATTGGGATAAAGGCGATCTTTTCCAGCGAAACGCCGAAGCTGTCCCTGAAGGTCAGAAACAAAAGGGGCGCGAAGTTCGCGGTGATCGCCTGCGTGATAAAGCCAAGGTAGCAGGCCCTAAGGGTCTTGCGGTAATCCGGCTGTGCGGTCATGGCGGTTTGCTTCATATCATATTCGTTCTTCTGTAAGTTTCTTCTCCGACGTGCGGGCAAAGCCGCACACGCGCCCGGATTATATCACATTCATGGCTGACATTTAATGCCTTTTTCCGTTTTCTGTCGGTTATATCTTTCAAAATGTGTGTCTGAAAGAAAGCGCAGCGCACGCAGTTACGTGCTTTTGCGTCCCATCCGGACGCTTTTTTTGTCAGCATGCGACTTTTATCCACATGAATTACCGATTCATTTTTTCTGCATCGACTTATGCAAATTGTTATCATATTGTTAACCGATAAATTAGCACTCACCTATTGACAGTGCTGCTAAACAGGCGTATAATTATAGGCGAACAAAGGGAAAGGGCAAAAGAGAAAAAGAAGGGCCCGGTACCGGAGTTCGGAACGACAACCCAACGGTAACAACATACGACGACCTACGCCGACACACACCCCCTGCGACGATAGTTCCGAAAGGAAAGATCACAGCAGGTGCGCAGTACGCGCAAGCGTCAAAGGAGGTAAGAGTTATGTTGATGCCCTATATCTTTGGTGAAAACCTGTTCGACGAATTCTTTGATGACCTTGACGACCTTAACAGAGAAATGCGGCACATGGACCGCAGGCTCTACGGCAAGAACGCCGCGCGCGAAATGAAGACCGACGTGCACGAGCACGACGACCATTACGAAGTGGATATCGACCTGCCGGGCTTCAAGAAGGACGAAGTAAAGCTGGAACTTGAAAACGGCTGTCTGACCGTGACCGCGGCCAAGGGCCTGGACAAGGACGAAACGACGAAGAAAGGCAAACTGATCCGTCAGGAGCGCTACGCGGGCGCGCTGCAGAGGAGCTTCTACGTGGGCGAAGGACTCACCCAGGCCGATATCGGCGCAAAGCTCGAGCACGGCGTGCTGAGCATAAACGTGCCGAAGAAGGAACCCGTGAAGCTGCCTGAAAAGCAGACGATCATGATCGAAGGATGATCGGACAAAAACACCGGGGCCGGCGATGAACCGGCCCCGCGCTTTGTTTTCCGGGCCCGGCAACATTTTCGACGGACGGTAAAAGAGGCCCCGATACCCGTATGCAGAGCCGACGTTTTATCGGCGGGAGAGGCAAAAGCATCGGCAGGCTTCCCAATCGTTTCCGGAAAAACCGGCAGAAAGCAAACAGGAACCGCCGGGCATGATCTGCCCGGCGGTTTCTGCGGTCAACTTTGGGTTTTGGAAAAGCGCGCCTGGCGGGAATCGAACCCACGGCCTTTCGCTTAGGAGAATTGCTGTGAAATAAATCAAATAAACATGACCATGTAGTGTGGGAGCGTGATTTTTTCATCCACCCGGCCGTTTTGCGTATTCGTCAGTTTATAAGCAAATGGAGGTCTGTAACGCGCAATGTATTGATTGAGGGACGGAGTTGAGCGATTTCCTGCCTTAACCTCGATCGGAATGACCGCTCCGCTGCGTTCAATAAAGAATTCAATCTCGTGTACACTGTCCGGCTTGCAGTAATACAGGGAATACCCCCTTTTGATCAGGCATTCCGAGATGGCGTTCTCATAGATACCTCCGCGGGCATTTCCGGTGACGGTGTCGTTCAGAACGGCAAGTTTCGTTTCAAAACCATAGGTGCAGCAAAGCAGACCGGTGTCGTTGAGGTAGAGCTTGAATTGATCCCCGTTGGCATTCGCTTTTAAGGGCAGATAGGGTTCGTTGAGATTATAGCAGACCTGAACCATAGCAGAATCCTTCAGCCACTGAACGCTTCCGCCATACTTCTTTCTGGTTTGACCGCGTTCGACGGTTGAGTATTGGAATTTCTTCTGTTCTTTCATCAGCTGAATGGGAATCGCATCGTAGCACATCCGCACCAGCACTTTTTCCCTGCCCTTTGCGTGCTTTGCAATATCATCCCGATACTCTGCCAGGATGTCTTGCTGAAGCCTGTCAACCCGATTGAAATCATGATGCTGCACATAATCGTTTACAACTTCCGGCATACCGCCGACCACGATGAATTCACGGAAAAGGCTCTCGTATTTTTCGTGAACGGCCGCAGGAATGGTTTCGCCGGAGGTGTAGTATGATTTCAGAGCGTCAATGGCTGCCGAATCGTATCCGTCTGCCCAGAGAAACTCCTCAAAGTCAAGTGAGTGCATGGTGATCTGCGTCTCATATCCTACCGGCACAGATTCAGGAATCTCCACAGCTTCGTCGGCATCTTCACCGTATGTCAAACCAAGCAGGGAACCGGAAGAGATGACGTCAAAACGAAAATCCATGGCGAGGTATTTAATCGCGGTCCTGGCATTGCCGCAACACTGGATTTCATCCAGAAAAATCAGCGTGTTGCCGGGGATGAGCTCAAAATCCCTCACATATGCTGTCATTCTCTTCAGAATTTCATCCGCTGTAAGTTCCCCTTCAAAGATCCCCTTCATGTTCGGCTGGAGAAAGAAATCGATTTTGAGGAAAGAAGCATATTCCTTTTTGCCAAACTCTTCGACGATGAACGATTTGCCGACCTGCCGGGCACCTTTCAGCAGCAGACACTTTCTGACCTGTTCGCTGCGGCGCTGATCCTTCCAGTTTAGAAGTTCGCTGTATACTTTGCGTTTGAGCATCGAGATCACCTCCGGTCGTCACAACCTCTATTATGCACAAAATTCAAGTATCAGTCAAGCGATAATGGAATAAAATTTGAGTTCATTTTTTGCTGATATGGAATAAAATTCAAGTTCAAAATCTATGTATTGAAATCGGCAGCTTCGCAAAAGCAATAGCGGATTTCCGACGGGAATCTGACCGTCTGCCTTTTTGGCATCGTCTTCCGTCAAAATTCGCTGTGATGTTGATTATTGACGGCGCTGACAATTGGAAATCTGACAAAAACTCACGGTATCCATCACAATCCGAAATACTTGATAACCATGGATTTTGTTCCTGTGACATCCTATAATGGAATCAAACAAATCAACGCTTTGGAATGGTTGCTGCTCTATGAATAGAGAAGATGGGGACTTTTCAGCTCTTCACGGAAAGCCGGTTGAAAACAGGGACGCTGCCGGAAGGGCGGTTTCGGGCGGGCATGAAAAACCCCGGCGGAGCGCTGTGATGCTCTGCCGGGGATGGAAACGCGATACGCGGTGATGTGGGATACAGCGGGGTGGAAGCGGGGTCAGAAGGTCTTGCCGCCGCCCTCGATTTTGCTAAATGTCGTAAAGCACTGGGTGATAAGACAATACATGTTTTCTTTATCGCTGGCGCCTCCCCTGTGCGCTTTGTTGATCTCAACTTTACTAAACCCGGTCGATTCGCAGAACACGTTAGCGGCAATATCGTATCCATAAAGATCCGCCATATTGAGGAACAGGTTATATACTGTTTCCTCGTCAACGAATTTGCCGTTGAGAAAGAGGCCGGCCAGCTCGCCGCCGACTACCTGCTCCGCTGCGTCGTCGCTCAGGGCCTGCCGGTCGTGGTTCGCCAGAAACTCGCTCATGTACTGCTCAATATTCTTCTCCATCTTCGTGTCCTTTCCGCCGCCGCGCGGCTGTCGTCGTTGGGTTTCACTTCTGTATACGCAACGGGCCGTCCCGCTGGCAGCGAATCCGGAAAGTTTTCTGAGGAAAATTGTCGGGGCCTGCCGATCTCCCGCCGGATGGCCTTATTATAACGTATCAGGGGAAAAAGTGCAATAGGTTATTTGTTCATATCGGAAAGCCGGGGAATAAAGATTGCCCATTTCGTAAGATTCGATGAAGCAGCGATCACAAACCTTTCAACCGGTTTTCGATAATCCATAGCAAATTACCCTCCGGTAAATAATTTGAGCCATGAAAACCGACAAAGAGTTTTCATGGCTGCGCGCGCCTGGCGGGATTCGAACCCACGGCCTTTCGCTTAGGAGATCACACTATACACTTTTCTGCGTTTTCCTGCATTTGCCTGGATGCGTTTTTTTTCAACGCTGGCGGACGATTCAATTGGAATCTGTTTTCCTCTGTTCACCCTCGTTTTCCCCCGTTTTTCTAATCCAAAATTAGCAAGCGATTAGCAAATCTAACGAAAGGTGAGCGACTCAACTGTTGAACGTACACTTTTTTTAGCAAAAGCGCATAAATAAAGGCTTAGATAGAGATAATCCATCGCTTATAATTACAAATGGTCTGCAATCAAATCTTTAATCATGGTTTTGCAGGAAGGTTTTAACACTGTAGAATCTATTTGGTAACGGAGGAATTGAACTTCCCTGATAGTCTTTTAATGACGAATTCATCTTTTTTTCTCCCACAAAATTGATTTGGAACTCCACCTTCATTAAAACACATTTTTATTCGAATGTAAGAAAATCGCTGCGGATACACCCGATCTGATCAATGCCGAATCGAACAATATACCATTTCTCCCCCGTTGAGTCATAGCCTTTGCCGATTACTTTTACCAATGTACCTGCCGAGGAAAAAGTTGTTAATTTATCCTGTTCCTTTCCGATGCCATTCCTGACATTGACATTTTTCTTATTGGTTCTGGCTGCAAAAGGAAAGCTTTCATCTTCAGGGCGCCCAACCTGCGGATACAGCTCATTCCATTCCGCAAGCGTATCAACAGCGGCCAGATTCTCGTTGGGTGAGTAACTGGATATGCCCCGTGAATCAGTTACACTAAAACACCCAAACAACGTTGTACTTTCGACAGGTGGAGTATAATCATATTCGACGTGACGACAGTTTGTCGTATAAGAGATGGAAGATGAATAATCTTCATGGGATTCCATGTAATGATCAAGCGGTGTCGGGCCGTCTCTTGTCTGAGATTCTTCAACAGACCAGGTGACGGTGAACGGCGGCGTACCACCGAGAATATCGGCGCTAAACTTAATAGGATCATTTGCCCTGTATGTTTCTTTATTGCTGAATACATCTACGGGGATAAAGGAGTAGTAATCCTCAGTGTTGTAATTGTCCACATAATAATATCCTTCAGAGACGAAAAGGACATCTTCATTGGCAACGCCGAAATCCACCATATCCGACGAAGGTGTGTTGCCTTGATCAGTTCCTTCATTCACGGACAATAGGGATGAAAGATGCTGGATTGCGGCATCATATTTCATACCGGACGCCGCGGGACTGTAGGCTGTACTTCCCAGTAAGGTTACTGTGTCAGAATTACTAGAAATCCAGCGAGTTTGGAATTCCTGATACGAAATCTGATTTCCGTTAAGGTAATATGTATCCTGTTCGTCTTCATCAGAGGCTTTGTAATAAACTCCTCTCAGGGTATCCAGTCTCTGGAAATTGTCTGCCGAATCATACCTGACTTGCCATATGCCCCAGCCATCGTAGTATTGAACTACGAAAGTGCCGGAATCAGTGCCATCTATGAAAATTGAATAGGATGCCCCCGCTTCCACTTCTTTATATACTTCCGGAATGCTTAGAACACATTTTGCATGCGAACCATCATGTGAATAGACATAGAAGTCACAATAGCCTCTCATGCCAGGTTCGGCCCAGGTATCGCTGATCAGGAGCATTTCGGGAGTTTCATCCCCATTTATATCCTGGAAAAGTATATATAAAGGCTGTCCGGCAAGATAAGGCAATATTTCATCTATCTGACTCTGATAATTGCGTATGTTGGTTCCTTTTGCTCTCAGTACTGACAGATATGCTTCAGGCCAGCTTCCATCATAAATATCTGAATCGAGCAGCACATCCTCGAAAAACATTGCGGTTTCCCATGTATAACTTTCTGATGGCTCATCCTTGGCTAATACAAACACTTATCCGCTTAAAGAACAGTCTGATTTCACAAGGCAGATACACCGACGGAGTTGACGATGTTCTCTGCAAGGTGCTTTCAACCAAGAAAAGAAAGCTCAAAATCAAATATATCTGAATACGAAAAGAGACCGCCTACACGATGTAAGCGGTCTTTGCTAATTTAGAGTAAGTTCGACAAATGAGTAGCGAATTATACGCAGTGCGGCAGAAGAAAAGCAGCAGGCACGAAACCTACTGCATTCTGCCGCAGTGCGTATAATTTCCATTGAACTAAACCGCCAACGAGACCAGTATGGGGAGAGTAAAAGTCACGATACCCTGAAAGCAAAAAGAAGGAGCCAATTTGGATAACAGAAGTAAAGAATTTTCAGTGACGAATAATAGGAATCATGTATAATAGGCATAGCTTCCCCCTCCCCAGCGGGCAATGGAACTGGAAGTATTCTGTTAGGACACAAGCGGTGGTGGAAGACTGGCGTGTTGGAGCAGAGTACCGCACACAGGACATGTGGTGATGTCGTGGCCAATCAGTTTCTGCAGCAGTTGCGGAGCGGGAAGCTTTTCCTTTAGCCGAATCGGTGTGTTAGTCAGTCTCTTGCAGAGTATCAGCTTCTTCGTTTTGTTCCGGTTTCCGAGCAATCCGTAATGCCGGATCTTCATAAACCCTTTGGGCAGGATATGAAGCAGAAAACGTCGGATAAATTCCATGGCAGACAATGTCATGATTTTTTCTTTTCTGCCATCGGCATAATCCCGCCATTTGAATGTAACCTGTCCATTCCTGACATTCAGGATTCGGTTGTTGGAAATGGCCACGCGGTGGGTGTATCGTCCGAGATAATGGATTACTCCGGATGAATCCCGAAACGGCGGCTTGCAATATGCGACCCATTCCTTGTTGTAACAACGATCTATCAGGTTGAGGAAATCGCGGGGATCCTCATACTGTTTCGCGCTACCGCAGAAATCGAGATCCATTGTTTTCAGTGCTGCCAGGAACTTGCCACGGAACATCCGGGATAGCACTTTGACGGGGATAAAGAATTTCTTCCGGGAGGGAACCCACTGACCGATCTTGTTCAGTCCGCCACCGGGGACAATACAGTGAATATGCGGATGAAAATGAAGATTCTGTCCCCAGGTGTGCAGTACCTCAATGCAGCCGATCTGCGCACCAAGATATTTCTTGTCCCAGGCCAGTTGCGTCAGTGTTTCAGCTGCGCAGGAAAATAATAATCGGTATAGTTTTTCCTGATTTGACAGGAAGAGAGGATCCAGTTCTGCAGGAACGGTAAATACGACATGGAAATACTGAATATTCAACAGATCGAAGCTCTGGTTTTCTATCCAGCGTTCTTTCAATAGCGTTTGACATTTGGGACAATGACGATTCCGGCAAGAATTATATGAAGGACGCTGAAAACCGCATTCTGGGCACTCATCCATATGTCCGCCCATGGCAGAAGTCCGACACAGCTTTATTGCGTGGAGCGCTTTTCTCTGTTGGATGGTCATCGGATGGCTTGCCTCGTATTTATCACCATATTCGGCAAAAACAGTCTGTACTTCTGGCATGCTGACACCTTCCTTACAGAATCAGGCTGTCAGCAGGGCTGCTGGTTTTGAAAACTTTCGTGCTTGCGATATGGAGGTAAACGTTTGTCGTTTCAAAGCATGAATGCCCTAAGAGTTCTTTGATATAGAGAATATCAGTACCGGCTTCCAGGGCATGAGTAGCAAAACAATGTCGAAGTGTGTGGACTGTGCCAGGGGTCTTAATATCGGTTCGACTCAAGTATTTTCGAAAAGCAATTTCAATCCCGGATTTGCCCAGATGGCCTTCCTTGGTAGTTCCCGGAAACAGATATCCTTCCGGAGAAGCAGGTCTGTATCGTCTCCAGTAATCACGCAATGCGTCTAACCCACTCTGAGACAGAATTGTGTAACGGTCCTTTCGTCCTTTGGACTGCCGGATCAGGAGTCGCATGTTCTTGCTGTCAATATCCTGAACCTTGAGGGTGCTGATTTCGGAAACTCGTAATCCAGAACCATAAATGTTGATAAATATGGCGCGATCCCTGATGTTGTCAATAACGCTGAGAAATTTTGTTACTTCTTCGATGCTCCAGACAGGCGGAAGTTTGTATTCTTTGCGAAGTCGAGCAGTACGGCGATAATTGACATCTTTTTCGAGAATCACCTGCAGAAAGAAACGAATTGCGGCATTGTAGGAATTGATGGTGGCGGTAGTCAAGTTTCCCCGGTTAATGAGATAGAGCAGATAATTGCGGAAGTCTATTTCTTC
>JAFPWH010000035.1 GCA_017395065.1 Clostridia bacterium | reverse complement strand
GCGATCCGCATGAACGCCCTGTCCGGTACGATGTTGCTTGCGGTACCGGCTTCAAGCGCCGTAAACTGCGTAAGGGGCACTTTGGACACGACCTCCGCTTCGAGTATGCCCTTTTCGGCGAAGCAGACCGGAAAACCGCAGTCCGCGACGACGTTGAGCGCCGCCTCGGGGCGTACGCGGACGTAGTGCAGCACGTCGCTCATACCCTTTTCCTCGTCCGTGCCCGCGCAGAGCTGAATGGGATGCTTCGTCGTTACGTTCAATTCCCTCAGCATTCTCAACAGGTACAGAGAGGCGACGGCCGGGCCCTTGTTGTCGTCCGCGCCGCGGCCTATGAGCATTTCGCCCACGTGCAGGGGCTCGAAGGGCTGCGTATACGTCCAGCCGTCCGCGGCGGGCACCACGTCCAGGTGATTCCAAAGCGCGATGGGGTTTTCGCCGAAGGAGGGCGAGACCTCGATCACGCGCCCGTCCACGATGTTCGTTTGAAGCCCGAACGCGCGCGCCTTCGCTTCGAACCATTTGAGCGCGTCAAAGCAGGCGCGGCCGTAGGGATATCCTTCTTCGCCGCATCCGGAAACGCTTGGGATGCGCACAAGCTCGCACAGGTCATTCACCAGTTCCTCAAAATGCGTTTCCACCCACGCACTTGCGCGGTCAAGCAGCTCTCTGTCCATTGTATGTTTCTCCGTTCTTTTATGATTCCGGGCAGTCGGTCATGTATTCCCTGATCACGCCGATCAGCGCGTCGGCCTCCTTCGGGGCGTAGCGCGGCGAAACGGCGAGGGACATAAAATCGTATTCGCCTTCCGCGCGGAAGCTTTCGCAATCCCCGTATTCGCGGTAGATCACTTCCGGTTCCTTGCCGTTCATTTTCTCAAACAGTTCGGGCAGGGGCGGGATGAGCCGAAGCAGCGTCGGCAGGCCGTCCGCGTCCCTTCTTGAGACGATCTTTTCCGGCATATCGGGCTTCGATCTCGGGTTTCTCACGTTTTCGAGCTTTGAGATGCGCCGAAACGCCAGCGCGTACAGAAGGTAATTGGCCTCGTCCAATTGCTTAAGCTGCCGATAGTGCGCCGTGTCCGTGCGCGCGGCCAAGCTCTGCGTGAGCGCGCCGCTTAGCACCATGTCCGGCCCGGGAAAGCCGATGCCGAGGTCTGAATGCGCGTCCACGTGCGTTACCTCGAAAGGATGGCTTAGGCGCCCCGAACGGATCAGCTCTTCCCAGAACAAAAGCGCGCCGTCGTGCGTTTCGAACACCCGCCCGGGAACGGGCCTTGAGACATCAAGCCCCAGATTGCGCTCAAGATAGCGGAAGACCTTCTCTTCCGGCCAGGGTTCGTGCCCCGGTAAATCCGGGCGTTCGCCCAAAGCGGCAAGGGGACAGGTGTCAGCAAGAAAGAAATCGAGGTCTATGTCCAGTACGCGCATGCGCATCCTCCGCGGGTTGCCTTCACGCCTTCGCTTCGTGTGAAGCGTATTTTGCGATCAGGCTGTTGACCTTGTGCCTTAGCTTCAACAGATACTCGGCGTCCCTCGGGTAGCGGTCAAATTCGATGGGGGAGACGTCCTCCTCGATCAGCGAAACGACCGCTTCCTTACCGATATACTGTTCCAGCTTCTCAAAGGCGCGCAGATCGTTCACGGCCTGACGGACCAGCCTCGCGCGCAGCGAGTCGTACGCCTGCCCGTCCTTGCCGGGATAGACGATGAAACAGTCGCCCGCGGGAGAGAAGCCGTCGCCGTCCGTGGTCTCGTAGGGATTTACGGGGTAGAGGGAATACTGGCTGTTGTAGAAGTTGAAGCCCCACTGCAAAAAGCCCTCGATGCCGTATTTGTACAATTGCGTACCGATGATGCGCGTGCGCTGGGAGGGCATCGCGACGAACACGTTCGATACGTCGGTGTGCTGTCCTATGCAGTAATACGCCCACAGCCCCGCTACTTTTTCGTCGAGGAAGGGCCTTATGTGGTTGGTCGCGCAGACCGGCTTTTCGACCAGCCCTTCGCGGTAGAAGTCGAGGTTGCTCAGCGCGTCGATGCAGTTTAAGCCCTTGAGCTCCTTTTTCACGCTCTCCCTTGCGCGCCGGTAGCTTTCAAGCTGCGCAAGGTTCGGTTCGTCCGAGATGTGGAAAAAGCACTTGTCCAGCACGCCCAGCTTTTTTAGCTCCTTTTTCAGCGCCTTCAGGTACTGCTTGAGAAAGGCAACGTATTCGGGGCTGCCCGCGTCGGTGTCCCAGCCGAAGATCTTCTTTTTTGCGCCGTTCTCGAGTGCGACGATCTTGGGCGCGTGCGCCGCGCCCCACTGCGTGAACAGGTGCGCGATCTCGAAATACTTTATGCCGCATTCCTGCGCGAGCCTTATCCACCTCTCCAGCTTTTCGAAGCCGAAGGCGTAGCTGTCGCCTTCTTTTTCGATGTCCACCAGCTGACAGGTCAGCCTCTCACCGCCCACGCGCGTGTCCAGCGGGGGCGTGTGGACGGGCGTAAGCAGGCAGTTTACGCTCATGCGCACCGCGGCGCGCATGAAGCTTTCGCAGATGCGCCAGAACTTTTCCGAAAACATCCGCACGTTGTAATACCGGCACAGCCCGTCGCAGTGGAACCAGCGCGTGTGGATCAGCTTCTGTTCGGGCAAAGCGGCGTCCGTGAGCGTGTAATTGGTCTCGACCGCGCCAAGCTCCTCGCCTTCGTCCGTGACGAGGGAAAGTCTTATGGGATAGCTGCCCGCCTTCAGTTCTTCCGTGGGCGAGATCGTTATCCACGCGCTTTCCCAGTGGTCGCCGTAGGCGCGCAGCCGGCTGTCCCCGATGGGCTCCAGAAGGTCCGGGTACAGCCCGGGGGTCTTCCTGAGATAATCGTCGTCCGCACCGGGGA
This sequence comes from Clostridia bacterium, assembly GCA_017395065.1. GTDB lineage: Bacteria > Bacillota > Clostridia > Christensenellales > Aristaeellaceae > RUG14130. The sequence continues at coordinate 156,721 of JAFPWH010000035.1, read as the reverse complement.
TCGTGGGATAGAGCACCGGCACGAAGCGCACGCGCTCGGCCCTGATCAGGCCGCTTATCTCGCTTTCGATCTTCAGGTTCACGAGTGTGCGCGCGTCGCTCACCTCGTTTTTCCAGCTCAGCTGAAAAAAGACCTCTTCGCCCCGTAAGCCCTCGGGCGCGTAAAACGGGTAGGAAGGCGCGCTGTCCGCAAACACCTTTTCAAGGCAGGATACGAGTCTCAGATCACACATGCTGTCCCTCCGATATGACGTTTTTTCGGGTATATTGTACCATGCCCGTCCAAAACAGGCAAGCGGTTTTGCGCTTTTCTTCGCAGCTTCTCTCTTCTTGCTTTTTTTTCGCCCGTCTATTTTTGGAATAATATCACGGGTCTAAAAAGAAAGATTTAATTGACGTTGCGTTCGGTTTTGTGTATAATAACGGTAAGCTGCGAGCTCGGCCCCGAAAGGCAGTCTTAGTATTTTCCTTACCGGTACCCTATTGAGATAAGACTGTTTTCGGGCTATAATCTGCCAGATTTGAGCAAACACGCCGTAAACACGGGACGGAGGTGAGAAAACCAAGCATGCGTATTTATCTGGATACCTGTTCACTGAATCGTCCCTATGATGCGCTTGATCTCACGACCGTGAATCTGGAAGCGCAGGCGAAGCTTACGATTCAAGGGTGGATACGCGAAGGAAAGTACGATTTGGTTTCATCGGAGATGCTCTTAACTGAAATATCCGAGATTCCGGTTGAGCTGCGCAAGCGAGGCATTACTTCATACATAGAGGAGAATGCAGCTGTTCATGTTGGGCCCGGGAATAATGGCAAAGTACACGAGATGGCTCTTGAGCTTGTGCGGAAGCATATAGGCTATAAAGACGCGTGTCATGCCGCGTCGGCGATCTCAGCCGGATGCAGTTATCTCATAACAACGGATTATCGTTTCATAAAAAGGTTCCGGAGATTGGATACGGAGCTCAAAATCATCGATCCGATCGAATTCGTCAGAGTAATGGAACAGCAAAATGTTGACGAACCGACAGACGACACAGGCGATAAGGAGGGAAAACACGATGAATGAAGAGATGAGCGCCACCGTCAGCAGGTGCATGGACGCGATCAGGGAGCATGTTGGCACAGTAGAGCTCGAGGTGTTTATTTACTATATCAGAAGCCAGGCATTCGACTATACGAAATGGCAAAAAGAGCATTACGATCACATGACACCGGAAGAAATCAAAAATCTGCTTGAGCAGTATAGCAAAAATCATGAATTTCACGGAAAAAAAGCTGTTGTCCTGTAAGACTCCTTGCCGGGCGCGACCGATACGAAGTGTTCGGCTGCGCTTGTTTTCATCTCTGAGATTTGGCTAAAGTCCTGACTGAAAGATGCGTCATTTGAACTTGCAATTCTCACTTTTTTGGAAAAATGTAAAATCTGCTTGCGTTTTATTAAGATTTGCCGTATAATACTTTTATCCCTTTATTTGCAAATGCACACCCCGAACATATCCCTTATCCGATCACGACCGAAGCTGCTTAAGAAGTAACTTAGGAAGTTTCTTGAAAGAAGGAGGTTCTCATGAAACGGGTCTGCTCAGTCATACTGTCACTCGTGCTCGTGCTGGCACTCCTGGGATCGCTTGCGCCCGACAGGGCATTGGCGACTTCCCCGGACAAGCCGCACACGCACCACTGGGTCGTCAACGACCAGGGCCGGGATGCGACCTGCACCGAAAGCGGCGTAGTATGGGAGTACTGCACGATCTGCCATGCGCAGCGCGAAAGGACCATACCGCCCAAGGGACACCACTACACCAACCCCTGGGAGGTCCGCAAGGAGCCTACCTGCACGGAGCCGGGCGAGGAGCGCAACAAATGCACCCGCGTCAACAACGGCGTCGTTTGCGGAAACCTCTGGATCAGGGAGATCCCCCCGCTGGGTCACGACTGGTCGGACTGGTACGTGCTAAAGGCCCCCACGAAGGACGAGCCGGGCATCGAGGAGCGCAAGTGCAACCGCTGCGGCATCACCGAGCAAAGGCCGCTCTACGGCGAGATCGATCCCGAGGAGCCCGCGATCGTGCTGAACGTCACCATCGCGGACGAACAGCCCACCTACGGCGAAGGGGAAAACATCAGCTACATCTATGAGATCACCAACGCTTCCTCCATCCCGCTGTACATCATGTGGGTCTACTATTACGAACCGGACGGCAGCAACGGCTATACGACCGATACGTACAACAAGCCCATCGCCGCGGGCGAAACGCTTTACTTCTACAGCCAGAGCATCAACGTGACGGCCGCGGACATTGCCAATTTCGCGCCCACGTTCACGGTGCGCTTCCAGGTGGACGCGTACAAATCCCCGGACGAATTCGGCAACTGGTCGAGTGAAGTCCCCAACAACGGCTGGGTGGCTGTGGACGCCCACATCGGCGAGCTCGAAGCCGGCAAGGGCGAAATCGAGCTCACCAAGACCGTGACGAACACACCCGAAAACGGCAGCTTCTTCGTCGAGAACGAGGAAGTGGAATTCCTGGTCACCGTGAAAAACAAGGGAGACGCGCCCATCTACGACCTGGAGGTCATCGATTATCCCTGGGGTGAGAAGAGCGGTGACGAAGCAGCCTATGACCTCAACGTGTTCTCCGTACTGAATCCCGCAGACGGCGCGTCCTACACCGTCAAGCATATCGTGACCGCGGAGGACTGCCTGGAGGGCACCTACACCAACCTCGTGCAGGCCTTCGGCTACGATAAGCCCGACCACGGCCCGGAATACGACTGTCAGGCAAAAGCGGAGGCCGTCGTCGACACGGGCACTGAAGGGGAAGAAGAGGAAATCGGTGACATGGAGCTGTACGTGAAGAAGAGCGAAGTCTCCACGCCTGCCAACGGCTCCTTTTACACCGAGGGCGAGGAGATCGAGTTCCTGGTCGAGGTTTGGAACTGTCAGGGCTACCCGCTCTACGACGTGCGCGTATGGGACGAACCGGACGGTGAAGCATCCTTTGACCTGGGCTCCTACGCGGAGTTCGGCCCGCACCAGACCGTCAATTTCACCGTAAAGCATACCGTCACCGCCGCAGACTGTGCCGCCGGGATCTATTCGAACAAGGCCTGCATCGAGTGGAATTCTCCCGAGGATACCTCCGCGGAGGAAGAAGGGGACGAACCGAACTACGATTTCACTTACTGCGAGGTGGACTGCGCTTCGACCGGCGGCAGCGTCGTGATCATAAAGGAAGTCATTTCCACGCCTTCAAACGGCTTGTTCTACACCGAGGGCGAGGAAATACAGTACCGGATCAGGGTCGAGAACAAGACCGGCGACACGCTCTTCAATTTCGAACTGCACGACACCCTGATCGGCGACGACGCGCTCAACCCGCCGGGCGGATACGGCGGCTTTATGCCGGACGGATTCACCGAAGCCACCTACAGCTACACCGTGACAAAGACCGACGCGGAAACGGGAGAAGTGATCAACACCTCTTACTGCGTATGGTTCGACGGGGACGGAGAGCCTCACAGCAAGTACTCGCAGACCGTCATCACGCCCACCGGAAAAATCACGGGTGAGGTCTACGACGTGCAGGTCATTAAGCGCGTCATCAGCACGCCCGCAAACGGCATGTACTATGTCGAGGGCGAAAACGTCGTCTACGAGATCACCGTCATCAACAACGGCACGACGGATATGTACTATGTCGATATCATCGATCCTCTCAAGGGAAGCGGCGAAGACGCCTACATAGATTCGCTGAGCGTGCTGAAAGCGGGCGACAGCGCAGTTTACACCATGACGCACAAAGTGACGCACCAGGAGGTCGTTGACGGCTTTATCCTGAACCAGGCCCGCGCGGAATTCACTTACGACATGGAAAAGAAACAGATCATCTATTCGGACACCGTCGTCGTGGACACGGGCGGCGAGGAGATCGAGATCGTTCCTTCGCTCACGGTGATCAAGAACGTGGAGAGCACGCCGGCCAACGGCGCCTTCTACGTGGAGGGCGAGCAGGTCGTCTACAGCGTGTACCTGCGCAACGACAACGACTTCGACGTGTACGACGTATCGATCTACGACGATCTGTTCGACGACACGTGGACTTCCGCCATCGCCTCCTATCCCGTGCTCAAGGCGGGAGAGGCGACCTCTCCCGTGACCTTCACCTACACCGTCACCGCCCCGGACGTGGCAAACGGCGGCATACTCAACCAGGCGGCCGCGGAATTCTTCGTCGAGATCGGCGACGAGGACTATCTGAGCTGGTCCAACGAGCAGTACGTGCTCACGGGCAAAGACGACGAGTATCATTATGACGAACTGACGATGTCGCTCACCAAGTCGGTGGTCAATCCCCCGGCCAACGGCATCGCCTACGTGGAGAACGAGACGATCAACTATCTGATCACCTTCGTGAACTCCTCCGACCACGAGGTCACGATCACCGAATCCTACGACACCGTCTTCAACTTTATGCACAGTCAGACGACGCCGACGGGTTCCGTCACCGTGCCCGCGCACGATTCGGTCTCCTTCCCCTTCAGCTACACCGTGACGGCAGACGACGTGCTGGCCGGCTACGTCACGAACCTTATCGAGGTCACGGGAACGCTCAACTTCGTCGTTGGCCAGTTCAAGAAGTTCTACCTGAGCGACGAGGTCACCGTGAACACGATGGAGGGCAGGATAGATCGCGTCAGGGAATACCCCGTTGCGTTCAAGTTCGTAACCAGCCATCCCAAGACCGGCACCGCCTACACGAAGGACGAGACCGTGACATACGACGTGGTGCTGTACAACCCGACCGGCAGGGTCTTCAAGAACGTCGACTGCTACGACATACTGCTCACCGACACCATGTTCTGGCACAGCAACGCCGGCGATCTTGGCGCCTCTCCCATCACGATCCACGTAAGCTACGTCGTGACCGAGACGGACGTGACGATAGGAAGCATCTACAACATCGGCTGGTTCACGATGTTCGACGAGGACTACGGCGAGATGATCACGGTCTACTCCGACGAGGTCGTCGTCGACACGGTAGAGAAGGACAATCCGCCAACGCAGGGATTCGGCGATCACTGCAAATACAAGCTCATAAGCAAGGGCGAGGGCGCGGAAATGTATCTGAACGAGTACTGCTCCGAGCACGGCAACATCGAAGCGACCGTGGACAAGCTCTTTGCGGGCGCGTCCACGCCCGAAGCGGTGTCCCGCGCCTGGTCGATGGCCGCCGAGATCTGGAAGCGCGCGCTGGACAGCGAGTATCAGAGCCTGATCGCGCATGCGACCGGAGAAAAGAAGGCTGCCCTCGAAAGCGACTATGCGATGTTCAAAACGCTGCTTGACGCCTACAAGGCGAGGCTCGAAGCGCAGAGCAAGGCGCCCGACGCCGTGAACGAACAGCTTGTCAACCTCCTGCGCGACCGCGTGTGCGAACTGTGCTACACCGACGCGACCGCGCCCGAAGCGAGGCTTGACATGGTGGAGCCTGAGCTCGCGGCCGTGCGCAAGAGCGCTTCTGCCTGCGCCGTGACGTTCGACGCGGACGAAAAGGCCTTCTTCACGAAGGAGATCAACCTCTGCGACAAGCACCTGCCGCTGGTCATGGCCGCAAGCCGCATCCTCGCCGCTGACACCGGACGCATGGGCGTAGACAAGGCCGCGACCTACTGGACGAGCGCCGCGCAGGGCAGCTACGAAAACCTGATCCGCGCCGCGCAGCCGTTGGCAGGCCACTATCTGATGACCGAGCGCGCCGCGTTTATCGCCGTGCTGAACGCCCGCAGGGCGCTGTACGACGCGTACTACGGCGACGAGCTCTTGAGCGCGCAGCTCGTCTATCGCCTGGCGCAGCAGTGGGCGATGACTGTCTGCGAATAACTTACACATCAGGGCCGGACGAGGTCTCTCCGTCCGGCCTTTCCGATGCAGGAAGCAAAACAGAATGGATCAAATGATGGACATACGGCAGGAAATCAAACAGAACATGGAGGCGCTCGGCATCTACGAATGCGGCTTCGTGAACGCATCGGAGATCAGCGTTTCGCCTCTGGTCAGGACGCTGTGCGAAAAGAACGCCTGCGGCGCCTACGGAAAGACGTGGGCCTGCCCGCCCGGCGTGGGCACGATCGAAGAGTGCCTGGAAAGGCTGCATTCAAAGACCACGGCGTTCGTGTTTTCGACGCGCCACGAGCTCGAGGATTCCTATGATTTCGAAGGCATGACCGAGGGCAAAAAGGCGCACGACGCGATGGTGCCGGGCGTGGTCGCTTTTTTCAAATCGCGCGTAAAGGGCCCCTTGCTCGTGCTCAGCACCGAGGGCTGCCGCCGCTGCAAGACGTGCACCTATCCCGACGCGCCTTGCCGCTTTCCCGAGTCGCTTCAGCCCTCCATCGAAAGCTACGGCGTGGAGGTCAACGTGCTTGCGCAAAAAGCCGGGATCCGCTACCACAACGGCAAAAACACGGTCACCTACCACAGCGCGATCCTGTTCGACGAATAGAGGGTTTTGCGCTTTCCAATCCCCTGAATACAGCAAAAGACCGGCCCAAAGCGGCCGGCCTTCTGTTTCGCATAGCGTTCAGCGCAGCTTCTCGACGAGCGCGACGAGCGCTGCCTCGTCCATACCGTGGCTCAGCAGATAGCTTTCCGCGGCGTCGGCAAGGTTGACGTTTTCGAGGCTTTCTTTGCCGGAAAGCCCCGCGACCGCGCGGACCATCTCCAGCACGTTCTTTTCGGCGATCATGTCGAGCTTATCGGCTTCCTTTTCGGGATCGATCTTGTAGTAATTGACGTAGGACTGCAGATAGTCCGCTACGATCTCCTCAAGGGAAGCGCCCATCAGCATTTCGATCAGCATGCTCGCAAAGCCGGCCCTGTCCTTGCCCTCGGTGCAGTGCACGAGGTAGGGCGGCTCGTTTTCGGAAAGGAAGACAAGGCCCTTCACGATACCCTCGGCAAATTCGTCGGAGGCGAAGTTGACGGGCATACCCAGCGCGATCACGCTTCCTCCGGCGGCGAGCTTGCCGTAATAGGACGTCGCCCCGTCAGACGCGAGGAGCGCTTCCAGCTCTTCGGGCGTATTGGCCATGTTCATGACCGTTTTGACGCCCGCGGCCTCGATGAGCTTATCCGCGTAAGACGCGCGGTTGTTCTGATTGTCGATGGGGGAAGCGGAGCGCACGAGCTTGCCCTCTGCAATTCCGCCGACGCGCACGACACGGAAGTTCGCGAAGGCCTCTTCGCTGTCGTAATCGCCGGGATCGTTGGTGTAGACCAGGTTGTTGATCTGCTGCAGTGTGAGCGCGCCGGCCTTTTGCTTAAGGCTGATCGTGACCTCGTCGCCCACGCCGATGCCGGCGGTCTCGGCGAATTTGCCGTAGTTGATGCACACGGCGATGCAGGTGTGGCCCGGGTAGGCCCTGAGCATGTATTCGCCTCTGTCCACGTAATAGCCGTTGAAGTAGGGCATGTCGCCCTCGTAGGTACCGGCCTTTACGGTGACGATGTCGCCCAGCTCGAAGCCGAGCGCGTTGAAGTCCTCGATCGTCACGTCAAGCAGCGCGTGCCCGTACTTTTCCACCTCGGTCACCTTGCCGGTGACGCGAAGTTCCTCGCCCACGGACGGGACGCACAGAAGCGCGAAGGTCAGGCACAGAAGAAGGGAAAGCAGCTTTTTCATAATCGGTTCTCCTTTCACGTTCTGCCGCTTTGCGGCAAGAAAATTATAGCACGAAAAGACAGGCTTTTGACGTGCGGCGCCCAGGTTTAATTCAAGCTTAACCCGAAAAAACATCACACAACTAAAAAAGACCGAAGTCTGTAATGCTCCGGCCTTTGATTTGCCTCACCGCGGGAACATGTCAGCTGAAGCGGCGCTTACGCGCTTTGCGCCTGCCCTTTAGGTGAAGGCAGGCGTCGAACGGCGACAGCGCGGCGAAGACGGGCAGCGTGATCAGCAATACGGCCAGAATCGCGTGCGTCCCGCGCAGCGCAAATCCGCCCAAAAGGATCGAAACGAACCCGTACAGCCTTACGGACAGGAACGCGCCTGTGGGCTGCTGCTCGCTTTTCAGGCGCTTTAAGGCGCATGCGGCATACAGCGCAAGCAGCGTTATCCACATCGTGAAGGCTTCCAGCGGTATGCCGAGCCAGCGCCTGTAAGACGTGTCCCGCATAAGCTCGAAGGGAACGATCAGCGAAAGCGCCGCCGTCATCAGGGGAAGCGCGCTGATTTTGAAGGTCGGCTTTTTGAGAAAGCGCTTCAGCAGATATGCGGCCGCGAGCAGAAGGAGGATCAGCGTTCCCTGAAGCAGGGGCGCGTTCCAGCGGCTCAGGCCGTACGCGTCCGAATAGCTGAAAAGCGCGCCGCGAAAGGCGGGCAGCCCCGCCGCACCGTCCCTCAGCAGACAGCAAGCCGCCGCGAAGGGCACGAACGCGGGCGCCGTCACGTGAAAAAGCCGCCTGTAGGCCTTGGCCGATTTCAGGCAGTACAGTCTCAGCCCCGCAAAAAAACCGAGAAAGCCCCAAAAGCTCATTTCGCCAGAGGACAGCACGTTCTTTACAGCGTTTTTTTCCGCCGCGAAATAGCCCAGCTTCCATAACAGCACCATGCCCGAAAGCCCGCATATCAGCGCGCAGGCGGCCTTTTCCGGCTTGACGCCTTTTCTCTTTGCGTTCTGCATCGCCGTGAAAGCAAAGAGGCTCAGACTTGCCAGCATCAGAAGGCCTCGCACGCTGACACTCAGGCCGCCTATGGAAAACAACACGATTTGCGGCATCATCGCGAAGTCACCCCCGCGTAGCAGCTGGCGAAGTAGAGAATGTTGCTTGCCGCTTCCTGCCCTTCGAGGCTCGAAACGGTTTCGCTGCCGAAGCAGGTGTACACGCCGCCGTTTCCGACCACGGCTGCGTTTTTGCAGCCCTCCGCCTGCAGAATGCCCGCAAGCGCGCTTTCGCTCACGCTCGCGCAGACGAGGAGATAGCTCTTTTCACCCGTCTGCCCGAAGGCCAAAAGCTGCCCGCTTTCCGTTTGATTCAGCCCCGTTGGCAGTATGCCGTTGATGACAAGCGCGCGGGGCACGGTCAGTACCTGAGTGAAACGGCCCTTTGCGCGGCCCAGCGCCTCGGCGGCCTGCGTGGGCGCGTAGATGTGCAGATTTCCTTCCGTATCGACGCAGAGCAGCGGCCTGCTTTCTGAGATATCTTCCTTCAAAGGAAGCTGCTGCCTCAGCTCATAATCGTCCGACAGGCGATAATCGCTGCCCGCGAACGCGACCACGGCGTCGTTGACCTCGGCCAGACGGCTGATATCGAGCGTCTGGGGCAGAGCATACGTTCCGGCGAGGGCGCTTCTTAACTGATAGGCGTTTGCGATCTTTACATATACCTTCAGTATCCCGTTCTCTTTTTCGACGCTCGCACGGATCGTGCCGTCGCGGTACACGTCCCCGCCGAAGAGGCTTTCGATCGGCTTTGCGCCGGAAACGAAGCTGTCCATCGGGAGGCCTTCGGGCGCGGGCGTGGGCGTCGGGACGGGGGACGGCGAGGGGGAAACGTAGGGCACGTACACGCGGCCCAGGGAGTTTTTGACGTTTTCGTCCTCGAAGAGCATCCGCTGCGTGTTTTCACCGGCGATCCCGTCGGTATTCAGGCCGTTCATGCGCTGAAAATTGTACACGGCCTCGAAGGTGCTGCGGCCGTAGTAACCGTCCGCTTCGCCCGTGTAAAAGCCAAGCTGCCTTAAGCGCGCCTGTATCGCCTTCACGTCCTCAAGCATTTCGCGCCCGTTGGATTCGCTGCGCAGCACGTACTCCTCCGGCACCGGGATCGGTGTCGGGGTGGGCGCGGGCGTGGGCGAAGGCGTGGGCGAAGAAGTGACTGCGGGCGCGGCCGTGAGCCGCTTCGGTTCGATGCGAACGCCGCCCGCGGCGGGCAGAAGCAGCGCTGCGATCAGCACGGTCAGCGCAAGGCAGATGTACGGGACGGTTTTCCTTGACATTGGCTTCTCCGGTTCGTTTTGTTTGACAGGCGCCCGGGCGCTCCTCAGAGCGTCCAGACGATCTGTTCGATGTTAGAAGCAGTTCCGTTGTTCATATAGTAGACGGTCAGTATGCGTCCGTCCGTAAGCTCGACGCTCGCGGGGTAGCCCAGATCGGCGCCGGGCGCGCTGTCGTCCAAAATAAGGTCGGTCTCCCAGTTTTCGCCCAAATCGTCGGAAACCATATAGCGTATGCCGTAGGGCTCGGCGCGGTAGCCGTACACGCTGACCAGCTTTCCGGAGGAATGCTTCAGGATGTGCGCGGGCGCGCCGCCGTTTTGTCCGAGCAGCCGGTGCGGCTTCGTGAACGTGTGCCCGCCGTCGAAGGATTCGCTCTGATAGATCGTAAAGCACCCACGCTGCACGCGGATGTGTACGATCAGCCTGCCGTCCGAAAGCTCCGCTGCATGCGGTTCGCAGCTCAGGTACAAGCCGCCCTCCGGGTTGGGGATGCTGGGGATAAAACCGATGGGCTCGAATTCATCGTTTTCGTTCAGCCTGCAGCACAGCAGGTAGGGCTCGTCGCCCTGCTCGGGCGAGTCGTTTGCCGTAAACCTGCGGCCCACGTACAAAAGCCCGCCGTCCCGCGTGGGCGTCGGACCGTGCGGCGCGGTGACGGGGGAGAGGCGGACAGGGCCGAAGCTTTTGCCGCCGTCGTCGCTGAGCGCGTAGGTGCTGCCAAGCAGCCTTTCGCTGTCCGGCAGAGCCGAGATCAGATCGAGGTAGCTCTCCGTGAACGCCTTCGAAGCGGCCCTGAAGGGCGTGGACGTATCGACCTTTTTCGCCCAGGCGCGCTGCGCGGCGATGGAATTATTGAAGGAAGTGAAGATCGCGCGGTTTTTCCCGAAGGCGACGATGCCGCTGTCCCGGTCGTCGAGGCAGGTGTCTATGACCGCCGCCGGGGGCGTCCAGTGCATGCCCTCGTCCCACGAATAGGATATCACGCCCTTGCCGAAGGGACATACGTGCCGCATGCGGAAGCCGGACGCGGCCAGCGCGAGCGTTCCGTCGCTTAGGCGCGCTACCGAAGGCCAGCCGAAGTAATTGAATACGCCGTTTGGATTTGCGCACACCGTGCGCCTGTCGAGTATCTTCATGCCCGCTTTCTCCTTTCAGGCTTAAATCGCCGTCCTGCGTCAGATTTCGAGGCCGGCCTGCTTAAGCTCGCAGATCAGCGCCTTTTTTTCCTCCGCGTCAAACACCTTGCCGGGATAGGCCACGCAGCCCGCGTCTATGCCCATGTACGTAAAGCATTCCTTGATCGCGGCGATGCAGCCGTGGCTGAGAAGCACGGTTATCACGCGGTTGATGTCGAACTGCACGCGGCGCGCCTCGTCGTATCTGCCCTCCGTGAAGGCCCGATAGAGCTTCAAAAACCGTTCGGGCATCAGATTGTAGGTCGAACCGATGCCGCCGTCCGCGCCCATCGTGAGGCCGCAGATCAGCATTTCGTCCGGCCCGTTGATCACGTTGACGTCGCCGCCGTTCAGCTGTGTTATGCGGTGCATGGAATAGTAATCGGACATCGTGTACTTGCAGCCGATGAGGCCCGGGGTTTGGATAGCGCGCTCCATGAATTCGAAGGGCTGACTGCCGACCAGATTCGTGCAGTACACCAGCACCGGCAGGCCGCTTTCTTCGTGCAGCCGCCTGTAATAATCCAGAATCTGATCGGTCGTGTACTTGTTGATGTAATTGGGGACCAGGGAGGACACGGCGTCGCAGCCGATCTCGCCCGCGTGACGCGAAAGCCTCAGTGCCTGCTGCGTATCCACCGCGCCCACGTGATTGATGATCTTTACCTTGCCCTTGCACAGGGAGACGGCGCACTCTATGGCCTCGCGCCGGGTCTCTTCGCTCAAAAACAGCCCTTCGCCCGTTGCGCCGTTTACGTAAAACCCGTCGACGCCCGCGTCCAGCTCCTTTTTCAGGATCGCCTCCAGTGAAGCGGTTTTGAGCTTTCCTTCCCTGTCGATGGGAGTGATCATTGCCGGCATTATGCCCCGAAACAGCTTGTTCATACGTCCACCGCCTTCCGATCGTGTTTGATGACATTGCGGCCACGGCCGCGCTCAAGCTTATTATAATTTGCCGGGCGGCGTTTGTCAAATGCCGCAGAAGATAATCTGAATAAAAAACGGGGCCGCCCGTCTGCGGCAGTCCCCGTTTTATCCTTGATTGAAACTATTTGAGCAGCTCCAGCAGCTCCTCGCTGCTCATGTGCATCAGCCCGCCGTCCGCGTTTTCGTTTACGACCTTGGCCAGGTCGAGTTTGCGGTACTGCAGCTTTACGATGTTCTCCTCGATCGTGTCGGAGGCGATCAGCTTATAGACCTGCACGGGGCGCTCCTGCCCGATGCGGTAGCAGCGGTCGGTGGCCTGGTTCTGCGCGGCGAGGTTCCACCAGGGATCGTAGTGGATCACCGTGTCCGCACCGGTAAGATTGATGCCCGTGCCGCCTGCCTTCAGCGAGATCAGGAATACGTTCCTCGCGCCCGCGTTGAAGGCGTTCACGAGCCGCACCCTTTCGTCCAGCGGCGTGTCTCCGCGCAGTGTGAAGGAGGGGATGCCCTGCTTGTTCAGCCTGTCCTCGATGCGGCTGAGCATGCTCGTGAACTGGGAAAACACGAGCACGCGGTGTTCGTTTTCCAGCAATTCCTCAAGCATGCGCACGCATTCCTCCAGCTTGCAGCTGTCCTCCTCGTAGCCCTCGTAGACGAGCGCCGGGTCGCAGCAGATCTGGCGAAGGCGCGTGAGCATCGCAAGCAGCTTGAATTTATCCTCGGGGCGCGCGCTGAGCATCACCTTTTCCACTTCGTTTGCGTAGGCTATGTAGAGCATACGCTGCTTTTCGCCCATCTGGATGTAGCAGTTCGTTTCGGTCTTTGGCGGAAGCTCGGTAAGCACGTCTTTCTTCATGCGCCGCAGGATGAACGGGCGCACGAGGCTGCTCAGATTGTTCTTCGCGTTTTCGTCGCCCTGCTCGGTGATGGGCGTTTCGTACTTGCGCTTAAAGCCCGTATACGAACCGAGATACCCCGGCATCAGAAAGTCGAAGATGCTGTACAGTTCGCTCAAGCGGTTCTCGACCGGCGTGCCTGTCAGCGCAAGGCGCGTTGAGGCCTTCAGCCTGTCCACGCTCTTTTTGAGCTTGGTCTCGCGGTTTTTGATGTACTGCGCTTCGTCCAGCACGCAAACGCGGTAACGGTTCTTTTCGTGGAATTCTATGTCGTTCCTGAGCGAATCGTAGCTTGTGACCAGTATGTCGAAGCGGCCGGCGTCCGCGATCAGGCTGCGCCTTTCCTGCGCGCTCTGGGTCAGCAGACAGGCGTTCAGAGAGGGCACCCATTTCTGCGCCTCGGCGCCCCAGCTGGCGACGACCGAGGCGGGGCAGGCGATCAGCGCGGTGCCCCTTGCGCCTTCGTCCTTGATGGCCTTGAGGAACGCGAGCACCTGCAGCGTCTTGCCAAGGCCCATGTCGTCTGCAAGGATGCCGCCGAAACCGTATTTGTCCAGCGTGCGCAGCCAGGTGTAGCCGGTCTTCTGATAGTCTCTGAGCACTTTTTCGAGCGATTCGGGCGGCGGAAAATCGCCGTCCTCCACGCCCTTGAAATCGCGCAGGAGCTTTCGGTAGTCGGCGTCCTTTTCGAGGGAGACGCTCTTGTCCTTTCTCAGCGCTTCGTCCAGATACAGCGCCTTGTACAGGGGCAGCTGGGCCGATTGCGTGCTTAAGCTCCTTATGTCCAGATTCAGGCTGTCCGCGGTCCGGGTAAAGGCCGAGAACTGGCCGTTTTCGAGGCTCAGGAAGCTTCCGTCTTCGAGGCGGTAGTATTTCCGCTTCTCCCGTACCGAGCGCATCAGGGCCTCCAGCTCCTCTACGGGGAATTCGTCCGTATCGAGGGTCAGGTTCAGCATGCCGCTGCCGGTGAACGCGCGCAGGGTGGGCTTTGGCGGTTTGGCGCTCATCAGCTTTCTTAAGCGGTCGCTTATGAACACCTCTCCGTATTTGCTCAATTCGTCGCCGCCGGTTTTGACGAGCTCGTACATTTTGTCTTCGTCCGTCAGGGTAAAGACCGTTTCGCCCTCATTCGGCGGGTCGAAGTACTGCTCCACGGCTTTTAGTGCCGCCTTCTCCTGCAAAAAGTTTCTGCGGATGTCGGGATAGGCGTCCTCCGAGGAAAAGCATTCCACGAACCGGCCAGTATAGTTGAAATTGGGAAAGCAGGTCATAAGTCCCTTTTCGGGCATGTCCAGCAGATACCTGACCTGCAGCTCCTCGGGCATGAAGGGCTTCAGGGGCACGAGCGCCTTTTCGTCCAGATGGGGCAGAAGCTTGGGCGCCGCGCTCATGCAGAACTGTTCGGCGCTCTTTCTGGGCAGGCGCACCGTGCCGCCGCTGATCATCAGACTGTTCAGAAGCGGCATAACGCCTTCGTTATACGCTTCGCTTACGCGGCAGATCTCCCTGGGGCCGATGAAATAGCCGTACCGGCCGGAATCGTACACGGCCGTTTCGCCGCTCTTTACGATGCTTAAGCCGTTATTGTCGCTGCGCGCGGCGAAGTCCGGCTCGGGGTCCTTTATACACAGCAGCTTCGAAGCGCCTTCCTTGCAGGGCAGCTTTTCGCCCAGATACATGTCGAAGATCAGATCGAAGGTCTCGCCGCTCAGCGGCATGCTGCGCACGTCCCCGAAATCCTTGAAAACGCCGGCCTTTTTCTGCGCAAGGATCGTTTCGAGCCCCTGCGCGTAGTTCATGATCATGCGGCACAGTTTTCGGGAGCGCTCGTCCAGCGCGTAAAAATCGTGCACGAAGGAAAAGCCTTCGCCGTAACTGTACGGCGTGTGGTTCATCATGCGGCGCGAAAACTCCAAAAGTCCCAGAATCATGTAGGTCTTCGAAGCGCCGATGCGAAAGCCCGCGAACGCCTGACCGTTTTGGAAGGACAGCACGGGCACGATCGACACCGTTTCCGCGTACCTTGCGCGGCGATCCTCGTCGTAGGCGCTTATCAGTTCGTCCGCGTTCAGCGCGAGCGCTTTTTCGTCGACCTTTCCGCTTTTGCCCTTCGTGTTTTGCAGGATCACGTACTTGATCAGCGCGGCGCCGCAGTGCTTGCATACGCCGTAGCGCTGGCAGTCGGCGCAGTCGCAGTCCGATACCAGCGACTGGTTCCGCTCGTTGAATTCGAGCGAGACGTAATGGCCGTCGGCCTCGGCCCGGATATGCGCCTTGTCGTCCCAGTACCGGCTGCTCTCCAGGCGATTCACTTTGCCCGTAAGGTAGAGACTGAAGCTTTCCGTGTACAGCGCGGTGCCCAAAAGCACGCGCAACTCCGCGAAGGTGATGTTTTTCATATGCTTTGTCTTTAGATACGGGCCTGTATGACCCAGTAGCCCTTTTGTCTTTCGATGACCTCGGCGTTTGCCTTGGCCAGAAATTTGAGCGCGCTTTCCGCGCCCTGCTGCTTCCGGATGACGACAGTCAGCATCCCACCGCTTTTGAGGTGCTTCAGCGCATCGTCGAACATCGCGTAGATCGTCTGCTTGCCCGCACGGATCGGCGGGTTCGTGACGATGAAGTCGAACAGGCCGCTTATGTTCTCAAAGCCGTCCGAGCACAGCACGCGTGCGTTATTCACGCCGTTCAGGATAAGGTTTTTGCGGCTCAATTCCAGCGCCCGCTCGTTTACGTCCGTCATCAGTATGTTCGCGTCCGGATGGCGCTTTCCGAGGATCGTGCCTACCGCCCCCCAGCCGCAGCCGAGGTCCAGCACGTCTCCGTAAACTTCACCCAAAGCGCCGAGCAGTATCGCGGTGCCCTCGTCCAGCCGGCCTTTCGAAAACACGCCGTTGTCGTAGAGAAAACTGTATTCCTGCCCCGCGAAATTCAGCGTAAAGCGCCTTTCGTCGCTTGGACTTACGGGATTGTGCGTATAGTAGTGTTCGCTCATGGCTTTTCGAGGCCTGCCCTTTCGTACAGTAAATCGGTCTCTTCGGGGGTAAGGAAGCGGAACTGCCCCTCTGTGAGGCTTTGATCCAGCATGAGTCCAGCAATGGAATCGCGCCTGAGCCGCAAAACAGGGTGGCCCACCGAGAGCAGCATGCGCTTGACCTGATGGAACTTGCCCTCGCTCACGTACACGCGGCAAAGCGACTGATCGTCCTTGGCGTCGAGGATCTCGAGCCTTGCGGGCTTTGCCGTAAAGTCACTGAGCTCCAAACCCTGTTCGAACATGAGAACGTCGCTTTCGTCCAGCCGTCCCTCGCACAGGGCCGTGTAGCGCTTCTCGATGCCGCGTTTCGGCGAAATGAGCCTGTGCGCAAGCTCGCCGTCGGTCGTGAGCAGGATGAGGCCGGTCACGTCCCTGTCCAGCCGGCCGACCGGCCCTAAGTCCTTAAAACGCATGTTTTCCGGCAGAAGGTCCATCACGGTGTCTTCGCCCCGCGCGTCGCTTGTGGCGGTCAGAACGCCTGCGGGCTTGTTCATCATGATGTGCCTGTGCGGGCTGAGATCCACCCGCTGCCCGTTTACAAGCACCTCGTCGCCGGCGGAAAGGATCGCCGCGCCGTCCGTGCTCACTTTGCCGTTCACCGTGACTGCGCCCCTCGAAAGCAGTGCTTTGGCCTGCTTTCGGCTGACGCCCGTCATCGCCACCGCCTTGTCAAGTCTCATCGCCGCTCAGTCTCCGTTTAACAGTAAAATATCCGCTTGCTTACGCTTTCGCAACCGGATCGGCCACGAAGCCGGAGCATATTTCCCATTCGGATTATAGCATTTTTCGCCCGATAAAACAAGAGTAAAAAAGAGCAAAAAAGCGTAGAAATCATAACATCAAATCAATGGTTTTTGTGCCTGATTTATGATACAATATATATGTAGGAAAATTCAGACACGAGAGGGCTTTCATGGCACAGGATACGCATTACGACGAGAGTAACATACAGATTCTCGAGGGGCTCGAGGCGGTCAGACGCCGCCCCGGCATGTACATAGGCTCCACCGACGAGCGCGGCCTTCACCACCTTGTCTACGAGATTGTGGACAACGCCGTAGACGAGGCGCTGGCCGGTTTCTGCAAAAACATAAACGTGACGCTGTTTAATGACGGCAGCGTCGAAGTCATCGACGACGGGCGCGGCTTCCCCGTGGGCATCCACCCGAAGGCGGGCAGGCCCGCTGTCGAAGTCTGCCTTACGATGCTGCACGCGGGCGGCAAATTCGGCGGCGGCGGCTACAAGGTAAGCGGCGGCCTGCACGGCGTGGGCGCCAGCGTCGTAAACGCTCTGAGCAAGCACCTGATGGTCACGGTCTATCAGGACGGTAAAATCTACCGCCAGGAATACGAGCGCGGCAAGATACTCTACGATCTCAAAATCATCGGCGAAACTGACCGCACGGGCACGACCGTGCGCTTCTGGCCGGACGTCAAAACCGGCGAAACGCCCGAGCCCGGCATCTTCGAGACCGGCGCTTTCGAATTTGAAACGCTGCACGTGCGCTTCCGCGAAATGGCTTTTCTGAACAAGGGCATCCGCATCACCCTGAAGGACGAGCGAACGGAGAACGGCCGCTTCGAGGCATACCACTACGAGGGCGGCATAAAGTCCTTCGTCGAGTTTCTGAACATCAACAAGACCTGCCTGTTCGACGAGCCCATCTACATCGAGGGCGTAAAGGACGGCTCCACCATGGAGGTCGCCCTGCAGTGGAACGACGGCTACAGCGAAAACGTGCTCTCCTTCGCAAACAACATCCATACGCCCGAGGGCGGAACGCACCTGGTGGGCTTCAGGACCGCGCTGACCCGCGTGATCAACGACTACGGCCGCAAAAACAAAATGCTCAAGGACAGCGATCAGAACCTTACCGGCGACGACGTGCGCGAGGGCCTTGCCGCGGTCATCAGCGTAAAGCTTCAGGAACCGCAGTTCGAAGGCCAGACCAAGAGCAAGCTGGGCAACAGCGAGATCCGCCCGATGGTGGACGCACTGGTCGCCGACAAGTTAAGCCAGGTCTTCGAGGAAAACCCGACCCTCGCCCGGAACGTGATGGACAAGTGCCTAAGCGCGGCGAGGGCCAGGGAGGCCGCAAGGAAAGCCAGAGACCTCACCCGCAGAAAGACCGCCCTGGAGAGCGCGTCCCTGCCCGGCAAGCTTGCAGACTGCTCAGAGCGTGACCCCGCCAAGTGCGAAATCTTCCTCGTGGAGGGCGACAGCGCCGGCGGCAGCGCCAAAGAGGGCAGAGACAGGCACTTCCAGGCGATCCTGCCCCTGCGCGGCAAGATCCTCAACGTCGAAAAGTGCCGGCTGGACAGGATGCTCGCAAACGAAGAAATCAAAGCGATGATCACGGCCTTCGGCGGCGGCTTCGGGAGGGAGTTCGACGCCTCGAAGCTCAGGTATCACCGCATCGTCTGCATGACCGATGCCGACGTCGACGGAAGCCACATCCGCATCCTCATGCTCACGTTCTTCTTCCGCAATTTCCCGGGCCTCATCGAAAACGGCTACGTCTACATCGCCCAGCCCCCGCTGTACAAGATCACCAAGGGCAAGACCGAGAAATACGTCTATTCCGACGAGCAGCTGCAGCGCCAGCTCGACGAGATGGGGCGCGACTCAAAGCCCGACGTTCAGCGCTACAAGGGCCTTGGCGAAATGAGCGCCGAGCAGCTTTGGGACACCACGATGAACCCCGCCACGCGCAGCATGTACAAGGTCACCATGAAAGACGCGATCGCCGCCGATCAGCTCTTCACGCTGCTCATGGGCGATCAGGTGGAGCCCCGCAAAGACTTTATCGAGAAAAACGCCCACCTCGTGAGCGAACTCGACGTGTAAGGGAGGTATCGACGTGAACGATCAATTCAATATAGGAAATCTCACGCCCCTGGACGTCGAGGAGGAGCTCAAAAAATCGTTTATCTCCTACGCGATGGCGGTCATCGTCAGCCGCGCCTTGCCGGACGTTCGCGACGGCTTAAAGCCCGTGCATCGCCGCATCCTCTATTCGATGATGGAGCTGGGCAACACGCCGGACAAGCCTTACCGCAAATCCGCCCGCATCGTGGGCGACGTACTGGGCAAATACCATCCCCACGGAGACAGCGCGGTCTACGACGCAATGGTGCGCCTCGCGCAGCCCTTCAACACCCGCTACCTTCTGGTCGACGGGCAGGGCAACTTCGGCTCCGTGGACGGAGACAGTCAGGCCGCCATGCGTTACACCGAGGTAAGGCTTCAGAAGCTCGCCATGGAAATGGTGCGCGATCTCGACAAGGAGACCGTGGACTTCTATCCCAACTTCGACGAAACGCTTATGCAGCCGGAGGTCATGCCTTCGCGCTTCCCGAATCTTCTGGTCAACGGTTCCGCCGGCATCGCCGTCGGCATGGCCACGAACATCCCGCCGCACAATCTGGGCGAGGTGATCGACGCCTGCGTCTACATGATCGACCATCCGGAGTGCGAGGTCGACGAACTGATGGCCTTCGTCAAGGGGCCGGACTTTCCGACCGGCGGCGTCATTCTCGGCCAGCGGGGTATTTACGACGCCTACCACACCGGGCGCGGCCGCATCATCGTGAGGGCCAAGCACGAGCTCGAGGAAATGTCTCAGGGCAGGCAGCGCATCGTCGTGACCGAGATCCCCTACATGGTCAACAAGGCCAACCTCGTGGCCAAGATCGCCGAGCTCGTGCACGACAAGCGCCTGGAAGGCATCAGCGACATCCGCGACGAGAGCGACCGCAAGGGCATGCGCATCGTCATCGAATTAAAGCGAGACGTATCGCCCAACATCGTCCTCAACTACCTCTACAAGCACACCCAGATGCAGGAGACCTTCGGCGCGATCATGCTCGCGCTGGTGGGCGGCGAACCCAAGGTGCTCTCGCTCAAATCCATCATAAAGCACTACCTCGACCATCAAAAGGACGTCATCACCCGCCGCACCCGCTACGAGCTCAACAAGGCGGAAGCGCGCGCCCACATACTGGAGGGCCTGCTCATCGCCCTCGACCGAATCGACGAGGTCATCAACTTAATCCGCGCAAGCGCCAACCCCAACGAGGCCAAGCAGGGCCTGATTGATTCTTTCGGCCTGGACGACAAGCAGGCGCAGGCCATCCTCGATATGCGCCTTCAGCGCCTGACGGGTCTGGAGCGCGACAGGCTTTTGCAGGAGTATCAGGAGCTTGAAAAGATGATCGCCTACTACAAGCAGGTGCTCTCCGACGAAGGCATGCTCATGGGCATCATAAAGGACGAGATAACCGAGATCCGCAGAAAGTACGCCGACGAGCGCCGCACCGAGATCAGCGCCCTCGACGGAGACATCGACATGCTCGACCTGATCGAGGAAGAGGACATGGTCATCACCATCACCCACAACGGCTACGTAAAGCGCCTGTCCTCGTCCACCTACCGCGCGCAGCGCAGGGGCGGCAAGGGCGTCATCGGCGCGACCGCGCGGGAGGAAGACTTCATCGAGCAGCTGTACGTGACCAGCACGCACGATACCATCCTCTTCTTTACAGACAGGGGCCGCGCGTTCAGGAAGTACTGCTACGAAATCCCCGAGGGCGCGCGCACGGGCCGCGGCACCGCGATCATAAACATGCTGCAGCTCGACGCCGGCGAAAAGGTGACCGCGATACTGCCCGTTCCGACGGAGGATCAGGAGGGCTATTACCTGATCATGGCCACGAAGCTTGGCATCATAAAGCGCGTGGAGCTCAGCGCCTTTGCCAACATCCGCAAGGTCGGCCTGATCGCCGTGACCTTGAGGGACAGCGATTCGCTGATCGCCGTGCGCCTGACCCGGGGCGACAGCCAGCTCATGCTTGGCTCCCGCAACGGCTTCTCCATCCGCTTTGAGGAAAGCGAGCTGCGCGCCATCGGCCGAAGCGCCATGGGCGTTCGCAGCATGGACCTGGGCGAGGACGACGAGGTCGTGGACCTCTCCGTCATCGACGACGAGAGCAAGACCGTGCTCGCCATCACCGAAAACGGCTACGGCAAGCGCACCTCCATCGACGAGTTCCGCGTGCAGAGCCGCGCCGGCAAGGGCATCAAGGCGATGCAAATCACCGAAAAGACGGGCAAGCTCGCAGCGCAGCTGCTCGTAAGCGAAGACGAGGACCTCATGCTCATCACCGTCGACGGCACGCTGATCCGCATCCCCGTCTCCTCGATCTCCTTGCAGGGCCGCTCCACGCAGGGCGTTCGCCTGATGAAGGTGGGTCAGAGCAAGATCATCAGCGTCTGCCCCGTCGCAAGAGAAGAAGAACTCAGCGCCGAAGAAGTGGACAAGCCCCAAACCGACGAACCCGACATCAACGACAATTCGCCCGACGCGCTGGACAGGCTGCTAAACGACCTCGAAGAAAACCCCGAACCCGAAGACGACGGGGAGATCTGACGAGCAAATAAATCCAAGGGGCTCTTCCGCCGAAAAAGCGGGAAGAGCCCCTTTTCTTTTGCCGCGGCAGAATAAAAAGGCTTCCGTTTCTTGCTTTTTCTTCTCTTTCATGGTATCATAAACGGGAATACGAAAGCACACGGGGGAGACGGAAGTGGCTGAGCGGCAGGTAAAATCCAAACAGCGCGTAGCGGATCACGGCGAGGTGTTCACCGCGCAGCGGGAAGTCAACGCGATGCTCGATCTGGTAAAGCAGGAAACCGAGCGCATCGACAGCCGGTTTCTGGAACCGGCCTGCGGCGACGGGAATTTCCTTGCGGAGATACTGCGCAGAAAGCTCGCCGTCGTGGAAGCGCGCTACAAAAAGAGCGCCGCCGATTACGAGAAATACGCTGTTCTGGCAATGACCGGCCTCTACGGCGTGGACATATTGCAGGACAACGTGGAGGAATGCCGAAAGCGCCTCTTCGCCATCTGGGACGAAGCCTACACCGCCCGCTGCAAAAAAGAGTGCCGCGAGGAAGTGCGCGGGGCCGTGCGCTACATTCTGGAGCGCAACATCCTGTGCGGCAATGCCCTGACGCTGAAATGCGTCGATCTTGCGGGCGGCGATACCGACGAGCCCATCATTTTTTCCGAGTGGACGTTTACCGGCAAAAGCAGCCTGAAGCGCAGCGATTATCGCCTCGACGTGTTGATGAACGAAAACACAGATGAGCGCTTCTATAGCCAGCAGCTTTCTCTATTCGGTGACGAAGCAATCGGCAGTGAATACTGGATGATAGACCCGGACGATCCAAGCAAGAGCATTCCTAAACCGATCAGGGTATTTCCGCCGGTCTATTATTGGAAAATACAGGATGCTGTTTGAAAGACAAGAATTTTAAAACCATTAATCAAATTGTCAGACTATGATTGATGGTTTATTTTGATTTGCTTTTTTGTTCACTGAGTAAATACTTTTCGTAACTGCGAATGTGGCTTTTGTTTTCTTCGGAAAGCTGGTTAAGCCTTTCTGCGCGCCTTTGCGGATCGTCTGCCGACCTTCCCAGCAGATAATCTGCCGAAGCCTTGTAAATATCACAAATTTTGCAGAGTTGCTCAAAACTCGGCTCGCTTTTTTTCTGTTCCCAATTACTTACGGTACTTTTTGCCACACCAAGCAGTTTTGCCAAATCTGCTTGTGTGTGGTTGTTGTCTTCCCGTAATTCTTTCAGGATTTCGCTGAACAATTCTGTCACCTCATATTTAAGTATACGAGAAAATACTATTTTTTTTGTTAAAGTAGTAATATATTGAATTTTGGAAATAAATGTAGTAATATATTAGTACTTTATGCGAGTGTGTAGTAATGTTTGAGGTGCGTAATGGAGAATAGAATCGATTTATACAATGCCACCTATAATCCGGACGTTCTTTCATGTATTGCGAATCTGAGCAACGACGAGGTTTTTACCCCGCCTGATGTGGCAAATGCGATGTTGGATATACTGCCGCAGGAATTGTTCAGCGATCCCAACACCACATTTTTGGACCCTGCCTGTAAAAGCGGCGTGTTTTTGCGCGAAATCGCCAAACGCTTGATAATCGGGCTGGAGAGCATTTATCCTGATTTGCAGGAACGTGTCGATCACATCTTTCAAAAGCAGCTTTACGGCATTTCCATTACGGAACTGACCAGCCTGCTATCGCGGCGCAGCCTGTATTGCAGCAAGTATCCCAACAGCATTTATTCGGTCAGCAAATTTGCCGACGCACAGGGCAATGTGCGCTTCAAGAACACGCTGCACCGCTGGGTAAACGGAAAGTGCGTGTTTTGCGGCGCGTCAGAAAGTGAGTATGGCGGCAAAAAACAAGAAGGCATGGAAACCTATGCGTATGAATTCATCCACACCACAAAACCGCAGGAGATACTAAACATGAAGTTTGATGTGATTATTGGAAATCCGCCCTATCAGTTGAGCGATGGAGGCGGAGATGGAAGTAGTGCTCAACCAATCTACCATCGTTTCGTGCAACAAGCAAAAAAACTAAATCCAAGATACATCTCAATGATCATTCCAGCCAGATGGTACTCTGGTGGTAAAGGCCTTGATGACTTTCGATCCGAAATGCTTCACGATAATAGGATTTCGGTAATACACGATTTTCCCGAAACTTCTGATTGTTTCCCAGGGATAAACATTCGCGGTGGTGTTTGTTATTTCTTATGGAGCCAAACACATACTGGTGATTGTTCTGTAATAAACCATAAACAAGACAAAACGAATGAAATGGTGCGCCCTTTGCTTGAAAAAGATGCTGAAACATTTATTCGTTATAATGCTGCAATTTCAATCTTATCTAAAGTCTCTTCGCTAGGGGAAGAAACAATGAACAACCGAGTGAGTTCGAGGTTGCCATTTGGTATTCCTTCAAACTTTGATGATTATGTAAAAGAACCGGATATTACACATAGTGTATTACTGTATAGGAGTGAGCGCAATAAAAATGCAGAAAAAATGGTATACATTTCGCCAAGATATATTACAAAGAATTTGGTTTGGAAAGATAAGATAAAAGTTTTAGTGTCAAAAGCAAGCCCAGGTGGAGATGAATACCCACACGCTATTATATCTGCTCCAGTCTTAGCAAAGCCTAATTCAGTATGTACAGAAACATATCTGATTGTTGATTTTGTCAAGACAGCAGAAGAGGGATTAAACCTCATTTCATATATGAAAACAAGGTTTTTCAGGTTTATGATGTCACTAATAAAGAATACGCAGAACATTTCAAAGACTGTTTTTGCATTTGTACCAGTACAAAACTGGTCGAAGCCTTGGACTGATGAAGAACTTTATGCAAAATATGGTATTAGTGACGAAGAGGTTGATTTTATCAATTCGATGATAAAACCAATGGATTTGAATGGTGGTGAAGAAAATGCCTGATATTCAATTCTTCCCCCAACGCCCCTCATCCCATCCAATCATCTATGCCTACTCCGACACGCGCTTTCCCGGCTGCCTGAAAGTGGGCTACACGGCGCGGACGATCGAAGAGCGCATGAAGGAGCACTATCCCACGATCACGCCTTCCATTTCCTACAGGGTGGAACTGGTGGAGAGCGCGATGTATGCGGACGGCGGCTCCTTCACGGATCACGACGTGCACAGGATGCTCGAAAAGAAGGGCGTGCCGGTCGTAGCGGGCGAATGGTATAAATGCGGCGCGGACGTGGTTCGCGCGTCCGTCATCGCCGTGCGCAATCACACGCTGAACGAGGAAAACCGCACGCAGACCTTCAAAATGCGCCCCGAACAGATGAAGGCGGTGAGCGACACCGTCGCCTACTTCAAAAGCGCGGAAAAAGAAGGCGCGGGCCGGATACCGAAATTCCTGTGGAACGCAAAAATGCGCTTCGGCAAGACCTTCGCTTCCTACCAACTGGCAAAAAAGCTGGGCTACAAGCGCGTGTTGATACTGACCTTCAAACCGGCGGTCGAGACCGCGTGGCGCGAAGACCTGATGACCCACGTGGATTTTGAGGGCTGGCAGTTCATTTCCCGACCGGTCAATTACGGCGACCCCGGAATGGACGAGCAATACAAAAGGGCCGACAAGGATAAACCCATTGTATGTTTCGGTTCTTTTCAGGACTTCATGGGCGTGAACAAAGAGACCGGCGGCATAAAAGCCAACAACGAATGGGTGCACGCCACCAACTGGGATCTGGTCATCTTCGACGAATACCATTTCGGCGCGTGGCGCGACAACGCGAAAAAACTCTTCGACAGCGACGAAGACACCTACGAAGAAGACCTCAAGGACTACGACCGCGCCGACGCGGTGGACGAAACGTGGCTGCCGATCACGACGGATCACTACCTGTATCTGAGCGGCACGCCCTTCCGCGCCCTGAACAGCGGCGAGTTTATCGAGGAACAGATTTTCAACTGGACCTACAGTGACGAACAGAGAGCCAAAGCGGAGTGGCCCCATCTCAGTCAATTCCCGGATTATGTGCCGGGGGAGGGTGAAACCAATCCCTACGCCGCCCTGCCGCGCATGGTGATGCTGACCTACAAAATACCCGAAAGCATACAGCGCATCGCCAAGCAGGGAGAGTTTGACGAATTCGATCTGAACCTGTTCTTCGCCGCCGAGGGCAAGGGCGAACAGGCGCGTTTCAAGTATGAAGACTACGTGCAAAAGTGGCTGGACCTGATACGCGGTTCCTATATGGAGACCAGCGTGGACGAGCTGAAGCTGGGCGCGGAAAAGCCGCCCATGCCCTTCAGCGATACGAGGCTTTTGAATGTGCTGACCCATACGCTGTGGTTTATGCCGAATGTCGCAAGCTGCTACGCGATGGCGAACCTGCTCAAACAAAGACAGAACAACTACTATCATCAATACACGGTCAACGTCTGCGCGGGCACGGAAGCCGGCATCGGCGCTGCGGCGCTGCCGCCCGTGGAAAAATCCTTCGGCGATCCGCTCAAAACCAAGACGATCACGCTCTCCTGCGGGAAGCTCACGACCGGCGTTACCGTAAAGCCCTGGACGGGCATCTTCATGCTGAGAAATCTTTCCAGCCCTGAAACGTACTTTCAGGCGGCCTTCCGCGTGCAAAGCCCGTGGGAGGTGCACGGCGAGGACGGAACGAAAGAGATCATCAAGCAGGAATGCTATGTGTTCGACTTTGCGCTCGACCGTGCGCTCAGGCAGATTTCGGACTACAGCTGCCGCCTGAACATCGGCGAAAACAACCCCGAGATCAAAGTGGGCGAATTCGTGAAGTTCCTGCCCGTGCTGGCGTATGACGGCAGCGCGATGCGACAGGTCAACGCCGCTGAAATACTGGATATCGCAATGGCGGGCACCAGCGCGACGCTGCTTGCCAAGCGCTGGGAAAGCGCCCTGCTCGTCAACGTGGACAACGACACGCTTTCAAGATTGCTTGCAAACGAAGAGGCGATGAAAGCCCTGATGAGCATTGTAGGCTTCCGCACGCTGAACGAAGATATCCGGACCATCATCAACAAGAGCGAACACGTAAAGCAGGCCAAGAAGGAAAAGGAAGACCTGACCCCGAAGGAAAAGAAGGAGCTCTCCGAAGAAGAAAAAGAATACAAGAGCATGCGCAAAAAGATACAGGAAAAGCTCATCAAATTTGCGACGCGCCTGCCCGTGTTCATGTATCTGACCGATTACCGAGAATTCAGCCTCGTGGACGTGATCACCGCGCTGGAACCGTCGCTGTTCAAAAAAGTGACGGGCCTTAGCGTAAAGGATTTTGAACTGCTGGTTTCCCTGAACGTCTTCAACGAAAGCCTTATGAACGACGCGGTGTACAAGTTCAAGCGCTACGAAGATGCAAGCCTGACCTACACCGGCATAGACAGCCATGCGCGCGATACGCAGGTCGGCCTGTATTCCACCACGATCAGCAGGGAAGAATACGACGCCATGGCGGGACTTCAGCGGCAATCCATGCAAGCGCCGAAGCCCGATTATCACGACGTGCCGGATAAGCCGTATTTTGCTGCCCGGTCCGATGACGACGAGGACGAAGCGGAAAGCGCAAAGCGGCCGGAACCCAGATACGTGGAGCATAAACCGATCACGGCGGAAAAGCCCATCGTGCCGCCCGCCGCTCCGAAGCCCGCCGTCACGCCGACCTACAGACCGGCCTTCGTACCGCCCAAACCTCAGACGCCCGCGCCCAAGCCCGCCGAACCGGCCAAGGTGGACGTAAGCAAAGTAAAAGTGGGCGCCGCCGTCGTTCACAGGGCATTCGGTGAGGGCAGCGTCAAAGAAATGTACAGCGACAAAAACGGCAATACCTACCTGCGCGTGTCATTCGGAAAAGAAGAAAAATCCTTCGGCTTTCCCGGCTCGTTCTATCAGGGCTTTCTGCGGCTGAAGGAATAGCGGCCTATCAAACCGCATGGCCGCAACAAAAGAGCCTCTTCCGTTGCCGGAAGGAGGCTCTTTTTGAATAGGTTTCTTGCGGTTTATTCCCCGCCTTCGCCGTTCAGGAGCGTGTAGTAGACTTCCTCGAACGAGGTCTTGAGCTTGTTCTTTTCGGTCAGCAGGCCGCCGAAGGGGCTGTTGAGCTTCCAGGAATACTGGTTCCAGTTGTTCATGACGGGTATGTCGTTCATGCCCCAGATCGTCACGGCGGTGAGGGGCGCGCTGTCCTCGGTGTTGATGCGCATGAACATGTCGAACAGCTTTCCGTAGAAGAGCGCGTGCTCGGCGGCGCGGGTCTGATCGTAGTTGCGCACGGCCATTTCGGTCAGCTGCACTTCGACGCCGTAGGAGGCGTAGGTCAGTATCGCGTTTTCGATGCGCGCGATGTCCGCTTCGTTCAGACAGCCGCTCTGCACGCCGTAGCCGCCGATGTAGCCCTGCATGCCGATGCCGTCGATGAGCGTACGGAAGGAACCGTCCTCGTCCACCGCGTAGGAATTGATGCTCTTGATCAATTCGCAGGCGGGTTTGATCTTGCTGTCCATGAACATATTGTAGTCGTTGTAGAAAAGCTTGATGTCCGCGCCCAGGCTTTCGGCGGTGTCCCGCGCGCAGAGGAAGGCGTATTCCACGTAATCGTCGCCGGCATAGTCCTTGAACATGTTGGAGGAGCCGCTTCTGACCGTGCGGATGCAGCGCGGATCGCCGGCCTCGTATTCGCCAGAGTTGTCGCCGATGGCCTCGTTCACGACGTCCCAGCAGTAGATCACGCCCGGGAACTCGGTTTCAAAGTGGGTCATGACCTGCTCGATGTAGCTCTTCAGGCGCGCGCGGACGACCTCCTGAGAGGCGATGGGCTTGCTGTCGAGATAGTCCTCGTGGAAAAACCAGCTCGTCATGTACGCGTCCCACACCAGCACGTGGCCGCGCACGCCGATGCCCTTCTGCTGCGCCCAGGAGATCATGCGGTCGGCGTTGGAATAGTTCATGCGCGGCATGCCGTCCTCGCTGCGCCGGGAAGCGGCCTGGTCCAGCAGGGAATAGGCCTTGGTCTCGTTCGTGCAGGTCATGGAATTGAAGTGCCTTGAAAGCACGCCCAGATACGCCCTGTCCGTCAACTGATTGTAGCTTAAGCACGCGCCGAGCTTAAAGCCGTAAGGCTCGCAAAGCGTGTACAGGCTGTCGAAATCTTCGCTCTCCATCGCGATCTCCTCCGCGCCGGCGCAGGCGGCAAGCAACGTCAGCGCGAGCAAAAACACCAAAACGCGTTTCATAAAGCATCCTCCGAAGTCTTCGTCGTAGTATCCGTATTGTAGCACACGGCGGCCTGCGCCGTCAAGTAAAGGTTAAGATTTGCGTTCCGGCCCGTCCGGGCATTGACAAGCGCGCGGCGCGGGGCTACCATTTTTCCGGAAAGAGAGGGCAAAAAAAATGACGCAGGCCGAAAGGCGCGATTATCTGATCAATTACCTGCTTCACGAGCGCAGGGGCTACGAGGACGTGGAGATCCCCGAAGACGAGGAAGGCAAAAGGCGGCTGCTCAGGACGCTTTTCAACGTGCGCCCCGCGCTTTTGCCGGAGCAGGCGTTTTTGGACGTACAGGATACATACCTGCAAACCGAACTGACCGAAAAGGGGATAACCGACGCAAACGATCTAAAGCCGATCGACAGGAAAATATGTCTCTGGCAGGGAGACATCACGCGTCTTCGCTGCGACGCCGTCGTCAACGACGCAAACAGCGGCCTTACCGGCTGCTACCGCGCGCTGCACGACTGTACGGACAACCGCATCCACACCTTCGCCGGCGTGCAGCTGAGATACGAATGCGCAAAATTCATGGAAGCGCAGGGCTTCGAGGAGCCGCCGGGCAGGGCAATGCGCACGAAGGCGTACAATCTGCCGTGCCGCCACGTGATCCACACGGTCGCCCCCGCGGTGCACTGGAATTTGAAGCCCGAGCACGAGGAGCAGCTCAAAAGCTGCTGCATGAGCTGTCTGACGTCTGCCGAGGAAGCGGGCGACAGGATCGTCGCCTTTCCCCGCCTCGCTGCCGGCGAACCCGGCTATCCGCCAAAGCTGGCTGCCGCAGCGGCGGTCGGTGCGGTCCATGAATACTTAAAGAGCGGAAGCAGTATACAAAAGGTAGTTTTCGTCGCAAAGGACGCGGAAGAGTTTATGCTCTATGCCGCGCTGCTTGCGTGAATCCATCTTCGGTATCTCCCCGGAACACATAATCCTATTGACACAGTAGGTTGATGTATTGTATAATCACTATACCAAAGACAAGCGTTGCATAAGGAGGCGCACATGAATTCAAAGCAGAGACTGGCAGGCTACCTGAAGGGCGAAAAGACGGACAGACGGCCCAACCTCACCGTCATCGGCAGCGCCGTATGCCGCTTCGCCGACGGCGGCAGGGGCATGGACATCGAGACCTATTGCAGGGATTACAAAAAAATGGCGGACGCCGCCGCAACCGCAGCGAGGGAATACAAGCTCGACTTCATACAGATCGCCTCCGATCTGCTGCGCGAGGCGGAGGGCTACGGTTCTCAGATCAGCTTCTTTCCGGACAAGCTTCCCACACTCAAAAAGCCCGCGCTCGGGGACATCAACGACGTGGATAGACTGCACCCCCTGAAGACCGAAGAGATCCCGCGCCTGTACGATCTGGTCAGGGCAGCCGAATGCGCGCTTAAGGACCCGGACGTCGATCCCATGGTGCTCGCCGTAGGCCCGATGTCCGTGGCCGGAAACATCCGCGGCG
Source organism: Clostridia bacterium (assembly GCA_017395065.1). Taxonomy (GTDB): domain Bacteria; phylum Bacillota; class Clostridia; order Christensenellales; family Aristaeellaceae; genus RUG14130. Next base: position 126,517 of record JAFPWH010000035.1, on the reverse strand, counting down.
TGGAAGCGCTGCTCGTGGACATGTTCGACGAGCCGAAGGCCTGCGAAGAGCTGCTGGGCATCGTCAGCGATACGACGCTGGACTTCCTCTCCTGCCTTGCACAGGCGGGCGTGAAGTACGCCTACGTGGCCGATCCGGTCGCCTCGCTGGTTTCGCCGTCGCTCTACGCCAAAGCGGTCTTCCCCGTGCATAAGAAGATATTCGACCACATGCAGCGCCTCGGCATCACCGGCCGCCTGCACGTGTGCGGAAACACCTCCGGCATCGTCAAATACACCTCTACGCTCGGAGCCGCCGTCGTGGACGTCGACCACGTGGTGGATTTCGCCGAAGCTCTGAAGACAGCCGGCGGCCTCTGCCTGCTCAACGGCAACATCGACCCCGTCGCGGATGTGTATACCTGCGACGCGGCGCATACGAAGCAAGCCATACTGGACGCGGCAAAATCCGTAGGGAACGCCCGCGCGCTGTTCATGCCCGGGTGCGAGCTGCCCACGGATACGAAGACGGAAAACATCCTCGCCATCCACGAGGCGCTCGTCGAGATCGGCGCATAGAGGACAGCCAAAGGCGATCGAACAAAACAAAGCCTCGCCGCGTTCTTTTGCAGCGAGGTTTTGCGTTGGGTCTAATCTGCTGAAGGCGGGACTCGAACCCGCACGCCGGATTGGGGCGGGGGATTTTAAGTCCCCTGTGTCTGCCATTCCACCACTTCAGCGAATAAACCGATTATATACGAATGCCTCCGAATTGTCAATACGGGCGGCAAAAATAACACGCCCGGGCACGGAAACCGGGAAACGAAGCTTCACGTTTCCTTAACGAAAGTGTGCTATACTCAAACGACAAGAGCGTCCGGGAGGTGCGTCATGAAGCTGTTTGTCAATGCGTGCGTGCGCGAAGGATCCAGAACGAGAAGGCTGGCGGACTGCCTGCTTTCCGGGTCGAAAGAGCCGTTCGAAGAAGTACTTCTGAGCGAAATCCGTTTTCCGATCGCCGACGAGGCTTTTCTGAAAAAGCGCGACGAGCTGCTGCTTAAGCGCCGCTTTGACGACCCCATGTTTTCGCTGGCAAGGCAGTTTGCTTTGGCGGAGGAGATACTGATCGCTGCGCCGTTTTGGGATCTGTCCTTTCCCGCCGCGCTCAAACAGTATTTCGAGCAGATCAACGTTTTGGGCGTGACCTTTGTCTATACGCCCGAAGGGACGCCGCGGGGCCTGTGCAGGGCAAAGCGGCTTACCTATGTCACGACCGCGGGCGGGACCTTCTTTCCGGAGGAATACGGCGCCGGCTACGTAAAGGCGATTGCCCGGAATTTCTACGGCATTCCGGAATTCAGGCTGGTCAAAGCCGTCGGGCTCGACCTTGACGGAGCGGACGCCGAAGCCATCCTCGCTTCCGCGATGGAAAAAGCGAGGCGCGAAGAAACGTGACGAAAGGCTTGCTGAACCGGTTTACCGGGCGCGCAAGGGAGATCCTGAAGGGAAACCTTGTTGGCGTCTATCTGCACGGCTCCACGGCGATGGGCTGTTTCAATCCCGAAAAGAGCGATATCGACCTGATCGTCGTAGTCGAAGAGCCCGTTCCCGATCCCGTCAAACGCCGGTACATGGACATGGTGGTCGAACTGAACGCGCAGGGCCCGGCAAAGGGCATAGAGATGAGCGTCGTCCGAAGGGAAGTTTGCAGCCCCTTTGTGTATCCGACGCCGTTCGAACTCCATTTTTCCGCAGGGCATCTTGCGTGGTATCTGAGGGACCCGGACGGCTACGTCCGCAATATGAAGGGTTGCGACAAGGACCTCGCGGCGCATTTCACGATCCTGAGAAAAAGGGGAAGGTGCCTTTACGGCGCGCCGATCGGGGAAGTGTTTTCCGAAGTGCCGGCCGCCGATTACATGGACTCGATTTGGAACGACGTCGCCGGGGCCGAAGAGGAAATAGGGCAGGCTGCGACGTATTTTACGCTGAACCTCGCGCGCGTGCTGGCTTACGGCGAGGAGGGGCTCGTGCTTTCCAAAAAGGAAGGCGGCGAATGGGCGCTGGGGCATTTGCCGGAGAATTACCGCCTGCTGATCGAAAGCGCCCTGAACGAGTACACCGAAAACGCCCCTGCTGCCGTAGACGAAGCGCTCGCCGCGGACTATGCCCGCTATATGCTCGGCAGGATCAAGCGCTGCGACCCTCGGCGGTAAAAGTCAACCGATTCCGAAAACGGGCGGGGTTCGCACGCAAAGCGCGCCCGGCGCGTTTTTTATAATTTTCCTTGCAAACTTCACCGAAATGCGTTATAATGGAGCATATCATCAAAATGGGTTGATATACGCTGAATTCTTATACCAAAAGGACTGAGTTCGATGATAAAAAACAGTAAAAAGGAGAGCGCCAATCCCGGGCGGATGAACAACCTGATCAGGCTTATGATCGGCCTTATCACGTTCGTGATACTGTTCGTGATCCTGGCGGTAGCCGTCACGCCCTCGCAGTACGACATCAAGGTCGGCGATTACGCGCCCTCCATTATCAAGGCGACCAAGGACGTGGTGGACGAGATCACCACCCGCGAAAACCGCGAGCGCGAAGCCGCGAAAGTCACCGACGTAAAAAAACAGGTGGGCATCCTCTCCGAGCTCATGGAAGGCGCGGTGAACGGCACGAAGGAAACCGTCAACCGCATCACCGACATCTATAAGCTGATCAACTCCCAGGACGGTGCGCCCGAAGTGATCGACGAAACGACCCTCGAAGCCGTAAACCAGCAGTTGGAGCCGCAGCATATCGCCCTCACGCTCGAACAGCTCAAAAGCCTGAAGGGCGTCGACGCCGCCGTGCTCGACGCGCTGGGCGACGCGACGGAAACGCAGGTCGGCCTGGCGATGAGCGACGAGATCTTCGACTTTGAGGAAGAAGAGATCCGCGAAAGCATCCGTGAGGAGCTCGCCGGCGTGTGCGACGACGAGAACGTCGTTTCGGTCTTCATGCTGCCGGTCGAAAAATACGTCAAATACAACGTCTATTACGACGACGCAGCGACCGAGGCAGCCAAGCAGGAAGCAAGAGACAAAACGCCGGTCGTCAAGTACGTGACCGGCCAGGTCATCGTGGCTGACGGCGAGCAGATCGGCGAAAAGCAGTACGCCATGATGGAGACGCTGGGCCTGGTCAACGAGAGCAACATCGATATATGGCTCTACATCGGCATCGCCCTGCTCGTGGTCATGATGCTTCTGAGCGTGGTTCTGTACCTGTACATGTTCGAAAAGACCTCGTACACCAGCCCCAAGAAGCTGATGATCATATCGATCGCCTGCATGGTCACGCTGCTTTTGTGCACGTTCACGAAGCAATTGGAGATCGACGTCGGCGAAAACAAGGTGTACGTGATGCCGGTCACGCTGGGTATTTTGCTGGTATCCCTGCTGGTCGGCAGAAGGGTCGCACTGTTCATCAACGTGCCGCTGAGCATCGTTGCGTCCATGCTTTCGGGCTCCTCCGGCAGCTTCTTCAACATCAATACCTACACGATGCTCATAAGCACCTTCGTAAGCGGCATCGCGGCGCTCAGGGTGCTCAAGGTAAGGCAGACGCGTCTTAGCGTATTGCTCTCCGGCATCGCGGCGGGCTTTGCCAGCGTGGTCAGCTCCTTCGCCGTGGCGATGATCAGCTCCGCCAGCATCCGCGATTCGCTCTACATTTCCCTCTATTCCGGCATTGCAGGCCCGGCCTCCGCAGTCATCTGCATCGCGCTGATGCCCGCGTTCGAGGCGCTGTTCAACGCGATCACCACGACGCGCCTGCTCGAGATGAGCAATCCCAACCATCCGCTGCTAAGGCGCCTCCTGCTCGAAGCGCCGGGCACCTACCACCATTCCATCATCGTGGCGAACCTTGCCGAGGCTGCCGCGGCGGAGATCGGCGCAAACAGCCTGCTGGCCAGGGTCGGCGCGTATTATCACGACATCGGCAAGCTCATGCGGCCTTCGTACTTTACCGAAAACCAGATGGGCGACAACCCGCACGACCGCACGGATCCGCGCGTTTCCGCTGCCATCATCACCGCTCACCCGAAGGACGGCGTTCAGCTGATGAAGGAAAAACGCATGCCCGAGGAGGTCAAAAACATAGCGCTCACGCACCACGGCACCACGCCGGTCATCTTCTTCTACAACAAGGCCCTCAGTGAAAACCCGGACGTGGACGTGGACGATTTCCGCTATCCCGGCCCCAAGCCCCACACGAAGGAGGAAGCCATCGTCATGATGGCCGATACCGTGGAGGCCGCCACCCGCGCGATCACCAATCCGGACAAGGAGAGGGTGCGTGAGGTCGTCGAAAAGCTGATCGGCCAAAAGATCGAAGACGGCCAGCTGGACGACTGCGACATTTCCTTCCGTGACATCAGCCTGATCGAGAGCGCGTTCGTCACGGTGCTCAGCGGCGCCTTCCACGAGCGGATCGAATATCCCAACGTGGAAATACCGAAAAAGCACGGCGAAGAGGAAAAACACGGCCAGGAGGAGACGGTGCATGAAGGCGCTGATCGTTGACGACGAAAGGGGCCTTCTGCCCGAAGGGTGCTTATCCCTTCTCGAAAACGCGGCGCAGGCTGCCCTTGCGTGCGAGGGCGTGACGGGCGTGTCGGCAGGGCTTAGGGTCGTAACAGACGAGGAGATCCAAACGCTCAACCGCACGATGCGCGGCGTGGACAGCGCGACGGACGTACTGTCCTTTCCCTCGGTGAATTATCCCAAGGGCGTAACGCTCGGCCGAAAGCCCGCGCTCGTCAAAAAATGCTACGACCCCGAAATCGGCGCGTATTATCTCGGAGACGTCGCCCTGAACATCGGCCGCGTACTCGAGCAGGCGACTCAATACGGGCACGGCGCCGACCGGGAAGCCGCATACCTGACCGTACACGCGATGCTGCACCTTTGCGGGTACGACCATATGAACGAGGAAGACAAGGCCGTCATGCGCGCCATGGAGAAGAAAGTCATGCGCGCGCTGGGGCTGTTCAAGAACGGAGAAAGATTCATGGATACGAAAGATTGCATCGCCGCCGCGATCGGCGCATTGGATCTGTCCTATTCGCCCTACTCGAATTTCCGTGTAGGCGCCTGCCTGGTCAGCGAGGACGGACAGTGCTTTGTCGGCGCGAACTTTGAAAACGCCTCCTACGGCGCTACGATCTGCGCCGAAAGGTGCGCGGTCTCCAACGCGATCGTGCACGGCGTAAAGCGCTTTACAAAGGTCTTTATCGCCTGCGACAGGGGCTACGCCTGGCCCTGTGGCATCTGCCGCCAGGTACTCAACGAATTCAAGGCCTGCGACATGGAGGTCTGGGTCGGAAACAAAACCGACGAATGGAAAATGATGAAACTGAGCAGCCTGCTGCCGCAGTCGTTCGGCCCGGAAGAACTCGGAAAATAAGGAAAAGGACAGCATGGAACAGAATAAATTGAAGAGCGGCTTCGTGGCCATCCTCGGCCGGCCCAACGTGGGCAAGAGCAGCATCATGAACCGCTTCGTCGGCCAGAAGGTGGCCATCGTTTCGAGCAAGGCGCAGACCACGCGCAGCAAGGCCCTCGGCGTTTGTCACAGGGACGGCTGCCAGATCGTGTTCGTGGACACGCCCGGCATCCACAAGCCCAGAACGAAGCTGGGCGAATACATGGTCAAAGCCGCAAACGACGCGCGCGACGGCGTGGACGCGATCCTCGTCGTGGTCGACGCGGGCTTCATCGGCAAGGGGGATCTGAGCATCATCGAAAGCGTTAAAAACGAGAAATGCCCCAAATTCCTCGTCGTCAACAAGACCGACACCGTAAAGCCCGAGGAACTCATGCCGCGCCTTGCATCGATCGACGTCTCGGCCTTCGACCAGGTCGTGAGCGTCAGCGCCCTCAGAGGCAACAACATGGAAAAGCTCTTTGAGCTCATCAAAGAAGCGTTGCCCTACGGCCCCGAATACTTCCCGGAGGACATGATCACCGACCAGCCCGAAAGGGTGATGATCGCCGAGATCATCCGCGAAAAGGCACTAAGGAGCCTGCGGGACGAGATCCCGCACGGAATCGGCGTGGAAATGATGTCGATCGAAAAGATAAGCGACACACTGACCGAGATCAACGCGACCATCTACTGCGAAAAGCCCTCGCACAAGTCCGTGATCATCGGAAAGCAGGGCAGGATGCTCGGGGAGATCGGTTCCAAAGCCCGCGAAGACATCGAAAAACTGCTCGAGACGAAGGTTATGCTCAAGCTCTGGGTGAAGGTCCGCGAGGACTGGCGAAACAGAAAGGACGACCTCAGGACGCTTGGGTACGAGGACGAGTAAAGCCAAGCCCGCAGTCAATAAACAGCATGGGGGAGTCCCGAAAGGGTCTCCCTGTCTTTATCCCTTCGTGAAATAGAACGTGACTGCCCAGCGGCAGCTGTATCCGCTGTAGCGGCCGCGGTTTTCGCTGACGTACACGTCGAAGGAGACGCTGAAGCCCCGGTCGAGCTCGGCCTGCGTGGGAGCATAGAAGAGCGTTCCATGCCCGCTGTCCGTGTAGGAATCCTCCTCGTAAATCGCGGCGTCCAGACGGATCTCGTCGCCCGCGCAGAGGCTTATGTATTTGGCACCAGAGAGCGTTTCGCCGCCTATCGAAAACGCCTTCGACCAGTTGAAGCCCACGTGGTTGTAGCCGTCCGGGCATTTAGCCTCGGCCCGCACGCGCAGCTTTACGGGAATGAGGATGGGGTCCCCGTTCTCGTCGTAGAGCTGTATGGAAACGTAGTCGCTGAGCACGTAGCCCTCGTACTGCTTTTTGCCCTTAATGAAAACGACGCTGTACCAGACGCCCTCGTTGTTTTGCAAAAGCTCCCGGACGGTGAGCGCGTCTCCGCTGTTCAGGTTCAGCAGCATCGGTACGGCCTTTGTGGGTTCGCTGCGAAGCGCCGCGCCCTGCGTGATCACGGTGCCCTCCGAGCCGCTCTGGGGCGCGGGGATATAGTCTTCGCCCATCGCGGGCAGCGCGCAAACGATCAGCATTAGAAACAGGATCACTTTCCTGATCGGCATCGGCATTCCCTCCGTTGGTCGTGTTTCGGCAGAAAATTGAGGTTAGACAAGTTTATTCCATCAGCTTTTTCAGTTCCTCCGGCAGCGGGCTTTCGAATTCGAGGCGTTTGCCGCTTAAGGGATGGAGAAAGCTCATATACGCGCTGTGCAGGGCAAACCGTTCGGGCAGCGCTTCCGTTTCGGTCCCGTAGAGAAAATCGCCCGTCACGGGACAGCCCAGCGCCTGCATGTGCACGCGGATCTGATGCGTTCGCCCGGTCTCGAGGCGGAGCCGCACAAGCGATCGGCCGTTCTTTGCTTCGAGCACGCGGTAATGCGTGACCGAAGGCTTTCCGTCCGCGCGGACGACGCGCTTCACCGTGGCCCCGTCTGCCTTGCCGATGGGAAGGTCTATCGTGCCCCGGCTCTCCGGGGGAACGCCGTCGCAGACCGCGAGGTATTCCCGCACGAAATCGGGTGTGTGCAGCTGCTTTGAAAGGCTCAGCTGTGCGTGGGCGTGTTTGGCCGCCGCCATGAGGCCGCTTGTCCCCTTGTCCAGACGATTCACCGGCCGGAAGACGAAGCCGTCGCCGTATAAATACATCAGGCGGTTTTCGAGTGTGTTGTCCGGCTGCTTCGGAGAGGACTGTGTGGCAAGTGGCGCGCTTTTGTCTATGACGAACAGATCGTCGTCCTCGTAGACGACGTTTACCGGCGCGTCCTGCTTTTGCACGGTAAAGGTCGGCGCGTCGTCGTAAATCGTTATGCTCACGCGCTGCCCGCTCTTTACGCGCACGTCCGCGTGCACGCTGATCCCGTCCAGCAGCATGAGGCCCGCGGCCTTTGCGCGGGAGAGTTGGCGCGCGCTCACGCCCATCCTGCCGCGCACGATGCGCCAGATGAGCCGCCCGTCGTCCTCGGCGGTCACAAGATGATCGAGCGTCTTCATGCGCGTCTCCTTCCCGGTAATGTGTTGCGTTTTGTCACAAAGCATTATATAATATCCGGCACGGGGATTCAAGAAGCCAAAGCGTAATTTTTGTTATCGCGGAACAAAATCCGACGAAAGCGCGTCTTTTTAGCAGAGGAATTCAAAAAGACGTGCAAGAGGGAATGACCATGAAAAAACTGCTTTGGCTGACGGGCGCGATCGTGCTTTTGCTGAGCTTCGGCTTTTCGGCGCTGGCCTACGACTACTGGGACATGCGCTATCCGTCCTGCGAGGTGAACGCGCCGAAGGGAAGCACGAGCATATATTTGTATCCCGAGGCTTCCGCGTCCGCTTCGCCCGTTGCGTCTTACCGGAACGGAGACATCCTGCGGATCATCGATTACGGCGAAGATACCGCGTACTTCTTCGTCATCGGTCCGGACGGAAACACGGGCTACGTCAAAAAGGACTGCGTCATACCGCTCGACGGCAGCTTATCCGCAAACGCTGCGCTCGACGAATACGAAGTCGTATCCGACCAAAGGATCGTCTACCTTTTCGCCCGGGCCTCCGAAAGCGGCGAACCCGTCGCCTCCTACGCGAAGGGCGACAGGCTGTGGATGCTGGACTACGACGGCGACAAAAACTTCGCTTACGTCACGGACGCGGAGGGGAACAGGGGCTACATCCGCAAAAACCACCTGATGAAGGTGTATGATTACGATGCGGAAAACTACGACTGCTACCGCGTGACCAGCACGTATTCGAGCGGTTACCTGTACATGTACCCTGCGCCGAGCACCGGCGGGACCCCGCTTGCGAGGTACGACAACGGCACCGTGCTCAAGGTGATCGATTACTACGTGAGCGACACCTTCTGTCTGGCAGTCGGCCCTGACGGCCGGGCGGGCTACGTATCGAAAAGCCAGCTGACGCAGGAGGCCGGCACGGGTGATCTCGGCCCCGTGTTCGAGGTCTTCTCGACCCGCTCCTACTGCTACATGTACGCAAAGCCCAGCAGCGGCTCGACGAACCTGGGCAAATACGTAAACGGCGACGAGATCGAGATCATCGACTGGGGCGCGCACGAGAAATACGCCTTCGTGCGCGGCGTGAAGGACGACCGTTACGGCTACATCCAAAAGGTTTCGCTGCACCCGTCCTCGGTGAGCCCGGTCAAAGGCTACATGAAGGTCAAAAACACCTCGGCAAGCTTCGTCTACCTCTACGAAAAGGCCTCGGACGGCTCCAAAAATCTCGGCAGATACGAAAACGACGAGCAGGTCGGCATACTCGACTGGCTGGCCTCCGAAAAATACGCGCTCGTCATGACGAACGATGGCAAGATCGGCTTCATCAAGAAAAACTGCCTTGCGAGCCTGTTCAGCTGAAACGATTCAAAACGACGACCGAATACACAAAAAGGGTGATTTCATGAAAAAGATCAAAATGCTTCTGACAGCCGCGCTTCTGCTTATCTGCATTCTGAACACGTGTACGGCAGGCTGCGAAAGCCCCACCCCGGCAGGCGACTTTCTGTACATGATCAACGTCTGCAAGGGCGACAGCATCCTCCTTCGCGTATCGGGAAAGTATTACCTGATCGATACCGCCAAGAGCAAGTACTGGGACAGGCTGGAGGAAGCCTTTGCCGAGTTCGGCGTCACCGAGCTCGAGGGCGTGTTTCTGACGCACACCGACAAGGATCATTCCGGCGGGCTCAAGAAGCTCGTCAAAAGCGGCGTCAGGGTGAACAACTGGTACGCCTCGGCCTTTTACGTCGACGAAGAGAGCGAGCATCCCCTCGTGAAGGCGCTGAGCAAGACCGACGCGAAGATCAACTTCCTGAAGGCGGGCGACAGCGTGGACGGCCTGCTGCGCGTACTTGCCCCGAGCGCGCCCGACATCATAGACGAGGACAACAACTCCCTCGTCATGCTGCTCGACAACGGCTTTTGCCGCGTGCTTCTGACGGGCGACATGGAAAGGGAAGAGGAAAGCCTGCTCGTTTCAAGCGGCGCAAAGCTGAACTGCGACGTATTCAAGGTGCCCAACCACTGCGACGACGACGTGTGCCGCTTTCTGGACTTAAAAGCGCTGGGCGCAAAGGTCGCGCTGATATCCACCGACCCCTATGACAAGCCGGGCACGCCCGACCCGTTCGTTCTGGAAATGCTTGCAGACGCCGGCATGGCGGTGTACCGCACCGACTACGCCGAGAAGGGCATACTGGTGCTTCTTGACGGATCCGGCCGCGTGACCGTAAGATAAAGCAAGCAAAAGAGCGTATCGCCACAGAGTAATTTGCAAAGGAAAGGGTGGGAACATGAAAAAGCTGTTTCTTATCGCCGCGCTGATTCTGACGCTGGCGCTGGGCTGCCAAATCGCCTGCGCGGAAACGCGCACGAGCCGGGAGGCGCTGTCCTGGGCAAACGCAAGGCTGTCGGAGGGCTGGCAGCAGGACTACGACAGAATAAACGGCTGTCAGGACATCGACCTCATCAAATACTATTTTGCCTACCTTGGGGAGAGGCAAGTTTACGGCTACGCCTACGTGTACACCAGATGCGCTCTGCCCAGTGGCTGGACGCGCTCGAGCATACCGCAGGTCGGCGACATCGTCGTATGGGGCGCAAACGTCGGCGCCTGGGGCCGTTACGGCCACGTGGGCATCGTGACCGCTGTCGGCGGCTCGAACATCACCTACATCGCGACCAACGACGGCGCGGTCCAGTGCACGCAGCACACGATCAGCCGCACCAACGCTTCGTGCTACATTCATCCCGCCTTTGCGTCCTACGCAAGCCTGACGCTGTCCTTCCGTGTGGACGGCAGGGACGTAAGCGGCTACCAGAGCGCCGGCACGGCGGACGTGTACGTAAACGGCGTCCGCGTAGCCGACGACGCGTATCAGTACAGCGGCAGCCACCCGGACGGCTCCGCTTACGAGATCAGAGACATAAAGCCCGCGGCCGGCTACAGCTACACGGGTGTGAGCGCCGGAAAGCTCACGGGAACGCTGACGGGCGCTGTTCAAGTGAAGCTGAGCTTTGACAAGTACGTCGCCCCGGTTATAACGGGCGCGAGCGTCATCGTAAACAGCGCGGACGTACCTGTGCGCAACTATCCCTCGACCTCCGGCGGCATCCTGGGCTACGCGGTGCGGGGCAGCGCCTACACATACCTGAATTCCACCGTCGCCGACAGCAGGGGCGTCAACTGGTACGCCGTATCCTATTACGGGCAAAACGGCTGGATCTCCTCGAGGCTCAGCAGCTTAAAGGAGGATTCGCAGCAGTACGGCTCCGGAGACAGGGTCGACGTGATCAGCGGCAACACGAACATAAGGAACCTGCCGAACCTGAGCAGCAAGATTTTGGGCGTCGCCTACAAGGGCTCCAGCTGGACGTATCTGGGTGAATCCAGCGTGGATGAAAGGGGCATCACCTGGTACAAGATCAGCTACAACGGCTCCTACGCCTGGATCTCGGCCAAGTATACGCAGCTGGTGAAGAGCGGCGGTTCCGGCTGGGACGACTGGAGCTACAGCGATCCCAAGCTTTCCTCGGTCTTGCAGAGCGCGTACCTCGTGAACAACAACCCCGTCGTGGACGGCAAAAAGGCCTTCGTTTCCGATACGAGCACCTGCTGGAGCGTCAGCGAATACAACTATAGCTTCGGCCAGTGGGTGGAGGCGACGTACAACCAAAGCAGAACCGTCAGCGGCTTCAGCATCGTAAACGGCTACAACAAGATCAAAAACAACAATGACTACTGGCAGCTGAACAGCAGGGTCAGCAACTTGGCGGTCTACTGCGACGGCATGTACATCGGCGCCTACAAGCTTTCGGACACGCGCTCCATCCAGTACATAAGCTTCGGAAAGACCGTCACCGGCAAGAGCTTCCGCTTCGTGATCCGCGGAGCCTACGCCGGCACGAAGTACAGCGACGTCTGCATCAGCGAGATCGTGCTCTACTGACCTTTCCGGCACGTGTTCATCCGCTGTTTCCCCATGAAACGGCGGATGATTTTTATGAATGTGTAAAATCTTTGATTGATGAAAAATTTGGGCCTTCCCGTTTGTTTTATTATCGAAAGGAGGTAAAAAACACATGGCTTTGAGCAACGAAACAAATGCGGCCGTGACGAACGCGGTCGTGCGCTACAGCGCCGATCTTGTGCGGCTCGCCTATTCTTTTTTGTTGGACATACACGACGCGCAGGACGCTGTGCAGGACGCTTTCCTGTCCTACCTTAAGCACAGTCCCACGTTTGAAAGCGAGGAAAAGGAAAAGGCGTGGCTCGTCAAGGTGACCGCGAACCGCTGCAAGAACGTGCTTGGCGGCTTCTGGCGAAAACGCAGCGCCGTGCTGCCGGAGGACTATCCCGCAGAGGGCGACGACAGAGAGCTCGTGCTTGCGCTCGGCCGACTGCCGAAAAAGTACCGCGCTTGCATCCATCTGCACTACTATGAGGGCTATTCGATCAACGAGATCGCTTCGATCCTGAACGCCAAGCCCGCTACCGTGGGCACGTGGCTGAGCAGAGCGCGGGAGGAACTGAAAAACGAACTGGGAGGTGATCTGAAGTGAAACAGAACAACAAGTATTCCAGGGCCATCGAAAAGATAAGGCCTGAAGAGGGTTTCGTAAACGACACGCTTGAAAAGCTCGAAAAGGGGAACAGACCGGGCATCGTACGCTATGCCGCCTATGCCGCGGCGGCGCTTGCGGTCATCGTGGCTGCGGCGCTGACACTGCCCGCGCTGCTCAACAAAAACGCTCCGACACAGAAAACCGCCGAAACGAGGCAGGAGGAAATGACCGCGAGCAAGGGCGATATTTCGACGGACCGCCCCGGCTCCGATTCCACCGCGACGCCCCGGCCCACGTCGACCGCGACGCCTTGGATCGCCTCCACCGCGACGCTCACGCCGAACTATACCTCGATGCCGACGCCCGATCCCATCAGCGGAATGAAGGCATACACCGAAGAAGCATGGACGGTCTACGAGGACATGGACATGGAGGTGGAGGACGGCCTCTGGGCCATGGAGGGCTACGCCTTTACGGGTTTTCCCTTCGACACCGAGGAGTATTCGCACATCAGCGAAAACGGCTTCAAGCTTACGCGCCTGTCCGCGCTTTCGACCTTCGCTGCGGACGTGGACACGGCAGGCTACTCCACCCTTCGGCGAAAGCTCCTTGACGAGCGCTTCCCGGACGAGGATTCGGTGCGCATAGAGGAGATGCTCAACTACTTCCGCTATACCGGCCTTGCGCCGGAAGACGGCGCGCCCGCCGCGATCAGCGCCTGCCTTGGCGCTTGCCCCTGGAACGAAGACGCGGCGCTTCTGTTCGTGGGCATCGGCGCCCAAAAGATCGACACGGAAAACCTGCCCCGCTCCAACCTGGTCTTCCTGATCGACACCAGCGGCTCGATGGACGGAAGCGACCGGCTTGACCTTGCAAAGCGCGCCTTCCACCTGCTCAGCGACACGCTGCGCGAGGGCGACACGGTCTCCATCGTCACGTATTCCGGTTCCTTCCGCGTGCTGCTCGAGGGCGTGGATGCGTCAAACCGCGCCGAGATCCTTCGCGCCGTGGATTCGCTCGAGGCTTACGGCAGCACCAACGGCGGAGACGCCATCGTGACCGCTTACGCGATCGCCGAAAAATACTTCGTCGAGGGCGGCAACAACCGCGTCATCATGATGACGGACGGCGATCTGAACGTCGGCATCACCAGCGAAAGCGAGCTCGTAAACCTGATCGAATCCAAAAAGCAGAGCGGCGTGTTCCTGAGCGTGCTGGGTTTCGGCATGGGCAACTACAAGGACAACAAGCTGGAAGCCCTGGCCGACCACGGGAACGGCGTCTACAGCTACATCGACGGTATCACCGAGGCCCGCAAGGTGCTCGTGACCGAAATGGGTGCAAACTTCTACACCGTCGCAAAGGACGTGAAGATCCAGATCGAGTTCAACCCCGACTACGTGCAAAGCTATCGCCAGATCGGCTACGAGAACCGCCAGATGGCCGCGGAGGACTTCTCCGACGACAGCAAGGACGGCGGCGAGATGGGCAGCGGTCACACGGTCGTGGCGCTGTACGAGCTGATCCCCGCCGAGGGCAAAACGATCGCCGGCGTCACGGGCAAACAGGCCCATGACGACGGCCCGGAATACCGCTATCAGCAAACCCAAACCAACGGCATCGAGGAGGTCTGCAAGATTTCTCTCCGCTATAAAGAGCCCGACGGGGACGCAAGCAGCCTGATCAGTCTGACCGTGACGCCTGAAACGCCGGCTGAGGGCGCGGACGAGCGCAATCTGAAACTGGCCTCCGCCATCGCCGAATTCGGCATGGTGCTCAGGGACAGCCCCTACAAGGGCAGCGCGACCTACGATTCCGCTTCCGGCATACTGAAGAGCCTGAGCGATCTCAACGACGACGAAACCGAGCTATTGTACCTGATGACGGCGGCAAAGAGACTCGAACGGTAGTATCCGGCACAGAGCCGTTTCCGGGAAAAACGGCACAAAACGCGCGGGGCCGCCCTTTTGCGAAAAACGCAGGGCGGCCCCGTTGTACTAAATCCCGATGAAAACAGGCAGAAAGCTTATTCGGCCTTCCCGGACTCCGCCTTCATCAGCCTTTTGTTCCTGAAATACAGGCAGATGTCGGCAAGCACCATTGCGAAGTTCAGAAAGTAGAAAAACAGCACGTACCACTTGGAGCCGATATCGGCCATGAAGGCCTTGTTCGCAAATTTCGATACGATGCCGGCGACGTAGCCCGCGTCGATCAGGATCAGAAACGCGAGGCTTTTGCCCTTAACGGTGCGTGAACGGTAGCTCTTTAATACGTTCAGCGGCCAGCTGGCGCCGAAACACAAAAGCATGACGATCTCTAACAGTTCGCTGATATGGCCCATTCGTTTGCCTCTTTTCCGCGGGGAGCGCAGCCGCTCTTTTTTCTGTTCCAATTCTAATATGCGCGGAAACCGTGCGCAAGCGCGGTATGTAAAAAATGCTTTGACTTTGCGTGCCCGCGGGCGTATAATGTTTGCATCAAAGAAGAGGGGAAACGGCATGAAGAGGAAAACGGGGCGCAGAAGGAGCAAACGGCACAGGGTGGCGGCATTTCTGTCGCTGGCCGTGCTGGCGACGGTTTTGTGGACGCTTTGGGGAAACACCGCGCTTACGCGAAGCGACGTAAGCGTTTCGTCCCAAAGGCTGCCCCATGAGTTCGACGGCTTCGTGATCGCGCAGATTTCGGACCTGCACGACGCGGTGCTCGGAGAAGAGAACGGCGACGTCGTCAAAACGGTTTTGGCCGCAAAGCCGGACCTGATCGTGTTGACCGGCGACATGGTCGACGCCCGCAGGGGCGACATCGCCCGCAGCGTAAGCCTGATCGCAAAGCTCGTTCAGATCGCGCCGACCTATTACGTAAACGGAAACCACGAGGCGGCGCTCACTTGGAACGAATACCATTCGTTCACGAAGGCGATGAAGGAAGCCGGCGCAAGGGTGCTGGAGGACGAGTGCGTCTATCTTTCGCGGGGGAACGCGAGCATACGCCTGATCGGCTTAAACGACCTGGGCTTCATAAAGGGCAGCGTTTCCGAAAAGATAGGCACGCTCGAAACGAGTCTTGGCAATCTCATGCAGTGGGACGACTGCTTTACTTTGGTGCTCGCCCACCGGCCGGAGCTTATCGAAAGCTACGCCGCCTGCGGCGCGGACGTCGTCTTCTGCGGGCACGCGCACGGCGGCCAGGTGCGCCTTCCGCTGCTTGGCGGGGTGTATTCGCCCGGGCAGGGCTTTTTTCCGAAGTACGACGCGGGTTTGTTCATAAGCGGCGCCACGCAGATGGTCGTAAGCCGCGGCATCGGCAACAGCAATTTCCCGCTCCGTTTCAACAACCGTCCCGAAGTCGTGATCGTGACGCTCAAGACCCGCTGAGCAGCCGCCGCGCCGCAAATTGTAAAATTTGCGCAATCGAATTGACACAGGCAACTTGCTGTGGTAAAATATACGACACTTGAGTGTTTGCGGTAGTAGCTCAGTTGGTAGAGCGCCACCTTGCCAAGGTGGAGGTCGCGAGTCCGAGTCTCGTCTACCGCTTATGCGCGGGTGTAACTCAATGGTAGAGCGCCAGCCTTCCAAGCTGGATACGTGGGTTCGATTCCCATCACCCGCTCTGTGCGCGGTAGTAGCTCAGTTGGTAGAGCGCCACCTTGCCAAGGTGGAGGTCGCGAGTCCGAGTCTCGTCTACCGCTTTCACGAAACACGCCGAAGGGCGCGTTTTTTGTTTGTAAAACCGGCCGGCGCCTCAAAACGGGCGCCGGCCGGTCTTTGCAAACAGACGGGCTTTATTACTTCGAGAGGCGGCTCGTCACCTGCTCGTACTTGGCAAGCAGCGCGTCGAAGCTGTCCAGGGCCTTTCGCACCGGCTCCGGCGTGGACAGGTCTACGCCCGCAAGCTTCAGCGCGTCCAGCGGATACAGGCTGCAGCCGGCCTTGAGGAAGCGCTTGTACCTTTCCACGGCGGGCGCGCCTTCCGCGCGGATCATGGCGGCGATGGCCATCGCGGAGGAGAAGCCCGTGGCGTACTTGTACACGTAGAAGCTCCTGTAGAAGTGGGGAATGCGCATCCATTCGCTTGAGATCAGTTCGTCGAAGGCGAGGTTCGCGTAATACTTTTTGTTGAGCTCGCCGTACATCTCGTTCAGTGTCTCGCTGGTCAGCGGTTTTCCGCTTTCGGCCATCGCATGGGCGTTTTTCTCGAATTCGGCGAACATCGTCTGGCGGAACACCGTGCCGCGGAACGAATCCAGCAGATTGTACAGCAGATAGGCCTGCGCTTCGTCCGAAGGATACCTGTCCATCAGCTCCATCAGCACGAGGCACTCGTTCACTGTGGAAGCGACCTCCGCCACGAACAGCGAATAGTGGCTCTTGGTGTATGGCTGGTTCGTGTCGGAATACCAGGAATGCAGGCTGTGGCCCATCTCGTGGGCGACGGTCTGCAGGTGATCCAGATCCTCTTTGTAATTGCACAGCACGTAGGGGTGAGAATCGTAGGTACCCCAGCTGTACGCGCCGCTGCTCTTGCCTTCGTTTTCAAACGGATCGATCCAGCGCTCGTTCAGCGCGCGGCGCAGTATTTCTGCGTAATCCTCGCCCAGCGGCTTCAAACAGTCGATGACCAGCTCGTAAGCCTCTTTGAAGGGGAGCTTGATGTCGAAGCCGAGTTTCGGCGGAAGGTAGAGGTCGTAAAAGTGCATTTCGTCGATGCCGTTGAGCTTTGCGTTGATGCCGACGAACTTCTGAAGCGCGCCCAGATGCTCGTTCACCGCGGTGATCAGACTGTCGTATACGCTCAGGGGGATGTTGTCCGCAAACAGGCTCATCGCCCGCGTGCTCTCAAAGCCCCGCGCCCGCGCGTAGAACATTTCGCTCTTTACGCTGCCCGCGTACATGGCGGGGATCGAGGAGGAGAAGGACATGTACGTCTCGTACAGCCTGTCGAAGGCCGCCTTTCTTACCTTGCGGCAGGGATTCATAAGGAAGGGGATATAGTTGGACTGCGTCAGGCGCTTCTTTTCGCCGTTTTCGTCTTCGATCTCGCCAAAGCGCATGTCCGCGTCGGTGAACATGTCGTAGATCGTGCCGGCGCTTTGCGCCATGTCCTGACTTAAGGCCAGCAGGGCCTCTTCCTTTTCGCTCAAAGTGTGCGGGCGGTTTCGGATCAGGTCTTTAAGCTCCATGTCGTAATCGGAGAAGCGCTCGTCCCCGATCAGCGACTCAAGATACTCCTCACTCTGGGAAAGCAGCTCCGGATACACGTAGGCGCTCTTTGCGCCGAGCTCCGCTTCGGCCTGCGAGATCCGTGCGACCATGCCCTGATACAGCGTCCTTGCGTTGTCCTCGTCGCGGCGCATGCGGGCATAGGTGTACAGGTTCGAGGCCGCACGCTCCGCCTTCGTGACGAGCCGCATCGCTTCGAGCGCCTTTTCCGGGTCGGAGAGCCGGCCTGCATACTTCGGTATTTCGTCAAACAGCTTCGTCAGTTCCTCAAAGCACTTCTCCCAGGCTGTGTTGCTTTCAAACATATCCTCGAGTTTCCAGGTGTCCTGAACGGGCACTTCGCTGCGTTTCAAAAGATTTTCGGCCATCGTGCAAGCTCCTTTGCGTAGATTTAAGGAAATTCTATCATAAGCGCGCGCACATCCGAAAGCGCGCTCCCGTAAAAAGTTCGATTAACAGAATGATAACATATGTTAGCGACCGGAAATCTGCGAACAGTGACTAACTCCTCCTTGATTTTGGCTAAGAGAGATGTTATAATTGCTCAACAACCATTTGGAGGTGTAAATTCATGGCGTATAAAATCAATGACAGCTGCATTTCCTGCGGACTTTGCGCGAGCAATTGCCCCGTAGAGGCCATCACCGAAGGCGACGGAACCTATGTGATCGACGCTGACAAGTGCATTTCCTGCGGTCTGTGCGCGGAAAACTGCCCCGTGAGCGCTCCCGAAGAGGCCTGAGCGAAGCGATGATGCGAAAGCCGCTGCCCGCGCAGCGGTTTTTGCTTTGACAAAATTTTGTTAAGACGCAAAAAAACACTTGTTGATTCGGAAAAAGTGTGTTATAATTATACTGCCCTAAATGAATAATCTTTTGTTACGCACCCCTCCCATTGGATAACCCGATGTAAGGAACGAGACAAAAAGTACAAATCAGCGGGCTATCACAAGGAGGATATTTTATGTTCGAAGACAAGACCCTCAAGTGCCGTGAGTGCGGCAACGAATTCATCTTCACCGCCAGCGAACAGCAGTTCTACGCCGACAAGGGCTTCCAGAACGAGCCCGGTCGCTGCCCGGCGTGCCGTGCGGCCCGCCGTCAGCAGAGCGGCGGCGCTCCCCGCTCCGACCGTCCGATGTACGACGTGATCTGCGACGGCTGCGGCAAGCCCACCCAGGTTCCCTTCCAGCCCCGCGGAGACCGCCCGGTCTATTGCCGCGAGTGCTTCCAGGCCAACAAGTCCGAGAACCGCTATTGATTCTAACGGCACACAAAAAGAGCTTTTGCTTCGGCAGAGCTCTTTTATTTTACCGAAAATTGTGGTACAATAGTGTGCAGAGAGATTTGAAAGAGAAAACTAAGGAGGAAAGCTTATGGCCGGAAGCATACTGGAAAGGTTCAGGGGAGACCTGACGGATTATAAGCCGATCCCCTTCTGGAGCTGGAACGACGAACTGAAGCCCGATAAGCTCAGGCAGCAGATCCGCGACATGAAAAAGGCGGGCATGGGCGGTTTTTTCATGCACGCGCGGGGCGGACTGAAGACCGAATATCTGAGCGAGGACTGGTTTGGCTGCGTATCCGCCTGCGTGGACGAGGCAGGCAGGCAGCACATGCACGCCTGGGCTTACGACGAAAACGGCTGGCCCAGCGGCTTTGCGGGCATGAAGCTGCTCAAGGACCCCGCCAACCGCGCGCGCTATCTCGTGTGCAAACACGCCGAGGCGTTCGACCCCGCGGCGATCGGCTGCTACAGGGTGGAAAACGGCGACATCGTGCGCCTGACCGACGACGATGGCAGCCCCTGCGAATGCGTCTACGATCTGCTTTCGGACAGTTACTGCGACGTGCTCAACTGGAAGGTCGTGCGCTCCTTTATCGAAGAGACGCACGAAAAGTACTATAAGCGCAACGCCCGCGAATTCGGAAGCCTGCTGATGGGCTTTTTTACGGACGAGCCGCAGTATTACCGCTTTGAGACCGCGTATTCGCCCGCAATGCGCACGAAGTTCAAAAGCAAGTATTCCTGCGATATTCTGGACGAGCTTGGCGCGCTGTTTCTTTCCTGCAGGCAGACCAGGCGCTTCAAATACCGCTACTGGCTCACGATGAACGAGCTCTACACCGAGGCGTTCGCGGGGCAGATCTACCGCTGGTGTCAGGAGCACAACTGCAAGCTGACCGGCCACACGATCGACGAAAACAGCCTGTTCGGGCAGGTGAGCCTGTCCGGCGGCGTGATGCCGTTTTACGAGTACGAGCACATCCCGGGCATTGACTGTCTTACGCGCCACGTGACCAATGAAGTCGTTTCGCGCCAGGTTTCCTCCGTCGCGATGCAGCTGGGCAAAAAGCAGGTGCTGACCGAGACGTTTGCGGGCTGCGGCTGGGGGATCACGCCCAGACAACTGAAGCGCATTGCCGAATGGCAGTACGTAAACGGCGTGAACCTGATGTGCCATCACCTGTACCCGTACTCCATCCGCGGCCAGCGAAAGCGCGATTATCCCGCGTTTTATTCGCTGCACAACCCCTGGGCAAAAGAGCTTAAGCACTTCAACACCTACTTTACGCGCCTTGGCTACATGCTGGCCAACAGCCGCGAAATGGCGGACACGCTGATCATCCACCCGCTGCACAGCGCGTACCTCGATTTCGACTGCAAAGACCCCAAGCCGCTTTCTGCCCTGAACGACGGCTTCGTCGCCCTGTGCGAAAAGCTCGGCGCGGCGGGCGTACTGCATCATTACGCCGACGAAACGCTGCTGAAAAAATACGGAAGCGTACGGGACGGAAAGCTGCGCGTGGGCAAATGCGCCTATTCCGCCGTGATCGTGCCGGAGATGGAAAACATCGACTCGAGCACGCTGAGTTTGCTTCAGGACTTCGTGAAGGCGGGCGGAAAGCTCTGCTTTGCCGGCGAAAAGCCGCGCTTCGTCGACGGCGAAGAGGCGACCGTACAGCTCGAAAGCAACACGGCGCTGGGCGAGATCGGCAATCCCGGCTTCTTTATCACCGACAAGGACACGGCCATCCGCCTGACCGTGCGCCGCAGCGATTTCGGCGACTTCATCTACGCCGTCAACCTTTCCGGCGACAAAAAGCAGTCCACCGTGTTCCACATCAACGCGAGAGGCGCAAGAAGATTCGACGTCGAAAAGCCGGGCTTCGAGCCGCTGTACTACGTAAAAGCGCCGCAGGGGATCGACATACCGCTCGAGCTCGAAGCGGGGCAATCTATCGTAGTTTTCCTCTCTTCGCTGGCCGAGAGCGCGCCTGCGCCCACGCAGGAAACGTGGAAGCGCATCGAAAGCCCCGAAGCCGTCATCGAATCCATGGACGACAACACGCTGACCCTCGACACCGCCTGCCTCTCCTTTGACGGAAGCGCGTACACCGAACCGATGCCGATTATGGCGATCTCCGACAAGCTGCTCAGGGAAAGGCAAAACCGCACCGTGTACCTCAAATACGCTTTCGAGGCCGGCGCAAGGCCCGCGCGGATCAGACTCGAAACCGAGGACGTCGCAGGCGCGCGGATATCGTTAAACGGGATCGACCTGACGGAATCCGTGCCGGGCAGCATCGACGACAGCTTCCGCGCCTACGACGTTTCGAAAGCGTGGCGCATCGGCACAAACGAGATCGTCATGCGGCTGGATTACTACCAGAACCCCAACGTCTACGAGGTCTTCGAAAAGTATTATATTGAGCGCGACGCGTCGGTCAAGAGCAGGCTGAACTGCTTAAGCTACGATACGGACATCGAGGCCGTGTACCTGCGCGGCGATTTCTGCCTGTGCGACATGGAATTTGCGCCGGGGAAGAGCGATACGCTCGTCACGAAGGGCGGTTTCAGCGTAACGCTGCCCAGAAAGTACGTCAACCTCTCTACGCTGCCTGAAGACGGCTATCCCTTCTTCGGCGGCAGCATGACGGTAAGGACGGTATTCGACGCGGACGGCACGGAAAAGAAACTGCGCCTCAAGGGCGCGTACTGCGCCGCGCGCGTAAGCGTCAACGACAGCGAGGAAACACTCCTCATGTTCGGCGACACTGTGAACGTCGAAGGGCTTCTGAAGCGCGGAAGCAATCTGCTGCGCATTACGCTGATCGGCAGCATGCGCAATACCCTGGGCGACTTCCACGCCTCTCCAAATCCCGAGCCGAACTGGATCGGGCCGGATGATTTCAGCCATTACGGAAAATGGGAAGGGAACGCCGCGCCGGGTTACACGCCCGAGTACAGCTTCGTACGTTTCGGCGTCGACAGCATCGAACTGAGCTGATAAATCCATCAAAAAAGGGAACGCGAAAGCCTGCCGCAAAATACGGGCTTTCGCGTTTTTCTATCCTAATAATATTATAATACGAATTCAGCGAAGAATCGGCGCTTCGTAAAAATTTGCGGGTGCGTCCCGTTATGCGTGACAGGGAAATGGCTTTGTGGTATAATTCTGTTGAAAATCGTTCGGTCGGCCGAGCATCTGCCCGTATAGCGGACAGACGGGCGGCACGCATAGCTGTTTCATTGACACAAGGCAAAACGGGAGGCCTGCATTTTGAAAAAATTCAAGCATTTCGTGCTGGGCGGCATCGAAAACAAGCTGTTCAATCTGATCCTGATCACCGCCATCGTTCTGAGCGCGGCGTTCATACTGCTCGGCCTTCTGGAAAACAGGATGCTGACGGACGTCGCCAACGAGGCAAACGAAAAACAAAAAAATTCCATCAACGAGATCACGTCGGAGACGATGACCTACGTCGTGGAGCAGAGCCTTTCGAACACGGCCCGGCTTCAGGCGAACATCTACGACGATCTGTTCAGCGAACTAAGAGACAGGGTGCTCCTTCAGCGGGACTACGCCGACAAGCTTCTGAACCATCCCGAAAACGTGCCCCCGCACGACTATTCTTTCAACTCTATCGAAAACACCGATACCAAGCAGACGTACGTCATGCTGGCCGACGGCGTGGAACTGACCGAAGAACTCGACGCGCGCATACGGCTCATCGCCAACATGAGCGACATGATGCTGTCCCTCTTCGACGTAAACGAGGACGCTGATTCCTGCTACGTCGCCCTGCCGGAGGGCGTGTTCCTGCAAGCGGACGACCTGCTCGCAAGCCGCTTCGACGAAAACGGAAACCTGAGAAGCTACGACCCGCGAACGCGCCCCTGGTATACACAGGCAGCCGAAGCGGGCGACGTCATATTTACCGACATCATGTCCGACGCCTTTACCAAGGACATCTGCATCACCTGTGCCGCGCCCGTGTACGTGAACGGAGAGCTGTCCGCCGTGGTGGGCTCGGACCTGTTCCTTACCTCGATGCAACAGGAGGTGGAGGACGCGCAGGCGGAAGGCGGCTTTTTGTGCGTGGTCAACCGCGACGGGCGCGTCATGTTCTCCCCGGCGGCCGACGGCCCGTTCAAAGCAGACGTGAGCGAAGGCGCGCCCACGCTGTTCGATGCCGGAAACGAGGGCCTGAGCAGCTTCCTCTACGGCGTCTTCGGCGGAAACACGAAAACGGAGCGCGTCACGCTCAGTGACGGCGAATACTTCATCACCGGCGCACCCATCGAAACAGTGGGCTGGTACCTGATCGGCATTTACAGCGTGGACGCCAGCATGGCAAGCGCCGCGACGCTCCGGGAAAAATACGAGGAAATTCAGGCCGAGGCCGCCCAAACCTACCAAGGAGAGAGCCGCAGGCTCGGCAGGCTGGCCATCGCGATCGTCGTTTTCCTGCTTGCGGTGTGTCTGGCCTTCGCCATAATCCTCGGAAAGCGCATCGTAAAACCGCTCAACACGATCACCCGGCGCATCGCGGAATTAAGCGAAACGAATCAGGAATTCAAAATGGAGGACGCATACCGCACGGGCGACGAGATCGAGCTGCTCGCGCAGTCCTTTGCGGACATTTCGCATAAAACAGTCCTGTACGTGGAGCAGGTCAAGGCCGTGACCGCGGAAAAGGAGCGCATCGGCACCGAGCTGCACATGGCCACACAGATCCAGGAAAGCATGCTGCCCAGCATTTTCCCGGCCTACCCGGAGCGGCCCGAATTCGATATCTACGCGCTGATGCACCCTGCAAAGGAAGTCGGCGGCGACTTTTACGACTTTTTCCTGATCGACGACGATCACCTGTGCATGGTCATGGCGGACGTATCCGGAAAGGGCGTGCCGGGCGCGCTGTTCATGATGGCCTCGAAAATCATCATCCAAAGCTGCGCGATGCTGGGCGTAAAATCCCCGGCGGACATCCTTGCCAAGGCCAACGAGGCCATCTGCTCCAACAACCGTATGGGCATGTTCGTGACCGTCTGGCTGGGCATCCTCGAAATCAGCAGCGGCAAGGTCCGGGCCGCCAACGCCGGTCACGAGTATCCCGCGATCATGCGAAAGGGCGGGCAGTTCGAGCTTCTGCGCGACAAGCACGGCCTCGTGATCGGCGGCATGGAGGAGGCGCGCTACAGGGCGTACGAGCTCGGCCTCGCGCCCGGAGACAAGCTTTTCCTCTACACCGACGGCGTCGCCGAAGCAACCAACGCCGGCCAGGAGATGTTCGGCACAGAACGCATGCTCAGGGCGCTCAACACTGCCCCGGACGCCGAGCCGAATACCACACTCGCAAACGTGCTCGACGCCGTACACGACTTCGTGGCCGACGCGGAGCAGTTCGACGACATCACCATGATGTGCGTGGAGTACAAGGGAACGGCGGCCGGTGCGAAAGGCTGACCGGTGCAAGACGCTAAACCGTATGCAAAACCGGGATCCCGGATCGGGGTTCCGATTTTGCATATAGGGAGATCGTGCAGCGGCATTAAAATGCGGTTATATAATTAATACAACAGAACAGTGCATGTAATAGATTTTACAAACCTTCTGAATTTAATAAAATTTTGCTAATTTTTGTGTTGTTTACTATAAACTGTTGACAAATAGGGCAAAAGTTTTATAATTGTAAATAATAGTCGGTATGCAGGCGGCTTGTGCGCTTGCATACCTTTGAGCCGTTAAAAAAGCTTAGCGGGGAGAGTTTCTACATGGAAAACACAAAACCGGTTGAGAAGCACAACAATAAAAAGCTTACGCGCCGAATACTCATTATTCTGGCGGTCGTGGCTGTGATCGCGCTGCTCATCGTACTGCTTGCCGGCGGAAGCACAGAGAACTTCCGCAGCAAATATGCCGGTGAGAAGAACCTCGATACCGACGTTTCCGGTTACAGCCGCAGCAATACCTACAGGGGTTACCTCGAGGAGCACGAATACTACGAGGTACACACGGTAGGGGAGGACGACGGCTTACCCAAACCTGTCGACGTCACCCTGTACATGGACGCGGCCTTTGTGACCGACGCCGAGACGGGCGAAACCGAAATCGGCGCCGAGAGCAAGGAAGAGCTCCGTGCGCAGGTGATCGAGGAAGGCGGGGAAGAGTACCTGCTCACCAAAGAGGGCGGCATGACGCTGTGGGAGATGAGCCTGAAGGACGAAGGCTATTATCTCATCCGCGTCGATTACAAGCTTGCCGATCCCGAGAACGGAGACGCGCTGCGCAGCCTCTACGTCAACGACGAAAAGCTCTTCGAGCAGCCTGCCTTCGAGGGGGAAGAGCAGAGCCTGAGCGAAAAGGGCATCCTGACTTTCCCCGCGGGCGAGAACGCGGACGAATGGCAAAGCCTGTACCTTGCCGACCCGAATAAGGAAGACGAGGAGCATTTCTTTGCGCTGGACAGCGGCATAACGAGCCTCATGCTGAAGGCGGAAGCGGGCGACGTGATCGTCAAGGACATCGTGCTTCTCAAGCGCACGGTGGATGTCACCTACGAGGCCTACGATTACGGCAAGGCCTACAACCGCGATTACGATCCCGCGTATGATCCGACAAGCCCCGCTTACGACAAGACAAACGAAGTAAGCCCGACCAAGTCCAGCCCGACCGTGGCGGTCGAAGCGGAGAACATCGAAGTCGACGTCACTGCCTTCGAGGGCGACGGCGAGAGCGTCACCGAAGACGGCATCGCCTCGGTCTTCCAGCCGGACGGCGGCCTTACCACCTGGAAGGTCACCGTTCCCAAGAGCGGCTTTTACAACGTACTGATCAACTACAAGACCACCCAGAGCCGCGGCGTAGACATCGAGCGCGAGCTCCTGATCAACGGGGAGCTTCCCTTCAGCGGGGCGGATTCCCTGACCTTCAGCCGCCTGTGGACCGACGATCCCGCCTCCAAAAAGCCGGACGGCAGCTACCGCACCGACAACCAGGGCAACGAGATACGCCCCTCCCAGAAGGAAATCTTCGACTGGCAGAGCGCCTACTGCAAAGACGACATGGGCTACACCGTTGAACCCTACCGCTTCTGGTTCAACGAGGGCGAAAACACGCTTTCCCTCAAGGCCAGCAACGAGCCGATGATCATCGGCGGCATAAGCCTTACGCCCATCCTCGCGCATACGGACTATGCGGCCTACGCGAAGGCAAACGAAAACAAAACCGACAACGCGGCCGCCGGCACGCTCATCACCGTGCAGGGCGAAGACGCCTATCTTCGTTCCTCGCCGTCGCTGTATCCCAGATACGACCGTTCTTCTCCCGCAACGCTCCCTTCGTCGCTGGACAAGACGGTGATGAACTACATCGGCGGCGACTCCTGGAGTTCGTCCGGCCAGTGGATCGAATGGGAATTCACGGTGCCGGAGGACGGCTACTACAACATCACCCTCAAGGCGCGCCAGCAGTACCAGCGCGGCTCCGTCAGCTGCCGCAGCGTCTACATCGACGGAGAGATCCCCTTTGAGGAGCTTTCCTCCGTTTCCTTCATGTACGATACCTCCTGGCAGATGCGAACGCTGGGCGACGCGAACGGCAACGCCTACAGCTTCTATCTGACCAAGGGCACGCACACGATCCGCCTGGAAGCGACGCTGGGCGAAATGGGCCGCATCCTCGAGCGCGTAGAGGACAGCATTTTCCGCCTGAACGAGATCTACCGCTCCATCCTCGTGCTCACGGGCGTAAATCCCGACCGTTTCCGCGACTATAACCTCACCGCCAAGGTGCCCGGCGCGATCGAGGCCATGGACCTTGAAAGCAAGCGCCTGTACAAGCTCGTGGACGACACGGTGGACATCACCGGTCAAAAGAGCGACAGGATCGCCGTAGCACAGACGCTGGCCGTGCAATTGGAGCAGTTCGTCGACAGAAACGAGCGCATCACGCAGGCGTTCGCCAACTTCAAGGACAACATCACCAGCCTTGGCACCTCGCTTCAGAACATGAGCCAGATCAAGCTGGACATAGACCAGATCATCATCAGCAAACCCGGTACGAAGCTGCCCGCGGTGCACGACGGCGGCGTATACAAGCTCTGGCACGAGATCAAGAGCTGTGTCGCAAGCTATTTCATCGATTACAACTCTCTGGGCGACAAGTACGAAGAGGGCAGCGATCACGTCATTCAGGTCTGGATCGTAACGGGCCGCGACCAGAGTACTGTGCTAAAGACCATGGTCGACGACATGTTCACGCCCGAAAGCGGGATCAAGGTCAACGTAAAGCTCGTCGCGGCGGACGCCATCCTGACCGCCGTCGTCGCGGGCAACGGCCCGGACGTGGTGCTCAGCGTGGACAGCTGGTTCGCTGCCAACTACGCGATGCGAAACGCCGTCGAAGACCTGACCCAGTTCGACGACTTCGAAGAGGCCACGAGCGCCTTCCTGGACAGCGCGATCGTTCCCATCTCCTACAACAACGGCACGAAGACCGGCGTGTACGGCCTGCCCGAGACGCAGGTGTATTCGCTTCTGTTCTACAGGGAGGACATCCTTGAGGAGCTCGAGCTCGAAGTGCCCCAGACCTGGGACGAACTCGTGGCGATGCTGCCGACCATTCAGGGCAAAAACATGACGATCGGCATTCCTTATCCCGACATCGCCAATCCCGACATTTCCGTATTCAATACGCTGATCTACCAAAACGGCGGCGCCATATACGACGAAGACGCAAAGCACACGCTGATCGACAGCGAAGCGGGCGTGAGAGCCTTCAAGCTCTACACGAGCTTTTACAACAACCACGGCCTGCCCACGGTGTTCGACTTCGTGAGCCGCTTCCGTTCGGGCGAAATGCCTCTTGGCATCGCGCCGTACACGACGTACAACACGCTTGCCGTGTCCGCGCCCGAGATCAGAAATCTCTGGGATTTCA
Source organism: Clostridia bacterium (assembly GCA_017395065.1). Classification (GTDB taxonomy): domain Bacteria; phylum Bacillota; class Clostridia; order Christensenellales; family Aristaeellaceae; genus RUG14130. Next base: position 98,497 of record JAFPWH010000035.1, on the reverse strand, counting down.
CCTTGATCCCCGGAACGTTGAATGAAAACGGTGAAATCGACCGCTCCGTCCACTCCAACGGCGTTTGCTGCCTTATGATTGCAACCGACGACGAGACCGTAAAGAAAGACTCCTGGGAGTTCATGAAGTGGTGGGTCTCCGCTGACGCACAGGTGCGCTTCGGCCGTGAAATGGAGAGCATTCTGGGAGCATCCGCGAGGTACGCGACCGCAAATACCGAGGCGCTGCGCCAGCTCGCCTGGTCCAGCGACCAGCTGGCCATATTGGAAGAGCAGCAGGCGAGCGCGGTCGGCTTCCGCGAGATCGCGGGCGGCTATTCGACCACGCGCCACATGACCAACGCCGTCCGCAGGGTCATCAATACCAAGGAAGACCCCAGAGAGACGCTGCTCACCTACTCGCGCACCATCAACGAAGAGATCAAGATCAAGCGCCAGGAATTCAACCTGCCGATCGATTAGGCTTGGGAAAGGATGGAATGAATATGCAAAAACGCTCCTTCATTGGCAACTATGCTTCGATCAAACGAAGCAAGCTGTCATATTCCTGGGACAAGGCGAAGCGGATGAAGGTCTGCTATCTGTTCCTTGCGCCCTACGCGATCCTGTTTTTCACGTTCTTTATCCTGCCCATATGCACTTCGATATTTTATAGCTTCACTTCCTATAATATATTGGAGAAGCCGCAATTGGTGGGTTTCAAGAACTACATCAACCTGATCCTTCAGGACGAGGTCTTCCTGACCGCCGTCAAGAACACCTTCGTCATCGCCGTGGTCACCGGCCCCATCGGCTACATGCTCTCGTTCATGTTCGCGTGGTTCATCAACGAGCTGCCCAAATGGGTCAGGGCCATCGCGGTCGTGGTGTTCTACGCGCCGTCCATCGCGGGCAACGCCTACAGCATCTTCTCCGTCATCTTCAGGGGCGACGCCTACGGCTACCTAAACTCCATCCTGCTGGACCTTGGCATCATAGACGCGCCGCGGCTTTGGCTCAGCAACCCCGACTACATCATGACCGTTTTGATCATCGTCATACTCTGGATGAGCATGGGCACGGGCTTCCTCTCCTTCGTCGCCGGTTTCCAGGGCATCGACAAGAGCATGTACGAGGCCGGTTACGTCGACGGCGTCAGAAACCGCTGGCAGGAACTGTATCACATCACGCTGCCCAGCATGAAGCCCATGCTGCTCTTCGGCGCGATCATGAGCATCACCAGCGCCTTCAACGTAAGCGACGTGCCGCGCGCCCTGGCGGGCTATCCCTCGACGGACTACGCGGCCCGCACGGTGGTCACCCACCTGTTCGACTACGGCTTCAGCCGTTTCGAGATGGGCTACGCCAGCGCCATCGCCACGATGCTGTTCCTGGTCATGATCCTGTGCAAAAAGGTTATCACGAATGCTCTTTCGAAGGTAGGTACCTGATATGAGTGAGAAGAATTTGACCCGTTATGTCGGTACCATGAAGACGTCCGAGACAGCAAAGATACCGGGTGAATTGCTGCTCGAGGAGAGCCGGGCCGTCTTTATGAGCCATAGGGGAGCGCAGGTCGCAAGCTTTGCCCTCAACGACATCGCCAAGCTCAGGCATACGCGTCACGGCGGTTTGCGCGCGACGCTGCTGATCAACCTCACGAGCGGCGAGGAATACAGCTTCACGCTGGAAAGAGGCGTGCCTGCCTACGACTACATCAACCGGCACTGGGAAACCAGACCGCACGAGGAAAAGAACCGCGCGGACGAACTGAGGCGCCTTGCCGAGCTCAGGGGCGAAAGGATCGAAAAGCCCCAGAAACTCTCCGAAGGCCGCAAGAAAAAGTTCCGCATCGCGGCGGTGATACTGATCCTCTTTACCGTCGCGCTGGACACGGGGCTCGTCGCGAAGCTCTTCGACTACATCCTGACGGGCGTAAGCTATTTCGTGAGGATCTTAACGCCCGCGCGCAACGCGGTAAGAGACGCGTTCGTCTACTACGAAAGCAGCAATCTGGCCAAAACGATCGCAAATCTCGTGCTGATCGTAGCCATATTCGTACTGCTGTCGTTCTCCTTTAAGCGCAGGCATCCCAACCGCTCAGTCGGCGGCGACCTTGGTATCTACTTCCTGTTGGTCTTCATGGGCTGCCTGATGGTGTTCCCGCTGGTGTTTGCGGTGAGCTCGTCCTTAAAACCGCTGGACGAACTGTTCCGCTTCCCGCCGACGGTGTTCCCGCGCCATCCCACGTTCGACAACTTCTCCGACCTGCTGGTGACGATGGGGCAGAGCTGGGTGCCCTTCAGCAGATACCTCGTAAACACTTTCGCCATCACCTTCTTCGGTACCTTCGGGCATCTGATCATCGCCTCGATGGCCGCGTTCGTGCTGGCCAAGTACGATTTTCCCGGCGGCAAAACCTTCTTCGGCATCGTCACGACGGCGCTGATGTTCTCCGGCTACGTAACGGGCATCCCCAACTACGTCATCATGAACAAGCTGGGCATGATCGACACCTACTGGGCGCTGCTCTTGCCCGCCTTCGCCGCTCCCATCGGCCTGTTCATGATGAAGCAGTTCATGGAGGGCCTGCCCACGGCGCTGATCGAAGCTGCGCACATCGACGGCGCGGGCGAGTTCAGGATCTTCTGGAGCATCGTAATGCCCAACGTGAAACCCGCCTGGCTGACCGTCATCATCTTCTCGGTGCAGAGCCTTTGGGGCACCTCGGCCTCCACGGTCATCTATTCCGAAGCGAAAAAGACCCTCGTGTACGCGCTGCAGCAGATCCAGGCAGGCGGCATCGCCCGTACCGGTCAGGCGGCGGCGGTCACGGTCGTGGTCATGATCGTACCCATTATCATATTCATCTTCAGCCAGAGCCGGATCCTTGAAACCATGGCAAGCTCCGGTATCAAGGACTAAGGAGGGAAGCGGATATGACAGTGTTAAAACGCCTGACAGTGCTTCTTACGGCCTTGCTGCTGCTTGCTTCGTTCGCAAGCGCCTTCGCAATCGACGACGGCTTCTATTCCGTTTATACCTACAACTACGACTACTGGGAGGAGATCCGCGAGTCGCCGGACGCCTATAAGGTAAAGACGGTGCTCTACGGCACCACCCTCGGGCTGGACACTAACTTCAGTCTACCCGAAGGCATGTTCATCCGCGGAAACGACATCTACGTCTGCGACACCGGCAACAACCGCCTCGTGCAGATCCGCGCGGACGAAGAGGGCTACACGCTCGTTCGCACGATCGACAAAATCAACGGTTCCGACAAGCCCGGCTTCCTTTCGCCCACGGACTGCAGCGTCGACGAAGCAGGCAACATCTACGTCGCCGACAAGAACAACAACCGCGTCGTGATGGTGGACAAGGACCTGAATTTCGTCCGGGAATTCGTAAAGCCCGACGACCCATCCTTCGGTTCGGGCAGCTTCCTGCCGGTCAGGATCGCCGTGGACGTGGCCGGCCGCGTGTACGTGCTGGCCGAAAACGTGAACATGGGCCTGATCAAGTACGAGGCCGACACGGAGTTCGCCGGTTACATCGGCGCCAACAAGGTCTCCATGACGATGTGGGAATACGTCTGGAAGTACTTCTTCATGTCCGAGGAACAGCGCGCGACGAGCGAATCCACCGTGCCCACGAGATACGAAAACATCTACATGGACGATCAGGGCTTCATCTACGCCACGACCACGAGCTTTGAGGAATACGACCTCAAGTGGGACAACGCCAAGCCCATCCGGCGCTTAAACGGCATCGGCGACGACATACTGATCAAGGACGACCGCTATCCGCCCATCGGCGATTACACCTGGGTCGAAGGCGGCGACGCCTCGCACGGCCCCAGCAAATTCGTGGACATCACCGTGCTCGAAAACGACGTCTACGTCGCGCTGGACAAGACCCGCGGCCGCATCTTCGGCTACGACTCGCAGGGTGTCATGCTCTGGGCCTTCGGCGCGATCGGCCAGTACGAAGGCGCTTTCAACGCGCCAATCGCGCTGGACCACATCGGCAGGGAGCTGATCTGCCTCGACCAGCGCGACATGTCCATCACGGTCTTTACGCCCACGGAGTACGGCAACCTCATCTATGACGCCAACAATGCCTATGCCAAGGGCGACTATGACGGCTCGGGCGAGCTCTGGGACGAGGTGCTCAAGTTCAACGCAAACTACAACATGGCCTACCGCGGAATCGGCAGGGCCTTGCTCAGGCAGGGCAAGTACTCCGAGGCCATGGAATACTTTAAAATGGCGCACGACCGTCAGAACTACGGCCGCGCCTTCCGCCTGTACCGCAAGGAATGGGTCGAAAAGAACATCGGCTGGGTCGTCGGCATACTCATCGCCGTGATCGTGCTCTATCTTGCCAAACGCATCATCAGTGGAATGAAGAAGGAGGTGGCAGCGTATGAACGGGATCATGTCGTTAAGCAGGCCTGACAAGAAAGCCGCAAGAAAGCAGTCCTTAAAGGAATACTGGGCAGGCATCCGGTACGCCGGACACGTCATCACCCACCCGTTCGACGGATTCTGGGACCTGGCGCACGAGAACAAGGGCAACGTCGCCGCCGCGACGACGTATCTTGTGCTGTTCCTTTTGACGTATGTGCTCAAGCTCATGTACACGAGCTTCCAGTTCATATCCGCGCCGATACAGTACATCAACGTCTTCGAAAGAAGCGGTTCGCTCCTTCTGCCGTTCCTGGTTTTGTGCTTCGCCAACTGGGCGCTGACGACGCTGTTCGACGGCAAGGGCCGCTTTAAGGACATCTACATCGCGATGTGCTACGCGCTGGTGCCCTACATACTGATCCAGCTGCCGCTGATCTTTGTCAGCAACATCATAACCTTTGACGAAGAATCCTTCTACACGGTGCTGATGACGTTCTCTCTGGTGTGGTGCCTGTTCCTTGCGTTCGTGGCGCTTCAGCAGGTGCACGATTACAGCCCGGGCAAGACGATCGTCTTCATCATCGCCACGATCCTTGGAGCCTGCGTCGTGATCTTCCTCGTGCTGGTGTTCTTCAGCCTCTTGAGCGACGCCATCGGCTTCTTCGTATCCCTGTACCGCGAGATCGCTTTCAGATTGAATTAAGGAGATGAGCTGATGAAATCAAGAAAGAAATGGTTAAAGCGGCTTATCGCCTGGGTCATCGTGCTGGCCGCGCTGGCCTGTCTCGTGATCTTCGTGGGCATCCCGCTGTACACCACCAAGGAATCGGGCCACGACGAACCGGTCGTTTACCACTACGAGGACGACGGAAAACCGCTCAAAATGGAGACGGACGCGCTCTTGTTCGAGCTCGACCCCAAGACCACGCACTTTACCCTGACCCAGAAGGAAAGCGGCCGCACCTGGACGGACGTGCCTGCCGGCGGCGGCAACGACCCCAAGGCGCAGGAGAGGCAAAAGCAGGTTCTGCAGTCCAACCTCGTCGTCTACTACAAGACGCAGGTCGGCGCTTCGGACAACCTGAACAGCTACAAGTTCGCCATCGAAAACGGCAACTACACCGTGGAACAGCTTGCCGACGGCGGCATCGCCGTGCATTACTCCATCGGTCGCATCGACAAGATCTACATCATTCCGGAAGCGATCCCGGTGGAGACCTACAAGTTCTACCTCGATCAACTGGACGGCAAGGATCAGCGCAAGGTCAGCCCCAGCTACGTGCTCTACGACCGCAAGAAGATGGACTCGCTCTCCGACAGCGAAAAGCAGGCGCTTATCGAAAAGTACCCGAAACTCGCCGAAGAAGATCTGTACATCCTGAACAGCAGCGCGCAGTCCTCCTCCAAGTCCAACATCGAAACGCAATTGGCCAAGGTCGGCTATACCGAAGAGGTGCACGAGGAGCTCAGGGACACGTATTTCCCGAACCTCACCGACAGCGCCAAGTGTGTGTTCAACGTCGACATGATCTATCACCTCGAGGGGAACGACTTATTGGTCGAAATCCCCTACGACACGATACGCTACGAGGACGACTTCCCGATCACCGCGATCAGCGTACTGCCGGTCTTCGGAGCAGCGGGCCTGGATGAAGAGGGCTTCATGCTCGTCCCCGAAGGCGGCGGAGCCATCATCAACCTAAACAACGGCAAGGAATGGCAAAACGGCTATACCGCAAGGCTCTACGGCTGGGATTACGCGCAGATCAGAAACGAGGCCATTCAGGAGCCCAGAAGCGATTTTGCGCTCTTCGGCATGGCGAAAAACGGCGGCTCGTTCCTGTGCTTCATCGAAGAAGGCGCCTCCTACGGCAGCGTCTACGCCGACGTAAGCTTAAAGCGCAACCCGCCGATGAGCTACAACCTGGTCTATGCAAGGTACACCGCGCTGCATACCGACGAGTACGACCTGGATCAGGAAAAGCAGGGCACCGTCGTCACCTACGAAAAGCAGCTTCCCTCCGGCAGCATCGTGCACCGCTACCGCTTCCTCGAAACCGAGGATTACGTGGAAATGGCGCTGGCTTACGGCGACTACCTCCGTGAGACCGGCATGCTCGACGCGTTGGACACCGTGCCGGACGATCTGCCTGTCAACGTGGAGATCGTATCCTCAATCAACAAAAAAGTCGTCAAGGCCGGCGTCCCGGTGGACAGCGTGATCCCCACGACCACCTTTAAGCAGTCCGAAGACATCATAAAACAGCTCAAAAACGAGGGCGGCTTCACCAACTTCAGCGTGCGCCTGACCGGCTGGGCAAACGGCGGCCTCAACCAGAGCGTGCTGACGAGCGTCAGCCCCGAAGGCGGCCTCGGCGGAAAGAAGGGCTTAAAGAGCCTCATCAAAACCGCTGACGAAGCCGGCGCGGTCCTCTACCTGGACGGCATACATTGCTTCGCCTACGACAGCGACGTCTTCGACGGCTTCCTTCCGTACTCCGACGCCGCAAGATACGTGACCCGCGAGCAGGTCAAGCTCTATCCCTACAGCCCCGCGTCCTATCAGCCCGACGAGGAGAAGGATGTCTACTATCTGGTAAAACCCTCCCTCGCTGTAAAGACGGCGGACGAACTGATCGCCTACCTCGGCAAAAACGGCGCCTCCGGCATCGCCTTCAGAGACATCGGCCTCATGCTCAGCGCGGACTACAACCAAAAAGACATCGTCACCCGCGAGCAGGTGAAGGCGCTGAACGTGGACACCCTCAAAAAGGCGCAGTCGAGCGGACTCAAGGTCATGGTCAAGCAGGGCAGCGACTACGTGCTGGGCAACGTGAACATGATCACGGATATGAACCTCAAGGGCACGGGCTACTCCATCATCGACAAGACCATCCCGTTCTACGAGATCGCCATCCATTCCGCGGTCAGCTACACCGGTAAACCCGTGAACCTGGCCAGCGATTACGTGGGGCAGCTGCTCTCGTGCGCGGAATACGGCGCGGGCCTCAATTTCACCTTTATGTACGAGGACACCAAGGTCCTGCAGGACACCGTCTACAGCGGCTTCTATGCTGCTTCCTACCAGCGCTGGAAGGAAGACATGCTGTCCATGGCTGCCCGCTACCAGAAGGAAATGGCCGGCCTGAACAGCAAGCGCATCGTGGGGCACGAGTTCCTCACGGCCGACGTAACGAAGACGGTCTATGAGGACGGCACCTTCGTACTGGTCAATTACTCCGAAGCGGACTATGAATACAACGGCAGCGTCGTACCCGCCAGAGACTACGCTGTGGTAAGGGAGGGCTGAAATTGAACAGAACGGAACAAAACTCTTCTTTCTGGGGCGATCTGTGGTATTCCTCGAAGAGGGCGGTGCTGAAGGTTGTCAAATACGTCTTCACGCCCTTTATCCCCTCAAAGAAGCACAACCCCGAGTATTATACGATGAAGTCGCGCAACGCCCGCATCGGCATACTTTTCATCCTTCCGTTCATACTCGGCTTTCTGGTGTTCATGGTGCGGCCGCTGATCCAGTCGCTGTGGCTGAGCTTCTGCAACGTCACCGTCGTGCAGGGCAAGGGCCTTCAAACCACCTGGGCCGCCTTTGACAACTACTATTACGCCCTCAGGGTGGACAACAACTTCGCCACGAACCTCACGGACGAGATCACGCGCATGCTGGTCAACTCCTTTGCGACGCTCGTTCTGAGCTTCGTGATCGCCTTCATCCTGAACCAGCAGTTCAAGGGCAGAACGGTCGCCCGCGTGATCTTCTTCCTGCCGGTCATTCTGTCTTCGGGCGTTCTGAGCGGCATCGACAGCAACACCGAAAGCTATAACCTCATGATGGGCATGAGCGCGGACGTCGCGGCCGCTTCGGGCGTAAACCTCTCGGCGAGCCTTCAAGACCTGCTGTCGACGTCGGGTGTCGGAAGCGGGGTGTTCGAAGTCGTCTTCAACATGATCGACGCGATCTACGACATCATCATGGCCTCGGGCATACAGATCATCGTCTTCCTCTCCGGCCTTCAGAACATACCGCGCTCTCTCTACGAGGCCGCGGACGTCGAGGGCTGCACGGGCTGGGAATCCTTCTGCAAGATCACCTTCCCGATGGTCAGCCCCCTGCTGCTCGTAAACGGCATCTACACGATCATCGACTTCTTCATGAAGAACGACAACGCGGTCATGGAGAGCATCAACGAGTACATGTACACCAAGAAGATCGACTACGGCGTTAGCTCCGCGATGAGCTGGCTGTACTTCGCCGTGTCGATCGCCTTTATCGGCATCTTCAGCTTTATCGTATCCCGGGGGGTGAACTACTATGAAGACTGAGCGCGTCTACACAAAGCGCAGCTTCTGGGAGCTGAACAGGCGCTCCGGCGGCTATCTGCTCAGAAAGACGCTGAAAGCCAAAATCGTCTCCATCGTACGCTGGCTTTTGGTGTTCGGCCTGTGCTTCATGATCATTCAGCCGCTCATCATCCGCTTCGTCAACAGCTTAAAGCCCGAGATCGATCTGTATGATTCCACGGTCAAGCTGGTGCCCCGCACGGTGACGCTGGAGAACTACTCCATCGTGCTGGGCCTTACCGACATGCCGAATTCGATGCTGAACACGCTGTGGATTTCGCTCCTTACGTCGATCTGCCAGGTGGTGGCCACGACGCTCGTTGCCTACGGCTTTGCCAGGTACGACTTCCCGCTCAAAAAGTTCTGGTTCGCCTGCGTCATCGCAACCATCGTCATTCCGCCCCAGGCGATCTCTTCGAGCCTTTACAACTACTTCGCGCGGTTCGACATACTGGGCATCATAAAGCTCATCAAGGGAAATACCCTGAACCTCATCGGTTCGCCCACGCCCTACGTGCTGATGTGCCTTACCTGCATGGGCTTAAAGGACGGCCTGTACATCTACATGCTCCGACAGTACTTCAGAAACGTGCCCAAGAGCCTGGAGGAAGCCGCCTTCATGGACGGCTGCGGCACGATGAAGACCTTCCTTCGCATCATGCTGCCGGACGCCATGCCGATCATCATCAGCTGTTTCCTCTTCGCCTTCGTTTGGCAGTGGACGGACGTGTTCTACGCCAGAAACTTCCTGACCAGCTCCTACTCCATCCTCGCAAACCAGCTCTCGTCCATCGAGACCAAGTTCGCAAGGACGCTGGCCGGCGTCGTTCAGGGCAACGCCAGCACCACCGTCGCCCCGGCGCGCAGCCAGCAGCTCATCTCCATCGGCGTGCTCGTGTGCGCCTGCCCGCTGATCGTGCTGTACCTGTTCGCGCAGCGCTTCTTCGTCGAAAGCATCAGCATGACCGGTACTAAGATGTAACGTAAGAATAAACTATTATGCCCTTGCTTTTTGCATGCCCGATTGGTATAATAGTATGTAACGTTTTTGCCGTACAACGGCATCCAATTCCTGAACCTATACGCTTTTGCGTATGGAAATAAAAATGGGAGGCAACCAAATGAAAAAGACCTTAGTGCTTGTTCTTGCTCTGGTGTTCGCGCTGGCTTCCTGCGCCGCCATGGCGGAATACCCCGAGAAGGTTGACGGCATCGACTTCGGTGGCGCCACCATCACCATCTACGACTATTGGACCAGCCCCGCTCAGGCCGAGCGCCAGGCTGACCCCAACGAGGAAACCGCGGCCCTGTACGCCTATCGCGACTGGATCGAGGAGACCTACAACTGCAAGCTCTATCAGGTTCAGAAGGGCGACTGGGGCAGCAACGTTGAGGAGCTCATCAACTTCGTCAACGCCGGCGTAGCCAGCGAACTGTGCCTGTACATCCTGCCCCCGGATTTCGTGGGCAGCGCGATGGCGAACGATTACTTTGCTGCCTGGGACAGCGAGTACATCGACTTCACCGACGAGAAGTGGAACAAGGGCGACGTTGACTTCATGACCGTGGGCGGCAAGGTTTACGGCGTGGCCACCGGCGCTTCCGAGCCCCGTCAGTGCCTGTACTTCAACAAGGCCGTGCTCGAGAATGCCGGTATCGACTGGAACACCATCTACGACATGCAGGCCGACGGCACCTGGACCTGGGCTGCGCTCGAAGAGCTCTGCGGCAAGATCCAGCAGGACACCGACAACGACGGCATCACCGACGTTTACGCCATGACCGGCAACAACTCCGACTTCTACATCATGGGCGTCTTCTCCAACAACGCTTCCTTCTTCGGCTTTGACGACGAAGGCAAGCTCGTTCCCACCATGACCTCCGACGAAGCGATCGAGGGCCTCAACTGGTCCAAGCGCGTATGGGAGACCTATGCCATGCCTCAGCCCGAAGGCTCCAACTGGGACTACTTCAAGGATGCCTTCAAGGCCGGCAACTGCGGCTTCTATATGTATCAGACCTACGGCGGATTCAACGACAACGCCGAGCTGAGCGACACCGACTTCGATTGGGGCTGCGTAGCGTTCCCCAAGGGACCCGCTGAGGGCGCCGATTACGTCACCGTTATCAGCGACAACATGACCGTTATCCCCAACGTCTACGACGCGGATACCGTTGCCAAGCTGTGCTACATCTACGACCTGTACACCAACGCCACCCCCGGCTACGACGACGAGTATGCCTGGATCGGCAACAAGTATGACTTCACCGACGAGCGCGCCGTAGACGAGACCTACGCCATGCTGCGCGAAGCCGGCGTCGCCAACAGCTGCCTGCTGCTGGGCTCCGTCAACGACGTGCTGGGCAGCCCGCTGCTCTGGCAGATGTGGAGAGATCCCGCTGAGGTCATCGAGGAATCCATGCCCCAGTGGCTGGCTCTGTGCGACACCTTCAACAACTAATCGCAGTTGAACCAAGGTTCGTAAAAGGCCTCCCCGGCTTCGGCCGGGGAGGCGCTTTTTTTGCCGGCGCGCGAGCGAGCACGGGTTTTTGCCGCAATGACGCCGAAATACAAATAAATACGGCAGTGCGTGCCGTTATGACCGCGCTGCCGTCTTCCTTTTTGATACCGAACCGTTTTTACTTGATCTCTTCAAAATCCGCCGCGCCGTGCTTGCACAGGGGACAGACGAAATCGTCGGGCAGCTCGTCGCCCTCGTACACGTAGCCGCACACCTTGCAGACGTAGCCCTTCTTGCCCTGCGTTTCGGGTTTTGGCTTTACGTTTTCCTGATAGTAGGTGTAGGTCATCGTGGGCTTGTCACTGATGACGCGCGCCTCTGTCACCTCGCAGATGAACATGCCGTGCGTGTCCAGATCGACGTATTGCTCGACCCTGAGCGACATGAAGGCGTTGATGTATTTCGGCAGGAACACGAGGCCGTTGTCCGAGCGAAGCACTTCGCTGCCCTCGAATTTGTCAACGGTGCGCCCGCTTCTGAAGCCGAAGGATTCGAACACGCTGAAGGGCGCTTCGGTGCTCAGACAGTTTACGTTCATAAGCCCCGTCTGCTTTATGATGTGATGGGAATAGTTCTGCTTGTTGATGCACACGGCCACGCGGTTGGGCGTGTTGGTGACCTGCGTTACGGTGTTCACGATCAGGCCGTTGTCCTTGCTCCCGTCGTTCGAGGTGACCACGTACAGGCCGTAGCCGATCCTGAAAAGCGCCGTAAGGTCGTTTTTGTTGGCGGTCGTATCCTGCCTTGCCAGATACTCGGTGCACAGCGCGCTTGCCAGAGAAGTCAGCTGCTGCTTGCTTTCCTCGTTCAGCGCAGAACGGATGTGCACGGTCGGTTCGGCGAAGCTCAAGTTCTTGCAGCCCTCGAGCATCGTCTTCATGACCTTGGCGGCCATCGGCGCCCAGGAGCCGTTTTCGATCAGCGCGACCGTGCGGTTTTTGAAGCCGCGCTCGGTCAGGTGCTCGATGAAAACGCGCATGAAGGGGTAGACGTCCGCGTTGTAGGTGGTGGTCGCCAGCACGATCTTGCCGTAGCGGAACGCCTCGGCGACGCAGGCAGCCATGTCGCTGCGGGCAAGGTCGTACACGGCGACCTTGGGGCAGCCGTTTGCGCGCAGCTGTTCGCTCAAGGACTCGACGGCCTTTTTGGTGTTGCCGTACACGGAGGTATAGAATACGGCGATGCCGTCCGTTTCCACGGCGTAGCTCGACCAGGTGTCGTACAGGTCGATGTAATACTTCAGGTTCTCTTTCAGCACGGGGCCGTGCAGCGGGCAGATGGCTTCGATGTCGAGCCCGGCGGCCTTTTTGAGAACGGCCTGCACCTGTGCGCCGTACTTGCCCACGATGCCGATGTAATAGCGGCGGGCCTCCGACGCCCACTCTTCGTCGGGCGTGTCGAGCGCGCCGAACTTGCCGAAACCGTCCGCGGAAAACAGTATTTTTTCGCTCGTTTCGTAGCTCATCAGCACTTCGGGCCAGTGCACCATCGGGGCGGCGACGAAGGAGAGCGTGTGGTTTCCGAGCTCCAGCGTGCTTCCTTCGCTCACGACGACGCGCCTGTCTTCGAACTCCTGCCCGAAGAAGTTTTTCATCATCGCAAACGCCTTCTGCGAAGAGACGATCACGGCGTCCGGATAGGTGGTCATGAAGGAGACGATGTTGGCCGAATGATCCGGCTCCATGTGATGGACCACGAGATAGTCCGGCTTGCGGCCCGAGAGCGCCTTTGCGATGTTGTCCAGCCATTCGTGGGTGAAATTCCTGTCCACGGTGTCCAGCACGGCGATCTTTTCGTCCCAAATGAGGTAGGAATTGTAGCTCATGCCGCGGGGGACCTTGTACTGCCCCTCGAACAGGTCAATCTTGTGGTCGTTTATGCCGATGTAGCGGATCGCGTCTGTCATTGCGTTTTTCTCCTTTTTTGATTTTCTACATTATACCGCACGGCGATGTGTTCCGTCAACACCCGACGCGCAGGAAATCTGCGCGCCCAAAAGTGTTTATTTGAGGTAAAATAACGGCGAACTCCCTTTTGGGGCTTTCTTTCTCGGACGAAAAGTGGTAATATAATTATGTATTTATATCTGCGGGCAGGTGGCCGATGAAACGTTCAGATAAACAACTCAGCAAAAACCAGGTGCTCGTCAGAACGCTGCTGGGCGTCCTGGCGCTTGCCGTCGCCATTTTTGCGATCGTGAAATTTGCCGACAAGCTCATCGAAGACGAGGAGCCCAGAGAGCAGCGCCAGAGCATCGACGAAAGCTCCGTACGGCTCAACCGCATCCAATACAACGGCGTGACCTACGTCGAAAACCCGGACATCACGACGATACTGATCCTGGGCGTCGACAAAGACGATAAAACGCAGATCGACGGCTACAGAAACGGCGGACAGGCAGACTTCATCCTTCTTGTCGCGGTGGACGCCGCGAACAATACCGTCAGCCGCCTGCAGATCGACCGCGACACCGTGACCGAGATCCCCAATATGAGCGTATTGGGCAAGCGGATCGGCACGCGCACGGGCCAGGTCGCCCTTGCGCACAACTTCGGCGCGACGCCCGAGGAAAACAACGCCTACACCGTCGAATCGGTACAAGCGCTGCTGGAGGGCGCAGTAAAGGTGGATGTGTGCACTTCGTTCTATCTGGGCGGCATAAGCGAATTCAACGACGCGCTGGGCGGCGTCCCGGTGAAGATCGAAGACGACTTCAGTGCGTTTTCCGACGCGATGCCGATAGGGGAGACAGTCACCCTTCAGGGCAGCCAGGCAGAGCTCTTCACGCGCTCGCGCTCGGGCGTAGGCCAACAAACCAACGAGGAGCGCATGAAAAAACGCCAGGCCGCCTATATGACGAGTGCGCTCGACATCATGATCAAAAAGTGCCGCGAGGACGCAAACTTTGCGATGGGCCTGCTCGACAGCATGTTCGAAGGCAACTATTTCGTAAGCAGCGTAAGCACCGGCCGGCTCGTAAACGAGATCAACGCCGCCCTGGGCTGCACCATCCTTCCGACCGAGTACATCGAGGGCAGCGGCAAAGTCGGCCTTCAGGGCTTTATGGAGTTCACGCCCAGGGAAGACTGGATCACCGAATGGGTGCTCAGAACCTATTACGTACAGGAGAACAGATAAGTCAATACAACGAGAGGACAGTAAGATAAATGGGCGAAGAGAAGAAAAAGAAGTTCAAGGGCGCAAGCGGCGAGCTCGTGCCTGCGCAGGATACACTGCAGGAAGAGGAAAGCTCGATCGACCTGTACGATCTGCTGCTCAAATTCCTGGACAGGTGGCGCTGGATCGCGCTGGCCGCGATCATAGGCGCGGTAGCGATGCTGGTGTACACCGTCTGGTTCGTGACGCCTCTGTACAAGGCCACGAGCAAGCTGTACGTGACCAACAGCAAGGACTCCGTCATCAATTTGAGCGACCTGCAGATCTCCAACTATCTGGCCAACGACTACAAGGAGGTCTACACCAACTGGGAGCTGCACGAGGAAGTCCTCAAGGTGCTCGAAACCCGAAAGGCGAACGGCGAAGAGGGCTATAGGGACTTGAGAATCGACAAGTACACCTACTCGGGCCTGTCCAGAATGATCACCATCTCCAACCCCTCCAACACGCGCATCCTCTACATCACGATCACTTCGCCCGACAAGAACGAGGCGACGCTGCTTGCCAACACCTACGCCGAGGTCAGCATGGAGTTCATCGCCATGCGCATGGACACAACGTCTCCCAAGCAGTTCGAACACGCCAGAACGCCGTCTTCGCCCTCTTCGCCCAACATCACGCGAAACGCCCTGCTGGGCTTCATCGCGGGCGCGCTGATCGCGATGGCGATCATTACGCTGCGCTTCATCGTGGACGACTACATACGCACCGCGGACGACATCGAAAAGTACCTGCACCTGCCCACGCTGGGCACCATCATGCTGCAAAAGCATTCGGACGATTCCGGTTCGGAATCCACAAAGCACAGAAGGAAGGGAGATGAGGACGATGGCGATGACGATGAATAAAATGATGATAGCCAACGCCCCCAAGCTCGACTACGCGGGGCGCGAAGCGCTCAACACGATCTGCACGAACATCCTCTTTGCCGGCCAGCGCCTGAAAAAGATATTGATCACCAGCTGCGTGGCTTCCGAAGGCAAAAGCACCATGTCCGCCCGCATCGCCTTCAACATGGCGCAGCGCGGCAAAAGCTGCGTCCTCGTCGACGTGGACTTAAGGCGAAGCGTAACGGTAAAGCGCTTCGGCATGTCCACGAAGGGGCAGATGAACGGCCTTGCGCACTACCTGACGGGCCAGTGCGAGCTCGAGGACATCGTCTACAGGACCAACCACGAAAACCTCTTCATTGTCCCCAGCGGCCGCGATGTCTCAAACCCCATAGGCCTTGTCAACAGCCAGGAGTTTGCAGATTTGCTTGACCGTCTGGCCGAGGAATTCGACATGGTGATCGTCGACTCTCCGCCCGTCGGCGTGGTCATCGACGCCGTTGAAATCGCCAGCCAGTGCGACGGGATCGTGTTCGTCGTCGAGTACGCAAAGCGCCGAAAGGGCGAATTGCAGGACGCCGTGCGCCAGATGCAAAGGAGCGGAACGCCCATTCTCGGCTGCATCATCGACAAGGTGACCGTGACCACGCTGAGCGAAAAGCAGTACTACAAGAGCCACTACTACTACAGCCATTACGGCAAGGAGTACTATCACCGCTCCGCCGGCAAGGGCAAAGCCAAGGACGATGATGACGAATAATGCATACCTTTTACGGAACGCGCGATGAACGGTAAAACATTATTAACAATGTAATTGCCGGACACTTATTGACAAATGAGACGTTATAGGGTATAATTCATTGTTAGTTGGGTCTGGTATTTACAGATTTCACATCTAAATGGAGGTAATTCTGATGAAAAAGCTGATTTCTCTGATGCTCGTCGCAATGATGGCTCTGTGCCTGATCGCCACCGCCGAAACCGCCATCCCCAGCCCCACGCTGGACATGGACTTCACCTGGGAATTTGAAACTCCCGATGTAGAAGGCGCTGACAGCTTCTTCTTCGCGGTATCCGAAGACGAAGACGACATCGCTGCCTGCAAGGACGAGCTTGCTGCTCTGGCCGAGGCCGAGACCGCTGCCGATTTCTTCGGCGACGCTGCTGAGGAAGCCCTCGCCATCACCGGCGGCGAAGAGCTCACTCCCTGCGAGTTCGCTCCCGTCATCTGCGGCAACTACAAGGAAGAGCTCGGCTCTGTTGCCCTGAACGTGACTGCTCCCACCCAGTATGAAGAAGGTCAGGCTGTTGTAGCCCTGTTCGAAATCGGCGGCGAATGGTCTGTGTTCTCTGCTACCGGCAATGCGGACGGCAACGTTGCTCTTACCCTCGACAGCGACACCCTGCTCGCTATCCAGGAGTCCGGCGCGATGATGGTTCTGGCGATCTGATAAATCGACGGAAGATTAATGAGTCTCGTGTCAATCAGGCATGGGACTCATTTATGTATAAGGGCGAACAAGAACCGAAAACGACACATCACAGCCAGGGAGCATGATTATGAAAAAGATTCTCAAGAACATACTGCTTGACATTGCTATTTTAGCATTGGTGGTGTTGTTGTTTTTGATTTACAGAAGCTACCGCAGATCGAACACCGGCAACGGCAATGTCCGTGTGACCCCGACCGCCGTAACCGTTACGAGTACGCCGACGACGGAGCCTTCGCCCGAAGTATCCGGGACACAAAGCACCGAAGTGACCGCGACGCCGACGCCGGAAGTCACACCGACAGCGGAAACCGTAACGGCGACACCCGTACCGGAGAGTACGTCTGCCGAAACCCCTGTGCCGGAGAATACGCCTACGGAGACGCCGACTCCCGCTCCGACGGCTACACCGACCGAAGTTCCGACAGCCACGCCCACGCAGGAGGCAGCGCAGACACCGACTGCCGCGCCGACGGAAGCGGAGACGCCTACGCCAACGCCGACCGCTACACCCACACCGACGCCGACCACGACCCCCACACCCACCCCGACCGCGACGCCGACCCCGACCCCCACACCCACCCCGACGCCGAGACCCGTTACGGAAAACATGCCTGCGGCCGTGCCGCTGAACATGCCGGAGAAGTTCGAAACGGGCATGCACGTGTATTTCGGCGTCTACGAGCAGGACGGTGACGAAGCGAACGGCCCCGAGGACATCGAATGGATCATACTGGACATTCAGGGGGACAAGGCGCTGCTTCTTAGCCGCTACGCGCTGGACAGGGTGATTTACAACAACAACGCGGCAAACGGGATCTACTGGCAAAACAGCAATCTGAGAAGCTGGCTGAACGGCGAATTCGTCGAAAAGGCCTTTGCGTACTACGAGCAAAAGCGCATCTTTACCGATGGAGAAGATCTCGTCGCAATACCGCACGTCAACAGTCTCGACTGGTATCTGGGAACGGAGGACGTGAACCGCGTCTGCTATCCCAGCGTCTACGCCGAAGGCAAGGTCGGGCGCTTCGAAAGCGGCGCGTGCAGCTGGTTCGTGAACACCGATACGCGCACCAATTACGGGACGGCCGTCAGCAGCGCTGGCAGGGTCTACACGATCACCGAAAACAATCTGGCGCTCGTGCGCCCGTGCCTGTGGGTAACGGTGAATCAGCACTGAAGCATCAAATCGAGGGGCTGTCGCAGGTTCTTTTCTGCGGCGGCTCCTTTGTCATAAAAACTTTAAGCATTGTTTTCAAAGTTTTGATAAATGAAAGCGCAAAAAAGCATATAATAAACCAAAACCGATTTTGAGGAGTAGCTTATGATCAAAACCTTGCTTGCGAGTGTAAGAGAGTACAAAAAGCCTGCGCTCCTGTCGTTTTCCGCCATCGTCGGCGAAGTGATCATCGAATGCCTGATCCCCTTCATCACCGCCAGCCTCATCACGAAAATCCAAAATAACGTCGAAATGGGCGAGCTGATCAAAATAGGCTTGCTGCTTGTTTTGATGGCGTTCGTTTCGCTGGGCTGTGGCGCTTTGGCAGGACACGCGAGCGCAAAGGCCTCTGCGGGCTTTGCCAAGAACTTAAGGACCGACATGTTCGACCGGATCCAGCGCTTTTCGTTTGAAAACATCGACCGTTTTTCCTCCGCCTCTCTGGTCACGAGAATGACAACGGACGTGGGCAACGCGCAGATGTCGTTCATGATGATCATCCGCGTGGCCGTGCGCGCGCCGCTGATGTTCGTTTTCGCCGTCGTGATGGCCAGCATCATGGGCGGAAAGCTCGCCCTGACCTTCGTGGTCGTGATCCCCGTGCTGCTTGCCGGGCTCATCATCGTTACCCGTAAAGCCATGCCCGCCTTCCACAGGGTTTTCAAAAAATACGATAAACTGAACGAATCCGTCGAAGAAAACGTGCGCGCGATGCGCGTCGTAAAGGGTTTTGCCCGGGAAGACTACGAAAAACAGAAGTTCGGCAAGGCAGCCGAGGACATCCGCGCGGACTTTACGAAGGCCGAGCGCATCGTGGCGTTCAACAACCCCCTGATGCAGGCCTGCCTGTACTTCAACATGGTGTTCGTGCTTTTTATCGGCTCCAAACTCGTCATTACCGCAAGCGGCGTAGAGGTCGGCCACCTGTCCGCCATGCTGACGTACGGCTTCCAGGTGCTGATGTCGCTGATGATGCTTTCGATGATCTACGTCATCCTCACCATCTCCCTCGAATCCATGCGCCGCATCACCGAGGTGCTCAAGGAAGAGCCCACGCTGAAGAATCCCGAAAAGCCGATCACACAGCTCGCAAACGGCTCCATCGATTTTGAAGACGTGAGCTTTAAATACTCCAAAACCGCGGACAATTTCGCGCTTTCCGGTGTAAATCTGCACATCGCCTCCGGTATGACGGTGGGCCTGATCGGCGGCACGGGCTCGAGCAAATCGACGCTCGTTCAGCTGATCCCGCGCCTTTACGACGTGACCGAGGGCGTCATACGCGTCGGCGGAAACGACGTAAGGGACTACGACATCGAATCGTTGCGCGACGCCGTGGCGATGGTGCTTCAGAAAAACCAGCTGTTCTCCGGCAAGATCAAGGACAACCTGCGCTGGGGCAACGAGAACGCGACGGACGAGGAGCTCGTCGAAGCCTGCAAGCTCGCGCAGGCGCACGAATTCATCACCGCCTTCCCGGACGGCTACGACACCTACATCGAGCAGGGCGGCACGAACGTGTCGGGCGGCCAGAAGCAAAGGCTGTGCATCGCAAGAGCGCTGCTCAAAAAACCAAAAATACTGATCCTGGACGACTCGACCAGCGCGGTCGATACCCGAACCGACGCACTCATCCGCATGGGCTTCAAGCGCTATATTCCCGACACGACCAAGATCATCATCGCCCAACGCATCGCTTCCGTGGAGGACGCCGACCTGATCGTCATCATGGACAACGGCCGGGTGGTGTCGCAGGGCACGCACGAAGAGCTGCTTAAGTCCAGTCCCATTTACCGCGAAATTTACGAAGAGCAGACGACGGGGAGGGACGAAAATGAATAAGCCGGATATGAAAAAAATGCCCAAACCCAAAATCGACGTAAAGGCGATCA
The DNA here is from genome assembly GCA_017395065.1 of Clostridia bacterium. Classification (GTDB taxonomy): domain Bacteria; phylum Bacillota; class Clostridia; order Christensenellales; family Aristaeellaceae; genus RUG14130. The sequence goes on along the minus strand of JAFPWH010000035.1, from coordinate 78,621 downwards.
TGCGCCTTTTGAAAATGCTGTTTGCCGCCTACCCGAAGCTCGTGCCGATCATCATCGTGTGCATCCTCATTTCCGCCGTGACGGCGAGCATCCCGGCCATCTTCCAGCAAAAGATCCTCACGATCGTCACATCTTCCGTGAAAAACGGCGTGAGCTGGACCGAGGCTAGCAAGCAGATCCTGCCCAAGATCGTGACGCTTGCGAGCCTGTATCTGGCCAGCCTCATCGTCGTGACCTGCCAGTATCAGATGCTCGCTTACCTCACGCAGGGCTTCCTGAACAAGATGCGCCGCACGATGTTCGAAAAGATGCAGAATCTCCCGATCCGCTATTTCGACACGAACAAGCACGGCGACATCATGAGCCGCTACACCAACGACATCGACACCCTGCGGCAATTGATCTCCCAGACCTTCCCGGCGATGCTCCAGTCGGGCGTCATCATCGCGGCGGTGCTGGGCATCATGCTGTACTACAGCATATGGCTCACGCTCGTCGTGTGCCTTGGCGTGTTCGGCATGCTGCTCATTACCCGCAAAGTCGGCGGCGGCGCGGCCAAGTACTTTATCCGCCAGCAGAAGTCGGTCGGCAAATCCGAGGCCTTCATACAGGAGATCATGCACGGCGAAAAGGTCGTCAAGGTCTTCAACCACGAAAACCGCAGCCGCGAGGACTTCGAAAAGATCAACGAGGAGCTCAGAAACGACAACTTCAGGGCCAACGCCTATGCGAACATTCTCGGCCCCATCATCAACAACATCGGCAACATCCTCTATGTGACCATCGCACTGATCGGCGGCGCGCTGATACTGCTTGGCACGCCGAACCCCGGCATCTACTGCCTGGTGCAGGGAGGCATAAGCGCGCTCACCATCGCGACCGTCGTCCCGTTTTTGAACATGGCCAAGCAGTTCACCGGCAACGTGAACTCGGTTGCGCAGCAGTTCAACAACATCGCGATGGCGCTGGCCGGCGCGCAGCGCGTGTTCGATCTGATCGACATGCCGCCGGAGTCCGACGAGGGCTACGTCACGCTCGTCAACGCGCTGATCGACGAAAACGGCACGATCACCGAATCCGAAAAGCAGACCGGCAAATGGGCGTGGAAGCATCCGCATCACGACGGCACGCTCGAGTACAAGCGCCTCGAGGGCGACGTGCGCATGGAGAACGTGGATTTCGCCTACGAAGAGGGAAAGACCGTGCTGCACGACATCACCCTTTACGCCAAGCCCGGCCAGAAAGTGGCTTTCGTCGGCGCGACCGGCGCGGGAAAGACCACGATCACCAACCTTTTGAACCGCTTCTACGACATCGAGGACGGCAAGATCCGCTACGACGGCATCAACATCAACAAAATTAAGAAAAATGACCTTCGAAGGTCCTTGGGCCTCGTACTTCAGGAAACCAACCTGTTCACCGGCACGGTCATGGAGAACATCCGCTACGGCAAGCTCGACGCGACCGACGAGGAGTGCGTCGAGGCGGCCAAGCTCGCCGGCGCGGACGAGTTCATCACGCGCCTGCCGGAGGGCTATCAGACGCTGCTGAGCGGAAACGGCGACAACCTTTCCCAGGGACAGAGACAGCTGCTCTCCATCGCCCGCGCCGCCGTGGCGAACCCGCCGGTCATGATCCTGGACGAAGCCACGTCCTCCATCGACACGCGCACAGAGCAGATCGTTCAGCGCGGTATGGACAAGCTGATGGAGGGACGCACGGTGTTCGTGATCGCGCACCGCCTCTCCACGGTCAAAAACGCAAACGTGATCATGGTGCTGGAGCACGGCCGCATCATAGAGCGCGGAACGCACGAACAACTGTTGGAACTGAAGGGGCAGTACTACCAGCTCTATACCGGCGCGTTCGAACTCGAATAAGCCAAAAAGAAGGGGCTGTTGCAGAAAAAGCGTTTGCAGCAGCCCCTTGTACATACAGAAAACCGCGCTGCCCGCATAAGTGCCTTGCCGGGCAGCGCGCATTCGATGAAGGTACTTAAAATGAAGAGGCTTACCCGTTATCTTACGCAATACAAAAAGGAGATCGTCCTCGCGCCCGGCCTGAAACTGGCCGAGGCGCTGATGGACCTATTGTCGCCGCTGGTCGTCGCCGCGATCATCAACAAGGGCATCGGCGGCGGAAACAGGGGCTTTGTCGTTTTGTGCTTTGTTTGCCTGATGGCCTTCGGCATCCTCGGCATGGCGTTCTCGTTTGCCGCGCAGTGGTTCGCCGCGAAGGCCAGCGTCGGCTTTGCGGCAAAGCTCAGGCAGGCGCTGATGGAGCACATACAGACCCTTTCCTACACGGAGATAGACTCTGTCGGGACCGATACGCTGATCACCCGCATGACCAGCGACGTAAATCAGGTGCAAAACGGCCTAAACCTTGCGCTGAGATTGCTCTTGAGGAGCCCCTTCATCGTCTTCGGCGCGGTGATCATGGCCTTTACCATCGACGTAAAAAGCGCGCTCATTTTTGCTATGGCGCTGCCCGTGCTCTCCGCCGTGGTGTTTGGCATCATGTACCGCAGCATACCGCTGCACGCGAAATCGCAAAAGGCGCTGGACAGGCTTCTGGGCAAGACGCGCGAAAACCTCGGCGGCGCAAGGGTGATCCGCGCCTTTTGCCGCGAAGAGGACGAGATCAGGGAGTTTGACGAGGCCAACGAAGCCGTGAACAAGCTCAACCTTTTCGTGGGCCGCTTGAGCGCCTTCATGAACCCCGCGACCTATCTGATTATCAATGTCGCCACGATGCTCCTCATTCACGTTGGCGCGATCCGCGTAAACGCCGGCCACATCTCTCAGGGCGATCTCGTCGCGCTGTACAATTACATGGCGCAGATCGTGATCGAGCTCATAAAACTGGCTTCCCTCATCATTTCGATCAACAAGGCGCTGGCTTGCGCAAGGCGCGTTTCCGCCGTGCTGGACACGGAAACGAGCATGCGCTATCCCGAGCGGAGCGCGCCGTTCGTCGAAACGGACAGCGCGGTCTGCTTCCGGGACGTATCGTTTTCCTATAAGGATTCCGGCGACAACGCCGTCGAGCACATTTCCTTCGAAACGCGCAAGGGGGAAACAATTGGCATCATCGGCGGCACCGGCAGCGGAAAGAGCACCGTCGCAAACCTGATCCCGCGCTTTTATGACGCCACAGAGGGCAGCGTTACGGTAAACGGCGTCGACGTAAAGGACTACGCCGAAGGGGAACTCAACAGCCTGATCGGCGTCGTTCCGCAAAGCGCGCTCCTGTTCAAGGGGAGCATACGCGAAAACCTGCTCTGGGGCAAAAGCGACGCACCCGACGAGGCGCTCTGGGAAGCCCTCGAAACCGCGCAGGCGAAGGAGATCGTGCTGGGCAAGCCGGACGAACTGGACTTTACGATCGAGCAGGGCGGAAAGAATCTCTCCGGCGGTCAGCGCCAGCGCCTGACCATCGCGAGAGCCCTCGTGAAAAAGCCCGAAATACTGATCCTCGACGATTCCGCGAGCGCTCTTGATTTCGCGACCGACTTAAGACTGCGCCGCGCGATCGCGTCTCTGGGAGATATGACCGTGTTCATCGTTTCCCAGCGCGCCTCCGGCGTAAAGCACGCGGACAGGATTCTCGTCCTGGACGACGGAAAGCTCGCGGGGCAGGGGACGCACGGGGAGCTCATGGCCTCCTGCGAGGTATACCGGCAGATCTACTATTCCCAGTTCCCGGAGGAAAAGGAGGCGGTCGGCGGTGAAGCGTAACAAAAATGGCGCCTCCATGGCTGCGCTGAGAAAGCTGCTCAGGGTGATCGGGCGCTACAAGCTGCTGCTCGTATTCAGCGTGCTGCTTTCCGCCGCCACCGTGATACTGCAGCTGTGTGTGCCCATCCTCTTCGGCGACGCGATCGACAAGGTCGTTTCCCGGGGCAACGTGGATTTTGAAGCCGCAGGCGCGCTGCTTTTGCGAATCGGCATACTGGTCGCGCTGGCCTCCCTGGGCAGCTGGGCCATGAACCTCATCAACAACCGTTTGTCGCTGATGACCGTGCGGGACATTCGCAAAAGCGCGATCCGAAAGATCCAGGTACTGCCGCTCAGCTTTATCGACAGCCATCCCAGCGGCGACGTCATCCAGCGGGTCATCGCCGACACCGACCAGCTCTCCGAGGGGCTTTTGCTGGGCTTTAACCAGCTTTTCGGCGGCGTCGTGATGATCGTCGTGACGCTCGTCTTCATGTTCTCAAAGGACGTGTGGATCTCCCTGATGGTGGTCGCGCTGACGCCGCTGAGCTTCCTCGTGGCGAAATTCATTTCCTCGCGCAGCTTCAGCATGTTTCAGAAGCAGACGGCTTCCCGCGGCAGGCAGACGGCGTTCGTAAACGAGATCGTCGGCGGCGAAAAGGTGGTAAAAGCCTTCGGCCGGGAAAAAACGACCTGCGCGCGCTTTGCCGAAATGAACGCGGAGCTGGAAGGCTATTCCCGCCGCGCCGTGTTCTTTTCCTCGCTCACCAATCCGTCGACGCGCTTCGTCAACAACATCATTTACGCGCTCGTTGCCATGGTCGGCGCGCTCAGGATCATTTCCGATCCGCTCGCGCTCACGGTGGGCGGGCTCACGGTGCTGCTGAGCTACGCCAACCAGTACATGAAGCCCTTCAACGACATAAGCTCCGTCATCACGGAGATGCAGAACGCGCTGGCCTGCGCGGACAGGGTGTTCGAACTGATGGAGGCGAAGGAAGAAACGCCTGACGCGCCGAAGGAACTCAGCGGCGTTAAGGGAAACGTGGAGATAGAGGACGTCAGCTTCTCCTACGACAAGTCCAAAAGCCTCATAGAGCATTTCAGCTTCAGCGCGCCACAGGGCACGATGGCGGCCATCGTGGGGCCCACGGGCTGCGGAAAGACGACGCTGATCAACCTGCTGATGCGCTTTTACGACGCGGACGCCGGCTGCATCCGCGTGGACGGGAACAGAACACAGGACGTGACCCGCCATTCGCTCAGGCGCGCCTACGGTATGGTGCTGCAGGAAACCTGGATCATGGACGGCACCGTGCGCGACAACATCGCCTTCGGCAAAAGGGACGCGACGGACGAGGAGATCATCCGCGCCGCCAAAGACGCGCACAGCTGGGAATTCATACGCCGCCTGCCGAAGCGGCTGGACACGGTTCTCAGCGAAAGCAGCTTGAGTCAGGGGCAAAAGCAGCTGCTGTGCATAACGCGGGTAATGCTCCTTCGCCCGCCGATGCTGATCCTGGACGAAGCGACCTCCAGCATCGACACGCGCACCGAGCTTCTGATCCAGGAGGCCTTCAAAAAGCTTATGCAGGGCAAGACGAGCTTCATCGTCGCGCACCGCCTCTCCACGATCCGCAGCGCGGACAGGATCATCGTCATGCGCGACGGAAAGATCGTGGAGCAGGGCAGCCACGAAAAGCTCATGGCCCGTAACGGCTTTTACGCCGAGCTGTACAACGCCCAGTTCGCAAGCACGGCTCAATGAGCCGAGCAGTAAACCGAAATCGACGTATTTTTCCGCTTTATTTGCATCTTAACTTGATAAATCGGCAAAAAAGTGCTATGATATGATAAGATAATAATGCGGGAATACAATTGACCGGAAGGAAGCAACAAATGCCGCTGTGCGCTTATGACGACGAAGGGGCGATCTCGGGCTCGACGACGCTTAGCAACATCTTCATCATGGAATATCTGCCCTCCGCGCCCGCGGACTACGTAAAGGTGTACCTTTACGGGCTTTTGCTGTGCAGATATCCAAAGCTTTGCCAAACCCCCGAGGAGATGGCGCAGATCCTCCATCTGGACATCGCCGTGGTCGAAAAGGCGTTCCGTTATTGGCAAAAGGAAGGCGCGGTGCTCAAAACAGGCGACAATCCGCCCGCCTATGCCTTTCTGACCCTCGCGGCCAGCCAAAAAAACGAGGACGAGACGGCGGACGTCGTCTATTCCAACCGCGATTACGTAAGGACGCTGCAATTGCTCCTGCCCTCGCTCGTGATGGAAAACCATGAGATCCGCATCGCAAACGACTGGCAGGACGTGTTCGGCCTCGACGCGGAAACCGTCTATTTCATGGTCGAAACCTATTCGGAAAGGAAGGGCGGAAAGCTCCCTTCGGCAAAAACCACCTTCAAGGCCCTCAGCGAAATGGCCAGAGACTGGGCCGAGCACGGCGTAAAGGACGTAAGCGGCGCGCGCGAATACGTGGCGAAAAGCGGCGCGTACTACAACGTCGCGCGAGAAGTGATCCGTCGCTTCAACCAGCGGCGGGAACCCACGAAGGACGAAATCGAGCTGACGAAAACGTGGATGAGCGACCTTGGCTTTACCGGGGAAGAGATCCTTTCCGCCTGCAGTGAGACCACCAAGGGCGAGCGCCCATCCTTCGGCTACCTGAACGGGATTCTAACGAACCTGAAGGCCCATCCGGACGATGGCAGTCGCGAAAACGTCAAAAAGCTCAACAGCCATCTGGGTATAACGCTGACGCCAACGCCGGGACAGATCGAAGCCTACAAAAGCTTTGAACAGATGGGCTTCCGCTTCGACGCCATCGAGCAGGCGGCCATGCAGTGCGGGCAAAAGAACCGCCGCACCTACGACGACATCGAAAAGACCCTCGCCACCTGGAAGGAAATCGGCGCGATGACCGTCGAGGAAATCGAAAAGGAGCGCAGCGAGCAAAAGCGCTATTACGACCTCGTGCACGAGATTTTTACCGAGGCGGGCGTCGAAAAAAAGATCAGCGCAAGCGACATCAAATTCGCAAGGACCTGGACGGCGCTCGTGGAGCCGGAAACCGTCGTGATCGCGGCCCGGCAGGCGCGCGGCAGCGAAAATCCGATCAAATACATCAACAAGCTCGTGCAGATCTGGTCAGCCGAAGGCATCACGACGCCGGAAAAGGCGCAGCAGGCCGTGCAGGCGCGCGCCGGCGTAAATCCGCACAAGATCCTGAGCGAACGGGAAGTCACCGACGAAGAGTTTGAAAACGGCTTCTATGCGGATATCATGAACCGGAAAAGAGCGGGTGAATAAATGACGAGGCAGGAAGCGGAAAGACAGGCGCAGGAATACTACAAACAGCGCAGGCTTGAGTCGGACAGAGAGCTCATGCGCAGGGAAAGACGTGCAAGGAGCGAAATAAGCGGCCTTGACGAATTGATGAGCAAAAGGGCGTCTCTGCCCGTAAGCGCCCTGCGCGCGGCGATGGCAAACCCCGACAGAGCCCGGGAGATCTCTCTGGAGATGCGCGAAAAGGGGTTGGAACTCAACCGGAAAATACGCGAAACGCTGCTTCACGCGGGCTATCCGGAAAACTATTTATCGCCCGCCTACGAGTGCGCCGCGTGCAAGGACACGGGTTTTACAGAAACGGAAAGCGGCGTAAAGCCCTGCGCGTGCTTTGAAAAGCGTGTAAACGCGCTTTTGTCGAGCGAAAAAAACGACTGTTTTACCGGCGCTTGCTTTGAAGACTTCAAAAGCGATTTCGTACCGGACAAGCCGCTGGACGGAGGCGTTACCCAGAGGATGCTGACCGAACGCATCAGGGACGCCTGCATAGACTACGTGAAAACCTACCCGGACACGCTCTACCGCGGCATGATCTTAAGCGGCAACGCGGGCCTTGGCAAAACGTTCCTGCTGAGCTGCCTGTACAACGAATTCAGAAAAAAGGGCATCGGCGCCGTCGCTATATCGAGCTTTGAGCTGATGGAAAAGATCAGGACGGCGTATTTTCATCAGGACGACGCCAAGGAAGCCTTCGAAGAGCTTGAGAGCACGCCGGTCCTGCTGATCGACGATCTGGGCAGTGAGCCCATTATGCGCACGATCAGTTTGGAGGAATACCTCTGCGTCCTTCTCAACGAACGCATGAACCGGAAGCTGCACACGGTCATCACGACGAACCTCACGCCTGCGCAGTTCAAGGACAGGTATTCCGAGCGCGTCATGAGCCGCCTTGCGGACAAGCGATACTGGGATCATCTGCGCTTAAGGGGCGACGATCTAAGGCGCGCATGAGCAACAGGGATTTAGTTCTGCAGGCGCTCAGGGACTTCGGCGTCGCTTACGCGCTTGCCGAACACGCGCCCGTGAGCACGATGAAGGACTGCGCGGTATGCGAGGCGCTATTGGGCGCGGTGATGCCGAGAAACATATTCCTCTGCACCGCGAACAGAAAAAGCTTCGCGCTGCTTCTGTGCCGCCCGGAGGCCTGCTTTCGCACCTCTTCGGTCAGCAAACAGGCAAATCTGTCGCGTCTGTCCTTTGCGCCGGAGGAGGAGATCAGGGCCAAGCTCGGCGCCTATCCCGGCGCGGTGAGCCCGCTGGGACTGCTGTTCGACATCCATCACGAGGTAAAGCTTCTGATGGACAAAACACTTTTCAAGGAGGAAAACCTGCTGTTTCACCCGCTGGACAACACCTGTTCGGTCAGGGTGAGCACGCAGCAGTTTACCGGGGAATTCCTGAAGCGCCTTGGCTACACGGTCACTCCGGTAGACATGGAACAAATTGACGAAAAACGAGGATAAAGCGCTGAAGAAACAGCGCCGTGGCTACATCAGGCAGCAGCTCAGGCTCCATCCGCCCTTCGGCGGCGAAATGATCCTGTACGGCTCGATCATCATACTTTTGTGGGCGCTTGGCGAACTGAACGCGAGCTATACCTTCATCGTGGCCTGGTTCAAGACGGACCAAAGGATCATTCAGGAAGGCTACATCACGTTCAGGGAGTACTTTTTCAACATACTGCTCAAGACGCCGGAGGCCGTGCAGGCGATCAAACAGCTGGTCATACTGTGCTTGAGCGTCGTGATGGGGCTTACGGGCATCTTTTTCAGAAAGAGAAAGATCTCGCTGCTCATGCTGGTCACCGCCGTCGTGATCGCGACCTACGAGGTCGCCGACCCGTTCTGGATGCGTTTGACCGATTACACGCGCTACGTAAAGCTCGGCGGCTGCGCGCTTCTGTTTATCGGGTCGGTCTGCAAAATCGCCACGTGGGCCGTTCGCAGGCAGGTGGCGAAGGAACAGTTCGAAAGCACACACAAATCCAAAAACATCTCCGCGCGGGACGGACGACGGGACAAAACGCTGATCCCCGAACGCGTACAAACGAGAGGAAAGTGAAATCAATATGCGAATAGTCATTGCCGGAATGGGCAAGCTCGGCACGATGGTGGCAAGGACGCTGGTCAGCGAGATGCACGACGTGACCGTGATCGACATGGACAGCGCGCCGCTCGAAAAACTCGAGGACCTGGACGTACTGCCCATCAAGGGAAACGCCGTCAGCATCGATACGCTCGAGGAAGCGGACGTAAAGCACGCGGACATACTGATCAGCACCATGCGCTCGGACGAGTGCAACATGCTGTGCTGCATCTTCGCAAAGCAAGTCGGCGCGAAGTACACCGTCGCCCGCATCCGCGAGCCGGAATACTTAAAGAGCATGAGCTTCGTCACGCAGGAACTGCAGATCAACTACGTGGCAAATCCCGAGCGCGCGACCGCGAGGGAGATCAGCCGCATGCTGCGCCTGCCCTTCGCCACCAGCGGCATAGAGACCTTCGCAAAGGGCCTCGTGGAAATGGTGGAAATGCGCGTCGTCGGCGACGAGCCTTTCGTGGGCAAGCCCATCGCGGACGTATTCAAAGACAGGCAGTCCTCCTCCAAGGTGCTGTTCTGCGGCGTCCGCCGCGGCAGCGAATCCATCATCCCCAAGGGCGATACCGTGATACAGGCGGGCGACAGTGTGTTCGTGACGGCGGACTACGCGAGCCTCACCACCTATCTGAGAAACCTCGGCAAAAACAGCAAGGCGGCCAGGGACGTGATCATCGTGGGCGGCAGCCGCACGGCGTACTACCTCGCCGACACGCTGAATCAATCCGGCGTAAAAACCAAGCTCATCGAAATCAATCAGGAGCGCGCGCTGTACCTCGACGAAATGCTCGAGGATACCACGGTCATCTGCGCCGACGGCACGGATCAGCAGCTTTTGCTCAGCGAAGGCCTGCGCAATACCGACGCCTTCATCACCCTGACCGACCGCGACGAGGAAAACCTGATGGCGGGCCTGTACGCGACCAAGGTCTGCAAGGGGCGCGTGATCGTAAAGAACAGCCGTACAAGCTATTCCGGCCTGCTCAGCGAGATGGGGCTTGACAGCATCATCAGCCCCACGCAGATCGCGTGCAACATCATGCTCAGGGCCGTGCGCACGCGCATCGCGGGCGAGCAGAGCGGCGTTGAGCGCATATACAAGATCATGGACGGTCAGGCGGAAGCGATCGAATTCCTCGTCCCCGAGAACGCGGACTACATCGGCATCCCGCTTGCGCGGCTGACCGTGGACGCGGATTCGCTGGTCGCGGTGATCGTGCGCGGCACGAAGGTCGTCGTGCCCTTCGGCTCGGACACCGTCGAAAAAGGAGACCACGTGGTCATCATGACCAAGCGCACGGGACTGACAAATCTCAATGAGGTCATCAAGGCATAAGATATGAACAAGTCACTCGTATTCTCGACCGTGGGCAGACTGATGCTGGTGGTGCCGGTACTGTTCGTGCCATGCCTTATCGTGAGCCTGCTCTACGCGGACGGCCACGCGCTCGTGTTTCTGGCCGGCATATGTATTTCCCTTGCCGTCGCCCTGCCCGTAGCGCTGCTCGTCAAGCCCGAAAGCAAGCAGATGTACACCCGGGACGGCATGGCGATCGCTGGCCTTAGCTGGATACTCATGTCGGTGCTCGGCGCGCTTCCGCTGGTCATCAGCGGCATCTGCAACTATATCGACGCGTTTTTTGAAATCGCCAGCGGCTTTACGACGACGGGCGCCACGATCATGCGGGACATCGCGTCTCTTCCGCCCAGCATGTCGTTTTTACGCTGCTTTACCCACTGGCTGGGCGGCATGGGCGTGCTGGTGCTCACGACCGCGATACTGCCTTCGCCAAACGGCGCGGGCGCGTCGCTGGCCAAGGCGGAAAGCTCCGGCCCTTCGTTTTCGAAGCTGCTGCCCAAGGTCGGCGACAATTCTAAGCTTCTGTACCTGATCTACACGGCGCTTACGCTCCTGCTCGTGATCGCGCTCAAGATCTGCGGCATGAACCTGTTCGAGAGCATACTGCACGCGTTATCCACCGCGGGCACCGGCGGCTTCTCCAATCAGGCGCAGAGCATCCTGGACTATCACTCCACGGCCATCGACCTCGTCATCAGCGTCTTCATGCTCCTATTCGGCATCAACTTCGCGCTGTATTTCCGTCTGCTGGCCAAGGAATACAAAACCGCCTTCAAAAACGAGGAGTTCTACCTCTACGTGGGCCTGAGCGCCGTATCGGTACTCATCATCGCGCTGAACATCAGAAACCTCGTGGGCGGCTTTTTCCCCGCGCTCGAGCACTCGCTTTTCCAGGTGGGCGCGATCATTTCCACGACGGGCTTTGCCTCAGCGGACTTCAACACCTGGCCGAACCTGTCGAAGATCATCATACTGCTTTTGATGCTGTTCGGCTCCTGCGCAGGGTCAACGGCGGGCGGCCTCAAGCTCATCAGGGTGCTTTTACTCTTCAAGCTCGCAAAGCGTGAGATCGGCAAATCCTTCGCGCCCCGAAAGGTCAAGGTCATAAAGCTCGACGCAAAGAGCGTGCCGGAGGACCTGCTCAACCGCATCGCGGTGTACTTTTTCATCTACATCGCCGTCATCATCCTGGGCGTTCTTACGCTGGCCGTCAGCGGCTGCACGGTGGGGGAGTCGATCTCCGGCGCTGTGAGCTGCGTATCGAACATCGGCCCCGCCTTCGAGCGGCTTGGCCCCATGGAAAACTATGCGTGGCTGCCCCCGGTCACAAAGATCATACTGTCGCTGTTGATGATCGCGGGCCGTCTGGAGATCTACCCGCTGCTCATACTGTTCTTCCCCTCTGCATGGAGAAAGAGCTGAAATGGCCTCAAACCTGCTCAGAAAGCTTAGCCTGATGGGGGACGCGGCCCCGCAAAAACCGAAGACATCCCCCGTTCGGCCGAAGATCTTCGACTGGAGCTGTCCGGCCGAGGAAGGGCTCGACAAGCTTTCAGGCGACGCACTGTACATGATGGGCTACCGCGGCAAACGCTTCGATATAAACCGCGCGGCCTTCATCGATACCGAGACGACGGGTCTCAGCGGCGGCGCGGGCACGGTGGCGTTCCTCGTGGGCGTGGGGTTCGTGCGGGACGGCAGGTTTTGGGTAAGGCAGTACCTGATGCCGGATTACGGCGCGGAAGCCGAAATGCTGGACGAAATCGAAAAGCTGCTTTCCTCCTTCGACACGGCGGTGCACTTCAACGGGCGAAGGTTCGACATGCCGCTTCTGGCCGAGCGCTGCGTAATGAAAAGAAGAGACGATTTTACCGGGCGCCTCGACCAACTGGACCTGCTCTATCCCGCACGAAGCGTGTGGAAGCTGCGCCTCGGCTCGTGCAGGCTGTCCTGCCTGGAAACGCAGATTCTGGGCATGCCCGAGCGCGAGGACATCCCGGGCAGCGAGATCCCTTCGCGGTATTTCGAGGCAGTCAAAAAGGGAGACATGAGCCTGCTGGACGAGGTCATCCGCCATAACCGGCAGGACATCGCGACGATGCAGGTCCTGCTCAAACGCCTAAACGACATCTACGCCGAGCCCGAGGAGGTTTTCTGGCAGCAGGACATCTTTTCGCTGGGCAAGGTCTTCGAGCGGCAGGGCGAATACCGGATGGCAAAAAAGCTGTATCTCAAGGCCTCGCAGCCCCGCGCCGTTCTAAGCGCGCAGGACCTGCGGCACGAAAAATACGCGGGCGAAGCCAATCTCAGGCTCTACCTCATCGAAAGGCGCAGCGGCGCCTACGACAAGTGCGAGCTCACGCTCAAAAACATGATCAAGCGCAGGCAGATGGAGGCGCAGGCGCTGCTCGAGCTTTGCAAGCTCTACGAGCACAGGATGCAGCGCTACGGCGACGCGCTCGAAATCTGTGAAAGGCTCATCGCCCTGACCGACGAAACGGGCATGCAGCCCCTCATAAAACGCAAAAACCGGCTCCTCGCCAAGCTTCAGAAACACGGAGGATACTGTCATGTTTGACAACGTAAAACACAAATTGGCGGCGCGAAAAGCCTACGCGCTGCACCTGCAGGGCAATCAGCTGATCGACAAGCGCGACATTCCGGGCGCTCGTGCAAAGCACGAACAGGCGCTCAAGCTCTATGACGAAGCCTACAAAGCCGGCGCGTGCGAAGGCAACGTGCTTTTGGCTTACGCGGTGCTTCTGATGCGCTTCGACAGGGCGGAGGAGGCAAAAAAGCTCTTCCTTGAGTGTGAAAAGACGCTCAGCAGGGATCCCAAGACCCGCAAGGAGCTGCGCATGGATTACGCCGTGTGCCAGTGGAAGCTGGGCGAACTGGACAACGCGATCGAAAACATGGAGGCCGCGGGCTCAAGCGGCATGACCTCCATGATCTACAACACGCTGGGCTATTTCTACGTCGAAAAGGCCAAACAGACCGGCGACTTCACAAAGGCCATCGAGTTCAACAACAAGGCTATGGAGTACGACGACGAGGACGCGGCGATCCTGGACAACATGGGCCAGCTCTATTACGCGATGGGCGAAAACGACAAGGCATACGAATACTTCGCCAAGGCATATACCATAAAACCGACTCAGGTCGCTTCTATGTACTATATCGCAAAGATCAACCTTCTGAGAGGAAATTTCGAAAAGGCCGAGGCGTTCGCCGACGCCTGCGCGGAGGGCAACTTTTCGGCGCTTGCTACGATCACGCCGAAGCAGGTAGAGGACCTGAAGGCCGAAATCAAGGCCGCCAAGTCCAAATAACGCCTTGACAGCCTCGGGCCGTATACGATAAAATGAAACCGGGAAAAGCACTGACTGTTCTGATCGCGCTGCTTGCGGTCCTCGTGGCGCTTTGCGCGCGCGCGGAAGTCGTTTTAGAAGCTGCCGCGCGGCCGGACAGATATTACGGGCCGTTCGAAACGCTGGTGAGCGTCAGGATCACAAACACGCTGGAAAACGAGATCAGCCTTACGGCGCTCGACGTGAACGGAAGCGCGCTGCTTTTGGAGGAACGTGCGCTCAAAAGCGGAGAGCAGCTTTTGCTGACGCACGAAATGAGCGTGACGAAGGAGCTGCTCGACGCAGGGCACTTTTTCGTGACGCTGAACTACGAATATACGGACGCAAGCGGCCGCCTGCTGCCGAGCGTCACACAGACGATGTGCGCTGTAAAACGCATGGAAGACGTGGTCAGCGTGCGCCTGCTCTTTGCCCTGCCCGACGGGCCGCTTGGCGAAGACGACAGCGTGCTGATGAGCTACATCCTCGAAAACACGGGCGATACGGACATAAGCAACGCGGTGCTGATCTGCTATCCGGAAGGCTACATGAGCCCGCCCGCCGAGATTAAGGCGGGGGAGATCCTCACGGTAAAACGCCGGGTGGCGCTGAATGCGCTGAGCGACGTGCGCGTAAAGCTCAGCTGCGAGAGCGCGCATTCGGGCACCGTGTACACGTTCGAACAGGCTTACGGGGGCGGCGCGCCGACTCCTTCCACGCAGTCCGGGCAGGAGAAAACCCAAAGCGAAAATCAGGCCGGAGAAACGGACGCTCAAGGCGCACAGGCTTCGGATGTCCGGGAGGAACCGGAGTTAAGGGCCGAGGTCACGAAAGACGGCCTGACGCTCGTCGTGCGCGCGGGAAGCAGCGACCTTACGGACGTCGCCATCGCTTTTGCCGACGGAAAACCTGTAAGAACGCTGACGATATTGAAGGCAGGCCTCAGCGCGGCGATCCCCGTCGATACGAAGGGGCTCGAGAGCGGAAAGTACGTCTTCAGAGCGGAGGCGACCGCAAAGGACGGTCAGCGTATAAGCTTTGAGAGCGAGCCCGCGACCTATGAAGGGCCGGAAGAGCAGTACGAAGCGCAGGACAGCACGGACGTTTTCGACGCGCTTATGAAGCTTCCGCCGCTTTGGCCCTACGCCGTTGGCGTTTGCGCTGCGGCGCTGTTGACCGCGCTCATGTGGACGCTCTTGAGAAGCCGCAAAAGGCACGGAAAATCAAAGTGAGGCACGGCGGCAAACATGTTTAAGGGATTTACGGACGGCACGCTCGACTTTCTGATCGCCATCCGCTTCAACAACAACCGCGAATTCTTCCATGATAACCACGACTGGTACACGGAAAGCGTAAGAAAACCGCTGCTGGAGCTGGCGGGGGAGCTGAGTGAGGTCGTCGAAGAGATCGACCCCGAGCTCGAGCACAGGCCCGAGAGATGCGTCTCCCGCATAAACCGCGACCTGCGCTTCTCGAAGGACAAATCGCCCTACCGCGACTGGATGTGGATCGGTTTTCACCATCCCGCAAACAAGCATGGCTTTCCGGGCTTTTATATGGACATTTCGCCCGACCATCTGGGCTACGGGCTGGGGTTCTGGGAGGACAACAAGCCGCTTGCGCAGGCGCACAGGCTCATGCTGCAAAACCATCCGGAGGTGTTTTCCGCCGCGATCGGCAAGGTGCCGGGCGGCATGACGGTCGAAATCAGGGGCTACAAAAAGCTGGCCGTCCCGGAAAGCGTGCCGGAAAAGCTCAGGCCCTGGTATCCGCTGCGCTCGTTTTACGTCTATCGCAACATAAACGACGCTCGAGGCATCCTCGACCCTCAAATCGGCGAAGTGATCAAAGCGGAATTTCGAAAGCTGAAGCCGTTATACAGGTATTTTGCCGGCTTAAAGCCGGTGGAAGAATAGATATACCCCGCAAAGGGGAAGCCGGCGAGCGCGCCGAGGGAAGCTATTCCCGCGCGCGTTCATACGCGATCTCAGCCGGAGGAAAGGCATTTTCTCCAAAGGAAGCCGGCAAATATGCGTCCGAAAGGAGATTTTATGGCGATTGGCCAAAACAGTATTCTCAGAGGTTCCGT
Source organism: Clostridia bacterium (assembly GCA_017395065.1). Taxonomy (GTDB): domain Bacteria; phylum Bacillota; class Clostridia; order Christensenellales; family Aristaeellaceae; genus RUG14130. The sequence continues at coordinate 62,646 of JAFPWH010000035.1, read as the reverse complement.
GATCCGCGCAAAGGAAGAACTGCTGACTGACGACTTTGCAAAGCGTCTGGGCTACGTATTTGCGCTGTGGACAGCGCAGAAGACGGGCATCCCGGCAGACAGACTCATCGTTGCCGTGGGGCGCGACCCGAGGCCTTCGGGCAAAAGGCTGCTCAAGGCGTTTGCCTCGGGCGTCACCAGCGCAGACAGCGACGTGTACGACTGCGGGCTTGCGACGACGCCCGCGATGCAGTTAAGCATGGCCGAAGACGGCCTGAACGCGCAGGCGGCCGCGATGGTCACCGCGAGCGCCTCGGACTGGGACAGCAACGGCTTTAAGCTCTTCGGCCCGGACGGCGCGCTCAGCGAGGAGGACATGCAATCGCTCGTCGAAAAAGCGCTTCAGGTAAAGGTGCCGCTAAGGCTCGTAAAGCCCGTCGATCTCATGGAGATTTACCGCCAAAGGCTTTCCGGCCAGGTGAAGGATTTCATGGGCGACGACGATCCGCTGCCATTAAAGGGGCTCAGGGTGATCGTGGACGCGTCGAACGGCAGCGCCGGCTTTTATGCCGATTTTCTCTCTTCGCTCGGTGCGGACACGACCGGCAGCTTCAGCACAGAGCCCGGCGAAGCCTCAAAAGAGGTGCAAAACCCCGAGAACAGCGCAGCGCTGAGCGAACTTAGCAGCCGTGTGCTCAAAAACGGGGCGGACATCGGCGTGATGCTCGACGTGGACGGCGACAGAGTGGCCATCGTCGACGAAAACGGCCGCGTGATCAACAGGAACCGCCTGATCGCTTTGATCGCGGCGATCCTGCTCGAGGACGAAAAGGGCCTGACCATCGTCACCGATTCGGTCACTTCTTCGGGGCTCAGCCGCTTTATTTCCGAATGGGGCGGCACGCACTACCGCTTCAGGCGCGGCCACAAAAACGTGATCGAGGAAGCCAGGCGCTTGACGGAAGAGGGCATAAACGTGCCCGTCGCCATCGAAACAAGCGGCCACGCGGCGATGAAAGAAAACTACTTCATCGACGACGGCGTCTACCTGGCCACGAAGGTCATCTGCGAGGCCATGTGGCGAAAGAGGGACAGGCTTTCGCTTTCGTCCCTGATCGACGAATTGCAGGAGCCGGTCGAAAGCCTCGAGGTTCGCCTGCCCATCATACAGGAGGACTACCGAAAGGCCGCGGGCTACGTGATCGAAGCGGTACTCAGCCAGACGCTCACGAACCCGGAATGGCGGCTCGCGCCGGACAACCGCGAGGGCGTGAGAATACTGTTTTCGCTGAACGGAGGCGTGGACAACGCCTGGTTCATGCTGCGTCTGTCGGTGCACGACCCCGTGCTCGCGATCAACGCGGAGAGCGAGACGAAGGGCGGTCTTATGTACATCATCAGGCAACTGTACGAGGTGCTTGAAAAGGACAACGAGGAACTCGAGCTCAGCCCGCTGAGGGAAAAGATAGAGGAATTCAATAATCTGGAACAGGAGTGATTTACCATGAATGAGATCAAAGTTGTAAACGCCATCCGCATTCTTGCCGCCGAAGCGGTACAGAAGGCCAAGAGCGGACACCCCGGCATGCCCATGGGCGCGGCCGCCATGGCCTACGCGGTGTGGGGACACGAAATGAAGCACAACCCCCTGGACGACAAGTGGCCGGACCGCGACCGCTTCGTGCTCTCCAGCGGCCACGGCTCCATGCTGCTGTACAGCCTGCTGCATCTGTTCGGCTACGGGCTGACGATCGACGATCTCAAGCAGTTCCGCCAGTACGGCTCGCTCACGCCCGGCCATCCCGAGTACGGCCACACCAGAGGCGTCGAGACCAGCACCGGCCCGCTGGGCATGGGCATCTCCAACGCCGTGGGCATGGCGCTTGCCGAAAGCTTCCTTGCCAACAAGTTCAACCGCAAGGGCTATAACGTCGTGGACCACAACACCTACGTGATCCTCGGCGACGGCTGCATGATGGAGGGTCTTAGCCACGAGGCGTGCTCTCTTGCCGGAACGCTCAAACTCAACAAACTGATCGCCCTGTACGACGACAACGAGATCTCCATCGAAGGCAATACGGACATCGCTTTCCGCGAGGACGTGCCCGCAAGGTTCAGGGCCTACGGCTGGAACGTCATCGACGTGGCCGACGCCAACCAGTTCGAAAACGTGCAGGCCGCCATCAAGCTCGCCAAGATCAGCGACAAGCCCAACCTCATCGTCTGCCACACGCAGATCGGCTACGGCTCCCCCAAGCAGGGCATGGCCTCCGCGCACGGCGAACCGCTGGGCGAAGAGAACATCGTGGCGCTCAAAAAGAACCTGAAGTGGGTGGACCGCGAGCCCATGAGCTTCGCCGTTCCGGACGAGGTTTACAAAATCACCGCCAAGCTCAACGAAAAGGGCGCCAAGGCGGAAGAAGACTGGAACAAACTGTTCGAAAAATGGAGCCAGAAGTATCCCGAGCTGCGCAAGGAATGGGACGTCTGGCACAGCGACGAGCTGCCCGTGGACCTGCTCAAGGACGAGGAGTACTGGCAGTTCGAAGGCAAGGCGGCCACCCGCAATTCCTCCGGCATCGTCGTAAACCGTCTGGCTGCCCGCATCCCCAACCTGATCGGCGGCTCCGCGGACCTCGCCCCCTCCAACAAGACCTACATGAAGGGCCAGGGCGATTTCAGCGCCGAGGACAGAAGCGGCCGCAACCTCCACTTCGGCGTGCGCGAGCACGCGATGGCCTGCATCTGCGCCGGTATGAAGCTGCACGGCGGCCTGCGCCCCTACTGCGGCACGTTCTTCGTGTTCTCCGATTACATGAAAAACGCGATGCGCGTGGCTGCCATCATGAAGCTGCCCGTGACTTACGTCCTCACGCACGACTCCATCGGCGTCGGCGAGGACGGCCCGACCCATCAGCCCGTGGAGCAGCTTGCGGGCCTTCGCGCGATCCCCGGCCTCGTGGTGTTCCGTCCCTGCGACAGCAAGGAAGTCGCCGCCGGCTGGTACGCGGCAATGACGCAGAAGCGCCCCGTCGCGCTCATCCTTTCCCGTCAGGACTGCGCGCTCAACGAAAAGAGCGGTCCCGACGCGCTCAAGGGCGGCTACATCATCTCCGACAGCAAGAAAAAGACCCCCGACTGCATACTGATCGGCGCGGGCAGTGAAGTAGAAGTCTGCGTCGCCGCGCAGGCGCTGCTCATGGAAGAGGGCATCGACGCCAGAGTCGTTTCCATGCCCAGTTTCGAACTGTTCGACGAGCAGAGCGAAGAGTACAAGCAGAGCGTGCTGCCCGACAAGGTGCGCGCGCGCGTGGCCGTGGAAGCCGGCGCGACGCTGGGCTGGCACAAGTACGTCGGTCTGGACGGCGCGGTGCTCGGCATCGACCGCTTCGGCCAGAGCGCTCCCTACAAGTTCCTGTTCAAGGAATACGGCTTTACCGGCGAGAACGTGGCGGCCATCGCCAAAAAGGTTCTCAAGAAATAATTCCGAGGTGCTTTCCGGAGGAGGCCGTGCGGCCTCTTCCGGAAAATTGACTGAAATACTGAAATGATCTACATGGACAACGCCGCCACCACCCGCGTAAAAGACGAGGTGGTCCAGGCGATGCTGCCGTATTTTACGCAAGTGTACGGCAACCCTTCGAGCGTACACGCCTATGGACGCGCGGCCAGAAAGGCCGTGGAGAGCGCGCGGCGCAGCGCCGCGGAGTATCTCGGCTGTCAGGCGCGGGAAATCTATTTCACCTCCGGCGGCTCCGAGGCGGACAGCTGGGCGCTTCTGTCCTCGGCAAAGACCGCAAAGGGCAGAAAAACGCTCATCACCTCCCAAATCGAGCACAAAGCGGTGCTGAACGCCGCAAGACAGCTCGAATCGGAGGGCTTTACCGTAAAATACCTTCCTGTGGACGCAAAGGGCGTAATTCATCCAGAAGAGCTCGAAAAACGGATCGACGATGACACGTTTCTCGTCTCCGTGATGGCCGTAAACAACGAAGTCGGCTCGGTGCAGGACATTGCGGCCTTGAGCCGCATCGCCCGCAGCCGCGGCGCACTGTTCCATACCGACGCGGTGCAGGCGATGGATCTGTTTAACGGGCGCCTCGGCGCGGGAGACATTGACCTTCTGTCACTTAGCGGCCACAAGCTGCATGCTCCCAAGGGCGTGGGCGCGCTGTACATAAGGGACGGGCTGGACGTTCACAGCCTGATCAGCGGCGGCTCTCAGGAGAGGGGAAAGCGCGGCGGCACCGAGAACGTCACAGGTATCGTGGGCCTTGGAAAGGCCTTCGAACTCCTTGCCCAAAACCGCGAAGAATACATCGCTCAAAAGCGGACGCTCATAAAAAGGCTCGAGGACGGGATACTGAGCGGCATTGGCGGCGCGTCGGTAAACGGCCCGTGCGCCGAGGAGCGCGCTTCCGGCATACTCAACGTCGCTTTCGACGGCGTGGACGGAGAAGCGCTTTTGTTCAACCTGGATCTCAAGGGCATCGCCGTCTCGGCGGGCAGCGCCTGTACGGCAGGCTCCGTCGACATAAGCCACGTGCTGCTCGCGATGGGCTTAAAGCGCCAAAAGGCGCACGCGTCCATCCGCTTTTCCGTGAGCGACGAAAACACCGTCTCCGAAGTGGACGAGGTGCTTACGACGCTCGGCGACATCATACGCAGAATACGCAAATAATGCGCCGGCTTATCCGGCGAATAACATAAACGAAAGGCAGCCAAAATGAACAGTTTTTTGAAGGTTTCCGAAGAAGTATCGAGCGCGATTCATGAAAACAGGCCCGTCGTCGCGCTGGAGAGCACCATCATATCTCACGGAATGCCCTATCCCAGAAACGTCGAAACGGCCCTGAAGGTCGAAAGCATCGTGCGCGAAAACGGGGCCGTGCCCGCCACGATCTGCATCATCGGCGGCCGTCTCACCGTCGGCGCGAGCGCGGACGAGATCGAGTATCTGGGCAAGGAAGGCCTCAAGGTGACCAAGGCCTCAAGGCGCGACCTGCCGGTGCTCTTGAGCAAGGGCATGGACGGCGCGACGACCGTCGCCACGACGATGATCGGCGCTTCGCTTGCCGGCATCAGCGTTTTCGCAACCGGCGGCGTGGGCGGTGTGCACAGGGGCGCGGAGGTCACGATGGACATTTCCGCCGACCTCGAGGAGCTGGCCAATACGAACGTCATGGTGGTGTGCGCGGGCTGCAAGTCCATCCTGGACCTCAAGCTCACGCTCGAATACCTCGAAACCAAGGGCGTCCCCGTGATCGGCTACGGTACGGACGAGCTGCCGGCTTTCTACACCGACAAAAGCGGGCTGAAGGTGGACTACCGTCTTGATACGCCCGAAGAGGTCGCTTCGGCGTTCCGCTGCAAAAGGACGCTCGGCCTGCAGGGCGGCATGCTCGTGACCAATCCCATTCCCAAGCAGTACGCGATGGACCCGGACGAGATCAACGCGACGATCGAAAAGGCCGTAAAGGACGCGGACGCGCTGGGCATTCACGGCAAGGCGCTCACGCCCTATCTGCTGGACCACATACAGAAGCTGACGGGCGGCAGAAGCCTCGAAAGCAACATCCACCTCGTCTGCAACAACGCCGCGCTGGCCGCGAAAATCGCCTGCGCCATGTAACCGGAGAGAAAAATGAAACAAAGGGTGATCTCGGCGGTCGTAATGATCGCGATACTCTTGAGCTGCATGCTGATAAGCGACATAAGCCGCGTGCTGCTGTTTGCGGCCTGCGCGGTGCTGGCCTGCCACGAAATGAAGAACGCGCTCAGGAAGCTGGACTGCAATATACGCATCTGGTCGGTGTACGCAGGCATCGCGGGCACGCTGGCCGCCTTCCTGATCGGGCTGGACAAGGCCCGCGGCTACGCCTATCCCGTGTTCATGATACTGATGCTCGGCATCTTTTCGGAAATGGTGATCACGCAGAAATTCACGGTCAAGGACGTGTTTGCCACCTTCGGCGTGTACGCCTATCCGCTTTCGCCGCTCATTCTGGTCATGTACATCAGCATCGCCACGCGCCCGATGGCGGACGGCGGCACGATCTACATCTGGCCTGCGGTCTTCATCAACAGCATATTGCCCTGCGTCGTGAGCGACAGCTTTGCGCTCTTTGGCGGAAAGGCCTTCGGAAAGCACAAGCTTTCACCCACGATCAGCCCGAAAAAGACCGTGGAAGGCCTGATCTGCGGTCTCGTGATGGGCACGCTATCCGGCCTGCTCGCGCACGGCATCCTCGTGTGGACGGGGCTTGGGCTGATCCCGCTCTGGGCGGTCGTGCTTTCGGCCCTCGCCGCTTCGATCAGCGGCGCGATCGGCGACCTTGCCGCCTCCAGCGTAAAGCGCGCGGCCGGCATCAAGGACTATTCCAACCTGATCCCCGGCCACGGCGGCATCATGGACAGGATCGACAGCGAGCTGTTTGCGATCCCCATCGTCTACATGATCTACGCGCTGTTCATCTGACGAAAGGCTTTGGCACATGAAGAAGCATCCTGTTTTGCTTGTCTTTCTGACACTTGCCGTCTGCGCGGGCCTGCTTGCGCTTATCATGAATGCCGACTGGTACCAACGCCATTACGCCTTCAGCGGCTTTGAGGATCAGGTCACGCTTTTTCTGATGGACGACGGGGAAAGGGTTCCGACCTCCGAATACGAGGCGACGGTGGGGCATTCCAACCTGGGAGAGATAGAGCTTCACAGACAGGAGTACTGCTATTCGATCGCGGGCGACGATCACGACTGCTACGTCTTCGACCTGACCTACCGCGGCAAAACGGCAAAGGTCTGGCTGGAGCACTACAACAGCTGGGAGAGGACGGCGATCGTCGTAAACGTCGACCGCGCAGGAGAGCTTACCCAGACGAACCTGAACTATAACAGTAATCCGCCGTGGGCCGAAATGCAGCCGCTGCGCTGGGAAGAATAAAAAACGTTTTTACGGCTTGCATCCCGCGCGATAATCTGTTATAATGCCTTTGGCAATACCGAAAATACACGTAAAACATGTTGAGGAGGAACACCATGAAGAGAGTATCCGTCATGCTGATCGCTTTTGCGCTTCTGATCTCCCTGTGCGGCTTCGCCGCGGCTGACTCGTTTTCGATCGAAGGCGAGTGGACGCTCATCGATTTTCACACCGGAATCGAAGACACCGACGCCGTCATGAAAATGGTTCTGGACAACGGTACGATGACCATGATCTTCAAAGAAGACGGCACGTATTCGCTGGACGTCGAATTCATGGGCCAGACGAACAGCCAGACCGGTACCTGGATACTGATCGGGACCACTCTGATAATGGACGGCAGCGTCACGACCCTCGAAATCGACGGAGACACCATCACCATCAACGAGGACGGCTCCACGATGACCATGGTGCGCGCCGGCGCGCAGGGCGCGATAAACTGGTCTCAGTACGGTTCTTACACCGACGACGGCACCGGCCTGTTCGGGCAGTGGAAGATGGAGACCATCGAGACCGAAGACGCGGAAACCCAGAATATCTACGACCTCATTCTTTCCTACGGCTCCGCCACGCTCAGCTTCGACAACGGCGCCGCCACGCTCCTGCTGGACATCTTCGGAAACCAGCAGTCTCAGGAGATGACCTACGAACTCATTGAAGCAAACCGCCTGCTGGTCAAAACCGACGACGATTTCACGATCGTGGAGTATTCGATCGTCGGCGACACGCTCACCTGGAACAACACCATCGCAAAGATCGTGTTCACCTTCAGCAGGATCTACTGATAACCCATCGGGACAGTAAATGCAAATACGGCGGCGGACGCAATATCCGCTGCCGTATTTTAATAAAGCGAGGGGATGCCGCTTTTTGCGGCATCCCCGTAAGCTTGGGCTTTATCGGCCGGATCAATACATTCCGCCCATTCCGCCGCCTGCGGGTGCGGCCGGCGGGGGATTCTTGTCGGGCAGGTCGGTTACGAGGCTCTCGGTGGTCAGGACCATCGCGGCGACGCTGGTGGCGTTCTGCAGGGCGCTGCGGGTGACCTTGGTAGGATCGATGATGCCCCTCTGGGTCATGTCGCAGTACTCGTCCTTGGCGGCGTCATAGCCGTAGCCGAGCTTCTTGCTGTTCTTGATCTTCTCAATGGCCACGGAGCCGTCCACACCGGCGTTGAAGCAGATCTGGCGCAGGGGCTCTTCCAGGGCGCGCAGCACGATGCTGACGCCGGTCTTGAAGTCGCCGCTTTGGGCCTTCTGGAACTCGGCCAGAGGCTTGCTTGCGCTCAGCAGCGCGGTTCCGCCGCCGGGCACGATGCCTTCCTCGACGGCTGCGCGGGTGGCTGCCAGCGCGTCCTCGATGCGCATCTTGCCTTCCTTCATTTCGACCTCAGTGGCTGCGCCGACCTTGATGACGGCTACGCCGCCGGCGAGCTTCGCCAGGCGCTCCTGCAGCTTCTCGCGGTCGTAATCGCTGGTGGTCTCTTCGATCTGGCTCTTGATGGAGTTGACGCGCGCCTTGATCTCACTGGGATCGCCTGCGCCTTCCACGATGACGGTGTTGTCCTTGTCCACCTTGACCTGACGGGCACGGCCCAGCATGTCGATCGTGGCTTCCTTGAGGTCCAGACCGAGCTCTTCCGTGATGACCTGGCCGCCGGTCAGGATCGCGATATCCTGCAGCATGGCCTTTCTGCGGTCACCGAAGCCGGGCGCCTTGACGGCGACGCAGGTGAAGATGCCGCGCAGCTTGTTGAGCACGAGGGTCGCCAGCGCTTCGCCTTCGACGTCCTCTGCGATGATGAGCAGCTTCTTGCCGGCCTGGGCGACGCCTTCCAGCAGGGTCAGGATCTCCTGAATGTTGGAGATCTTCTTGTCGGTGATCAGGATGTAGGGCTCGTCCAGAACTGCTTCCATCTTGTCGGAATCGGTCACCATGTAGGCGGAGGCGTAGCCGCGGTCGAACTGCATGCCTTCGACGATGTCCAGCTCGGTCTTCATGGTCTTGCTTTCCTCGACCGTGATGACGCCGTCCTTGCCGACCTTCTCCATGGCGTCCGCGATCAGTTCGCCGATGGCTTCGTCGCCGGAAGAAATGGCGGCTACCTGGGCGATGGCATGACGGGACTCGATGGGCTTGGAGATGGAGCTGAGATGCGCGGTCACGTTTTCGGCGGCCGCAAGGATGCCCTTCTTGAGCACCATGGGGTTTGCGCCCGCGGCCACGTTCTTCAGGCCTTCACGCACGATGGCCTGCGCCAGCAGCGTCGCGGTGGTGGTGCCGTCGCCGGCCACGTCGTTGGTCTTGGTGGCAACTTCTTTCACCAGCTGAGCACCCATGTTCTCAAAGGGGTCTTCCAACTCGATGTCTTTGGCGATGGTCACGCCGTCGTTGGTGATGAGGGGAGAACCGTACTTTTTGTCCAGCACGACGTTCCTGCCCTTGGGGCCAAGGGTGATTTTAACGGTGTCGGCCAGGGTATTGATGCCTTTTTCAAGGCTGCGGCGCGCTTCTTCGCCGTAAAGTAATTGCTTTGCCATGATGTTTTCCTCCTGATTAGTCTACGATGGCCAGTATGTCGCTCTGGCGCACGATGATGTATTCTTCGCCTTCGAATTTAATTTCGGTGCCTGCGTACTTGGAATAGAACACCTTCTGGCCGGGCTTGACATACATTGCGATTTCTTTGCCGTCTACCATGCCGCCGGGGCCTACAGCCAGCACTTCTGCCAGCTGGGGCTTTTCCTTCGCGGTACCCGCAAGAAGGATGCCGCCTTTAGAGGTCTCTTCCGCCTCCATGTTCTTGATGACCACACGGTCGCCCAAAGGCTTGATTTTCATGAGATTGCCTCCTAATCGATTTCTGTTGTTAGCACTCAATCAGAATGAGTGCTAACCTACGATGCATAGTTTACACAATTAAGGCCCCGAACGCAATACCCGCACGGTTAAATCGATGTAATTTTAGGTTAAATCACTGATTCGCCGACCGAAATGTGTTATAATGAACGCAAAGGAGCTGAACAAAATGGATAAATGGGACAGGAGATTCATGGAGATGGCCGGCGTCATCGCCTCCTGGGCGAGCTGCTACAAGCAGAACCGGAAAATCGGCTGCGTCATCGTAAAAAACAAGCGCATCATGACCACGGGCTATAACGGCGCGCCTGCGGGCGTAAAGACCTGCGTGGAGAGAGGGGAGTGCCTGCGCGAAAAGCTGGGCATCCCTTCGGGAACGCAGCACGAGATCTGCTACGCCACGCACGCGGAGCAAAACGCGATCATTCAGGCCGCAAAGCTCGGCGTCTCCATCGACGGGGCGACGCTGTACTGCACGCACCAGCCCTGCACGATCTGCACAAAGATGATCATAAACGCCGGTATCAAAAAGATCATTTATAAAGAAGGCTATCCGGACGAGTTTGCCCTGAAGATCATGGACGAAGCCGGCATAGAAATTCAAAAGTATGAGGAAGACCGGTAGTTAATTGTTTGTTTCATCTGCCAAAAGGCTTTGAACTTTACGGAGAATGTGCTATAATGCACGGGAAAAACGAAAAAATGGAGACAGAACCATGTTAGACATCAATCTTATCCGCAACGACCCCGAATTCGTAAAAGCCGCCCTCAAGAAGAGGGAGTACGACGTAGACTTCACCGATTTCCTCGCTTGGGATTCCCGCCGCAGAGCCATCATCGGCGAAAACGAGAACCTCAAGGCCGAGAGCAATAAAAAGAGCAAGGAAATCCCCATGCGCAAAAAGCAGGGGCTGGACGCGAGCGACCTGCTGGAAGAACTCAAGCAGATCAAAGAGAAGATCGCCGTTATGGACAAGGAACAGGGCGAGCTCGAAGAAAAGATCCGCAAATTCCTGCTCGCGCTGCCCAACCTCCCCGCCGAGGACGTCGTCGCCGGCGGCAAGGAAAACAACGTCGCCATCAAGTATTACGGCGAAAAGCCCGTATTCGAATACGAGGCGAAGAACCATGTCGACCTTTGCACGAGCCTGGGCCTTATCGACTATGAGCGCGGCGTGAAGATGGGCGGCAACGGCTTTTGGCTCTACACCGGCAAAGGCGCGCAGCTCGAATGGGCGCTTCTGAATTACTTTATCACCGAACACCTCAAGGACGGCTACACCTTCATGCTGCCGCCCCACATGCTGACCTACGAATGCGGCCTTACCGCGGGCCAGTTCCCGAAGTTCGAAGAGGACGTCTACAGGCTCAGCGAGGAAAACTTCCAGTTCATGCTGCCGACCGCCGAAACCGCGCTGATCAACCTCTACCGCGGCGAGATCCTGAACGAAAAGGATCTGCCCAAGCGCCTCTTCGCCTACACCCCCTGCTACCGCAGGGAAGCCGGCGCCTACCGCGCCAGCGAGAGGGGAATGATCCGCGGCCATCAGTTCAATAAGGTAGAAATGTTCGGTTACACCCGCCCCGAGGACAGCACCGACATGCTCAACGAGCTCATAGGCAAAGCCTGCCGCCTGGTCGAGGGCCTCGGCCTTCACTACCGCCTGAGCAAGCTCGCCGCGGGCGACTGCTCCGCCTCCATGGCCACCACCTACGACATCGAGCTTTGGATCCCCAGCATGAACGAGTACAAGGAGTGCTCTTCCGTCTCCAACGCCAGAGATTATCAGGCAAGGCGCGGAAACATCCGCTTCCGCAGGGAAGAGAGCAAAAAGATCGAATACGTCCACACCCTCAACGGTTCGGGCCTTGCGACCAGCCGCCTGATCCCGGCCATCGTGGAGCAGTTCCAGCAGCCCGACGGCAGCGTGATCGTCCCCGAGGCGCTCAGGCAATTCTACGGCGCGGACAGGATCACCAAATAGCTGAACTTTTACTAAAAAATGCAAAAATCTCCCGCGCTTTGCGGGAGATTTCTGTTGAAACATAATGAGAACATTTGCTGTGAATCGAGACAGTTGATTGGTTGGACGGTGTCTTTTGCTACCTTCAAATATTCTTTGACATACGGTATATCGACATCACAAGACGATTTTAAAAGCCTAATTGGGATTATTGCCGTAGCTTCCCTTCAGCTTTTCCACGATACGCCTTATGTGCTCGCGGGCTTCGCTTTGGCGCAGGAATTCTTCCTGCTGGTCGGGCTTTTCGTCGCCCATCAGGCCAACGAACTGGCTCACCTTCAGCCCCAGCGCGTCCTGCATTTCGCTGTCGCTGCCGCCCGGCGCGACCAGATAGTAGCACAGCACGGAATCCTTCTGACCGATCCTGTGCGCCCTGTCCTCAGCCTGCGCGTGTACGGCGGGCGACCAGTCGAGCTCGCCGAACACCACACAGCTCGCCCTCTGAAGATTCAGGCCGCTGGCGCTCCTGAGCGACAGCACGCACAGGTCGGTTTTGCCGCTCATGAAATCGGCTGCGGCTTCGGCTTTCTTTTTGTCGTCCTCCCGCCCTGTGATGAACGCCGGACGGTAGTTTTTGAGCTCCTTTTTGTAGATGTCCATCACAGCGTGGTGATGCGCGAGCAGCAGCACCTTTTCGCCCGCCTCCAGCAGCGCGGTCACGAACGCGGCCACGTACGGCGCCTTGGCCATGCCGGTCGCCCTTCGCTGAATCTGGCAGATCTGGTCCTCGATCAGCGCCTTTTCGCTCTGCGTCTGCGCGTTTGCAAGGCAGGCAAAGCTGTCCCTTAGCGGCTCCATCAATTGCGCGTACAGCTTGTCGTCAAAATCGATGTACTGTACCAGCCGGCGCTTGGGCGGCAGTTCCTGCAGTACCTCGTCCTTCGTGCGCCTGAGCATCAACCCTTCCCTTCGCAGATGCTCGCCCAACAGCTCGGGCTTTGCGACGATCTTGTTGTTGTAGCCGTAGCACCATTCGCGCGTAAAGCTCTCCCAGTCGCCGAGACAGTGAAAATCCAGAATGTTTATGACGTTCCAGATCTCGCCGCCGTTATTGTAGATCGGCGTGCCGCTCAAGCCGATCACGTTTTCGCTGCATTCGCTCAGCAGGCTCGCGGCGGAATACTTTTCGGTGCCCGCGTGGCGCAATTCCTGAATCTCGTCAAAGATGACCGCGCCGAAGGAATACTTGTCCAGCACGTTTTTCCAGCCGCGCAGAAGCAGATAATGAATGACGTACACGTCAGCCTCGGGCAGATCGTAGGGCTTAAGGCCCCTGATCACGTGCAGCCGCAGGCTCCCGTCGGGCTTCAGAAAGCGCTCGGCTTCGCTGACCCAGTTCCGTACCAGATGGGGAGGGACCACGACGAGCGCGGGAAAGCTGTCGCTTGAAGCGATGAACGCGAGCGCCTGCACGGTTTTGCCCAAACCCATCTCGTCGGCAAGGAGCGCGCGCCGGTTGTTCAGCAGGAATGCAAGGCCGCTTTGCTGAAACTTGATCAGCTTTCCGGAAAAGACGAATTCGCTCGGCTGCACGTATTGCGGCGCGTTCAGGCTCTGCTCTTTTTTAACGGCGTACTCGCGCGCTTCGTTCAGCGCATTTTCCCAGCGGGTGCGGTCGGCCTCCTTGATCTCGAGCGGGTACCTCAGCATCAGCCAGTTGAGCTCGCCGATGATGCGCCGGTGCGCGGTAAAACGCGCGACGCCCCGGCCGCGCCCGTCGCAGCCCGGAAACAGCCGCTTTGCCAGCTCCGTAACGCAGGGGTCGCCCTTGATCGTCCAGCAGCGCGAGCGTCTGTTGTAGGACAGCACACCGTAGGTGCGTGCGTGCGGGTCCGTATCGGACAGATAGGCCGGATACTTCATGGCAGCGTCACACCCCAAAGCCTGTCCAGCGAAAGCGCGTAGACGCATTTCCCGGCGATCTTTTCGGGCAATTTCACGCGGCGGCGTGTGACCGCCACGATCTCGTCCACTTCTTCGCTTTCGAGATAGCCGCTCAGCTGTTTGACGAGCGCGGCAGGGGCGGGCGTGCCCTTTTTGATCTCCACCGCGGTGCGGTTCACCAAAAAGTCCACGCGCCGGCCCCTGCCGAGACTCGCTTCGTGTATATAGTTTATTTCACGGTTTTGAAACGTATACTCAACAAGCTTATGGATTTCGTATTCCTCGGGAATATCCGTAAGCCTGATGGAGGAGATCGCTTCGATGACTTTTTCCGCGTCGCAGCGCACGGCGTCAGATGCGGATGTTTTCGCCCTTGAGCCCGATGAACGCGCCGTCCTTGTCCAGCCCGCTCTCGGGGTGGGCGATCAGCCATTTGTTTACGTGGGTTAAGAGCTTGTCGTCCTTCGTGTGCGCCTTGCCGCGCTTGGGCAGAGGCTCGTTGGTGCCTCTGGGCAGCACGACGGTGCAGCGGAACGTGCCGTCCTCGGTCGCGCTGATCGGCGCGTAATGCAGCGTGGTCGCGTATACTTCGACCAGCGTGCCCTTTTTGACGAGGAACGCCTGCATTTTGGAGGTGTCGTAGGTGAAATCCTTGCCGATGTCCTGCCTTTTTCCGACCAGAAGGATGAGGTCCGTGCAGGCATAGTTCAGCTCGGAATCCATGTGGTACTCGACGGCGTTGAGCAGATGATTGTGCCCGTTGCAAAAGCCGATCTGGATCGGCATTCCGCCGTAGGCTTCCTCGGAGAACTGCTTGAAGATTTTCAGCTCTTCAAGCTCCTTGATTGAGGGATAATAGATGACGCTGTCTTTGGGACATTCGGTCTTTTCCATGGCCTCGGCCAGAGCCTTCAGGTAGTAGCCCTTGATCACCCGTCCGTAGGGCTTGAACGCGCGGGAAGTTACGTTTCTGATGAGCATAATCACCCCTCCTTTTCATTCTGATATGATACCACGTTTTCGCCTATTTTGCAAGAACGATTTACAATATAATGCTTTCAAGCGCTGCGATTTTGGCTATAATCTAAATGTCTATCTATCAAATGCAAGAGGATGAACGCTATGAAGTTTTCACAAATGCTGACCAAGCGCTTTAAGGACACGCCGGCCGACTGCCAGATCGCCAGCCACATCTTCATGATCCGCGGCGGTTATATGAAAAACGTGGGCAACGGCATCTATTCGCTCTTTCCCATCACCAAGCGCATCACCGCCAAAATCGAGGCGATCATGCGCGAAGAAATGAACAGGATCGACGGCCAGGAGGTTTTGTTCCCCGTGGCGATGCCGGCTTCCATCTGGAAAGAGAGCGGCAGGTACGATTCCATCGCCTCCGAGCTCGTGCGCTTCAAAGACAGGGGCGGCAACGACATGGTCCTTGGCATGACGCACGAGGAAGCAGCCGTGCACCTCGCCCGCGAGACGGCCGACAGCTATCAGCAATACCCCTTCATGATCTACCAGATCCAGACCAAATTCCGCGACGAGCCCCGCGCCAGGGGCGGCCTGATCCGCGTGCGCGAATTCACGATGAAGGACGCCTATTCCTTCCATACCTCCAAAGAAGACCTGGAACAGTACTACGCCAGATGCCACAAGGCCTATGAGCGCATCTTCGCGCGCTGCGGCGTGCCGGAGGTCATTTCGGTAAAGAGCGACAGCGGCATGATGGGCGGCAAGGTCGCGCACGAATTCATGCTCTGTACGCCCGTTGGCGAGGATTCGCTGGTGGTGTGCTCCGATTGCGACTACCGCGCCAACATGGAGACCGCCGAGTGCATCTACGACGAACTGGGCGGAGACGCAAAGCCGCTCGAAAAGAAATACACCCCTGAGCAGAAGACCATCGAAGACGTGTGCGCTTTCCTCGGCGAAGACATCAACCGCAGCATCAAAGCCGTCGTCTACCAGAAGGAAACCGACGACAGCTGCGTGGTGGCGTTCGTCCGGGGTGACGTAGAGGTCAACGAGACGAAGCTTCGCAACCTCGTAAAGAGCGAGCTTTATCCCGCGCAGGAGCTTGAAAAGTTCGGCCTGAACGCCGGCTTCATCGGCCCCAAGGGGATCAGCGACAAGGTGACGGTCGTCTATGACGTCTCCCTCAAAACGAGCGCGTATTTCAGCTGCGGCGCGAACGAGGAAAACTACCACTACACCGGCCTGAACATCGCCCGCGACGTGGGTCAGGTCGAATACTTCGACATCGGCAAGGCCGTCGAGGGCGGCATTTGCCCCACCTGCAAAAAGCACAGCCTCACGCTCACGCGCGGCATAGAGGTCGGCAACATCTTCCAGCTGGGCGACCGCTACACCTCTTCGATGGGCATGAAGTATCTGGACAAGGACGGCACGCAGAAGACCCCGATCATGGGCTGCTACGGCATCGGCGTGGGCAGGCTCGCCGCCGCGGTCTGCGAGGCGCATCACGACGATTACGGCCCGATCTGGCCCATCAGCATCGCCCCCTGGCAGGTGCAGCTGTGCGCGCTGCGCAGCGACGACAGCGAGGTCAGGGCCTATGCGGACAAGCTCTATGAAGACCTGCAGGCCGCCGGCATCGAAGTGCTGTATGACGACAGGCCGGTCAGCGCGGGCGTGATGTTCTCCGACGCGGACTTGAGCGGCATCCCCGTGCGCGTCGTCGTAAGCCCCAAGGGCCTGAAAAACGGCACCGTGGAGCTCAGCACGCGCGACAAGAGCTTCATGGACAAGCCGGAGAAGGACGCGGCGCTCGAATGCACGATCAAACTCGTAAAAGGCATGCTCGCCGAAATGAATATCTGACGAACGGACACAAAAAGCGCGGCTTCCGAAACGATTCCGGAAGCCGCGTTTTTGGTGCGCCGGGTTATTTGTTCAGGCTTGCAAGATACCCTTCGACGATCTTTTTGCCGCTGGACGCGCCGATCCTGCTCGCGCCGGCTTCGATCAGGGCTTTCGCGCTTTCGTAGTCCCGTACGCCGCCGGAGGCCTTTACGCCCATATCTTCTCCCACGGTCTTTCGCATGAGCGCTATGTCGTGTACGTTCGCGCCGCCGCCGGAAAAGCCCGTGCAGGTCTTCACGTAGTGCGCGCCGGCCTGCTTTGCCAGCATGCACGCGGTCACCTTCTCTTCGTCGGTCAGCAGGAAGGTCTCGATGATCACTTTCACCAGCTTGCCCGGCACGGCCTCCACGACGGCCTTAATGTCGTCCAGCACGTACTGCGTATCGCCCGCCTTCAGGCGGCCGACGTTGATGACCATGTCCAGTTCGTCCGCGCCCTGCTCGGCGGCGAGCTTTGCCTCCGCGGCCTTGATGCAGCTCATGTTCATGCCGAGAGGGAAGCCGATGACGGTGCAGACCTTGACGCCCGAGCCCTCGAGGCACTCGGCCACCAGGGGCACGTACGCGGGGTTTACGCAAACGCTCGCGCAGTTCAGCTGTATGGATTCCTCGCAGATCGCCGCGATCTTTTCGGGCGTCGCGTCGGGCTTGAGCAATGTGTTGTCGATGTAAGATGCGATGTTCTTCATATCGTTCCTCCGAAAAACTATTTGATCACAAGTGTATTGTTTACGGCGTAGCCGATGAAGTTTTCGTACTGTATGCGGCTTATGTAGCCGTCGGTCGCCAGAACCTTGACCGTCTGCCCGGGCTGAAGGGTGGTCAGCGTGTCGGTGTAATATACGTAAGGATTGTCGTAGTACAGCGCGCAGAGGCTCTCGGTGCGGTTGATCCCGCCGGGGCTCACGATGTCCTGAGAGATGTAGGCGTAGACGTTTCGCTGCGCGGAGTAGAAGTACCAGAAGTTGCCGCTCAGGCCGAGGATCTCTATGACCTCGCCGGAGGGCATCGTGTTGAGCGCGGTAGAGGAGTAGCTTGCGCTCTTGCGGTAGACGGCGCTGCCGCCCGCCACCTGCACGTAGCCGTAAACGCCGGGGAACTGCGCGGCGCTTGCGCTTGCGTTTTTGAGCAGCGTCGAGTGCACGTAGCCGATGTAGCCGTCGCTCGTGAGCACGCGCGTCCAGTCGTCGCATACGTCGAATTGCCAGACGTAGCTGCCATTGGTCAGGTCGCCCATTTTATCGTATTCCAGACCGGGTCCCCAGCGAAGCGCCGCGAGGCCGTCGGAGGAGGAGATGCTCTTTACGCCGGTGACGGTCGAGCCATAGTTGACGGCGGAAAGACCCCGCGAGGTTATGGTCAGGTCGGACGCCTTGATCCAGCCGACGTTGTTTCCGGTGACGGAGCGCACTTTGTGCCAGGTGCTGCCTTCAAATTCGACGAAAACCTGTGTGCCGCTGGGCAGGGTCGCGGCCACGGGCCGGTAATCGCCGGGCAGAACGTACAGGTTCGCGCTGCCGCCGGAGGGCGGGGTGACCTTGGCGTAGATGACGCTCTTTACGGGCTGTTCCTCGCCCAGCGCCGCAAAGCTCGTCAGCAGGACGAGGGCGGTGATCAGGCAGATAAGTTTCTTCATGTCGTTTCTCCTTTCGTGCTTATGTAGATTCGTCGGTAAGCTTTATTCGTTCGTGTCGGACTTCTCTTCTGCGCTGTTTTCGCTATCACTGTTCGGGGTCGCTTTTTCGTTCAGGTAAACGGTTATGGAGCCGCTTACGCCTCTCGTGTTTTCGGAGGGTTCAAGCAAAAGGACGCCGTTTTCCATCGTCGTGCATTTTACGCCCGTCAGCTCCGCGTAGGGCTCTATGACGATGTTCCCCTCGGTCTTCACGTTGAATTTGATCAGCATGTTGAAAAACAGGGAGGGGTAGGCGGTCAGTATCTTTTTCATGCTTTCCGCCGGCATGTTGTTCACGTTTTCGGGCTTGTAGGCGTAGGTCTCTTCGGCGTGCAGAAACAGGCTGTGCGCGCCGCCGGGACTTTTGATTTCCTTCTGATACGCTCTGATTTCCGTGCTCTTTTCGCCCTGCGCGGCAAATTTCACGGTTACCGAACCGAACGCCTCGCCGTCCTGCGTCTCGGGCAGTACGTAGCGGTATTTGCCGTCCGTGCCCTCAACGCGGGGCGAGGAGAGCAGCTCCGCGGGCAGAACGGGCGTGTTTTCCTCGGTGAGGGAGATCACGGCGGTGTCTTCGTCCGTCCACTCTACCTTGAGCTTGTCCAGCTGGTCGCGGGGCACGTACAGTACGCCCCGGCTTTCGGCTTCGCTGTCGCCCGAGGCGGTCACTTTGTAGGCGTCCACGCGCACGGGGCAGGCGTAGTTTTTCAGATCCTCGTCCGGTGCGGTCTGAACGGAACCGTCCGGTACGCTGTATTGGTACATCACCATCAGGTTCTGCGTGCCCTGATCGGTCTTGATGCCGTTCAGCTTCGAATAGGCGTCGACCATCGTTTTGCCGCTTTGCTCGATCTGCATCGCGGGCAGCGCGGAAAACATCGCGCTGACGACCGAGGTCGCGATGAGCAGAACGGTCACCGTCAGGATCGCGACGAGCATTTTCAAAAAAGTGTTCGGCATGCGCTTGAACAGCGCGATCGCAACCAGCGCGATCACCGCAAAGGCGGTAAGGATCACGAATGTGGACTGCGGATCGGCCAGGATGTACAAAAGCACGGCTCTTGTCGGCGCGGTCTTGGTGAGCGACAGCACGATGCTGAGCGCGATGATCAACAGCATCAGCCCCAGCCACACGATGCGGACGATCGTGCCCAGCTTGGTCTTTGGATGAAAGGAGAAAAACGGCAGCGTGTTTTCGTCCTTTTTGAACATGTCGAAGCGTTTCGTGCCCTTTACCGGAGGCATATCATCACCTGTCTTTTCGTTTACTCGCTTTCATTATACCACAACATGAAAAATAAGTTAATACCGAAATCGGAACTAATCGAATGTTTACAAACGCGCTTGTGCAAAGCTTCATCATTCCGTTGCTTTAATTTCACACAGTGCGGCTTGAAAATCAATCTTGGCTATTTATAATCAATGTATATTTATAAACATATAAGGACGATTATGCTACTTAAAAAAGACACCGACATGACCCGCGGCAGCATCGTTTCCCAGCTGCTGGGCTTTGCCGTTCCGATGATGCTGGGGCTTTTGTTTCAGTCCTTTTACAGCACGGTGGACGCGTGGGTCGTCGGAAAATTCGTCGGCAGCAACGCGCTGGCCGCGGTGGGCTGCAACGGCAACCTCATAAACACGATCGTCGGCACCTTTGCAGGCCTGTCCACCGGCGCGTCCGTCGTCATTTCGCAGGCCTACGGCGCGCACGACGACGGTCTGCTTTCAAGGGCTGTGCATACCACGATCGCGCTCACCTTTATACTGAGTGTTGTGGGCACGCTGATCGGGGTACTCGCCGCGGATCCGCTGCTCAAGCTCAGCAATCTTACGGATCCCGATGTAAAAAAAGACGCGCTTTTGTACCTGCAGATCTATTTCTGGGGCTTAAGCGGGCTCATGGTCTACAACATGGGTACCGGCATTTTAAGGGCGGTCGGGGATTCCACGCGCCCCGTCATCTTTCTGATCATTTCCGCCGTCGTGAACACCGCGCTGGACCTTTTGTTCGTGCTCGCCTTCGATATGGAGGTCGCAGGCGTCGCACTGGCCACGATCATTTCGGAGCTTGTGAGCGCCGTGCTGGTGATGATCGCGCTTTTCAAAACCGATGGCGCGTACAAGCTTAAGCTAAAGCTCATAAAAATACACGCCGACGTCTTCAAGCGCATCATGCTCCTCGGCCTGCCCGCCGCGTTTCAGTCCGCCGTGACTTCGTTTTCGAACGTGTTCGTACAGGCGTACATCAATTCGCTCAAGACTGCGGGCATCGCCGGCTGGACGGCCTACGGGCGTCTGGACGCCTTTTTGGTGGTGCCGGTGCAGTCGATCTCCATGGCCTCGGCCACGCTGGTCGCGCAGAACTGGGGCGCCGGAAAGTATCGCCGCGCCCACGACGGAACGCGCGTCTCGGTACTGCTCTCCCTTGCGACGACGCTGGTTTTGTCCGCGCTGCTCATGGCCTTTTCGGGGCAGCTCGTGGGTCTGTTCGTCAAGAAAGGCGAAAAAGACGTCATCGAGTTCGGCAGCTATTTTATTCGCGTCATCACGCCGTTTTACCTACTGATTTGCTTTAACCAGATCTATTCCGGCGCGCTGCGCGGCATAGGCAAGGCGGTCGCGCCAACGGTGATCATGCTGATGAGCTTCGTGGCGTTCAGACAGATCTATTTGTTCGTGTTCGGAAAACTGCTGTTCCCGTCCAGCCGCCTCGTGATCGCGCTGGCGTATCCGGTGGGGTGGACGATGTGCTCCACTCTTTTGATCATTTACTATCTCAACAGCGAGCTTTTCCGCGCGCGCAATTACGAGGACGGGCCCGAACCCGGAAAGGAAGAGAAGTAAATGTTTGCTGAGCAAGAGTTTTTCATCGGCGTGCAGGACTGCGGAAACGGAGGCCTCATCAAAAACCGCGCCTTTCTTGAAAACATGTCCGACACGGCGACCGTACACGGGAACCTCGTCGGGGAAACGATCGAGGCACTGGCACAAAAGCAGCTTGCATGGGTCATCACCCACTGGAAGCTTCAGGTCCTTTCGAGGGTGAAGTACACCGATACGATCACCGTGCGTACCTGGAGCAGGAAATACAACCCGGCCTTCGCCGACCGCGACTATTCGGTCTTCGACGCGCAGGGCAAAATGATAGCCAAGGCTACGTCGGTCTGGATGATCCTGAACACGCGCCGCAATTTCCCGCAGCGCATCGGCCCAGAGCTCATGGACGTCTACCGTTCGGAGCCGGACGAGGTCAGCTTCCCGGGCTTTGCCTTTGAAAACGTGACGCAGCTGAAGCCGGATTTCGTAAGCACCGTCCCCTTCACCGTGCCCAGGTCGATGATCGACTACAACCGCCACGTGCACAACTCGGCCTATCTCGACATCGCGCTGGAGGCACTGCCGGAGGAGTTGGACGACACGAGCTTTGACAACGTGGAGATCACTTACAAGCGCGAGCTGAAGCCCGGCCAGCGTCTGAGCCTCCGCTACGGCCTGATCGGGGACAAGCGTTACGTATTCATCTTCAGCGAAGACTTAAGCGTGCTGCACACAGTCATCAAGCTGTACTGACGTAAGCCTTGTCCGCATCCCGTTAAATAATGGTTATGCACCCTTGACAAAGCGCGCTTGCGGGCTTATCATAGCAGCAATAAACCGATGAGAAAGAAAAAGTAGGCGCCTTAAACCGCTTACAGCGAGCCGCGATAGGGTGTGAGCGCGGCAGAAGGCAGGGCGAGGAATGGGGCTTTCGAGGTTTAAGGGAGCGGCGCTCCCGTATCAAACGCTTTCGAGAGGGCGAATTTTTCGTCAATTCGGGTGGCACCGCAGAAATGTGATTTTTGTCCCGTAAGTCAGCTTACGGGGCTTTTATTATTTTCAGATGGGAGAGAACGATCATGGAAGCGCAGCCTCAGGTAAAACAGCGAATCTTTTCGGGCATACAGCCCACGGGCAATCTGACCCTGGGCAACTATATCGGCGCACTGAGAAACTTCTCCGCGCTGCAGAACGAATACGACTGCCTGTATTCCATCGTGGACATGCACGCCATCACCGTGCGCCAGAATCCCGCGGAGCTCAGAAAGGCGTGCCTGAGGACGATGGCCATCTTTCTGGCCAGCGGCCTCGACCCGGAAAAGAACATCATCTATTTCCAAAGCCAGGTGTCGCAGCACGCCGAGCTCGGCTGGATACTGAACTGCTTTACCTACATGGGCGAGCTCAGCCGCATGACGCAGTTCAAGGACAAAAGCGCCAAGCACGCCGACAACATAAATGCCGGCCTGTTCACCTACCCCGTGCTGATGGCGGCGGACATCCTTCTGTACATGACCAACCTCGTGCCCATCGGCGCCGATCAGAAGCAGCATCTGGAGCTTGCGCGCGATATCGCCCAGCGCTTCAACGCCCTCTACGGCGACGTGTTCCCCGTGCCGGAGGGCTACTTCCCGAAGGTCGGCGCAAGGATCATGAGCCTTCAGGACCCCACGCGCAAGATGAGCAAATCTGATCCCGAGGAGTGCTACATCGCCATCCTCGACAAGCCCGACGTCATCCGCAAAAAGCTTCGCCGCGCGGTGACCGATTCCGACACGCGCGTCGTCTTCGATCCGGAAAACAAGCCGGGCGTCGCAAACCTTATGAGCATCATGACCGCGCTCAGCGGCAAGACGATGGACGAGGTCAGCGCCGAGTACGACGGCAAGGGCTACGGCGTTTTCAAGGACGCGGTGGCGGACTGCGTCATCAGCGTCCTCGAACCCATTCAGAACGAATACGACAGGATCAGCGCCGACAAGGCTTACCTCGAGCAGGTCATGGTTTCCGGCAGGGAAAGAGCTGCCCGCATCGCCTACAAGACCATGCTCAAGGTGCGCAAAAAAGTGGGATTGGCGGCGCTCACGCTGTAATGGAACGCTTTGCATCGGCCCGGGAGGCCGTGGACTGGATCAACGGTCTGCGCTGGAAGGGCGAAAAAAAGGGACTTGAGAACACAAAGGCGCTGCTTGCCGCTCTGGGACATCCCGAAGAGCGCATGGGGAAGATCCTCCATGTCGCGGGCACCAACGGAAAAGGCAGCACCTGTGCCTTTCTGGACGCCGCGCTCAGGCAGTGCGGCTACAGGGTCGGGCTGTTCACCTCGCCCTACCTTCGCCGATTCAACGAAAGGATCGTTTTTGACGGTGAAGCCATCGGCGACGGCGAGCTCGTGAGCGTAGCTTCCGAAGTAAAGCAGGCCGCCGAGGCATTATCGCAAAACGGCATATACTGCACGACATTCGAACTGCTGACCGCATGCGCGTGCCTGTATTTCGCCGGGAAGGGCTGCGAGTATTCGATCATGGAGGTCGGCATGGGCGGGCGGCTCGACTCCACGAACGTACTGCCCTCGGCCGTGAGCGTCATCGCCGCAATCGGCATGGATCACATGCAGAGCCTTGGCAATACGCTCGAGCTCATCGCATCCGAAAAGGCGGGCATCATGAAGCCGGGCAGGCCAGCGGTGGTCATGCAGGCAGAGGAAAGTGTCATGCGGGTATTCCGCAAAAGCGCCGAAAGCGCAGGCGCAGATCTGTACGTGGCGGACGAGCCTGCCTTGATCAGTCAAAGCGAAGGCGGAAGCCTGTTTGCCTGCAAGCTGCCCGTGCTGGGTGAGATACGCCAGAAAATCACGCTCGCCGGACTGCACCAGACGAAAAACGCCTGCCTCGCCCTGAGCGCGCTCGACCTTCTGGGCGTCGACATGATCCGGGCGATGCGCGGTGTGGAAAACGCGAAATGGGCCGGACGGCTCGACCTCAGGGGCAACGTGCTCGTGGACTGCGCGCATAACCCGCAGGGCGCCGGCGCACTGAAGGAATACGTAGAACGCTTCTTTGCCGGCCGCAAAAAGGTATTGCTCACCGGCATGATGAAGGACAAGCAGATCGAAGCCTGCTCGCGCCTGCTTGGGAGCTTTGCCGACGAAGTGGTGACCACGCAGGTCTCCTGGCCGCGGGCGATCGCCGCGGGGGAACTGAAAGCGTTTTACCCGCGCGGCGCACTTTCCTGCCCGAACGTAAAGGAAGCGCTCGAAACGGCAAAAAAACTCGCCGGCGAAGACGGACTCGTCGTCGCGGCCGGCAGCGTGTATCTGGCGGGAGACGTCATCAACATCCTGGAGGGAAACGGTCTGTGAAGCAGGTAAGGATCACCGTCATCCGTAAAGTGCGCCACGAAGATCTGATCGAGCGCTATGAAAACCCGATCGAGCACGCCTGCGGCATGAACGAGGGAGACGTATTCACGTGCGACGGCTACACGCGGCCGGAAGGGCTTTGCGAGAGCGCGTGGGGGAGCATCGCGCCCTTTGCGATGGCGCTGGCCTCCGGCGCAAATAACCTGTACGACGGCTGGATGAAGGACCCCTGCAGCGCGATGATCTCCTGCAACGACGGCTTCAGACCCGTCAGCTTCCTGCTGGAAGCATTTGAATGAACGAAAACGGTTCCGTGAGGTGCGTTTCACGGAACTTTTTTTATCTTCAGGCGTCTATACAGACAGCTTGCGAAAGGAGCTGATAGAATGAAAAAACTCATAAGTCTCATTTTGGCGCTGAGTCTCGGCATATCCTGCCTGTGCGCGCTTTCGGAGGACGCGGGGCTTTCCGGAAAAATGGCCGAAGTGACGCAGAAGGTCGTCGACGCGCTGGACATCGGCGAGGACTACGACAACTTCAGCGGAAACCGGATGGAAGATTACTGGTATTTGAACTGGAACGGCGTTAACGGCTACATAAGCGTCATGTGCGACGGGGACGGCACCATATACAGCTACGACGCCTATGAAGACGATCTGTACGCCTACAAACCGAAACGCGCCTTCAACGCACACTTTCCGACTTACGGCGTGGACGCGCTCAAGGAGATCGCGGACGCATTTCTTGCCCGCGTGATCACTTTGGAAGGCTGCGGCTGGGAACTGGACACCGTAAAGCCGATGCTCTATACGGGCGCCTACTCTCAGGCGACCGTAAGGGGCAGCCTGCTTCTGAACGATTATCCCACCGACGTAAGCTTTACGCTTTCGATCGATCCCATGAAGGGCAAGGTGCGCTCCTTCTACCGTTCCGACAGCTATCAGAAATACCTTGAGACCGAGGAACCCGACCAAACGAAGCTTGGCCAGGCAGATTCGCTCAAAGCGCAGATGAAACAAAGGCTTCTCGACGCCTACGGCATGGAGCCGGTCTACTATGTGGTGGACGGCAGCGAAGAAGCGCGCCTCGTCTACAGGCCTACGGACAGCGGCAGGATCGCCATCGGCTTTAACAGCGGCGAGCTTATCAGCTTTACGCCTTCTGCCGTAAACACCGCCGCGGAGGCCTCTGCCGACGAAGCGGAGGAGGACGCCGGCTTTGGCGCTTCGAGCAAGCGCGCGCTGACCGAAGTCGAATTAAAGGGCATCGCCCTTTACAAGGACGCGCTGAGCGAGGAAGCGCTCGACGGGGCCTTAAGGAGCATGCCGGAGCTCATCCTGAAGGACGGCGACCGGCTCGCCCCGATCAGCTATACGATCGAAAACGGCAGACCCTGCGCGTATCTTACCTACATAAGAGAGCTCGAAAACGGCGAAACGATGCAGATGTACTTCCATCTGGACGCGCTGAACGGCAGGCTCCTGAGCATGAACAGCTACTCGGACGGAGAAAGGCGCGCAAATAAGACCGCGGACGCGGAAGCGCTCGAACAAAACGCCCGGGCCTTCGTCGAAAAATACTATTCCGACTATGCCGCAGACACCGCCCTGGACAACAGCGGCCTTGACGTAAGAAACGGTAAGGCGAGCTATAGCTATGTGCGCCGCCACAACGGCTACAGCTTCAGAGCCAACTACATTTCCGTGACCGTCGACGCAGAAAGCGGAAAAATCAGCGACTTTTATCTCAACTGGAACGAGGATCAAAAGTTCTTCGAATCCGGCGACAGCGAACTGATCGGCATCGATAAAGCAAAGCGCATACTGACGGACGATCAGGACGCAAAGCTCATGTACCTGAGCGTGCCCGAAAGCGCGGGCGCACGCGAATCCTACAGCCGTCTTACGCTGTGCTGGTGCTTCGATCAGGACAGAAACGTCTACGCTGTGGACGCGGTAAGCGGGGAAGCCTACCGTTACAGTACGGGAGACGCAACCGTTTACGAGTACGCCGATACCGAAAACATGCCCTATCCAGACGAGATCAGGACCCTCGGCATGTACGGCATCGGCCTGAAAAACCGCCTCTTCACCGCTGACGAAGAAGCGATCAGCCCAAGAGAGCTCGTCGTGCTCATCCTTCAGGCCTCGGGCTATGCCGACGCGGAGCAGATGGAGGACGAACAATTAAACCGCCTCTTCGGCAACCTCTACGGCAACTATGTTGCACAGACCGATACCGATACGCTCTATACCCGCGACAGCGCCATGACGGTTCTGGTTTGGGTGGCCGGATACGGGGAAGCTGCTTCGCTTGAAGGCATTTACACCTACGACGCCTCGGACTGGGACAGCGTTCCCGACGGCATGAAGGGCTTCCTCGCCATCGCGGCTTCCCTGGGCCTGATCGAGCTTGAAGACGGCGCGTTCGATCCTTCGGGGATCGCGACGCCGGCCCTGGTCGCCCACGCGCTGTACGTGCTGCTGAGCAGATAATTGTAAGGAAATATACATCCGTCCCGGGCGATCGCCCGGGATTTCTCTTGCGGCCGACGGAAAAAGATGGTATAATACTTGCATAAAACAGGTAAACATACAAGCAAAGGAGCGATTTGCATGAACAGACCAGTACTTCTGGACGGCGCGGTAGGAACCACCTTATGGCACCTTGCGGACGCGGCCGGCGTAAAGCGCGAGCCGGTATGGAAATACAACATCGAGCATCCCGAGCTGGTCAGCGAGCTTCACCGCCGCTACGTCGAAGCGGGCACGCAGATCATGCTCACCAACACCTTCGGCGCGAACCGCCAGATGGTCACGCGCTCCTCTCCCTACAAGGTGAGTGACGTCGTGCGCTCGGGCGTAAAGCTCGCAAAAGAGGCAGTCAAAGGCACCAATGTAAAGCTCGCTGCCGCCTGCGGACCGCTGAAGGACTTCATGGAGCCCTACGGCGACCTCGAGGAGGAGGAAGTCGAGGATATGTTCACCGAGCTCATCGGCAGCGCCGTCGACGAGGGCGTGGATATGGTCATGGTGCAGACGTTCCTCGATCTCGATTCCGCGCTCGTCGCCTGCCGCGTCGCCAAAAAGCTCAACATGCCCCTGTTTTGCACGCTGACCTTTGAAAAGACCGGCAAGACGCTGATGGGCAACAGCGTCGAAAAGGTCTGTAAAGCTCTGGAGGACGTCGGCGCGGACTGCGTGGGCATGAACTGCTCACTTGGCCCGAACATGGCGCTGCCGATCATCAGTGAATTTCGTAAGCATACGAAGCTTCCGCTGGTATTCAAGCCCAATGCAGGCCTGCCCATCACCTCGACGACAGGCAATACCACGGCGCCCTACACGGCGGAGATGTTCGTCGAGGAAGTGCGCCCGGCTTTCGACTTCGTAAGCTACATCGGCGGCTGCTGCAATACCGACGACGAATACGTAAGGCTCCTTGCCCGCGCGCTGGAAGAGCGATAAACGAACATGAAAAACATCGCAAAATGGGAAATCTTCGAAGCGAGCTTCGAGATCGCTAAGCGGTTTGAGAATCCCTTTACCGACGTTTGGCTGACGGCTGAATTTCGTTCCCCGGGGCATTCCTTTACCGTCGACGGCTTCTACGACGGCGGCGGCACCTGGCGCGTCCGCTTTTCGCCGATGTACGAGGAACAGTGGCGCTTCGTCACGCGCTCGAACGTTCCCGAGCTCGATAAGATAGAAGGCGCCTTCGTCTGTACGGCCGCCGTGTCCCGCGGGCCGCTTGCGCTGAATACGCAGTTCCCGAACTGGTTTTTCAGGGCAGACGGCGAAGCGCAGCTGATCGTGAACGACGGCTGGTTCCCGCACACCGCCAACGGCCATGAGCTCCCCTTCGAGGACCTCGAGTTCCTGCAGCCCTCGGAGAGTGATTTCAACTGCTTTTTCGACATCCTTTCCGCGCACGGCGTCAACATGTCCGTCGGAATGAGCGAACTGTACGCCCGCCAAAAGAGCATCACGGATACGAGCTTCGTCTGGCCCTGGCGAATCGTGGACGCAGAGCGCAACCTGATCGACAAAGAGCGCTTCAACCTCGACTTTTACCGCCGCTGGGAGGCCAACCTCGAGCACGCAAAGCAGCTGGATCTGTTTTACGCCTTTGAATTGCTCTACGACGACTCGCTCATCCGTCCCCGCGAGTGGAACAATCACCCCTATAACGTCAAAAACGGCGGCTGGCTCGAAAGTGACCCCGGCACGGAGGTCTGCTGGCGCAACCTCTTCGATATAAATAACGAAGCTTCAAAGAAGTATTTGAGCCGCTATCTGCGCTATACGATCGCCCGCCTCGCCTGCTATAGGAACATCCTCTGGGAGATCGGCGCGGAGAACGCAAATCTTGCCGTTCTGCCGGAGCGCATGCTCCCGCACGCGCTGATGCCGGTCGAAAAAGTGGCCGAGTGGTACGGCTATTGGGGGCGCTTCATCAACCTGCACGATCCCTACGGCCGCCTTCGCACCTTCGGCGATACCACGCACCATCCGCTGATGGTCTGTGCGCACGGCAACGATTTTGTGCTCACGCAGGACCCGCGCAACTACCCGAAGGACCCGCTTTCCTACTATACCGCCATGCGCGATTACGGAAAGCTCTACTGGCAGTACTGCCGCCCGATGGTGATCGGCGAAATGACCTCCTCCAACAACGGCAACTACGAGCGCGAGCGGCGCATGTACTGGATCGCGATGACCTCCGGCTACATCATGGGCAGAAGCGACCGCCACTTTGCGCCTGTAACCGACGGAAAGCTGACCGAGGAAAGCAAGTTCTCACTGGGCGGCGTGCCCGTGATCTACCGGTATCTGCGCATCCTCAGGGAGTACGTGGAAAAGAACGTCCGCTTCTGGCGCATGCGCCCCGCAAACGAGCTGGTCGAAAGCTGCGGCCTGACCTCGACCCTGGCAAGCGAGGACGAGGAATACCTGATCTACTTCGTAAACGGCGGAAGCGTAAAGCTCAGCGTGCCCGCCTGCGAATGGGAACTGCTTGACCCGCGCACGGGAAAAATCCCGCAAAGCGGTAAGGCGCCTGCGGGAGAATTCACTTTTGCCGCGCCGCCTTCCAAAGACGAAACCGGCAGCGACTGGGTACTGCACATCAGGGCAAAAGCCTGACGCGCACAGCCTTCATGAGCGTCACGCCTGCCTGAGCGTGGCGCTTTTTAGCATCTGCCCGGCAAGACAGGCCATGTCTTCGGGCGTCTCGTGGCAATCGTTTCCCAGCCACGCGCGCAGCAGCCCCGCGCAGCCGAACACGCAGAAGCTGTAGTGATAATCGTACTGCACCTCGTCGCCCATGCCCTGCGAGACCCAGAACGCGCGGCACTTTTTGCGCACGAGCTCGTTTAAGCGGTGCAGAAAGCTCATGTCCCCGTTGGGGCTGAGCAGCACCCTGCACATGTCGCGGTTTTCGGAAACGAAGGTGAAGACTTCCTTGAGCATGGGCAGTATGTCGCTGGGCAGGCCGTCGCTTTCGTGCTGCTTTATGATCGTGTGCAGCGTTTCAAACAGGTTGTCCTCGACCTTTGTGAGCATGTCGTAAATATCCTTGTAGTACAGGTAAAACGTGCCGCGATTCATGTCGGCGAGCTCTGTCAGCTCCTTGACCGTGATCTCGCTGGGCTGCTTTTTCTGCATCAGCTGCGTGAGCGCCTGCGTAAGCAGCTTTTTGGTCCTGCGCACGCGGCGGTCTTCCTTCCTGTCGACCTCTGACATAAGCGGTACTCCTTCTCCGAAGAGATGTCGGTTTCGATGAATGTCTGTAAATAAAGTTAAATAAACAATGCTCATATTGATTTTAAGCATCAAAACGATTATAATACAACATGTCAAAAAAGTCAACACGGTGTACAAAAATAGTATTGAAGGTGAATTCTTTTGAGAAAGCTTACCGCCTGGATGATACGGCACAGGGTGATCGTCGCTGTCCTGTGTATTGCTTTGATCGCGCCGTCCATTCTCGGAATGGCCGCCACGAATACGAAATACGATCTGCTGTATTACCTGCCCGGAGAACTCGAGACCGTGCAGGGCCAGCAGATACTGCTGGACGATTTCGGCGTGGGCGCGTTTGCGATGGTCGTAAGCGAGGGGCTTACGACGCTTCAGGTCGCCGAACTTGAAAACGAAATCAAGCAGGTCGATCACGTTGCGATGGTGCTGGGTTACGCGTCCATAAGCGGCGGCATACCCATCGGCCTCATGCCCGAGAAAATACAGAAAATGTTCAGCAACGGAGATTGCATGCTCTCCTTCGTCTTCTTCGACACCGGCACCTCCGCCGAGGAAACGATGGAGGCCGTACAGGCCGTAAGAAAGCTGACCGGCGAAAAGTGCTTCCTTTCGGGGCTCAGCGCCGTCGTGACCGATACGAAAGACCTGATCGAAAGTCAGGAGATCATCTACGTAGCCATCGCCGTGGCGCTGTGTGCGCTGGTGTTGATGATCACGATGGATTCGTTCCTGCTGCCGCTGATCTTTCTGTTCTGCGTCGGCGTATCGGTGCTCTGGAACATGGGCAGCAATTACTTTCTGGGCGAGATCAGCTACATCACCAAGGCGGTCGCGGCGGTTTTGCAGCTGGGCGTCACGCTGGACTATTCCATTTTCCTGTGGCACAGCTACAGGGAACAGAAGGCGCTTACGCAAAACAGGGACGAAGCGATGGTGAACGCGATCCACCTTACCTTTACGTCCATCGTCGGGTCGAGCTTAACCACGGTCGCGGGCTTCCTTTCGCTGTGCTTTATGAGCTTTACGCTGGGCAAGGACCTGGGAATCGTGATGACCAAGGGCGTGGTGCTCGGCCTGATCGGTACCGTGGTGCTTTTGCCCTGCATGATCCGCCTGCTCGACGGCGCCATCGACAAGACCTCGCACAGACCGCTGCTTCCCAATCTGAACGCGCTGGGGCGCTTCGTTTCGAAGCACTCGCTTATATTGTTCATCGCGCTGCTCGTATTGATCGCTCCCGCGTTTTACGGCTACGCCAACGCCGGCGTCTACTACGACATGAGCCGGGTCATGCCCGAATGGCTGCCATCGGTTCAGGCGAACAAAAAGCTGAACGAAAACTTCGATATGTCCACTTCCCATCTGATGCTCGTGGACGCTTCTCTCTCCGAAGAGGACGAAAAGCGCATGAGCGACGAGATCCGTTCCGTCGACGGCGTGAACGAACTGATCAACCGTCAGACGATAGAAGAGCTTGGCATATTCAAGCTTTTCCTTCCGGAAGAAGCCGTAAACCTGCTCGAAAGTCAGCGCTACAGGCTCATGCTGATCAACTCCGCCTACGTGATCTCGTCCGACGAAGTAAACAGGCAGATCGACAGTCTGAACGCGATCCTGAAAAAATACGACCCGGACGGCATGCTGATCGGCGAAGCACCCTGTACAAAGGATCTGATCGCTTGCACGGACACCGATTTCAAGCTGGTGAGCCTGATATCGATTGCCGCGATCTTCCTGATCATACTTTTCGTTCAGCACTCCGTAAGCATCCCGGTGCTCCTGGTGGCCGTGATCGAGCTCGCCATCGCATTGAACCTGTGCATTCCGTATTATACGGGCGTTCAGCTTCCGTTCGTGGGGCCGATCCTCGTATCCACGATACAGCTCGGCGCCACCGTCGACTATGCGATACTGCTCACTACGCGCTACAAGCAAAAGCGTACGGGCGGGCTTAAGAAACGGGAAGCGATCGAGCAGGCAGTCTCTTCGAGCGCCCAGAGCATCGTCGTAAGCGGCATAAGCTTTTTTGCCGCGACCTACGGCGTGGGGCTGTATTCGGACATCGACGTGATTTCCTCGATGTGCCGCCTGATCGCCCGGGGCTCGCTTTTGAGCGTCGCGGTGGTCCTTCTGCTTTTGCCCTCCACACTCGTGCTGCTCGATAAACTCATCGTAAGGACGACGCTGGGAATGAAAGAAGCAAGAACAGATGAAGCAAGTGTGAAAGACGCAAAATAGAAATCAAGCGAAAACGGACCGCGGCGCGGCCCGTTTTCGCTTCCTGTGGATAAGGCGTTTCAATAGGGACTGTCGAATTCCGTTTCGGCTTTTTTGACGGCGTCCTCCAGCGTCATGCCCGTAAAGCTCTGCGCGCCGAGATAGCGCCCGGACTTTTTGTCGTCAACGAATACGCCGACCACGATGCCGGGGATCGCGCTTTCGGGCGCGTTGGGCGCGTGGGGGCCGCCGAGATCCGTCCTGCACCAGCCGGGATCGGTCAGATTGATCATGACGTCGCTGCCCTGCACTTTGCTGCCCAGGTCGATCGTGATCTTGTCCAGCGCGGCCTTGCTCGCGGAATAGCCCGCCTGACAGACGTCCAGCGAAATGCCGCTGGTGGTGTTCAGAATCCTGCCGCTGCCCCGCGCGATCATCTTCGGCATGAAGTGATAGCAGATCAGCGCGGGGGAGATCGTATTCACGTTGAAGCTCGTCAGATAATCCTCGGCGGGCGTATCGAAGTATTCCGTGCGGTAGGCGACCTGCAGCCCTGCGTTGTTGAGAACGATGTCCACGTCCACGCCGAAGGCGTCGATCTGCGAAAGCATCCTTTTCACCGCGGAAAGGTCGTTTAAGTCTGCTTCCACGGCCACGGCCTGCACGCCCAGCGCCTTTACTTCGCTCAGCACCTTTTCCGTGTGGCTTAAGCTCCTGCTGTGCAAAATCAGATTGCAGCCCTGTTCTGCCATGAATTTCGCGCTCAGATACCCGATGCCTCTTGCGGCGCCGGTGATCAAAGCCCATTTGCCTTTTACCTGATACATGCTTTTCTCCTTGTGCTATTTTCGTTCGGGTCTGGCGTACCAGTTTTTTACGACCTGCTCGGCCTTTTTGCCGACGATGGAAAAGCCTGTGTTCGGCTGACGGACGGGCAGGAAAGTGCCCCAATCCCACCAGAAGAAGCCCGCGAACCAGTCTTCATCCCACATCGCGCGAAAGCACGATTCATAGAAATTCGCCTGCTCGTCCTCGTCGAAGAGAAATTCGCGGTGGCTGAAGTCATAGGGCATCATCGCACAGCCGCTGGCGCTCCTGCAGCCGATCTCCATAAAGATGACCTGCTTTCCGCCGAGCCTTTGGGAAAGCGCCCTGAGCTTCTCTTTGTGCTTATTCCAGGCGCTCACCATGTTTTCGAGGCTTTCGCAGGGACGCTCTGCCACACGAAAGTACGCCGAGGTGCCGACGTAGTCGAGCGCGTCCCACCAGCTTACCTTGTCCTCGTTGCCGTGGTTCGTGTTGTAGACGAGCGGGCCGGCGTAAACCCCACGCACCTTTTCGATCGTGTCGCGCCAGAAAGCTTCCTTGGACTCGGTGCCCAGCATCTCGCAGCCGACGCAGAACATTTTGCAGCCCGTGTCCTGCGCGATCTCGGCGTAGTGGCACAAAAACGCGCTGTAGCAGGAAAACCATTCCTTCCAATAGTCTTTGTCGCCCCATTCGGGCTCGGGGAAGGCGATGCGCGCGCGCCAGACGCCGTCCATGCAGTTGACCATGGGCTTTAAGCACACCTTGTGTCCAAGGCTGTGAAGCCTGTTCACTGCAGCAGCGATGTCCTTGTCGGTGACCGTGAAACGGTAGTCGGGGCGGATCAGCGTCGACGAAAACGAATCCTGCATCACGCTGAACGCAAGCGCCGTCCAGTTTCCGCCGAGCTCGGCCATCCTTTGCATCGAAAGTGCCGCTTCTTCCAGGCGGTAAGCGCCCCTGCGTCCGTCGTAACCGTAGGTAAAGCCTTTGATAAACATGGAAAACCTCAATAAGGATAGGAAAAGCGAAAAACAGACTTCAGTCTTTTTGCTCGGTGAAGCACAGCCGCACGACTGCGCGCTTCAGAGGCGTTTTCTGCCTGAATAGCAAGCGATACAGACAAGGCCTTTGCCAGTTCGCAAGAAGATTGTTGTCTTTCAGGGGGATCTCTTCGGTTTGGACGCTCAAAAGCGCGGCGTCGTACCCGATTTTGAGAGCGGTGCTTGCGCCCTTCAAAAGCACGCTGTCGTCGTGACAAACGGGTTTCACGGCGCAGAGCAGGGGAAGCGCGATCTCCGTTTCCTGCGAAAACGCCGCTTCGTCGAGCAGTTCTATCGCGGGCTTTCTCCTGTCGAGCGTCAGCGTGCGCCGGTAGTGCGCGTTTTCGCTCAGGTCGTATGCGCGGGCCATGTCCAGACGGAAGACAGCCTTCTGTGCGTCGTTTTCTGCGCTCACATCCGCGGCCGCATAGCAGCGCCCGGGCTTTTGATCGAGCCCGCCCAGGATCGCGGTGTTGTGATAGGCGCTCTGCATCGTCCAGATCGCGTAGCGCTCGCCTGAAAACGTCTGGCGGCTGTACACGCCGACGCCCGCGTCGACGACGAACGGTTCGCCCGAAGCGTAAATGATATAGTTGCCGATGTCGTTGTGGTTGTGGCTTTCTTCGTTGTGGCCGCCCTTCGCGGCGAGATACAGGCCGCTGCCGTCCTGCGTTTGCCGGGCCGAAAACACCTGAATGCCGTCAAAGAAATGGGCGCTTTCGCGAAGCGGCCTGCCGGGAGCGTCCGCGCAGGAAGCGTCGTCCATGAGGTTTCGAAGCCGCCGGTATATGCCGTCGTAGTTGACCTGATACGGCAGCGCGCCGAGACCGCTGTGCAAAAGATACTGCGCGTGCGCTTCGAGCTCTTCGTCACCCATGAAGCGCGCGCAGCGCTTCAGCTGCATGGCGTCTGCCTTTACGCGGCAGCCGCCGTCGGCAAAGTTGATGTAGTATTCGCCTTCGATGTGGGCGTGGGCGATGTAGCGCGCCATGCTGCGTATGAGCGGTTCGTGCCAGACGGACGCGGTTTTGCCGCTCGCGGCGTAATACAATTCGAGCGCGTCCAGAAGGCTTGCGCCGGCGTGGCTGAAGTAGCTCGGTCCCTCGTCGCAGCCGCCGTCGGGGGAGTAGGTATCGAGAAACTTGTCCAGCGCCTTGGCAAGGACGGTGAACCACGCTTCTCGCTTTTTTTGATCGTCTTCCTCTAAAAGCGCCACGGCCAGCAGGTTCGAGCAGATCCACGGCGTCCAGTTGTTCAGATGCTTTCCGGGAACGAAGCCCGACCAATGCATTTGGGAAATCAGAGGAAGCGCGTCGAGGATGCGGCGTTTGAGCTCGTAATCGACGCGGCGGACGATCTCGGGATACTTTTCGTTCAGCCGCGCGCCAAGCAGGTATTTTACCCAGCTGAGCACGCTTGCCGTTTCCGCGGCGAACAGGTCGATGTAATCGCAGCTGTGGGCGATCTCGGGCAGGGGAACGTCCACCTGCGCGCCGAAAGGATTCTGGTGCAGATGCGCGGGGATGACCCAGCAGGTCTCTTCGCAGATGGCCCAGATGTGGTCGACGATGCTGCCGATGAAGCGCCCCTTGTCCTCGGCACACTCGCACAGGCACAGCGCGTACAAATTCTTGCGCCGTGAAAAATAGGCTTCTCCGTGCTCCGAGCGGTCGCCGTCTTCATAAAAGCGGCGCAGCATCGACGCGCTGATCGGCATGGGGGAGCAGGCAAGCAGCCAGGGCTTCATGCCCTCAAGAAAGGCCTGCGCGCGGGGACTGAGCTTGTTCCAGGCGTCCCGGTCTTCTGCGGTGGGGAAGGGGCGAAACGCGTCCCTGCTCAGGAACGCTCCGCGCTCAATCGCGTCTTGAATGACTTCGTGGATCATGGCATTTTTACCGTTCGCGTCGGATCGCGTTTTGTCGTATCGTGCGGGGAACGATCACAGCTTGTGCAGCAGATCGAAGTCCTTAGGCAGCGTGAGCGGCACCCAGAACATGCCGTAGCTCTGCGCGTAGCCCGTCACCACGCCGCTTTCGTTTTCGATGGGGTAGGTGATCAGGCTGTCCGGCACGGTCTCGCGCACGTACTTGCACACGCGCTCGTCCTGGCTTTCGCTGTGGCAGTCCATCGCGAGCACCTGCTTTTCGCCGTCCGCGCTCACGCGGCAGCCGATCAAGGTCACGATGTGCCCGACGCGCAGATTGCACAGCGCCGTTCCGCCCTCTTCAAGGCATTCCCAAAGCTTGTCGTGGTCGTTCAGATGCCCGTCCAGATCGTAGCGGAAGCCGTATTCGTTGCTGAGGCCCTTTTCCACGACGCCCTTTAACAGCATGGGACGGTCCGTGCCGTCGTCGCACCTTCCGCCGACCGAGACGCTGAAATCCGCGACCTCTTCCGGGCGGAGCCTCAGCCCGCGCATGAATTCCACAGCCTCGCACAGCGAAAAGATGCCGCAGCCGGAGTTTTTGAGCGTGCCGCCGGGGCAGGGCGCGTATTCGTAGGGATAGGTCCACTTTGTGCTGCGCTGATTGTACAACAGCAATTCGCGCCCGTTATGGAATACGCTCAGCGCTTTTCCGGTCACGGGGGTCTGCTTGAGCTTGCTGAGCATTTCAAGCCGCTCGGAATGCTTGCCGCCTTCGAACGAAGCGCCCAGGAACGCGTCCACAAGGCGGAACGCCAGCCTTTCGCCCACGACGTCGCTGCCCATGGCCAATACGTTTGCGCGGTTGTGGCGGCGCGTCATCGACGCGGTATAGACGTCCGAGCAGCAAACAGCCCTGACGCCCGGAATGGCGCTCGCGGCGGTCGAGATGCCAAAGCCCGTGCCGCAAACGACGATGCCCCTGTCTGCGCGCCCTTCGGCCACCGCGCGGCCGACCTTCGCGCCGTAGATGGGGTAGTCCGTGCGGTCGGAGGTGTAGGTGCCTACGTCGTCCACCTCGTGCTCCTGTTCTCTCAAATACTTAGCGATCGCGTTTTTGAGCTCCAGACCTCTGTGGTCGCAGCCTATGCAAATCTTCATGCGCACACCTCCGCATATTTTATGGTAGAATTATATATGCCGCGCCGCTTTTTTTCAAGTGCGCGCTTCCGGGCCGCATTTTGATTATGCAGGATAAATTGCAAAAACAAAGCTTAACGCAATTTGAGCGGCGCAGCCCTCCGAGACCGGGAGGTGCGCATTTGGAGACAGCCGGCACAGAATTCGGTTATTATTTCGTAAATTATGGAGTATAATGCAAAATCCGTTCTTGACAGGGTTGCAAGAACTTGATATAATCAAAAATTGCAATAAAATGGAGTTTAAGCGCAATTCGGAACGCGAAGTGCAAAATGAATTTCCGAATTCAATGTAAAATTCATTTTCGCGGCGCGATTTATCAAAGATTTTACGCTTGAGCTCTCAAACAGAACAGAGCCATTTTGTGTTTGAGGAGTGAACTGATATGGTGCATCCGGTCAAGCAGGGCAAGCGCACGAGAATGAGCTTCGCCCGCGTAGAAGAAGCGCTCGCGGTACCCGATCTGATCGAGGTACAAAAGAATTCCTACCGTCACTTCCTGAAGGTCGGCCTCAAGGAAGCGCTGGACGACGTTTCTCCGATCAGCGACTACACGGATTCCATCAAGCTGGAATTTGTGGATTACACGCTGGACGACACCCCGAAATATACCGTTGAAAAGTGCAAGGAACGTGACTGCACGTATTCGACCCAGCTGAAGGTGCGCGTGCGCCTGACCGTGAAGGAAACCGGCGAGATCAAGGAAAGCGACGTCTACATGGGCGACTTCCCCGTGATGACCGATTACGGAACCTTCATCATCAACGGCGCCGAGCGCGTCATCGTAAGCCAGCTCGTGCGTTCCCCGGGCGTATACTTTTCCAAGGCCATCGACAAAAGCGGCGCGTTTTTGTTCTCCTCGCAGATCATTCCCAACCGCGGCGCCTGGATCGAGTACGACACCGACAGCAACAACGTGGTGTTTGCAAGGGTAGACCGCGCCCGCAAGATCCCCGCGACGGTGCTGCTCAGGGCAATGGGCGTCGAGAGCGACGCGGAAATCTACGAGCTTCTGGGCTCTGACGAGCGTGTTGCCGCGACCCTCGTAAAGGACGCCGGCGAAGACAGCTCCGACCGCTTCACCAGCCGCCGCGAGCAGGCTCTGATCGAGATCTACACCAAGCTCCGCCCGGGCGAGCCGCCGTCTGTGGAGAGCGCGACGACCCTCATCAACAACCTCTTCTTCGACCCCAAGAGGTACGACCTTGCCCACGTCGGCAGGTATAAATTCAACAAGAAGCTGGCGCTTTCCGCGCGCATCCGCGGGCTCGAGGCCGCCGAAGTGATCGCAAATCCCTACACCGGCGAAGTCATCGCCGAGCAGGGCGAGATCATCTCCAACGTAAAGGCCAAGCAGATCCAGAACGCCGGCATCAACGCCGTGCGCGTCATGGTGGACGGCCACGAATACAAGGTTGTCGGCAACAACTTTGCCGACCTTGCCGAGTTCCTCAAAAGCTACGATCAGGAGCTCTACGAGAAGCTGGACGAAAACGTCTACAAGCCCCGCGAAAGGGTCGATCTCGGCACGCTTCTTCCGCTGCTCGAAAAGATCAAGGCCGAAGGACTCGACCTGAACGAGACGCTGCTCGAAAACGCGAACGACCTGGTTCCGCGCCACATCTTAAAGAGCGACATCATCTCCTCGGTCAACTACCAGTACGGCCTGTTCTACGGCATCGGCGACATCGACGACATCGACCATCTGGGCAACCGCCGTCTTCGCAGCGTGGGCGAGCTTCTGCAAAATCAGATCCGCGTCGGCCTTGCGAGGCTCGAGCGCGTCATCCGCGAGCGCATGAGCATACAGGATCTGGACTCCGTACGCCCGCAGGATCTGATCAACATCCGCCCCGTAACCGCGGTCATAAAGGAATTCTTCGGTTCCTCCCAGCTCAGCCAGTTCATGGATCAGCCCAACCCCCTGGCCGAGCTTACGCACAAGAGGCGTCTGTCCGCACTGGGCCCCGGCGGCCTTAACCGCGACAGAGCCAGCTTCGCCGTTCGAGACGTGCACTACTCTCACTACGGCAGGATCTGCCCCATAGAGACGCCTGAAGGCCCCAACATCGGTCTGATCGGCTCTCTTGCTACCTACGCCCGCATCAACGAGTACGGCTTCATCGAAGCGCCGTACCGCCGCGTGGACAAGGAAAACGGCGTCGTGACCGACGAGATCATCTATATGACCGCCGACGAAGAAGACAGGTACGTCATCGCGCAGGCCAACGAGCCCATCGACGACGAAGGCCACTTCGTCAACAGCCGCGTCATCGTGCGCCGCCGCGAGGAGATCATCGAGGTCGAAAAGAATCAGGTCGACTTCATCGACGTAAGCCCCAGACAGCTCATCTCCATCGCCACCGGCATGATCCCCTTCCTCGAGAACGACGACGCCAACCGCGCGCTGATGGGCTCCAACATGCAGCGCCAGGGCGTGCCGCTGCTCAAGCCCGAGGCGCCCATCGTAGGCACCGGCATTGAATACAAGGCCGCCTGCGATTCCGGCGTGGTGCTGATGAGCAAGCACGAAGGCACGGTCAGCCGCGTCACCGCGGACGAGATTCGCATCAAGGACGAAAACGGCGACGAGTACACCTATCGCTTAAGCAAATTCGCCCGCTCCAACCAGGGCACCTGCATCAACATGCATCCCGTTGTCAGCGAGGGTGAGGAAGTAAAGATAAATCAGGTACTGGCAGACGGCCCGTCCACCGACGAAGGCGAGATCGCCCTGGGCAGAAACGTGCTGATCGGCTTTATGACCTGGGAAGGCTACAACTACGAGGACGCCGTGCTCATCAACGAGCGCCTCGTTAAGGACGACGTCTATACTTCTATCCATATCGAAGAGTACGAGTCCGAAGCCAGAGACACGAAGCTGGGCAGCGAGGAAATCACCCGCGACATCCCCGGCGTCGGCGAAGACATGCTCAAAGACCTGGACGAGCGCGGCATCATCCGCATCGGCGCCGAGGTCCGCGCAAACGACATACTGGTCGGCAAGGTGACGCCCAAGGGCGAAACCGAGCTGAGCGCGGAGGAGAGGCTGCTCAGAGCCATCTTCGGCGACAAGGCCAAGGAAGTCAGAGACACCTCCCTGAGAGTCCCGCACGGCGAATTCGGTATCGTCGTGGACGTCAAGATATTCACCCGCGAGAACCACGACGAGCTCAGCCCCGGCGTAAACCGCATGGTGCGCGTCTACATCGCCCAGAAGAGAAAGATCTCCGTGGGCGACAAGATGGCCGGCCGTCACGGCAACAAGGGCGTTGTAAGCCGCATCCTTCCGCAGGAAGACATGCCCTTCCTTGCTGACGGAACGCCGCTGGACATCGTGCTCAATCCTCTGGGCGTGCCTTCCCGAATGAACATCGGTCAGGTACTCGAGGTGCACCTGGGCCTTGCGGCAAGGGCGCTGGGCTGGCACGTAGCCACCCCTGTATTTGACGGCGCCACCGATCAGGACATCCACGACGTGCTGGTCGAGGCTTCCAAGGTGGGCGAGGGCCCGCTGTTCGACGACAAGGGCAGGCCCACGATCCAGTTCGACAAGATCGGCATCAACACCGAGGGCAAGCTTTGGGTCTACGACGGACGCACCGGCAACCGCTTCGACAACCCCGTAACCGTCGGTTACATGTACATGCTCAAGCTCCACCACCTGGTGGACGACAAGATACACGCCCGCTCCACCGGCCCGTACTCCCTCGTCACACAGCAGCCTCTGGGCGGCAAGGCGCAGTTCGGCGGCCAGCGCTTCGGCGAAATGGAAGTCTGGGCGCTGGAAGCCTACGGCGCAAGCCACGTGCTTCAGGAGATCCTGACTGTAAAGAGCGACGACGTGGTCGGCAGGGTCAAGACCTACGAAGCCATCGTAAAGGGCGAAAACATCCCCGAGCCGGGCGTTCCCGAGAGCTTCAAGGTGCTCATCAAGGAGCTTGAATCCCTGGCGCTGGACATCAAGGTGCTCACCCGCGACAAGCAGGAGATCATACTGCGCGAGCTCGAGGACGAGGATCTTGCGCCCGAAAGCGAGTTCAAGAAGGAGCTCACCGCGACCGCCATTCCCATGGACGACGGCGACGAAGACGATCAGACCGACGATTTCGACTTCGACAATCTGGATCTCGGCGACGGCCTGGACGACATCGACTCCATCGACGATCTCGGCACGATCGAAGAGGTCGAGACAGAAGACAACTTCGACGATCTCGAACCCGACGCCGGAGACCTCGAGGACATCGAGCTCGAGGGTCTGGACACGATCGACGACACGCTGGACGACGTCACCAAGGACGACTTCGACGGCTTTGACGAAGTGTAATACGAAGGGAGCGTAAGCTGACATGTTTGAGTTGACCAATCTTGATTCCATACAGATAAGCCTCGCTTCGCCCGAGAAAATCAGGCAGTGGTCCTACGGCGAGGTCACGAAGGCCGAAACCATAAACTACAGAACCCTGAAGCCCGAAAGGGACGGCCTGTTTTGCGAGCGCATCTTCGGGCCCACCAAGGACTGGGAGTGCAACTGCGGCAAGTACAAGCGCGTGCGCTACAAGGGCGTCGTGTGCGAAAAGTGCGGCGTAGAGGTGACCAAGTCCAAGGTGCGCCGCGAGCGCATGGGCCACATCGAGCTGGCTGCGCCCGTGAGCCACATCTGGTACTTCAAGGGCATCCCCAGCCGAATGGGCACACTGCTCAAAATGAGCCCGAGGGCCATGGAGCAGATACTGTACTATGCCTCCTATATCGTGCTCGATCCCGGTACCACGCCGCTCGAAAAGCATCAGATCCTGACCGAGAGCGAATATCAGGAGAAGATCAGGGAATACGGCAAGAGCGAATTCCGCGTGGGCATCGGCGCCGAAGCAATCCGCGAAATGCTGCGCGAAATCGATCTGGACGCGCTGGCCGAGGAGCTGCGCGCAGAATTTGACAAGATCGCCAAGAAAGCCAGCGGCAAGGAGACCGACTCCCAGAAAAAGCAGCAGATCGTAAAGCGCCTGGAAGTGGTCGAAGCCTTCAGAAACAGTGGAAACAAGCCCGAATGGATGATCCTGGACGCGGTCCCGGTCATTCCGCCGGAGCTGAGACCCATGGTGCAGCTGGACGGCGGCCGTTTTGCCACCGCGGATCTGAACGACCTGTACAGGCGCGTCATCAACCGCAACGACCGTCTTAAGAGGATGCTCGCGATGGGCGCCCCCGAAATCATCACCCGCAACGAGAAGCGCATGCTTCAGGAAGCCGTAGACGCGCTGATCGACAACGGCAGGCGTGGCCGTCCCGTGACCGGCGCGGGCGGAAGAACGCTCAAATCCCTGAGCGATCTTCTGCGCGGCAAGCAGGGACGTTTCCGTCAGAACCTGCTGGGCAAGCGCGTCGACTACTCCGGCCGAAGCGTTATCGTCGTAGGCCCCAGCCTCAAAATGTATCAGTGCGGTCTGCCCAAGGAAATGGCGCTGGAGCTGTTCAAGCCCTTCGTCATGCAGAAGCTCGTCAGCAAGGGCCTTGCGCAGAACGTCAAAAACGCGAAGCGTTCCGTCGAAAGGCAAAAGCCCGAGGTCTGGGACGTGCTGGAAGAGGTCATCAAGGAGCATCCGGTCATGCTCAACCGCGCGCCCACGCTGCACAGACTGGGCATTCAGGCTTTTGAACCCGTACTGGTCGAAGGCAAGGCGCTCAAGCTTCACCCGCTGTGCTGCACCGCCTTCAACGCGGACTTCGACGGCGACCAGATGGCCATTCACGTACCGCTGACGATGGAGGCGCAGGCCGAAGCCCGCTTCCTGATGCTGGCGGCCAACAACATTCTGAAGCCCCAGGACGGAAAGCCCGTCGTCTGCCCGACGCAGGACATGGTCATGGGCTGCTACTACCTGACCATCATCCACGAGGGCGCAAAGGGCGAAGGCAAGTACTTTACCGACATCGAAGAAGCCAAGATGGCCTACGACGTGGGAGAGCTGAGCCTGCAGGCGCTGTGCCATATCCGCCTGAAGCGCACCGTGGACGGCAAGGAGTACACCAAGCTGGTCGAAACGACCATCGGCCGCCTCATCTTCAACGAAGCCATCCCGCAGGATCTGGGCAACCAGCCCCGCAACACCGTGGACGACATGTTCCTGCTCGAGATCGACGAAGTCGTCGGCAAAAAGCAGCTGGGCCGCATCGTTGACGATTGCTACCGCGTACACGGCGTCACCGAGACCAGCCGCATGCTCGACAAGGTCAAGGAAATGGGCTACAAGTATTCCACCATCGGCGCGGTCACCGTTTCCGTGGCGGACATCAAGGTTCCCGAGGCCAAGAAGACGATCATCGCCGAGACCGAGGAAAAGGTCCACAACATCGAAAAGCAGTTCCGCCGCGGCCGCATGAGCGAAAACGAGCGCTACCTGAACGTCACGAACCTCTGGGAGCAGGCCACGAAGGACATCACCAACGAGGTCATGAAGAGCCTGGACAAGTTCAACCCCATCAACATGATGGCGACCTCCGGTGCCCGAGGCTCCACCAACCAGATTCGCCAGCTCGCCGGCATGCGCGGCCTGATGGCCTCTCCGTCCGGTAAGATCATCGAGCTGCCCATCAAGGCGAACTTCCGCGAAGGCCTGAGCGTGCTTGAGTTCTTCTTAAGCTCCCACGGTTCGCGCAAATCCCTGGCCGATACGGCACTGCGTACCGCCGACTCCGGTTACATGACCCGCCGTCTGGTGGACGTCAGCCAGGAGAACATCATCCGCGAGAAAGACTGCTTCGAAAAGCGCGGCATGAACGTAAGCGGCCTGTACGTAAGCGACATCACGAAGTCCGAAGGCACCGTGATCGAGAATCTCGAAGACAGGATCCGCGGGCGCGTCGCGGCCGAGGACGTGACCGATCCCGAGACCGGCGAGGTCTACGTAAAGCTCAACGAGCTCATCACGCACGACATCGCAAAAAAGATCGTTGCTTCCGGCCTTAAGCAGGTCAAGATCCGCTCGGTGCTGACCTGCCAGTGCGATACCGGCATCTGCGCGCGCTGCTACGGCGCGGATATGTCCAACAGCCAGATGGTCGAAGTGGGCGAGGCGGTCGGCGTCATCGCGGCGCAGGCCATCGGCGAACCCGGCACGCAGTTGACGATGCGTACCTTCCACACCGGCGGCGTCGCTTCGGGCGAGGACATCACACAGGGTCTTCCCCGCGTGGAAGAGCTGTTCGAGGCCAGAAAGCCCAAGAAGGAAGCCGTGCTCGCCGAGATCAGCGGTTACGTACATCTGCCGCAGGACAACAAGAAAAAGCGCGAGATCGTGATCACCGGCAACGACGCCGACAGCGAAGTCAAGCGCTATCCGATCAACTACGGCTCCAAGCTCAAGGTCAACGAAGGCGACTACGTGAACGCGGGCGACGAGCTGATCGAAGGCTCGATCAACCCCCACGAGCTGCTC
Source organism: Clostridia bacterium (assembly GCA_017395065.1). Classification (GTDB taxonomy): domain Bacteria; phylum Bacillota; class Clostridia; order Christensenellales; family Aristaeellaceae; genus RUG14130. Next base: position 17,847 of record JAFPWH010000035.1, on the reverse strand, counting down.
AGGATCCTTGGTCACAAGGCCGTGCAGGATTATATCGTTCGCGAGGTCGAGAGCGTCTACCGCGATCAGGGCGTCGAAATCGCCGACAAGCACATCGAGGTCATCGTGCGCCAGATGCTGCGCAAGGTCCGCATAGAGGAGTCCAACGACACCAAGCTCCTGCCCGGTTCTCTGGTGGACATCTACCAGTTCGAGCAGGAAAACCGCAAGACCTTCGAGGCGGGCGGCCATCCCGCGACTGCCAGAAGGGTGCTGCTGGGCATCACGAAGGCAGCTCTCGCCACCGATTCCTTCCTCTCCGCCGCCTCCTTCCAGGAGACCACGAGGGTGCTGACCGAAGCGGCCATCAAGGGCAAGACCGATCCGCTGCTGGGCCTCAAGGAAAACGTCATCCTGGGCAAGCTCATCCCCGCCGGAACGGGCATGAGAAGGTACGCCTCGATCGAAGTAAAGGAAAACGTATAAACGTTCGAAAAATCTGTGCGCCGCCTCGGTGCTTTTCCCGGGGCGGCATTCCTTTGCGGAAAAACGCATAAATTAACATATAACCGGTACAAATTTGCAGTAAATTCATTTACAGCGCGCGGCATAAATGATATAATAAATTCTGCGGTCATAGGGCCGTAAGATCCGTTTGCGCGGCTCATCGAATTCCCAACGATCTGCCTGGCTTACGGGAATACAAGATATGGGAGGACAAACCATGACAATCGATAAGAGTCAAATCATCGCCGAATACGGCCGTCACGAGGGTGACACCGGTTCCCCCGAGGTGCAGATCGCGCTGCTCACCGCGCGCATCAACCACCTGAACGAGCACCTCAAGCTCAACAAGAAAGACCACCATTCCCGCCGCGGCCTGCTGCTGATGGTCGGTCAGCGCAGGGGTCTGCTGGACTACCTCAAGAAGACCGATATCGAAGGCTATCGTGCTCTGATCGCAAAGCTGGGTCTGCGCAAGTAAACCCGCTGTCTTGGCGCCGCTCCGAAAAGGGGCGGCGCTGTTACCGGAAAGATGCAGTCTCGCCGCAAGGATGAATGCGAACACTTTTTTGTGCCCGCGTTCATCCCTGCGGGGACAAGACTTCGGCGCTGCACTTCTTCCGGAATTACATAATTCAGGAGGAATCATCATGTTCAAATCCTACTCAATGGAGCTGGGCGGACGCACGCTTACGCTGGAGTTCGGCAAGTATGCCGAACAAGCCGCAGGTTCTACCTTAGTTCGCTACGGCGACACCGCCGTACTGGTCAATGCGACCGTATCCGATTCGATCCGTCCCGGCATGGACTTCTTCCCCTTAAACGTTGACTTTGAGGAGAAGCTGTATTCCGTGGGCCACATTCCCGGCTCCTGGAACAGGCGTGAAGGCCGTCCCGGCGAAAAAGCCATCCTCACCAGCCGGCTGATCGACCGTCCGCTCCGCCCTCTGTTCCCCAAGGGAATGAGAAATGACGTGTGCATCGCAGCGCAGGTGATGAGCGTGGACTTTGACTGCAGCCCTGAGACGCCGGCCATGATCGGCTCCAGCGCGGCACTGTGCATCAGCAAGATCCCCTTCGCCGGTCCCGTTGGCGCGGTCAACATCGGCCTTGTCGACGGCGAATACGTGATCAATCCCACCCAGGCGCAGCGCGAGGTCTCCGAAATGGACCTGACCGTAGCCGGCACCAAGGAAGCCGTTCTGATGGTTGAAGCAGGCGCCAACGAAGTCAGCGAGGAAGTCATGCTCAAGGGCATCCTCTTCGCGCACGAGCAGGTAAAGCGCATCGTCGAATTCCAGGAAAAGATCGTCGAGGAGATCGGCGTTCCCAAGCACGACTATCCTCTGCAGCTTCCCGGTGACGACGTAAAGGCCGCCGTTCGCGAGTACGCCTACGATAAAGTAAAGTGGATGTTCGATACCTTCGACAGAGCCGAGCGCAATGCCCGCGAAGAGCAGCTCAAGGCCGACGTCAACGAGCATTTCGCCGAAGAGTACGCTGAGCGCATGACGGAAGTCGGCGACGCGCTCTACGGCATTCAGAAGGAAGTTATGCGCCGCCGTATCATCGATGAAGGCGTGCGCCCCGACGCGAGAAAGCTTACCGAAGTTCGTCCCATCTGGTGTGAAACGCACGTGCTGCCCCGTCCGCACGGCTCCGCCGTGTTCACGAGAGGCCAGACGCAGGTCATGACGATCTGCACGCTGGCGCCGATGAGCGAAGTGCAGATTCTGGACGGCATCACGCCCGAAACCACCAAGAGATATATGCATCACTACAACTTCCCCGGCTATTCCACCGGCGAAGCCAAGATGCTCAGAAGCCCCGGCCGCCGCGAGATCGGTCACGGCGCGCTGGCCGAGAGAGCGCTGCGCCCCATGATCCCCTCGGTCGATGAATTCCCGTACTGCCTGCGCCTGGTCAGCGAGGTCATGTCCTCCAACGGCTCCACCTCTCAGGCTTCCGTGTGCGGCTCCACGCTCGCGCTCATGGATGCGGGCGTGCCGATCAAGCGCCCCGTCGCCGGCGTTGCGATGGGTCTGATCAAGGACGTCGAAAACACCGGCAAGGTCGCTGTGCTGACCGATATCCAGGGTCTGGAAGACTTCCTGGGCGATATGGACTTCAAGGTCGCCGGTACCGCGCAGGGCATCACCGCCATTCAGATGGACATCAAGATCAAGGGCATAGACGAGCCCATCCTCCGCCAGGCGCTGGCACAGGCTTACGACGGACGCATGCACATTCTGGGCAAGATGCTTGAGACGCTGCCCGCGCCGAGACCGGAGCTTAGCAAGTACGCCCCCAAGATCATCCAGTTCAAGATCGACCCGGACAAGATCGGCGAGGTCGTCGGCACCAAGGGCAAGACCATCAACAAGATCATCGAGGACACCGGCGTCAAGATCGACATCGAGGACGACGGCAGCGTGTACATCGCCACCGAGGACGCCGAAGCGGCGCAGCGTGCCAAGAGCATGATCGAAGGCATCGTCAAGGAACTGCAGGTCGGTGACGTGTTCACCGGCAAGGTCGTTCGCATCATGACCTTCGGCGCGTTCGTGGAATACGCGCCCGGCAAGGACGGCATGATCCACATTTCCAAGCTCGCCAACAAGCGCGTGGAAAAGGTCGAGGACGTCGTCAACATCGGCGACACGCTCGAATGCCGCGTGGCCGAAATCGACGCGCAGGGCAGGATCAACCTGGTCAGAAACGACATCGAGTACGACAACGACGCCATGCCCGTAAGAAAGCCCGCAAGCGGCTTCCGCAGAGGCGGCAACGGCGGCGGCAACCGCAGATAAATCTTCTTCAAATAAAAGAGTCGGTATCCGAAACGATACCGGCTCTTTTACTTTTTCAAAGAAGCTTTTTCAAAAGACGTTTACCGGAGCACTGTAGAAAAGCGATCAAAAACCCCCTCCGCAGGGGAGGGGGCAGTGGCCTATGGCTTCAGGAATCAGTTGGCGGCGAGGTAGGCGTCGAGCTGAGCCTGCGCGTCGTCGATCATATCCTGCAGACCGGCCGCATACATCTTCTCGAGGAACTCGTCCTTGACGTCGTCAATGGGCGTGGTGCCGGAGCAGAAGTTCTTGTAGTAGCTGTCCTTGATGGCGCTGATTTCGGCCAGCTGATCTACGAACTTGGAAGAATCCCACTTGAATCCACCCATTGCGGAAGGAACGGCTTCTTCTTCAACGGTCTTGTAGTAGATCTCGTACTGATCGAAAGCGGGAGCGATGCCGGCTTCAACCTGAGCCGCGCTTACGGGCAGGCTGGTGAAGAAGTAGGCAGGCTGTGCGAACGCCCAGGGGCCGTAGTTGTCGCTGCCGACCTGAGTGCGGAGAACGGCGCCGGCGCAGGGGCCTTCCTCGACGTAGTTCCAGTGATAGCCCTGCTTGCCGAAGCGGAGGGTATCGGCGATCAGCTTATCGGTGTGGATGAGCTCGAAGAGGCGGAGAACCTTCTCCAGCTTCTCGGGATCGTCCTTCAGGGTGGCGGACACGGCGTTCATGGAGCCCTGCACGGAGTCAACGGAGAGGTTGGGGCCGGCGTAACGGGTCATGTAGGTGGTGTAGCCGTTGCTGATGGTGTAGCCGTCGTAGCTGTCCCAAGCCTGGGCAAAGCCGATGTGGGGCTTGGAGGAGTCGATGGCTTCTTCGGTGAGCTGAGCAGCGTCGGGATTGATGAGGCCCAGTTCCATCCACTCAGCCATGGCGCGATAGCGCTCCATGACCTCGGGATCGTCGAAGACGAACTTGACTTCGGTGGTGCCGTAGATGCAGCCGATCATGGCAGTACGATCGATGAAGTCGAAGGAGGATTCGAGGCCGGCCGGGTTGCCGCCTACGAGCACGGGATATTCACCGTCTTCGAGCGTGGCTTTCCAGTCTACCAGGAAGTCAGTCAGCTCGCCCCAGGCAGAGATCTTCGCGGGGATCTCGTAACCCAGTTCGGCAGCGATGTCGGCGGGGTAGGTGATGAAGTTCTCAGCGGCGTAGTCCTTCTTGTTCGGGATAGCGTAGATATAGCCGTCGGCGCTCTCAGCCAGATCCCAAACTTCCTTGCTCATCGCATTGTACAGACCGGGCGCAGTCTCCTCGATTTCCTCCTGAGTCAGGCCCAGGAACAGGTTCTTGGAGATGCACTGGTTGGTGTTGTTGTACCAGGAGCAGGTGAAGTAGATGTCGTAGACGTTGCCGGAGTTGATGCTCAGCTGCAGCTGGTCATCGGTGAAATACTGAATGTCCAGCTCGATGCCTTCGGGAGCAAGCAGCTCGTTGAGCGCTTCGAGAACGATGTCGTTGTCGATGGGGGCGGTAGCACCGGTGCCCTGCGCCCAGGTGATCTTGGTCAGACCGCCCTCAGCACTTACGAAGCTTGCGCAGGTAAGTACCAGAGCCAATGCCAAAACCAGGGTAAGAAGTTTCTTCATTGAGGTTTCCTCCTTGAAAATTTTATTACAACAGCTTTCGCTGCCATAATCGTTGTTTAGCCCTTGACCGCGCCGATCGTAAGACCGGAAATGAAGTATTTCTGGAAGAACGGGTAGGAGCAGGCGATCGGGATGACCGAGACCATGACCATCGCCATGCGGATCGTTTCGCTGGGCAGGGAGGTGTTCGCGTCCACGCCCATGAACTGCTTCTGGCGGGTCAGGAAGTCGATGTTGGTTTCCAGAGAGATCAGCACGTACTGCAGGGGGAACAGGTCCTGCTTGTTGGTGTCGAGGTAGTATTTTGCCATCATCCAGTCGTTCCAGTAGGCGAAGGTGAAGAACAGGCCGATGGTCGCGATGGCGGGCAGGGAGATCGGCAGAACGATCTGCGCAAAGATCCTCAACTGCCTCGCGCCGTCGATCTTGGCCGACTCTATGATGGCTTCGGGCACGGACGTCTGGAAGAACGTCCTCATGATGATGATGTAGAAGCTCGAGCAGCAGATGGGCAAAATCAACGCCCAGTACGTGTTCTTTAGCCCAAGGATCTGCACGTTGATCATGTAACTTGCCACGAGGCCGCCGCTGAAGAGCATGGGGATGAATATGAACCAGGTAAAGAGGCCGCGCAGCCTGTAGTTGGGACGGCTCAGCGCGTAGCCCATCGTGGAGCACATGACCAGACCGATCACCGTTCCGACGAGGGTGACGCCGATGGAGTTCAGGAAGCTGCGCACGATGTAGGAGCTGCTCTGCTGGAACAGGTACGTATAGCTCTCCACGCTCCAGGCCAGGGGAACGTAGCTGTAGCCTTTGGTTATGACGCTCGATTCACTGGAGAAAGAGACGATGGCGACCAGCAGCGCCGGCAAAAAGCACAGCAGTGCCAGCAGTATAAACAGCACGCTGATCAGTATGTTCGTGACGGGCGATACCCTTGTATATTTCAACACCGCGTCGATGTGTTTTTTCTTGGGCTTCTGTACGACGTTTGCGGAAACAGACATGATGCTTCTCTCCTTTCCCGTATTTTAGAACAGTCCCGCTTCGGGATCGATGCGCTTTACGGCGACGTTCGACAGTATGATCATGATACAGCCGCAAACGCTTTGCAGAAGCGAAGACGAGGAGGACAGGTTGATGTTGGAGTTGACCAGGAGCGCTTTGAACACGTACACGTCGATGGTCATCGTCACGTCCGTAAGTCCGCCGGAGTTTCTGGGCGCCTGATAGAACAGGCCGAAATCGCTTCGGAAAATCGAACCGACCGCAAGGATCAGCATGATCGACATGATGGGGCGAAGCAGGGGAATGGTGATGTAGCGCGTCTGCTTCCATTTGCTCGCGCCGTCGATGAGCGCGGCTTCATAGAGCTCTGCGTCGATGCCGCTGATCGAGGCGAGGTAGACGACCATTCCGTAGCCCATGCCCTTCCACTGGTTCAAAAACACGAGGAACCAGCGCCAAAAACCGATGTCTTCGTACCATCTGTGCCGCGCTTCGACGAGGCCGAGGCTGGGCAGTACGCGGTTGAAAAGGCCCGCGTCGGTCGCGAGGAAGGCGTATACGAAGTAGCCGATGACGACCCAGCTCAAGAAGTGGGGAAGGAACATCATCGTCTGGCAAACCTTGGCGAGGCGCTTGGAGTAAAGCTGGTTGATCAGTATGGCCAGCGTTACCGGGATGACCACGCCCAGCGTGATGAAGATGATGTTGTAGACCAGCGTATTTCTGAGCATGATGTTGAAATACGTGGAATTGAACAGCGCCCGGAAGTTGCCAAGACCCCTGAACTTGCTGTTGATGAACAGGCTGTAGAGGAAGCTGCGGCCGGGGCTGACGGAGTAGTCCATAAAGGCGATGACGATGCCGAATATGGGGGCGTAGCAGAAGATCAGATACCAGATGGTGGTGGGAAGGTGCAGCAGGAACAGTTCGAGGTTGTCAAACGAGGAACCGTTGCTGCCTCCGTTCTTTTTCTTCTTATGCTTTACCGCGACGGGCGCTTGCGAGGGTTTCAACGTCTTGTCCATCCAATCAATCCCTTCAGTTAATATCTTGCTCAACCGACCCGGACTGTGTCCGTCGGATTATGGTCACCGTTTTTGATAAAAACAAATATCGGTCAAAAAGCGTACTTTCTGAACGATTCGGAACCTTCATAAAATTACATTAACATTATAATCAAAATAGCCATAGAATGCAAGTGTTTCAGAGCGTTTTTTCAAATTATTTTTGTGCGTGTGAAATGTGTGACGATCCGTCAGCGTCTTTTTCATATCCTGTGTATGGTCACGTGTAAATTTAACGTAAAAAAGCTTGTGCAGTACGCGCCGCGCGTAGATAATGGAGGCAGCCTGAAAACGGGCATCCGCGCATCAAACAATTACCGAAAGGAAGGAAGCTTATAATGAAGGTCGGCATCATCGGCTGCGGCACCATCGCAAACGCCGCGCACATTCCCGCATATATGGCAAATCCCGACGCGGAGATCAAGTATTTCTGCGACATCATCCCCGAAAGAGCCAAGGAGGCCGTGGAAAAATACGGCTGCGGCATCGCGGTCGAGGATTACCACACGGTACTGAATGACCCGGAGGTGGAAGCGGTTTCGATCTGTACGCCCAACTACGCCCACAAGCAGATCGCCGTCGACGCGATGCGCGCGGGCAAGGACGTGCTTTGCGAAAAGCCCTCCGCAAGGACGCTGGACGAAGCCAACGAAATGCTCAGGGTCCACAACGAGACCGGCCGCATACTCAACATCGGCGTGGTCAACCGCTTTAACGACAACGTACGCCTGATCAAAAAGTACATCGACGACGGAAAGCTCGGGGAAGTCTATCACGTATACGTGTCCTTCCGCGCACACAGGTCGATCCCGGGTCTTGGCGGCGCGTTCACCACCAAGGCCATCGCCGGCGGCGGCGCGCTGATCGACTGGGGCGTACATTTCCTGGACATCGTCATGTACTGCTGCAGCGACCCCAAGCCCCTGACAGTCAGCGGCGAAGCGTTCTGCAAGCTCGGCAAGGACATGCCAAACTACGTCTATAAATCCATGTGGGCCGAGAACACCAAGGACCTGAACGGCACCTATGACGTCGACGACAGCGTAGCCGGCATCATCCGCACCGAGGGCCCCGTCATCACCTTCCACGGCGCGTGGGCGCAGAACATAGGCGAGAGCGAAATGTACATCGACTTCATGGGCGACAAGGGCGGCATCCGCCTGACCTACGGTTCGACCTTCAAGTTCTATTCGACCGAGAACGGCGCGCTGATCAGCTATACGCCGGAAATCAGGACGCGCGACCACTTCAGAAACGAAATCGACGCCTTCGTGCGCGACGTAAAGACCCGCGAAAAGCTGCCCTCCAGTATAGAGACCGTGATACTGACGCAGCAGATCCTGCAGGCCATCTACGATTCCAGCGAGCGTCACAGCGAGATAAAGCTGTAAGGAGCGGGGAATCATGAAGATAGGTTTTATCGATTATTATCTTGACGAGTGGCACGCGAACAATTACCCGAAGCTCATCTCCGACGCAACGGACGGAAGACTTCAGGTGACCCTGGCCTACGGCCACATCGACAGCCCGATCGGCGGCAGGACGACCGATCAGTGGTGCCGCGACATGGGCATTCCCCGCGCGGAGACGATCGACGAGGTCTGTGAAAAATGCGACGCGATCATCGTGCTCTCCCCGGACAACTGCGAGATGCACGAGGAGCTTTGCCAAAAGCCGCTCAGGACCGGCAAACGCGTCTACGTGGACAAGACCTTCGCCCCGGATTACGAGACCGCAAAGCGCATCTTCGACATCGCCGAAAAGAGCAATACGCCCTGCTATTCCACCTCGGCGCTCAGATACGCGACAGAATATCAGAACATAGGCGAAGTCGACGCCATCGCTTCCTGGGGCCCCTACAGCTTCGACACGTATTCGATCCACCAGCTCGAGCCCGTCATGATGCTGATCCACGCAAAGCCCCAAAGCGTATGCTTCGTGCCCGGCGTGCACGGCTATACGCTGCTTATCCGCTTCGAGGACGGCAGGACGGCGACGATCAACGGTTTCGACATGCACAGCCCGTTCATGATGAACATCGCGCTCAAGGACAAGTGCTGTGTCGTGAACGTACAGAGCGATTACTTCGGCGGCTTCATAAAGAATCTCGTCCGCTTCTTTGAAACGGGCGAGGGCGCGGTGCCGCACGAGGAGACGCTGCGCATCATGGCTGTTCGCGGCGCCGGCCTGAAGGCCGCGCAGAAGCCGGGCCAGTGGGTAAATATCTGAAAAAAACCACAACGCAAACAAACGGCGGGACCGCATCGCGGCCCCGTTCGTTTTATGCCTTTTCGGTCTCCATGATCGTTTTGAGTTCGCCCTTTAACCACTTTCCGCTGCGAAGGCGCATATGGAATACCACCGCGCGGTACAGCCATTCGATGATCTGTCCTATCCAGATGCCCGCGATGCCCATCTTCAGGACGACCGTGAAAAGATACCCGAAGGCCACGCGCCCGATGCCCAGCGCGGTCAGGCTCACGACGGTCGTAAACACCGTGTCGCCCGCCGTACGGTTGGCGGTCGCGATGATGTTCGCGTCGCACCAGATCAAAGGCATCGGCAGCGCGCCCAGGGCGACGGCGACGTAAATGTAGGAGATCGAGCCGCTGCTGGGGGAGTACAGCTTCATGATCAGCGGCGTCATGGGGAACAGGATCAGCACTGCGATCAGCATGACGATGCGGCCCATGAAGATCAGATTGATGCAGTAGCGCTTGGACAGCGCGGGCTTCTTCGCGCCGATGCACTGCCCGCAGACGGTGTTTGTGATGTTGGTCATAGAGTAGGCGAAGGCGTAATACAGCATGAACATGGAATTGGCCACGCCGTGCGCGTCCGTCTGAACGACCGTCAAGCCGCTAATGAACATCTGTACGATCAGCATGCCGCCCTGAAACAGCACCTGCTCCACCGAGATGGGAATGCCGAGGGCCACGATGTCCTTTGCGACCTGTACGTCAAAGCGCGTAAAGTCCTTAAAGCGCATGCCGATCTGGCAGGCGGGGCGCATGAGCCAAACGACCGCAAATACGACGCCGATGATCCTCGCCACCAGATAGCTCAGCGCCGAGCCCGGAACGCCCATGTCGAGCATGTTGATGAACAGAAGGGAGCACAGAAGGTGCACGGTATTTATGACCAGCGTCAGTATCAGGCTGCCCTTCGTGTCGCCCACCGAGCGGAACGCAGCGAAAATGACGTTGAACAGGGAATAGGGAATGATTGAAAGGCCGAAGATCCTCAGAAAGTCGCCCGCGTTTTTGGCGATCGTGTCGCTTACGGAAGGATAGAGGACTTTCACGATCCCGGAACCGAATAAGCTCAGCGCGACGCCGAACACGCTGCCGATCAGCGTGCAAATGACGCAGCTTTCGCCGATCGCCTCGCGCATTTTGACCGCGTCGCCGCTGCCCTTGGCGCGCGCGATCACGATGCCCGCGCCGATGGATACGGCGGAATAAATCGCGTAGGCCAGGCTGCTGATTGCGTTTCCGTAGTTGAAGGCGCTCATCGAGCCCTCGCCCGAGGAGGACACCATCGCGGAGGACAGAAGCCCTATGATGAATATGAACAGCTGATCCAGCAAAAGGGGGATAAACATGCTGCGCAGCTGCTCGTAGGTGAACAGATCGCTGTCGAAGCGGCCTTTGAGACCGGTAAGGGCGCGAAGCCGTAAGCTTTTTAACACGTTCGATCCTCCGCTGTGCTTGTGCGCTGATTATAAATCCAAAGCGCGGCAAATGCAATACCCAATTAGGTTATTTATTGACAACGAACGTTATTTGTACTGTCAAAGGAGTAGGTACGATATAATTTACAGAATGTTTAATCAATTTAGAATTGACTAAATCAGTTCAGCGTGCAATAATATGCGGGAAAGGAGAATACCATGGAAGACAGCGTACTCAAAGCCCTGTGCGAGCCGAACCGCTACCGTATCCTCTGCCTGATCCAGCAAAGGGGTTATTGCGTCGCGGCGCTGGCGCACGCGAGCGGCCTAAGCGAATCCTCCGTATCCCAGCACCTGAAAATACTGCGCGAGGCAGGGCTCGTGCAGGGGGAAAAGCGCGGCTTTTACACCCACTACACGCTCAACCGCGACGCGCTCAAAAGCGTGATCGGCGAACTGAACGAGCTCACCGTCGCAAAGCCCGAACCTTGTTATAAGCGACCCTACTACGGCTGCGCGGAGGCGGAATACGTGCAGTGCAAAGCCTACATTCCGCCGGAAAAACGGTAGAAATCAGGAGAAAAGGCATGCTGAAACGCTTTATCAACTACTATAAGCCCCACAAAAAAATGCTGGCGCTGGATATGCTCGCGTCGCTGCTGATCTCGGTCATCGGCATGGTCTATCCCATCGTTACCCGCAACATGCTCAACATCTACATCAAAAACAAGATGTATTCCACGATCGTCTGGGCGGGCGTCGCCGTGCTCGCGCTCTACGCGCTCAGAATGTTCTTAAGGTACTTCGTTCAGTATTACGGCCATGTGATCGGCGTAAAAATGCAGTCTCAGATGCGGCGCGACCTGTTTGCCCATCTGGAAAAGCTGCCCTTCAGCTTCTACGACAATCACGAGACCGGCCGCATCATGAGCCGCATAACGAGCGACCTTTTCGAGGTCGCGGAGCTTGCGCACCACGGCCCGGAGAATCTTCTGATCAGCTCTGCGATGATCATCCTCTCGTTCAGTTACCTGTGCAGCATAAACTTTTACCTTACACTGATCGTGTTCGCGTGCGTCCCGCTGCTCGTGTGGGTGACGCTCCATTACAGAAAGGCGATGCGAAAGGCCTTTGACGACAGGCGAAAGAGCAACGCGACGATCAACGCCGCCGTCGAAAGCAGCGTGACCGGCATCCGCGTCACCAAGGCCTATACGAACACCGACGTGGAAATCGAAAAGTTCGCCGAGGGAGACGTGCAGTTCGTGGACGCCTCCAAGCGCGCCTACAACGCGATGGCCAAGTTCTTTTCCTCCACCTCGTTCATCACCGATGTATTCAACGTCATCATACTGATCGCGGGCGGTCTGTTCATGTACGCGGAGAAGATCAACTTCGGCGACTATTCCGCCTTCGTGGTCTCGGTCAACCTGTTCATCGGCCCCGTCAACACGCTGATCAATTTCATGGAGCAGTTCCAAAACGGCACCAGCGGCTTCAAGCGCTTCCTCGAGGTCATGGACGTGGAGCCCGAAGTGCAGGCGCCGGACGCGAAAGAGCTCACCGACGTCCAGGGCGAAATCGAGTTCAAAAACGTCTCCTTCACCTATGACGCCACGCAGGAAGTGCTGCACGACATCAATCTCAAAATCAGAAAGGGCTGCAAGCTCGCCCTCGTCGGACCCAGCGGCGGCGGAAAGACCACGCTTTGCCATCTGCTGCCGAACTTCTACCGCCTCGAGGAGGGAAACGGCTCCATACTGATCGATGGCAAGGATATCCGCTCCCTTACCCTCGATTCCGTGCGCCGCAACATCGGCATCGTCCAGCAGGACGTATTCCTGTTCGTGGGCACGATCCGCGACAACATCATGTACGGCCGCCCGGACGCCAGCGAGGAAGACATGATCCTTGCCGCCAAGCGCGCAAACATCCACGATTACATCATGACCCTCGAAAACGGCTACGACACCGAGATCGGCGAGCGCGGCGTAAAGCTCAGCGGCGGCCAGAAGCAGCGCCTGTCCATCGCCCGCGTGTTCCTGAAGGACCCCGCGATCCTCATCCTCGACGAAGCCACCTCCGCCCTCGACAACACGACGGAAGTGCTGATCCAGCACGCGCTGGACGAGCTGTGCAAGGGCAGAACGACGCTGGTCGTCGCCCACCGCCTCTCCACCATCCGCAACGCCGACGAGATCGCCGTCGTGCTGGGCGGGCGAATAACCGAGCAGGGCACGCACGAGGAGCTCATGGCGAATGAGGGCACCTATCACAACCTCTACTCGCTGCAGTTCCGCGACAACGACATCTTCGAATAAACCCCTCTTTTGACCGTAAACAGCGCCAGCGCACGGAGCACGCTCCCGCGCGGGCGCTGTTCTGTTCGTTGACAATCACACTGAAAAATAACCTCTTGCAAACGGAAGGCATGCCGTTTATAATAGTATGCAAGCAGAATTTACAAACTATCCAACCGAAGCGGGGGAGGCCGGGGACATGAGCATCGTTTGCAGGATCGTCGGACATAAGTGGTACAAAACCGCAGACGGCAAAGACGGATGCATCTGCGTGCGCTGCGGGGAGAAAAACAGTTTCGGGAAGCATGAAGTATCAAAAGCGGCATGTAGCCGTATAATATCACGCGGCGTTTTCGGCAAAGACAAAAAGTTTCGTATTTGTTGAAAAACGCGGCGGGATTGTGCTAAAATAACGAACCAACGATGCGGCAAAAAGGAGTTCGCAAAACAAATGAATTTCAGGCAGAAGCTCATCGAGGCCCGCAAGGCCGCGGGCATGACGCAGGAGGAACTGGCGCTGGCCGTGCATGTCACGCGCAGCACTGTATCGTCCTGGGAGCGCGGGCGCACCAAACCGGACGTCGAAACGATCAAACTCCTGTCCGGCGTGCTGAAATACGATTTCATTTCCGGGGAGTTTCAGGACGGTGCGCCGGAGGAAAGGGCTTCTGCCTTCTTACCGGCAATTAAACCCAAATCGCGCAGGGGCGTGCTGATCGCCGGCGCGGCGACGCTCCTTGCATTGCTCGTCGTCTGCTTTATCTTTTTCGTTCTGCCTGCCCTGAAAGGCGGCAAAGGGACCGACGACCGAAGAACGGCTGAGGCCGTCCGCCTCGGGCCGACCGACCTGCCCGGCGCGGTGGAAATGGACGTGAAAGACCTGCTGCTTGCCGAGCCGGACATCTTCACCATCGAATGGTTCAAGCAGGACAACCCGATCGCCTCGGGCGAGCCCTACATCGAATTTCGCACGAAGCTCAGCGTCATGGGCCCCGAAACCTCCTCTGGCGGCGTGACGATGTGGGACTGGACGCTGCTCTTTTACGAAATGACGGGCCGCCCGTTCAGGCTCACGAGAGTGGACGAGTTCTGCTTCACGAGCAGGGAATCCTACCAGCACTATACTTATGGCGCGGGCATGATCTGGTACGGGGACGACCCCGACACGCACTGGGAATTCGGGGGCAGGATGCCCGTACAGCCCTTGCAGGGCTACGGCTACATCATCTACGGCACGGACGAAGCGGGCAACGAGCTGTCCTTCAGGGCCTGGCTCGACCTGAGCACCGCGCCGAAGAAATAAAACACATTCAAAGGGGTACCATCCATGAAAAAGCTCACGTCACTTCTGATCGCGCTCTCCCTCGTGCTCATCGCCGCCGCCTCCGCGGAGGCTGCGCAGACGCCCGCCCTCAAGCTCGAGGAGCCGGAAGTCTTCACGCCGGAATGGTTCCAGGCTGACAACCCGGAGCCAATCCCGGGCGAACCTTACCTTGAATTCACGTTCGACACATACACCGAGGACGGAGAAAACGATTACGGCCCTGCCACGTTCATGATGTGGGAAGTGTTCGTCCGTGAGACCGCCGGGCATCCCTTCACACTGACCCGCATGGATACCTACGGTTACTTCTGGGAGGAAGACGACCGCTATGAGTACGAATCCTTCGATGGCGCCGTCATCTGGTACGACTACTTCAGCGACGACCCGCACTGGGAAACCGTCGGCCGCATGCCCGTGCAGTTTTGCCGCGGCTACGGCTACATCTTCTACGGTACAGACGCAGAGGGCAACGAGCTGTCCTTCCGCCTGTGGGTAGACCTCTCGTCCTTCATGGAATGAGTCGGGCATTCTCCTCCGGGGAAGGTATCCCCGCAGGGAGCGGATGAAGTCGTTCTCCGGCAAAAGTGCCCGGTAGAGGCGCGAAAACCCGACTCTACCGGGCGCTCTACTGACAGTAGAGTCGATGCGACACGAATGCGACAAATTGTCGCGTGACAAATCGCGCTCTTTTCCTTATAATAACGTAAAGGCTCGCATATCTTCTTGCGGCGCGGGCAGCATAAAGGGAAAGGGGAGCATCCAACTTGTCGATTAATGAAGAGTTCCAAAGCTTAAGCACCGAATTTATCGTCGTACAGATCCTGCTGATTCTGGCGGTCGTGATGGCGATGAACTATCTGAACAACAAAAAGACTGCATACGGTGTCGCGGGCGCGATTTCAGCTGCCGTAGCATTCTTTTTCAGGACCCCGATGGAATACGCTTGCGTCGTCGCACTTGGCGTGGTGGCGCTTTGCTTCATCGTAAGGCTGACAGAAGACAGGAACGCGCAGCAATCCGAGACGACACGGGCGCTGTTCTGTCTGCGCAAATCGTTGGACGATGTCAACAAGACGCTGACCGCGCTTGCGAACAAGGACCGGAACATCACGATAACGGCGCCGAGCGGATTTGTCTACGCACAGGAAATGCCGCCTCTTGCCAAACAGCCGCAGCAGTATAAAGCTGCAGCCGCGTCCGCACCGGCAGAGCCTGCGTCCGTCATACTGAAGGGGAAGCCCGAACCCGAATTGAAAGACGAGGTGCCCGAACCCATCGAAACGCCTGCCGACGTGCCCGCGGTCGAGCAGGAGTTGTACACCGAAGCGCCCGTCGCTTTGGCACCTGCGCCTGTGGCAGCACCTGCCAAGCTGCAAGTGCCGGCCGAAGAGGCTTCTGCTCCCGAACAGACTACAGCGACTGAACAGACCGAAACGCCGGTTGCACCGATACAGACCGAAACGCCGGTTGCACCTGCACACACCGAATCGCCGGTTGCAGCGCCTGCTGCTCCGGAGCGGATTGAAACACCCGCTGCAGCGCCTGCCGTTCCGAAACCGACCGAACCGCCCGTCGCATGGCAGCCGCAGCCCGTCGCCGCTTCGCAGCCGCCGAAGGAACCGCCGCAGCAGCCGGGTGCAAGCGCGTATCCTCCGTCTCCGCAGCCCGTTGCGAGGCCGCAGCCTGCCCGCCCGGCCTCCGTTTTCCGGGACGAAGAAAGCGTACACAGCAGCCCCGTTTTCAGAGAGGACGCGTCCAAAGAGGAGATCGTTTATCGATCCGATAACAAGCTTGCGGCGTTCTTCAAAAAACGCTCTGTGTTGCTCCTGATAGCCTTCTTCCTCGGCATCGCCGCCATTGTCGGTTATACAGCTATCTTCAGTGATTGGATCAGCGATGCGACCGTGGGTGCGCTGGGCACACTGGCTGCCATAGCGATGACGTTCCCCGCTTACGCGTCCTTTGTCGGCGTCTTCTTCGCACTGCTCGGCTGGCTGCTCAATCAGCGCTGGGCCGCGCTGCTTGCCGGCATCGCCTTCGGCGTCGCAATGCTCCTTGCCCTGACCCGCTTCTACATCCCCGTCCTCCCGATGGCGTTCTGCATAGCGGCCTATTCGAAGATGAAGAAAGCGAAGACATAAACAGAACAAGAGACGATCGCAACAAACGCGTCGAGCGAACCGGCGGGCTGCCGCCCGTGCAAGTGACGCAAAACATTCGAATATCAGATAAAACGACTGCCGCGGGCTTTCACCTGCGGCAGTCGCTTTGGATAAATCGTTTATTTCTTTGCTTCCGCAATGGCGGCCTGCGCGGCGGCAAGGCGCGCGATCGGTACGCGGAAGGGGGAGCAGCTCACGTAGTCCAGGCCGATCCTGTGGCAGAATTCCACGCTGGACGGGTCTCCGCCGTGCTCGCCGCAGATGCCGATGTGCAGCTTGGGATTGACGGAACGGCCGAGCTTGATCGCCATCTCCATCAGCTTGCCCACGCCGGTCTGGTCGAGGCGGGCGAAGGGATCGCTTTCGAGGATCTTGGCGTCGTAGTAGGCGGCCAGGAACTTGCCTGCGTCGTCACGGCTGAAGCCGAAGGTCATCTGTGTAAGGTCGTTGGTGCCGAAGCAGAAGAAGTCCGCTTCCTTGGCGATCTCGTCTGCCGTCAGCGCGGCGCGCGGGATCTCGATCATCGTGCCGACCTCGTACTCCAGCTTCTCGCCGGAGGCGGCGATCTCGGCGTCGGCGGTCTTGACGACGACGTCCTTGACGAACTTGAGCTCCTTGATATCGCTTACCAGCGGGATCATGATCTCAGGCTTGATGGCCCAGTCGGGATGCGCCTTTTTGACCTTGAGCGCAGCGCGGATGACGGCCTTGGTCTGCATCGCGGCGATCTCCGGATACGTGACGGCGAGGCGGCAGCCGCGGTGACCCATCATCGGGTTGAACTCGTGAAGGGAGTCGATCAGCGTCTTGATCTCCTCGACGCTCCTGCCCTGCGCGGCGGCCAGACGGTTGATGTCGTCTTCATCCGTGGGCACGAACTCGTGCAGCGGGGGATCCAGGAAACGGATGCACACCGGATAGCCTTCCAGCGCCTCGTACAGCTTCTCAAAGTCGCCCTGCTGATAGGGGAGGATCTTCTCCAGCGCGGCCTCGCGGCCTTCCTTCGTGTCGGAGCAGATCATCTCGCGGAACGCGGCGATGCGCTCTTCCTCAAAGAACATGTGCTCGGTGCGGCAAAGGCCGATGCCCTCGGCGCCGAGCTCGCGCGCCTTCTTCGCGTCGGCGGGCGTGTCCGCGTTGGTGCGGACCTTCAGACGGCGGAACTTGTCGGCCCAGGCCATGATGCGGCCGAATTCTCCGGCGATGGTCGCGTCCACGGTCGGGATGACGCCGTCGTAGATGTTGCCGTTGGAGCCGTCGATGCTGACGGTATCGCCCTCGGTATAGGTCTTGCCGCCGAGGGTGAAGCGCTTGTTCTCCTCGTCCATGGCGATGTCGCCGCAGCCGGAGACGCAGCACTTGCCCATTCCGCGGGCCACGACGGCCGCG
>JAFPWH010000034.1 GCA_017395065.1 Clostridia bacterium | reverse complement strand
ATCGTATACGCTGCGCTCTGTGGCGGCAGATTGCCGCCGCTACTGACACTGCGCAGGGCTGCGGCTTGATGCCGGGGTTCAATCGTATACGCTGCGCTCTGTGGCGGCAGATTGCCGCCGCTACGACATTACGCTATGCTGTGGCTTGATGCCGGGGGGTTATCGTATACGCTGCGCTCTGTGGCGGCAGATTGCCGCCGCTACGACATTACGCTGGGCTGCGGCTTGATGCCGGGGGTTCATCGTATAGCATTGCCCTATGGTACTACCGCCGGATGCTTCATGCCGGCGTGGCCGGTGTAGACGGCTAAAAGGAAGTAGTAATTGTCCGCGAGGTAATTGTAGCCGCAGGGGTTTCCTTCCTTGGTGCGCCAGTCCACGCTCTGCACGTAGCCTGGCATGAGGCCGGAGTGCGTGAATTCCTTGTCGTAGGTGTCGAGGATCGCGGCAAGGATGGCGTCCGCCTCCTCGCGAAGTCCCACCCGGTACATCGCCGTCAGGAAATGGAAGCCGTTCATGCCGCACAGGCCGCCGTTTTCGTAGCGGCCCCAGTCGCTCATGCAGGGCCAGTGGATCGTGTCCGGATCGCTGACCGAAATCAGGTTGCCGGGGATGCCGTACCGCAGGTCGCCGTATCCCTCTTCCCGCATTTTGTTTAGCATGAGGCGCAGCATCTCTTTCCCCCTGTCCGGCGGGATCAGGCCTTCGTTTATCCCCATCGAGACGGCGAAGGTGAACATGTAATCGTGCACGCGGCCGTCCCGGCTGATCCACCCCGCCATGACGCCCGTTTCGGGATCGTAGAAGGTGTCGAAGAAATTTTTGTCGAACAGGGAAAGCTGTGCTTTATATTTTTCGGCCTCGTCCTGTCTGCCGAGCGCCGTAAGCCAATCGCTTATCTCCCTTAGCGCCCTGTGGCAGAGGTAGTTGAAGTAAATGTCCTTATGGCCGAAGGCGAAATTGTCCCACCAGTTTCTTTGCCTTATGCCGCAAACCGCTTCGTCTTCCATGAAATTGCCGGAGAACGGGACCTCGAAGATGCCGTCGCCGTCTTTGTCGAGGGTCAGTATGAAGTCTGCCGTTTTGAGCGCGTACGGGAGGAGCTTCTGGGCAAAATCCGCGTCCCAGTGCGCGATGCCGCAGGATGCTATGACGGCGGCGGGCGTGGAATCGATAAAGCCGCACATGGGCTCTTTGCCCTTTTTGCGGTCGACGTAGGAGAAGTTCACTTCGCCGTCCTCCGCCTGCGCGTAAAGAAAACCGTCCAGGATCTGCTGCTTGAACGCGTCCCGCACCAGCTTGAAGAGCGGCTCGTCTCCGCCCATCATCTGCAGCATGTCGCTTTTCATGTGCACGGCGAGGTGTCCCCGGCCGTGCAGCATGATGTTGTCGCCCATATCGAAGTAGATGCGGTTGAGCGAAAACGCGTTCATCCACGCGCGGCGCACGCCGTTCCACTTCGCGTCGCCGCCGCCCTCGAAGCCGAGCTCCGGATAAGTCTCTTCCATGATCTCAAAGCGCAGCGCACACGCGCACGCGCCCGTATGCCGGAACGTCAGAACCGAGCAGCCGTAGTGCAGCGCGTGCATTTGGTTGTGGTAGCCGTAGTTTTCCGCGCCGAGATCGAGGCCGGTGTATTCCCGCGAGGTCAGAAGCGTTTCCTCGCAGGTGACGCCCGGGTCGGCGCTCACCCGCACGAGCCCGAAATCCGGAAAGTGGAGCATAAGCGGCAGCGAATACCGCGTGCGGAACAGGCAGTTTTTGCTTAAGGGCGCAAGCTTTTTATGCTCCCTTGCCCAGACCGTCAGCGGCGCGCGCTTTATGGAAAAGGCGATCTTCATCAGCGCGCCCGGGACGTTTTCGTAACAGAAGGACAGATGCCTGTCGTCCTCCATCGTGAAGGTCTGCTTCGCGCCCGCGGCGTTTTCAAAGAGAAGCGACGGCCCCTCCCGCACGGTCTTTTCCTTGCGCGGCGGCGCCTTTTCGAACGCGGGGCAGACCGCGCCCATGGACGGCAGAAGCAGGCTGTAGGTGCCGTGCCTGTCCCAGTCGCGGCCGCCCGACTCCACGCCGAAAAACAGAAGCTTCCCCGCGGCTGTATCGAAGGTCAGGGAAGTGTAAGCGCTGCTGAAGGACGAATAAAGCGGATGCGCGTGTTTGTACTGCATGCTGCCTCCTGTTTGATGAAAAGGGGTCGGGAGCGAAGGACGGGAAGTGGCGCGCGGGTTTCGGCCGCAGGGCGGCGTTGCGGATACGCAGAAAAGCGGCGTATTATGGTAAAAGAGATACGTTCACGCCGTAGCGGCGGCAACCTGCCGCCATGGGCGTTGCGGATACGCAGAAAAGCGGCGTATTATGGCAACAGGGCCGCGTTTACGCCGTAGCGGCGGCCTTCAAGGCCGCCATGGGCGAAGCGGATACGCAGAAAACGGCGTATATGGCAACAGCGATGCGTTCACGCCGTAGCGGCGGCCTTCAAGGCCGCCATGGGCGTTGCGTATACGCAGAAAACGGCGTATATGGCAACAGCGATGCGTTCACGCCGTAGCGGCGGCCTTCAAGGCCGCCATGGGCGTTGCGTATACGTGGGTTATCGCGCATTGCGCTGCGCAGGTTCGTATACGCGATGTTTTGTGGCGGCAGATTGCCGCCGCTACGGAGAGAACGGGAACGCGCGCTTCTTGCAGGCCTGTACTTCGTATACGCGATGCCCTGTGGCGGCGTGGACGCCGCCGCTACGGTGAGAGCGGAGCGTGGGTTTTTTGCGGGTTTGCACTTCGTATACGCGATGTCCTGTGGCGGCAGGTTGCCGCCGCTACGGAGAGAGCGGAGTGCGGGTTTCTTGCGGGTTTGTACTTCGTATACGCGATGCCCTATGGCGGCGTGGACGCCGCCGCTACGATGAGAGCGGGATGCTGTTGCTTTTGGACGATTTATCCCTTCTATGCAAACCCCCGGGGTGGTTCGGAGGGGCCGCGGCCCCTCCGACCTCAATCCGCAGGACCGGCTTTGCCGGTCCGAGGACGATTTTTGCGGAGCAGAGCTTGCCCTGCGGGAGCAAAAATCGATTCCTCTCAGTTTGAGGTCGATTTGCCTTTGGCAAATCGATCCCGCCTGTGGCGGGACGCACTGGTTCAAATCAAAGATTTGAAGCAGCGCGCCTTGCGCCCGGAAAAATCCGCAGATTTTTCAGCAAAAACTGCAAACCTGCCGCTTAACGATCGGCAACCGGCCGTCTGTACAAAATACGCGCTCCCCGCCATGTAACCCCCAAAAACCGAATGAAATGAATCTCCGATTCATTTCATTCGAAGCGAAGCTCAAAGCTTCACCGTTTTTATCCACTCCCTCGCGACCAGCTCGTGCCCTGCAGCTGTGGGATGCACGCCGTCGATCAGCCAGTGGCCGGCGGGGGCTTTTTCGCAGGCGGCGTCCAGCACGCCCTGCAGCGGGACGAAGGTGCCGCCGTGGCTCTGACAGACGTCGAAGGCCGCTTCGCTCCTGAGCTTTATCTCGCGCCGGAAGGTTTCGTACCTTTCGGGGTATTCCCCGGTATTGCAGGTCGCGGTGCCGTTCAGTACGAAGGGCTCGAGGATGACGAGCTTCGTTTCGGGCAGCTCGCTTTTGATTTCGTCCAAAAGCAGCCTGTACACCAGCGCGTACTTTTCGGCGTTTACGCCGTTTCCGTTCATGAACTCGTGCCAGACGTCGTTGATGCCGACTAAAATGCTGACGATGTCGGGCTTCAGTTTTATGACGTCCCTTCTCACGCGGGCGTAGATGTCCACGACCCTGTCGCCGCTGACGCCGCGGTTTATGCACTCGTATTCGTTCGGATAGTCCGCGCCGATCCTCGCCTTGAGCAGCGTGGGATAGCCGTTGCCCGCAAAGTTGTCGTTGTCGCGCAGCCTGTGCGCGTCGGTGATCGAGTCGCCCTGAAACAGTATGCGCTTCATTCCGGAGCCCTGCCTTTTACAGTTTTTTGAAGGGGAATTCCTGCCCGAAGTCCTCCACGGTGACCTTTTTGATCTTCTGCTCGGTCACGGGGCGGTCGTTCATGTCGGTTTTGGTCTCGGCGATCCTGTCGACCGTCTCCATCCCCTCGGTCACGCGGCCGAACGCGGCGTAGGCGCCGTCCAGGTGCGGGGAGGTTTTGTGCATCACGAAGAACTGGCTGCCGGCGGAGTTGGGCATCATGCTGCGCGCCATCGACAGCACGCCGCGCTCGTGCTTTATGCTGTTGAGCACGCCGTTTTGCCTGAATTCGCCCTTGATCTTCCAGCCCGGGCCGCCCATGCCGGTGCCCGTGGGGTCGCCGCCCTGGATCATGAAGCCGCTGATGACGCGGTGAAAGATCAGCCCGTCGTAGAAGCCCTGCTTTACCAGATGCACGAAGTTGCCCACGCTCTCGGGCGCGATCTCGGGGTACAGCTCGCACTTGAAGCTGCCGCCGTTTTCCATTTCAAAGGTAACGATGGGGTTTTTCATTGTTTTTCCGTCCTTTCCGGATTTGTTCGTTCCCGCGCGCTTTACGGCTCCCTCGCAAGCTTTTCGAAGGAACCCGCAAACGCCTTCGCGTCCACGCGGATGCTTTCTATGACCGGCTGTCCTTTATCAAGAGAGTCCAGCCCCTTGACCACGCGGCCGAAGGCGGCGTAGGCGCCGTCTATGTAGGGCATGTCCTTAAGGCAGAGGAAAAAGCTGCCGCTTGCCGAATCGTAGAGCGTGAGGCGGGCCATGGACAGCACGCCCCGCTCGTGCTTTACGTCGTTTTCAAAGCCGTTGAGCGCAAATTCGCCGCGGATGTCGTAGCCCGCGTCGCCGCCCGCCCGAAGGTAGCTCGCGTCCTCGGAGAGGGAGAGCGCCTGCCCGTCGTAGAACCCCGCGTTCGCAAGCGAAATGAAGTTCGCGACGGTCCCGGGGGCCTTGTCCGGGTAGAGCTCCACGATCACCTTGTCGCCGTTTTTGAGCCGGATCGTGGCCACGGGATCGTTTTCGTTTATCAGGTCGTAGCCCGCGCTTTTTACGATCAGCACGACGAGCGCCGCAATTGCGGCAAGCGAAGCGAGGACTAAAATCCTTAGCTTCAGTATCCGCCGCGCGCGCTGTTTTTTGGTCAGCCTTTTCTTTGCCAAGCGTTTGTTCCTCTTATTCGTCGCTTATGTCGGTCACGGTCAGCGTGCCCCCGTCCACACGGAAGCGCACGTTTTTGCCCGCGTAGTAAAAGCCGTACACGCGGCCCGGGTCGCTTATGTACTGCGGGCGCGGGTCCAGCGAGAGCGCGTTCATCAGCGCGGGCAGCTTGTCTTGCGGAAGCCTTTCCGTAAGCGCCTCCGGCAGGACCACTTCCACGCGGTCCCGCGCGTGCTTTTGGGCAAAATCGCTCTGCGCGTCCGGCACCGCGTCCGCGTAGGGCAGGTAGGGCTTTATGTCGAAGACGGGCGTCCCGCTCTTCATGTCCGCCCCGCGCACGGTGAGGAAGGCGCCCTTTTCGTCTGTCGTCACGCCTTCCAGTTTCACGCAGCTCAGGCCAAGCGGATTCGGCCTGAACGGGGAGCGCGTCGCAAATACGCCCAGGCGCTCGTTCCCGCCGAGTTTTGGCGGGCGCACGGTGGCCTTGTCCGAGGCCTTGTCGAAGCCCCAGAGGAGCCACAGGTGGCTGAAGCGCTCGATGCCGCGCAGAAATTCCGGCCGCGCGTAGTCCTTTTCCATCACGACGCGGCTGATCAGCGAGGGGTTCAGCCCGCTCTGGCGCGGAAGGCCGAACTTTGTGGGAAAGTCGTTCACCACGCGCGCCACGCAGACGAGGTTCATTGCGCCAGTATTTCCTTCAGGTTCGCAAGGTCGTATTCGATCGCCTTTACGCAGTCCTCCATGCCCTCGAATTCGACACTGAGCCACTTGTCGTAGCCGCTGTCCTTGAGGATCTTGAGGCATTCGGGCACGTTCACGACGCCGTGGCCGATGATCGCGCCGCGCAGCGCGTTTCCGCCGACGGTGCCGAACCAGCCCTGGCGCGGCACGTATTCGCCCTTCGCCTTGAAGTGGAAGTCCTTGGCGTGGGCGTGCACGGCGTAGGGCGCGGCCTCTTTTACGGCCTCTGTGCTCTTCTGGTCCGCGCACATGAAGTTGCCCATGTCCACGAGCCAGCCGAAGTTGGGATGGTTCACGGCCTCGATCAGCCTTTTCACGCGCGAGGAGTGCTGGAAGAAGTAGCCGTGGTTCTCGATCATCGTGTGTACGCCAAGGCCCGCCGCGAATTCAGTGACCCTGCGGTAGCCCTCGGCGACGATGGGCAGCGCCTCGTCGACGGTGTACTTTTTGCCGTCCGCGCCGACGCCGGCGGTGGAATCGTGGCGCAGGCGCTTGGCGTTTAATAGCGAGGCGATCTCGGTTTCACGCTTCAGAACGTCTACCTGCTTGTCCAGCCCGTTTTTGAGAAAGTCCGCGCCGACCATGTAGGCGATGACCGGTATGCCTTCGCCGTCGGACTGCTTTTTGAGCTCTTTGGCGAGCGCGCGCATTTCCTCGTCGCTCTGACCGCCCTTTACGATCTCCACGCCCTCGAAGCCCATTTTACGGGCCTTGGGGATCACGTCCATGATGCTCATGCGTCCGTCGCCCATGGCCTGAGAGAAGCTGTAGGAGCTGACCGCAATTTTCATATGAATCACCCTTTCGTGTATAATGATTGCTCTTTCGTGTGCGCCCCCGGGGACGGAAAGCTGCCGTGTTTCCGGCTTACTCTTCTCCCAGCGGGCAGGAATGGTACCTTCCGAAGATGTAGTATTCCAGTTTCCCGGTCCTGCGTTCGTTTTTCGAGGAGGTCAGTATCTTTATTTCAAGCGCGTCCTTCCCGTCGAGCTTTCCGAAGGACTGCATTTCCGGCACCCAGGCGTTCGAGGAAACGACCAGCGTGTCGCCCTCCTCGCTGTCCAGGCTCAGCGTGATCCACTCGGTCTTGAACGGCGAAAAGCTCGCGACCTCGGCCTTCAGCGTGACGAAACAGTAGCTGTCTATGCTGCCCAGCGCGTGAATGCCCTCGTACAGGCCCGCGTCCACGTCGCCGGCGATCCGGTTGAACAGCTCCGCGTCTTTTTCGGCGGGAACGACCTTCACTTCGCCCGTCACCGAAAGCTTTGACGTGAGCACGTAGCCCACCACCAAAATCAGCGCAATGCACGCGATCGCCGCGCATATCTTCGCCGCAGTTTTCATCGACAACTCCCGAAAGTAAACAGTGTTATATTATGATAACATATCTTCGTTAAGCAGACAAGCACGAAACGGCTTTCTTCCCAAAATCCCCGTCACAGCTTGTAGCCCGTGCCCAAAAACAGGGCGACCTGCCGGCCGGTGTCGTCGGAGACTTCGACGCTGTAGACGCCGGTGGTCTTTCCGCTCTTTATGCGCGACGCCTTCGCGATCAGCTTTTGCCCCTTCGGCGCGCTGAGAAAGTGGATGTTCACGTCCAGCGCCACGGTCAGCTGATGGTCGTTGTTGCACATGACGGCGAAGGCCAGGTCGGCCAGCGTAAAGATCGCGCCGCCCATCACGCCGCCGTAGGCGTTTTTGTGCCTGTCGTCCAGCTTCATTTCGCAAACGCACAGATCGTCGCTGAATTCCACGACCTCCGCCCCGTTCGACGTCGCGAAACGGTCGTTCTGAAAATGGTTTTTTACTTCTTCGAGGTTTTTGAATGCGCCCATGGTCGTTTATTCTCCCGTAGATAAATTAAGATTGGTTTCCAGGCACGCGGCCTTGCCGATTATACCATTTTTGCGGAAAAAGCGCAAGCGGTAAGTTGGGGGGGAGGGGGAGGCGGGATTTCATGGAAAGACCGATAGCGGGAAGACAGCACGGCACGTTTCCGTAGCGGCGGCAATCTGCCGCCACCGTAACCCCAAAAACATCAGCCCTGAAGGCCTCAGCTGCAGTGGTACAGCGTTTTTTTCTCCGTAGCGGCGGCGTCTACGCCGCCATATGCGAAGCGTATACGCAATGAAATCGCGCTTACCGTATACCGGTTTGTATTTGCGATGCCCATGGCGGCAGATTGCCGCCGCTGCGGAGGAAGCGCGATGTTGTTGTCTTTGGACGGGTTTTTCCTGAATTCGCGATGTTATGGCGGCCTTGAAGGCCGCCGCTACGGAGGAAGCGCATCATTTGTTGTTATACGCTGTTTTCTGCGTTTACGCGATGCCCATGGCGGCAGATTGCCGCCGCTGCGGATGGAGCGCGAT
>JAFPWH010000033.1 GCA_017395065.1 Clostridia bacterium | reverse complement strand
TACGTACTGACCAAGGAAGAGGGCGGCCGTCACACCCCGTTCTTCAACGGCTACCGTCCGCAGTTCTACTTCCGCACGACGGACGTTACCGGCAACATCAAGCTGCCCGACGGCGTTGAAATGGTCATGCCCGGCGACAACATCGACATGGAGATCACTCTGATCACTCCCATCGCCTGCGAAGAAGGCCTGCGTTTCGCTATCCGCGAAGGCGGCAGGACCGTAGGCAGCGGCGTCGTCACCAAGATCATCGGCGACTGATTCTAAGCGCCTGAAAAAGACCGCGACTTGCAAAAGCCGCGGCCTTTTATTTAACCCGACAAGTGCAAATGCTTGACTTTGTGAACAAATCTGTCATATAATCGGAAAAAAGGAGGTGCGCGCATGATCACACAGTCTTTTGACGATCGGAGCGAAGCCATTATTTCGCCGGGCTCCTTTTCACCGGTGCAACAGTTTTATTTCGATACGGCCATCGCGACTTTTTCGATGAAACTGTTCGAATACGTAAAAGAAAACCTGCCCTGGCAGGAAGTAGCTTGTCTCAGGGCCGCCAACCACACAAAGCCCATACTGCTTGTCGAAAACAAAGGTACTCGTTTTTTGTTTTACCTGTCAGAGATCGGCTCTACGCTCTGCGCGACGGACATCATCGAGGTCAACTGGCTGGCCGGGGCGACGAAATTCATCGTTTTCGGCTCGGCGGGCGCACTCGACAAAGAGAAGACCGTCGGCAAATACATCATTCCGACCGAAGCTTACCGCGACGAAGGGATGTCGTATCACTACGCGAAGGCTTCGGACTATATCAAAGTAAAGAATGCAGACTTCATGACCGATTTCTTTGAAAAGAATCATTTGCCCTGCGTTTCGGGCAGAGTGTGGACCACGGACGGGTTTTACAGGGAAACGAGAAACAACGTCGAAAAGCGCAAGGCCGACGGCTGCATCGCCGTGGAAATGGAGATTGCGGGAATGCAGGCGGTGTGCGACTTTCACGGCTTTGAGCTCTACGATTTTCTTGAGACGGGCGACATCGTGGATCAGCCGGACTACACGCCGGAGGGGCTTCACGAGGCGAACCATTCGTTAAACAAGCTCTTCATCGCGATGGAGCTTGCGAAAACCATTTCGGGATCGAAACCATGAATTATCTGATCGCGGTCTGCGACGACGATGTGGATATAAGAAGCCACATCGCATACCTTGCGGCGCTCTGGGCCGAGGGCAGGAAAGACTCTGCCCATATTATGCAGTATGAGAGCGCCGAAGCGTTTCTGCTCAGCGAGCAGTCGGCAGATATACTGCTCCTCGACGTGGAAATGGGAAGGATGAGCGGCGTAGAGCTTGCAAGGAAACTGCGTGAGCGCAAAGCCGATATGCAGATCGTCTTCGTGACTGCCTATCCCGAATACATGGCGGAAGGGTACGAAGTGCAGGCGGTCAACTATCTGCTAAAACCCGTCGATACCTCAAAGCTCTTCAAAGCGTTCGACGCCGCGGCAGAAAGGCTTCTGTCCGCGCGGCGGGCGGTCCTGTTCAAAACAGCGGACGGTGTGATTCGGCTCTATGCAGATCAGATCGTCTGCGCGGAAGCTTTTGCGCACAGTACGAGTCTTACGCTCGAAAACGGCAGCTGCATGCTCGCCGAACCGATCTCTTCGCTCGAACAAAAGCTTGGGCGCGGCTTCGTGCGCTGCCATCGCTCCTATCTTGTCAACCTGAAATTGGTGTCGCGCTTTACGCGCACGGAGCTTTTGCTGGATACGGGAAAGCGTATTCCCGTCTCGAGGCGGCTTGCAGACGAAGTGCGCAAAAGCTTTATCGCGTATTACAGGGGAGAAGCCGATGAAACTGTTTGATCTGCTCTTCGGGCGGGCGCTCGACAGGCGCGTTTCCGCCTTTCAGGACGCTCTTATGCAAAGGCATGTGGAGGAAGTGCAGAATATTTACAAGACCATGCGCATCTGGCGGCACGATTACCATAACCACATACAGACGCTTCTGGCCCTGCAGGAGAGCGGGCAGGGCGAACGCTTAAAAAGCTATCTTCTTACCCTGAACGACGATCTTACGACGGTGGACAGCGTGATCAAGACGGGCAACGTAATGGCGGACGCGATTTTGAACAGCAAGCTTTCGCTCATCAAATCGCACGGGATCGAAACGAACGTCAAGGCATTGCTGCCGGAAAAACTGAGCGTCAGCGACGTGGACATGTGCGTGATCCTTGGAAACATGCTGGACAACGCGATGGAAGCGTGTCTCAGGCAAAAGGAGGGAGAGCGCTTCATACGCGTTTACATTGCCCCGATGAAAAGACAACTGTACATTTCGGTAACGAATTCGGCGGGGGAGATGCGCCGCCGGGGAAAGCACTTTTTCTCGACGAAGGGACTGCAGGGCCACGGATTCGGTCTGATGCGCATCGACCGCATCGCCGCGAAATACGAAGGCAGCGTGAACCGCCAAAGCGAGGAAGGCGTGTTCGCGACCGAAGTGCTCCTGCCGCTCTGAAGGAAGGATTTTTGCAATTCATGCGCCCAAATAACCGTTCGTGCCAAGATACGGTTCCTGTGGGCGCTTTTCTGTTATACTGGCAATATCGGAGGTGAAGAGGATTGAAAGCCGATAAGCCGAAATACAGCACCTTTCAAAACATGGTCTGGTCGCTTGCGCGCGCATGGGAATACCATAAGCCGATTGTTGCGATAATCGCAGCATATTCTTTGATCACCGCGGCCTATCAGATCGCGGATCTGTTCTTTGCGCCGCAGATCCTTGCGCGCCTCGAGGAGCGCGCACCCGTCGGAAAACTGCTTTTAACGATCCTCGTGTTTACCCTCTTTGAAGGCGCAAGCCTCGGCCTTATGCGTTATATGCACGAGATGCAGAACATACGTTTCCGCGTGGTAAACAGAAGACTGCATGAAAAGGTCATCGAAAAGCAGTGCTGCACCTCGTATAGCAATATGCTTTTGTCCAAAACAGTGCATCTCAGGGAAACGTCGGAGAACACCGTGAACAACAATCGCTGGGGACCTTCGGAAATCTATCTGATGCTCGCCACGATGGGTTCCACGCTTTTCAGCTTTCTTTCGGCGCTTTCGCTGATGACCTATCTGAGCCTGCCGATCGCGCTGATCTCCCTTCTGTCGGCGGCGGTCAGTCTGATCACGCATCAGCTTACGGAGATGTGGTATTTCAAGCGTCGCGCCGGAATCGGAAAGCTTCGCGGCAGGATCGGCTATATAGCGCGCGCCGCGCAGTCCGTGACTGCGGCCAAGGACATAAGGATTTTCTCTCTTTCGTATTGGCTCAGCAAAACGCACCTTCGTGCGGTGGACGCCTACAAGGAACAGATGGGAAAATACAAGCTGAGGCAGTTCCGGGACGACGCGCTGGGTTCCGTCATGAACCTGTTTACGCATCTGTTCGCTTACGCGTATATCGTAGGGCTCATACTGCACGGGAAGCTTAGCGTATCGCAGTTTGTGCTGTTCTTTTCCGCCGTCCACAGCTTTACCAACTGGATCTGGCGCTTCATCAATACGCTTTTGCGCATGAAGCGCCACTGTCTGGACATTTGCGCGCTCAGGGAGTTTCTCGAGCTCGAAGAACCCTTCCGTATGGACGGAGGAGAAGCGATCCCGCAAAAAGATACCTATGAGCTGCGGCTTGAGAACGTGTCCTATCGCTATCCGGGCGCGGAGGAAGACGTATTGAAGAACGTAAGCCTTACGATCTGCGCGGGTGAGAAGCTGGCCGTTGTGGGCTTAAACGGCGCGGGCAAAACAACGCTTGTCAGGCTGCTTTCGGGCCTTATTGATCCGACAGAAGGGCGCGTACTGCTTGACGGGCGCGACATAAGGCAGTTCGACCGCCGCGAATACTATAAGCTGTTTTCCGCCGTGTTTCAGGATTATTCGATCCTGGATTTCAGCGTCGCCGAAAACGTATCCATGCGCCTGCCCGGGGAAACGGACAGAAAAAGGGTGGAGGAATGCTTAAAGCTTGCCGGCCTTGGAGAAAAGCTTGAAAAGCTCAAAAAAGGCATCGACACGCTTGTGGGCAGGGAGCTGTACGAGGACGGCACATTGTTTTCGGGCGGAGAATGTCAGAAGCTGCTCCTTGCACGGGCGCTGTACAGAAACGCGCCGATCCTTCTGCTCGACGAACCCACCGCAGCGCTCGACCCGCTCGCCGAGCACGGGATGTACCTCAATTACAGCGCGATGTCGGAAGGAAAGACTTCGCTGTTCATTTCCCACCGCCTCGCCTCCACGCGCTTTTGCGACCGTATCGTGCTTTTGGACGGCGGCGTCATAGCGGAGGAGGGCACGCATGAAAGCCTGCTTGCCCGGGGCGGGAAATACCGGGAGCTTTTTGACGTCCAAAGCCGCTATTACAGGGAAGGAGTGGATTTCTGATGGCTAAAAAACAGAATAAGCCAACTCTTGCCGAAGCCCTGCGCAATAATCTCAAGGCCGCAAAAGAGATCTCGCGCGTCTGCCCGGGGCTGTTTTCGAGCCTCGTGACCGCAAACGCTTTGGAAAGCCTGCTCAACTATATTTTCATTTTCATAACAGCAAGGCTCTTAAACGAGCTTGTGAGCTTTGGACGTGCGGGAGTGCTGATCCGCTGGGGCGTTTTGGGCGCGGCCGCTGTGCTGATCGTCGAAATGACCGTATGGTACTTTTTCAGGCGTTATCAGCTTTTGGAGGAGGTCAGCAGGGAAGCGATCGAACGGCTGTACATGGAAAAGCTGTTCGGCATGGATTTTGCAGATCTGGACAAACATTCGACCCACGACCTGCTTGCGCAGATCAGGCAGAACGAACGCTCGGCGGGCTTTGGTTTCGGCGCCGTGCCCGGGATACTGTCCGACCTGGTTTACTCTCTCACATCGGTATTCGGCGGTATCGGCCTTACGGTCACGCTGTTTACGTCGAAGGTGACAAGCGACGGCCCGCTTAAGCTGCTCAATTCTCCGCTTATCGTCCTCGCGGCGATCGTAATGCTCA
This sequence comes from Clostridia bacterium, assembly GCA_017395065.1. Classification (GTDB taxonomy): domain Bacteria; phylum Bacillota; class Clostridia; order Christensenellales; family Aristaeellaceae; genus RUG14130. Next base: position 117,410 of record JAFPWH010000033.1, on the reverse strand, counting down.
TGGGGATCAGCTATCTGATCGGCTCGCTCAACAAAAAGGGCGAGACCGTTCGGACGCGCGCACAGGAATTGAGCGCGGCGAGCAATCGCGTGCGGGACACCTTCTCAAAGCTCGGCAGGAGTGTGCAGGGCGCGGCGGACATCCGCCTGTACCGTCAGGAGAGGATCGCGCTTCACCATGTCCGCAGCAAGGACGCCTACGGACCGGGCGGTTCGGTGGACAGACTCGTTCTGTCGAACGTCGGCGTGCTGTTCGGCCTGTCGCAAGGAGGACAGATGCTCTTTACCGGCGGCGCGTTTCTTTTGATCTGCTTAAAGGCGCTCGGCGGCGCTTTTGCGATCGGCTCCGTAACGCAGTACGCCGGCGCGCTGGCACTTGTCAATCATACGATAAGCAATCTGTTCGGCACTGCGGGCCGCCTGACGACGAATGCGTCCTACCTCAGGACTGCTTTCAGCTTCTTCGATATACCCAATGCGATGGTACAGGGCACCATCCCGACCGAGAAGCGCAGCGACCGCGAATACGACGTAGAATTCAAAAACGTTTCCTTCAAATACCCAGGCGCGGAAACGTGGGCGCTTCAAAAGCTGAACGTCCGCTTCAAAGTCGGCGCGCGCTATGCCGTCGTCGGAGAAAACGGCTCCGGCAAAACCACGTTCATCAAACTGCTCAGCCGCCTGTATGACCCGCAGGAGGGGCAGATCCTGCTGAACGGCATCGACGTCAGAAAATACGATTACCGCGAATATCTGGACCTGTTTTCCGTCGTATTTCAGGATTTTCAGCTCTTTTCACAGCCGCTCGGCGCAAATGTGGCCGGAACGGACGAATACGACCCCGAGAGGGTCAAAAAGGCCCTGGAGGACGCGGGCTTTTCGGGGAGACTCAGCGAGCTCCCCAAAGGGCTTGAAACCTGCCTTTACCACGACTTTGGCGACGACGGCGTCAGCATCTCGGGCGGTGAGGCCCAGAAGATCGCAATCGCCCGCGCACTGTACAAAAACGCGCCGTTTCTCATATTGGACGAGCCGACGGCGGCGCTTGATCCCATCGCCGAGGCGGACATATATGCTCATCTCGGCGGAATCGTCGGGGACAGGACGGCGATCTTCATAAGCCATCGCCTCTCCTCCTGTCGCTTTTGCGACGAAATACTGGTGTTCGGGGACGGCAAGATCGTGCAGCGCGGAACGCACGAGGCGCTTTTGAAGGACATAAACGGCAAATACGCGGCGCTGTGGAACGCGCAGGCGCAGTATTACACCGAGTAAAACGCATGGCCGGAACCGCCTGGGCTCCGGTCATGGGAAGGCAGGAATCGCTTACTTTGGAACGTCGAACTTATCGTACAACTCGCGCAGAGAGTATCTCTTCGTCCCGCCAAAGCCGGTTACCGTTTCGGCGTTCAGAAGGGAGGACAGCACTGCTTCCTCGGCGGCTTCGGCACAGGCGCGGAAAGCTTCGTCGAGCAGGTCCTCGTTCAGGAAGCGGGCGTTTCTGAAGGGCTCGTCCGTCTCAAAGAGGCGGTTTGCGATGGTAAAGCCCACGAAAATGTCGCCGCTGCCGTGCCCGAGATAAGAACCGTTCCTTATGAGACCGACGGCGGCGCGCTTGATGATGCGCTTGAGCTGCCGGGAGGAAACGGGCAGGTCGGTCGCGACGACGGTTATGCAGGAGCCCTTGTCAGGCGTTCCGCTCTCCAACAGATGTGCAAGTCTTTGACCTGTGTGTTCTCCGCCGATCATGAGGTCGCTCAGCCTTCCGTGATTGGTCTGCATGAGCACGCCCACGGTGTAGGTGTCGTTTCCGAAGCGGATCAGGCGGCTTGCGCTTCCTACGCCGCCCTTCAGGCCGTGGCAGGTCGTACCCTTGCCGCAGCCCACGTCGCCCAAGGCGAAATCGGCGCTTGCGCTTTCGATGGCCCGGAAGACGTGCTCCTTCTTTACCGCGCGCAATTGAATGTCGTTCAGCGCGGCGTCGTTGCATTCGCACACAACGGGATTTACGCTTCTTAAGGGCGTTCCGTCTTTTTTGCAAACACCGATGGAATACTCTACCAGCGCGTCGTGCACCAGGCCGACATTCAGCGTGTTCGTGAGCGCGATGGGCGTTTCCAGCGTGCCGAGCTCGTCGATCTGCACGAGGCCCAGCGTCTTGCCAAAGCCGTTCAGCACATAGCTTGCGGCGATCAGCTTGTCTCTGAACACGTTGCCGGGGCAGGGGAGCACGACGGTCACGCCGGTTTTGCTGCGCTCGTCGTCGATCGTCGCGTGGCCGACCGTGACGCCCGCGACGTCGCTGATCAGGTTTCGCGGCCCGTGCGGAAGGGAACCGACCTGTATGCCGAATTCGCTGATGTTCATACCTTATTCCTCGTCGATCCGTTTTGCCCAGTGCGCCGCGTCCTCGGGTGAGAAGGGCGGATAACCGCAAAGATAATGCGATTTATGCTTTTCGCCGTTCACGGTAAAGTCGATCAGAAGCAATTGCTTTTTTGAGGGCATTACGCGGAACTCGCCGATGTTTTCAAGCTCGTTCGCGTGGGAAGCAAATTCGCCTTCAAACAGCGTTTCGCCGCTATCCGCGTCGTATATCCTGACGCACACATCGGCACTTCTAAGACTGTCGTTGGACAGGAACACCTGCCGGTACCAGCCCGAAACCTCGTCCACGATCACGCTGATCGGCTCCTGCGCGCGCCTGACGGCGTTGTAGGCGCGCTTTTTGACGAAGTACCAGTCCACGATGCTGTCCGATATCTGCGGCCAGCCGTCGAGCATGTTCCACCAGATCAGGCCGGTCCTGCGCCATTTGTGAATGCGCGTCTGTTCGATCATGAACTTGAGGGCTTCAGCCTGCGTGAATTGGCTTAAAAAGCTCGTCTCTTCGAGCGTACGATCACCCTGACCGAACATGAGCTCCACCTGGTCGAGCATCAGCTGATTGCGATCGTAGCCCCGGTGATACAGAAGCGTGTACTCGGCGCTGTGGCAGCGCCAGGCGCTCTTCTTCGTGTCGTCCAGCTGATCTTCGGGGATGAAGCGCTTCAAGCTCCCGATCGACGGGCAGCCGTGATAGCCGTACTCGCTCACGAAATGCGCCTTCGTAAGGCGATAAAAGTCGTCCTTGTAATACGCCCGCGGACCCCAGAGGTGCTGCTCGGGCACTTCGTAGCGCGCGACGCCCTTGTCGATATACGGGCTTGAGGGCAGGTACATGCGGTAAGGGTCGTTTTCTCTCACACTTTGGGACAGTACTTCGCGCGAAATGGGGTTGTAGCGGTTGGAGGCACTCACGTAATTCCTGCCGCAGTAGGTTTCGTCGATCTCGTTGTCGCCGGCCCAGAGCAGTATACAGGGGTGGTTGCGCAGACGGCGGATCACGCAGTCGGCCTCTGCCTTTAATGCGGAGGTGTCTTTCTGCGGGTAGATCGCGCAGGCATATGCAAAATCGTGCCAGACGAGGATGCCGTTTTCGTCGCACAGCTCGAACAGCCTGTCGCTTTCGTACACGTTTCCGCCCCACAGGCGCATGATGTTGCAGTTGCTGCCGGTGAACAATTCGACAGCTTTCTCATAGCGCTCGGGATCCCGGCTGTGAAAAGCGTCCAGCGGCACCCAGTTGGAGCCCTTTGCGAGAATCGGGCAGCCGTTGACTTTGATCAGAAATTCGCCCTCATCGCCTGAAGCCATTTTGTGAACGATCTCGATCTGCCTTATTCCGATGGTCTCTGTCTTTGTGTCAACGACCTCGCCGCGATAGAGCAGTTCGGTGTGCACGCGGTAAGTCGCGGCTTCGCCGTACCCGCGCGGCCACCAAAGGCGCGGACGGTCTATGTAGATGTTTCCTTCGCCGCCCGTAAAGCGCACGGGCGCTTCTTCTTTCAGTTCGCCGTCGATATAGATCCTGATCCTGTACGCGTTAAGATCACAGTCTTTCAGCTTCAGCCTGTATTTGTAAAGAATGTTCGCCCGATCCCGGCTCAGCCCGCGGGTTACGAAGTACGTCTGGTCGATGCGGTTTACAGGCCTGACTTCAAAATACACGTCCCGCCACATACCGGCGGAGAGGAAACGGGGCATGATGTCCCAGCCGAAGGAATGCGCGGGCATCCTGAGAAAGGTGTATTCGTCGGAATACTCGCAGGCGGTCACGTTCATCGGGTAGCTTTCGCCGTCGGCCGTGCTTTTGTCCATCGCGGAAAGCATCGTGCTTTTCACGGCGACCTTCAAAACGCCCGTCCTGCCCGGTTCGAACTTCATATTCGCGCTTTGTTCTCCAGACAGGCAGATGGTGTGCGGGATAAGCGCGTTTGCCAGGGGCGGCGAAATGCGCTCTTCATCGAAATATACCTCCGCGAAGCAGCTCAGCCCTTCGAAAACAAGGAACAACTCTTCGCGTTCTGCGTCAAAACGAGGGATCGTGACGGACCTTTTGAATTCCCAGTCCCATCTTTCGTACTTATGGTATAGAAATTCGTTGTCCGAATAGAACGGGTCGGGTTCGATGCCGTTCCGATGCAGGTCGAGTTCTATGTTCCCGGGGACCAGGGCAGTCATTTCGAGGCGCTTCGTGGGGTCCAGACGGTCAGAACCGCTCACGTTCCAGGTTCCGTTAAGTAGATGTTTCATGATCGGCCTCCGCTGCTTAAATGGATTTGTGTATATTATAAACCATGACGCCGGCTATATATTTTACTAAAATATGAAAACTATAAAATTTTAATGAATATTCTATTGAATAATGGGCCGATGCGTGCTATAATGCAATGTACGAAACTATGGGGTGAAATGGTATGAAGTGGATTGCCTCGGCCGCGTTCGGCATGGAAGGCCTGACCGGCAGAGATTTAAAGCGGATCGGCGCGGAAAACGTGAAGGTGCTCAGCATCGGCGGCGCCGAATTCGAGGGCGGCTTCGACACGGCGATGCGCGCTAATCTTTGGCTGAGGACGGCCGATCACGTGCATCTGGTGCTCGCCGAATTCGAGGCGAAAACTTTTGAAGAGCTGTTTCAGGGCGTAAAGGAGATACCCTGGCCGGATTATCTCTCCCGGGAGAACGCCTTCAACATCCGCGCCCACTGCGTAAAGAGCACGCTGATGAGCCCGTCCGACTGCCAGAAGATTACCAAAAAAGCCGTAGCGGACGTGCTGTGTGCCTACTATAAGCTAAGCCGTATGCCGGAGGACGGCGACGCGGTGCAGATCGACGTCGATATCCGAAACGACTGTGTATGTGTAAGCCTTGACGCCTCCGGAGAGCCGCTCTCCAAGCGCGGCTATCGCACTTGGAACGGCGAAGCGCCCCTCAGGGAAACGCTCGCGGCAGCGCTCGTGCTGACCAGCGCCTGGCATCCGTGGCAGCCGCTGTACGACCCCTGCTGCGGAACAGGTACGCTCCTGATCGAAGCCGCGTTCATAGCGCTAAACCGCGCCCCGGGCTTAAGAAGGGCTTTCGCCATGGAAAGCTGGGGCTTTGTGGACAAAAAAGAGCTCGAAGAAGCAAGAAGGCAGGCGCAGAGCCGATACGACGAGTGCTATCAAAGACCGATCGACATCGCGGGCAGCGACATAGACCCCGAGGCCATAGAGCTCGCAAAGCGCCACGTGCGCCAGGCCGGATTGTCAAACAGGATCGAATTGAACGTCGCAGATTTGAGAGACGTCGCACTGAGCGGTGAGGCCGGCATGATCATCGCTAACCCCCCTTACGGCGAAAGGATCGGAGACAGGCGCGTCTCCCACGCCGTTTCAAGGCAGTTAGGCGAGCTTTCCCGGCGCTGTCCCGGTTGGGACGTGAGCGTGTTTACCGCGGATATGGGCTTTGAAAGGGAATTCGGAAGGCCGGCGTCGAGAAGGCGCAGGTTCTATAACGGAAGAATCGAATGCGAATATCATATGTTTGAAAACGGCAAAAAAAAGCGGAGGTAGCCGATGAAAGCGTTTTACAACAGAGCGCCGCTTACACAGAATCAGAAACTTGCGCTGAGCCCCGGCAGGATCAGGCCCGAGGGCTGGCTGAAGACACAGATCGTAAAGCTGAAGGAGCCGGTAAAAGAAAGCCTGAACGAACTCTGGCCGGCGTGCGACATAGACCGCATCACCGACCGGGAACGGGCGGCGTACGCGCTGGACGCGCTCGTCACGACGGCGTACGCGCTGGACGACGAGGAGCTCAAGCAAAAGACAAAAGAATACATGGACGCTTTGATCCGGTCGAAACGCGAGGACGGCTGGTTTTACGGGGCAGAGGAAGGCGACTATTGGCCGCTCATACTGATCCTGAGAGCTGTGTACGCCTATTTCTGCGCCGCCGGCGACAAGCGCGCGCTCGTACTGATGGACGGTTTCTTCAAGTACGAATACAGGAATCTTTCGCAAAAGCCTTTGGAGGGCAGAGCCTGCGCAAGGTGCGCGGACAACATCTATATCGCACTGAGACTGTTCAACATCACGGGACAGAAATACTTGTTGGAGCTTTGCAAAAAGCTCAAGGCCCAGATGATCGACTGGACGAACGTGTTTTCCACTTTCCCGAACGTTCAGCCCATGTCCAAATCGATGAGCCTCGGCCGCCTGAAGGAGGGGATGCTCGCCGAGAAAAACGGCCTGATGGGCGAAAACCATCCCTTCTTCGCCTCCTATTATCATCAGTCCCACGGCGTAAACGTGGCTTTCGGACTGAAGGCGCCGGGCGTCGTGAGCCTTTTCAAGAGCGGGTTCAAAGAGCTCAACGGCTTTAAATACGGCTGGGAAAAGCTGATGAAGTACCACGGAACGGCGCTTGGCATGTTCACCTGCGACGAGCACCTGAACGGCAGCAATCCGTCCGCGGGCGTGAGCACCGCGGCGATCGCCGAAGCCATGCTGTCGATGGAGACGCTGATGGACGCGGGAGATTTCGGAAGCGAGATACCGGACGCTCTCGAAAAGCTCGCCTACAACGGGCTTGAAGCCGCACTGGACGAAAGCGATCTTTCGGTTCAGCAGCTTCAGCAGACCAACCAGATCGGCTGCCTTAGAAGCGGACACGCCTGGTACAACAGCGTCGAAGACGCAAACGTCTATTCGAAGGACCTCGGCAGAGAGGGCTATTTGGAACTGTTGGGCGCCCTGAGCAGGTTCTGCGCTTCTCTTTGGCAGGAGACGAGCGACGACGGCTTAAGCTGCGTAAGCTATGCGCCCTGCAGCTTAAGCCACGTGATCGATTCCGTGCCGGTCAGGCTTGAAGTCGGCGGAAGCTATCCCTTCGGCGAGAGCGTGGAAATAAGTTTCAACACAAAGCGCCCCGTGGAATTCCCGCTGTATCTGCGCATTCCGTTCTGGGCTGTAAACCCGATGATCTACCTTCCCAATGGGGAGATCATGACCGTGCGGGCGGGAGAGACCGCGTGCCTTCGCCAAAAGTGGAGCAGCGACAGCACGGTCAAACTGATCCTGCCCAGGCAGGTGCGCCTTAGCAAATGGAGCCGCCAGTCGATCGCCGCGGAGATAGGGCCGCTTCTGATGGCGCTCCCCCTGAAGGCTGAAACGAAGAAAGAAAACGGAACAAAAGAATATTCCTGCAAGGGCGAATGGAGATACGTCCTTGCGGCGGACGGCAGCATGAAGGCGGTGACGGACGAAAACGCCCAACCGGGGTTCAATGCATCTGCTCCCTGCTTGAAAGTGCTTGCGAGGGTCTGCAAAACCGATGCCTGGGCAGCGGAGCAGAACGACGCCGGCGCAATTCCCATACAGCCGCAGTGCGCAAAGAACTCTCAGGTCACTGCCGAGCTGATCCCTTACGGCGCAACCCGTCTCCGAATAGCCCAGTTTGCTACCGCAAAAGTGGAGGAAGAAAATGCGTAAACTCGTATACATGCTGATAACGCTCGCGGCGGTCTGCCTGATAGCGCTCATCCCATCGGCAGAGACGACGCAGGCGGATATCGTATTCGTGACCGGCTCTCCGCAGGCCACGGCCATGGCGACGCCTACACCGGTCCCGACGCCTACGCCGGTGCCTACGCCGACGCCCACACCCACGCCTACGCCGACGCCCACGCCGTTCATGGTCAAAAACTCCGCCCTGTACGAGGGTATCACCGACGAAAACGGCTCGAAAGACGTAAAGCGCCTTCAGAACCGCCTGAAAGAGCTTGGCTATTTCGATGGGAACGTGGACGGAAAATTCGGCGCGGAAACCGCCAACGCGGTCAAATATTTCCAGTACGTAAACGGATTTGAAATGACGGGCATGGCAGACGCCTATGTGATCGACGCCATTTATTCCAATTCCGCGATCAGGGATCCCCAGCCTTCGCCCACGCCCTTTGCAAACGGAGTCGTGAGCGACGAGGTAAAGAGCCTGCAGGAGACGCTGCTTTTATACGGCTTTATGAGCGGCAGCGCCGACGGCAGCTTCGGAAACCGCACGGACGAAGCGGTGAAGCTCGCGCAGACTTACGTCCACGAGATGCTGGAAAAGCGCTATCAGACGCACCCGACGGCGACGCCCTTGCCCACGAGGCCGTGGATCACGCCTTCTCCGACGCCGGCCATAACGCCCCGCGTGACGATCGACCCCGAAACCAACGAAGTGATCGACGTATACGACAAAGCGCCCACGCCCACTCCGACGCTGCGCTTCGTGCCGGAATCCACGCCTTTCGTGAGCGACGGCGTCGTGACACAGGAGCTCGTCGACGAGCTTGAAAGCGGCAGCTTCGACTGCTACAAGGAGGACGTTCGCTTAAACGACAAGACCGACGAGGTCAAGCGCCTGCAAAACCGCCTGATCACGCTGGGCTATATGCGCACGACCACCGGCAAGAGCGACGGCGTATTCGGTCAGAAGACGGAGCTCGCGCTCAAGTATTTCCAGTATAAAAACGGTCTGCCCCAAAACGGCATCGCGGACGAAAGGACGCAGCGCCTGCTGTATTCCCAAAGGGCAGCGCAGTCCGACACCGTCGTGACCAAATATAAAATCACGGTCAGCACGTCCGCGCAGAGGGTCTACGTCTACGAATGGAACGGCAAGGGCTTCAACGAAAAGCCCGTAAAGACCTTCAAATGCTCGACGGGTCTAAACGATACACCGACTCCGAAGGGCACCTTCTGGAATACGGGCAGGATCAGCGAATGGTATTACTTCAAGGAGTTCAACTGCTGGGCGAGGTATGCCTGGACCATCGACGGCGGCATACTGTTCCATTCGGTCATCTATTCCTCGCGCAGTGAAAGCTCCGTTCGCCGCGGCACCATCAGCCAGCTGGGCCGCAAGGCCTCGCACGGCTGCGTGCGCCTGTCCGTGGAGAACGCGAAGTGGATTTTCGACAATTGCGGCGGCGGCACGCCGGTCACGGTCACCTGATATGAAGCACAGGATAAAATCGGTTGAGGAAGGCAGCATCGCTTCTCAGCTCGGGCTGAAGAGCGGCGACGAGCTTTTGCGCGTAAACGGCGAAGAAATCGTCGATTTCATCGACTATCAGGCGCTGTGCTGCAGCGAAAAGCTCAGCCTTTCCGTCCTCTGCTCGGGCGAGGAAATCGAATTCGAGTTTGAGAAGGACGAATGGGAACCCCTGGGCATAGAGTTCGAAAGCGACATGCTGGGCAAGACGCGCGAATGCGTGAACCATTGCCGCTTCTGCTTCGTGGATCAATTGCCCGGGGGCATGCGGGACAGCCTCAGAATCAAGGACGATGACTGGCGGCTGTCCCTTCTTATGGGCAATTTCGTGACCCTCACGAACGTAAACGACGCAGAGCTCGAGCGCATCATAAAGCGCCACGCTTCGCCCCTGTACATTTCCGTTCACGCCACAGACGAAAATGTAAGAAGAAATCTCTTGCGCCCGCGCACGAATTTTGATATAATGTCTCAATTGAGGAAGCTGAGCGCCGGCGGCATTCAGTTTCACGCGCAAACGGTGGTTTGCCCGGGCATCAACGACGGAAAGGTACTCGAAGATACGATCGACGATCTTTCCGAAATGTACCCGTGCTGCCTGTCGCTTGCCATCGTGCCGGTGGGGCTTACGGGGCACAGGGAAGGGCTTGACGATCTTAAGCCCTTCGACAGGGAAAGCGCAAAGAATCTCCTCGGAATGGTAAACGAAAAGCGAAAAATACTCCTCAGGGAGAAGGGGACGCTGTTCGCCTTTCCGAGCGACGAAATGTATCTGATCGCCGGCGAGCCCATCCCCGGCGACAGCGAATACGAGGACTATGCGCAAATCGACAACGGCGTAGGCCTCGTAAGACAACTCATCACGGAGTACGACGACGCCTATTACGAGCTGAAACCCAAATACAAAAAGGGCGGAAAGGCCTTAAAGCACCTCTGCATCGCCTGCGGAACTTCCATTCAGCCGATTCTGCAGACGCTGATGGACGATCATCCGATCAGCGGCGTCGACGTCAAGGTGTGCGCGGTCAAAAACAGGTTTTTCGGCGAAAGCGTCACGGTTTCGGGCCTGATCACGGGACGGGATCTGATCTATCGCATGAAGAAAGAGAAATGTGACGCCGTCCTCATCACCGAATGCATGCTGCGAAGCGGAGAAGAGACGTTTCTGGACGACATGACGCTGAGTCAGGTCAAAAAAGAGCTCGGCGTAAACGTGGTGCCCGTGGGCAGAACGGGGGAGGATTTGTTAAGTGCCGTTCTCGCCTTCAGCGATAAGAGGTGACGGCCGCTTCCCTGAAACGGAAAGGATATATTCAAATGAACCTGAGCGACAGAATCGACGAACTGATGCCGCTTGTGCAAAAGCCGTCGAGATATATCGGAAACGAATACAACAGCGTGATCAAGGACCCGGAGAAGGTGGACGTGAGATACGCCTTTTTGTTTCCGGACGTTTACGAGATCGGCATGTCCCACCTGGGAATGAAGATACTGTACCACACGCTGAACAAAAGGGACGACTGCTGGTGCGAAAGGGTATTTACGCCCTGGCCCGACATGATGAAGCTCATGGAGCAAAACGACGTTCCATTGTTTTCTCAGGAGTCGAGGACGCCCGTAAAGAGTTTTGATCTCCTCGGCATCACGCTCATGTACGAAATGAGCTATACCAATATATTGAAAAGCCTGCACCTCGCGGGCATTCCTTTGTATCAGAAAGACAGAAAAGACGGCCCGTTCGTCATCTGCGGCGGTCCCTGCGCGTTCAATCCCGAACCGCTTGCGCCGTTCGTGGACATATTTACCCTGGGCGACGGGGAAAGGTCGATTCATCAATTCATCGATCTTTTCAAAAGCTGGAAAGCGTCCGGCGCGCCGAGGGAGGAATTTTTGCGCCGCGCGGTCTCGGAAGTGGAAGGCTCGTATGTGCCGTCCCTCTATGACCTCGCGTATAACCCGGACGGAACGGTTCAGAGCATAAAGCCAAAAGAGGGTTCAGGCGCGCCGGAATTGGTGTTCAAGGCGCTGGTCAACGACCTTACCGCCGCGGACTATCCGGAAAAGCTGATCGTGCCCTTCGGCGAAGTGGTACACGACAGGATCATGCTCGAGATCTTTCGCGGCTGCACGAGAGGCTGCCGCTTCTGTCAGGCGGGCATGATCTACCGGCCCGTGCGCGAAAGGAGCATGGACAGGCTTTTGGAGATCGCCGAAAAGCTCGTCAATGCGACGGGCTTTGACGAGATCTCACTCATGAGCCTGTCGAGTGGCGACTATTCGTGCCTTCCCGAGCTGGCGCACGAGATGGTGGAAAAATTCATGGCAAGGCGCGTCAAGATTTCCCTGCCGTCCCAGCGCATCGACGCCTTTCTGAAGGATACGCTGAAAGAGACGCAAAAGGTCAGAAAGACCGCGCTGACGCTCGCGCCGGAGGCCGGCACGCAAAGACTGAGGGACGTCATAAACAAAGGCGTGACCGAGGAAGACCTGATGCGCGCTGTGACGGACGCGTTTTCCGAGGGCTGGAGTGCCGTAAAGCTATATTTTATGATCGGCCTGCCGACGGAGACGGACGAAGATATTTTGGGCATCGCGGACCTTGCTACAAAGGTGCGCAGGTGTTATTTCTCGATCCCCAAGGAGCAGCGCTCTCCCGGGCTTCGAATAACGGTGAGTGCGTCCGTATTCGTTCCCAAGCCGCACACACCGTTTCAGTGGTGCGCGCAGATCGACGCGGAGACGATACGCCATCGCCAGCTGCTTTTGAAAAGCGAGCTCGACAAGCTCAAGGGCGTGGACTACAAGTACCACGAGATGGACGTGAGCTATCTGGAAGCCGTATTCGCAAGGGGTGACAGGCGGGTAAGTGAGGTCTTGCGCCTCGCGGTGGAAAACGGCTGCATGTTCGACAGCTGGACCGAGTTTTTCAACAAAGCCGGCTGGGACAAGGCCTTTGCCGACGCCGGGATCGACCCCGGCTTTTACTCCTCGCGGGAGCGCAGCCTTGACGAGGTGCTGCCCTGGAGTCATATAGACTGTGGCGTGAGCCTTGCGTATTTGAAGCGCGAGTATCAGAAGGCCATGCGGGGAGAGATCACGCCGGACTGCCGAAAGGGCTGTCAGGGCTGCGGAATGACGCGGTATGAGGGGGCCTGCCGATGAAGCTGGTGTACGTGTACGGGAAAGAAGGGCGCATGCGCTTCGTTTCCCACCTGGATCTTCAGCGCTTTTTGCAAAGGGCGCTCAATCGTACCTGCCTTCCGATCGCGTTTTCCAAGGGCTTTAATCCGCACCCGATTTTGTCGATCGCGGGCGCGCTGGCCATGGGCTACGAAAGCGATTACGAGGTTTTTGAGGTAAAGATCGAGGGGACCGTCGACAAATCCACGGCGCTGGAAACGATGAAAAACGCCCTGCCGGAGGACATGCCGATCAAGCAGGTCATCTTCAGGGACGATACTTTTCCGTCCATGATGTCGCTGGTCAAAATGGCCGATTACGAAATAACCCCCAGGGACAGTCTACCCGAACTGCAAAGCGCCGCCAGTGCCTTCATGCGCACGGAGAGCTTTATGGGCCTTCGAAAGACGAAGTCCGGCGAAAAAGAGATCGACGTAAGGAAACTGTGCCTGAAGCTTGAAATGCAGAACGGCGTCATACTGACCCGCCTTATGCTGACCGAGCAGGACACGCTAAAGCCCGACGTTCTGATGCATTCGCTTTGCACGCTTGCAGGTATCGACGACGTGAGCTTCCGCGCAAAAAGGACGGGGCTTCTGGGCGTGGACCGATACGGCGCCGTAAAGCTCATCACAGAGCTTCAGCTATGAAAAAACAACTGATCATCGACGGGACGGAAGACTTTGTACGCGTCTGCGTCCTGGAGGACGGAGAGCTCGTGGAAACGCTTGCTTCCTCCAGGGACCGACAATCGATATGCGGCAGCGTGTATCTTGGCAGAGTGCTGAACGTACTGCCGGGACTCAGCGCCGCTTTTGTGGATATCGGGACGGACAAAAACGCAATACTCACCGAACCCGAAGACATCCACGAAAAGCCCGTGCGGCCGGGCGACGAGATCGTCGTTCAGGTAACCAAGGTGCCGGGCGGCGAAAAAGGCGCGACGCTCAGCCGGAACGTAAAGCTCGCGGGACGGTTTAGTGTGCTCATGCCATTTTCGGGCGGCGCGAGCGTATCGAAAAAGATCGACGACGAGAAGGAGTATGCACGCCTTAAACAGATTGCAAACGAAATAAAGCCCGAAGGCGCGGGCATCATATTGAGAACGAGCGCATCGGGCGAAAGCAGACAGACGATCCGTGAAGACGCAACGCGCCTTCTCGGAGAATGGAACGATTTGACGCGCAGAGCCCTGCACAGAAAAGCACCTTGCCTGCTCAGGGACGAAAGCGATCTCATCTACAGGGCTGCAAGAGATATTTTCAGCGAAGAGTTCGAAGAGGTGGTATTTTCTTCGGAAATGTTGTATAATAGCTTTTGCGGCTTCGTTTCTGCCTTCGGGCCCGGGCTTTTGCAGAGGGTAAAGCTCGTAAAGACGGAGAACCTGCTTGCGCTGTACCGCATTGTTTCGCAGCTTGAAAAGCTTGGACAAAGGAAAATCTGGCTGAAATGCGGCGGCTGCATCGTCATCGACAGGACCGAGGCCATGACCGTGATCGACGTAAACAGCGCAAAAGCCGTCGACATAAAAGACGCGGAGAGCAACATACTCAAAGTGAATATGGAGGCGGCGGACGAGATCGTAAAGCAGATGCGCTTAAGGGACGTGGGCGGCATCATCGTCGCGGACTTTATCAACATGAAGGACAAAACTCATAAAAACCTGCTGCTCGAGCACCTCAAAGAAACAGCGAAGCGCGACAGGAACCGCTTGAACGTCGTCGACATAACGCCCCTCGGCCTCGTCGAAATGACGCGCAAACGCAAAAACGAAACGGTGACATACTGACGACCGGAGAGAGATATGAGCGATAACCATATACCCGCTGAACAAATTGCGGCGCAGTACCGCTACGCCGAAAGGCTCAAAGAGCTCGGCATACAAAAAACCTATCACATCGTCACGATGGGCTGCCAGATGAACGTGCGCGACAGCGAGACCATGGCGGGCTGGCTGGACAAATGCGGCTTTACCAAAACAGACGCGCGCGAAAAGGCGGACATCATCATTTACAATACCTGCTGTGTCCGCGAAAACGCCGAAAACAAGGCGCTCGGCAACGTGATCTGGCTAAAAGAACTCAAAAAAGACAAGCCGGAACTGATCATCGGCGTATGCGGCTGCATGATGCAGCAGGAGGGTGTAAGCGAAAACCTGAAGCAGAAATATCCCTTCATCGACCTGGTCTTCGGCACGCACAACGCATACTGCCTCCCCGAGTATATCTATACGGTCATCGCAGAGCAAAGCCGCGTCTTCGAGGTATGGGACGTCGACGGCAGCGTGCCGGAGGGACAGCCGGTCACGAGAAACAGCGCCGTGAACGCGTTCGTGAACATCATGTACGGCTGCAACAATTTTTGCACTTACTGCATCGTGCCGTACGTGCGGGGCAGGGAACGCTCCAGAGACGAAAAAGACATACTGGCGGAATGCGCGTTATTGCGCGACCGGGGCGTCAAGGAGATCATGCTGCTCGGCCAGAACGTGAACTCCTACATGGGCGGCAAAAGCGCGTTTGCGGATCTGATCAAAAAGATCGACACCCTCGGCATAGAGCGTATCCGCTTTATGACTTCGCACCCCAAGGACATCACGGACGAACTGATCGATTGCTTTGCTGCCTGCAGGCACCTGATGCCCGCGCTGCACCTGCCCGTGCAAGCCGGCGACAACGAAATTCTCATGCGCATGAACCGCCGCTACACGCGCGAAAAATACCTTGAAACCGTCAAAAAGATCCGCTCCGTGTGCCCGGATATAGGGCTTACGACCGATATCATCGTGGGCTTTCCGGGGGAGACGCGCCGGCAGTTCGAACAGACGCTGAGCCTCGTAAACGAGGTAAAGTACGACGCCGCGTATACCTTCATCTATTCGCCCAGAGCCGGCACGCTCGCCGCAAAGTACGAGGACCCGGTCTCCATGGAAGAGAAAACGGAATGGATCGAGGAGCTCATTGCCCTTCAGCAGCACTGGACGGCGGAAACGCTGAAAAAGCAAGTCGGGCGCGTGCAGCCCGTGCTCGTGGAAACGGTATCTGCGCGCAGCGATAACACGGTGGGCGGAAAAACGCCCAGAGGCCATATGGTCAATTTCGGGGGCGGTAAAGAACTGATCGGCAGGATCGTAAACGTAAAAATCACGGACGCGGGCAAAAACACCCTCAAAGGCACACTGGAGGAATAAATGAACGAAGTATTCGAAAGGACCCGCCAGCTCGGCGATGCACTCATGAAAAGCGAAGAGTACGTCAATATGAAGCAGGCTGAACAAAACCTTACCCGGAACGCCGACGCCGCAAAGCTCGTCGGCAGGTTCATAGAGCTCCGAAACGAAATGGAGGAGATCATGAGCAAAAACGAAAAGGACTGGGCGAGGGTACAGACGCTCACAAAAGAAATAGACGAAACGAGATCGCTCATGGAGAAAAACGAAGACGTCATGCACGTCGAGGAAGCCAGGGGCAAGTTTTCCGAGCTGATCAATCAGGTTAACAGCGTGCTGCATTTTATCGTCTCCGGAGAAATGGATACGGGCAGCGGCTGCACGGGGAACTGCTCAAGCTGCGGCGGCTGCTCTGCGAAGGTGAACTGACATGGCGCTTTCGGCAATGATGCAGCAGTATCTCAATCTGAAAGAAAAGCACAAAAACGAGATACTCCTGTTTCGCGTGGGCGACTTTTACGAAATGTTCTTCGACGACGCGATCACCGCGTCGCGGGAGCTCGAGCTGACGCTCACCGGCAAGGACTGCGGCCTGAGCGAGCGGGCGCCGATGTGCGGCGTGCCGTATCACGCCGTGGACAGCTACGTCGCCCGCCTCGTACAGAAAGGTTTCCGTGCGGCTATCTGTGAACAGCTGACGGACCCCGCCCTGTCTCAGGGCCTCGTCGAAAGGGACGTCATCCGCATCGTAACGCCCGGTACTGCCACCGAGAGCGGACTCGTCCGGGAGAAGGACGCAAATTACATCTTATCCCTTTTTCGCGGCAAAAAGAACGTCGGAATATCGTTCTGCGACGTTTCGACGGGCGAATTCAACGCCTACGCCGCGGAAGCCTCGCCGGAGCAGCTGACGAACGAACTGAGCCGCATATCTCCCAGCGAAATCATTTCGCCGGAGGACGACGAAATAAGAGATCTGTGTCAAAAGCTCTCCATCGCCTATACGCCGCGAAACGAAGACGAATTCGATTTCGCACCGGCAAAAAAGGCTCTGCAGATACAGTTTCCGGAGGACAAAAGCGAGCTTGCCCTGCTGCCAAAGGACAGCGTACAGTCCTGCGGGGCCTTGCTGAAATACTTACTGGAAACGCGAAAGAGCGAACTGAACCACATTAACAGGATGCGCCTTTACGAGCACAGGGACTATATGCTGCTCGACCGCGCCGCGATGACGAACCTGGAGGTCGTCTCCTCCATACGCGAACGCGGCAGAAAAGGCTCGCTCCTGAGCGTATTGGACAAGACGCTCACCTCCATGGGCGCAAGGCAGCTCAAAACCTGGATCGAACAGCCGCTTTTGAATGAAGAGGAAATAACACTCCGGCAGGACGCCGTAGAGACGTTTTGCGAAGACCCCGTGCTGCTGGAAACGGTGCGCTCGGTCCTTGGCGGCGTTTACGACATCGAACGGCTGCTGAGCAAGATCGCCTTCGGTACGGTAAACCCGAGGGACTGTCTGGCACTTTGCGCTTCGTTGGAGGCAATCCCCGAAATCAAGCGCGCCCTTGAAGGAAAAACCGGACTCCTCGCAAAGGCCGCAGAAGAACTCGACGACATCGCGCCGCTCAAGGAAATGCTCAGACAGGCCATCAGCGAGGACGCGCCGATTTTGATCAAGGACGGAGGTATCTTCAGGCCGGGCTTCAACAAACAATTGGACACCTATCACGACTCCTCCAAAAACGGAAAGCAATGGCTGGCGCAGCTGGAGCAGAAGGAAAGGGAAGAGACCGGCATCAAAAACCTTAAGGTGGGCTACAACAGGCTTTTCGGATACTATATAGAGGTCACGCGTTCATACTACGATCTGATCCCCTTAAGATACATCCGAAAGCAGACGCTGGCCAACTGCGAGCGCTTCATAACAGAGGAATTAAAGCAGCTGGAAAGCACGATCCTCGGCGCAGAGGACAACGCGATCAAGCTGGAATACGAACTGTTTTTGGCGATAAGGGAAGAACTGAAGAAAAATATTGACGCGATACGACGCAGCGCAAACGCGCTCAAGGACATCGACTGCCTCGAATCCTTCGCAAAAGCAGCGCTCGACAGCGGCTACACGCGCCCGAAAATCAACACAGAGGGCAGGTACGAGATCGTAAACGGACGGCATCCCGTCGTGGAAAAGGCCATCGGGCAGGAAAAGTTCGTGCCGAACGATACCTATCTCGATTCCCAAAAGCGCGTAATGATCATAACCGGTCCGAACATGGCGGGCAAATCGACCTACATGCGGCAGGTGGCTTTAATCACGCTTTTAGCACAGACAGGCTCGTTCGTGCCCGCCGAGAAGGCGGATATATCGATCACCGACCGCATATTTACGCGCATCGGCGCAAGCGACGACCTTTACGGCGGAAGGTCCACGTTCATGGTGGAAATGGACGAGATGAGCGTGATCCTGAAGTACGCCACGGAAAAAAGCCTCGTCATCCTGGATGAGGTCGGCAGAGGGACCTCCACCTTCGACGGGCTTTCGATCGCGTGGGCGGCCGTGGAGCATCTGGCAAATCAGAAATGCGGCGCGAGGACACTGTTTGCCACGCACTACCACGAGCTCAGCGTCCTCGAAGGCAAGCTGGACGGCGTCGTGAACTACCGCGTGACCGCGATGGAGCATGGCGATGAGGTCATCATGCTAAGAAAAGTCGTTCCCGGCGGCGAAGATAAAAGCTACGGCGTGGCCGTTGCAAAGATCGCGGGTCTTCCGAACAGCGTGGTAAACCGCGCGCGGCAGATCATGGCGCGCCTCGAGGTGGACGAGATGCAAAACGGCTCTCTGGGCGAATCGATCGTAAACAAAAAGACGGCGAAGGACCGCCAGGTTACGCTGAACGATTTTGAGCCCATCGCACTGGTCGAGGAGATAAAAAAGCTGGATGTGAACAGCTTGACGCCCATAGAGGCGCTGAACACCCTTTTCATGCTGCACGAAAAGGCACAAAGGATCTGAACATGAGCATAAAACTCCTGAGCAGGGAAACAATCGAAAAAATCACCGCGGGCGAAGTGATAGAGCGCCCGGTATCGGTCGCCAAGGAGCTGATCGAGAACTCGATCGACGCGGGCGCAAGCGGGATCAGTGTGGAAATCAAAGGCGGCGGCATCGAATACCTGCGCGTGACGGACAACGGCTGCGGGATCGACGCAAAAGAGATCAAGCTCGCCTTTCAAAACCACGCCACGAGCAAGCTGAGCGACGCTTCGGAGCTTGCAAACGTAATGACGATGGGCTTTCGGGGAGAGGCACTGCCCTCCATCGCCGCCGTCAGTAAGGTGAGCGTGAGCACCAAAACCAAGGATGCCGAGACCGGCGTAAAGCTCGTAAACGAGGGCGGCACCATCACGCAGATCCTGCCGGCGGGCTGTCCCGAGGGTACGACGATCACAGTCAGCGAACTGTTTTACAACATCCCGGTCCGCAGAACGTTTTTGAGGAAGCCTGCGTACGAACAGTCGCTCATAACGGAGCTCGTTCAAAAGCTCGCAATGGGCAACCCAGGCATTTCCTTCAGGCTCACCGTCAACGGAAAAATGCTCTTCAGGACATACGGCGACGGAAACGTGCTGCACGCGGCAATGGCGATCTTCGGAAACGAATACGTACAGGGCTTAAAAGAAATAGACCAATCGGAAGGCGCGTTTTCGATACGCGGCTTTCTGGGCGTGGGCGAACAGGCGTATCCTACGCGCTCCAGACAGAGCTTTTTCCTGAACGGAAGGCTCATAAACTGCCGGGCGCTGTCTCAGGCGCTCGAGGAAGCCTGCAGGGGAAGGGTGACCGTCGGAAAGTACCCGAGCTGTGTGCTGTTCGTGACGGCGCCCGCTTCGAGCGTGGACGTGAACGTGCACCCGGGTAAGCTTGAGGTACGCTTCCGCGACGAAGCGGCCTTCCGTCTCACGGCGGGAACGCTGCTTTCACGCGCCTTTTCCGGCGACAGCATGGCGGAATCGCTTTTGACCCAAATCGAAATTGCTGCTCCCGCACACCGGGTGATCACAGAACCCGTGAAGCAGACGAGCGCCGACTCTTTTGATCACCTGCGCCAGATGGACATCTACATCCCGGAGCAGACCGAAAACAAACCGGCCGCTGCTCAGCAGGTCAACGAACCGGGCGCAGGCATCAGCTTTACAGGCCTTGTCGATTCGATGAAGCCGCCCGTTTATTCCGCGCCCGAGCCGTCCGTCCCGAAAGAGGCGATGCCCGTCCGGCCAGAGCCCGAACCCGAACCGGAAAAGAAAACCGACGTATCCTTCAGACTGATCGGTGTATATCTTGACACGTACATCATCGTGGAGATGCGTGAATCGCTGATCCTGATCGATCAGCATGCTGCACACGAAAGACTGAATTACGAAAAGTACACAAAGGCACTGAGCGAAGGCGTTGCCAGTCAGGAGTTGCTGGTCCCGATCATGCTGAACCTGACGCCACGGGAAATGCAGATACTGTCCGACAGCGGCGAACTGCTCAGGGAAGCCGGGTACGAACTGGAGCCTTTCGGCGAGAACACGGTCAAGGTCACGGCAGTGCCCTTCATTTACGGCAGCAGCGACCTGAACCTCTTGTTTGAAGAGATGATAGACGAGCTTGCAATGCTCAAAAAGGCCGAGAAGGAACGGCGGCTCGCTTCGATCATTCAGGCCTCCTGCAAGCACGCCGTCAAGGGCGGTGAAAAGCTGAGCAGGGAAGAGATCGCGTCTCTTCTGGAGAGGATGCTCGCCTCCGACGCGCCGCCCACCTGTCCGCACGGCCGCCCGATCATGAAGGTCTACACAAAGCGCATGATCGAGCAGCTTTTCAAGCGCATACAGTGACATGAAGCCTGTATTGTTCGCTATCTGCGGCCCCACGGCATCCGGAAAGACCGATCTGGCCATACGCGTCGCCCAAAAGATCGGTGCGGAGATCGTCTCCTGCGATTCCATGCAGCTTTACACCGGCATGGACATCCTGAGCGCAAAGCCGAGCCCGCAAGAGCTTACGGCCGTAAGGCATCACCTGATAGGCATCTGCCCGCCGACGACGAAGTACAACGCCTCCAAATTCCGGGAAGACGCCGAAAGAGCGATTCAGGATATACGGCAAAGGGGAAAGACGCCCCTGCTTTGCGGCGGAACAGGGCTGTACATCGACGCGCTCACAAAGGGCATACGTATGTCCGAAGCGGCAGACGAGGAAATGCGCGCGCGGCTGAAAGCGTTGGCTGCGCAAGAAAATGGCGCCCAGAAACTTTATGAAATGCTGAAAAAGGTCGATCCGCGATCGGCCGAAAAATACGCTCCCAACGACACTCGGCGGGTCATACGCTCGCTGGAGATCTATTATCAGACCGGAAAGCCCCGGTCGGTGCAGGAAGATATCGACCGCGAAACCGAGGACAGCTACGACGCGAGGCTCTTCGCGCTGAAATGGGAAAGGGAGAAGCTGTACGAAAGGATCAATCTTCGCGTCGAAGGGATGCTCAAAGCCGGTTTGACCCGGGAAGTCGAGCGCCTCGAAAGGGCGGAGGAGAGCGTGCAGGAAACCGCCATGCAGGCCATCGGCTTTAAGGAAACGAAGCAGGCGCTGGACGGGGAAATCTCATTCGAAGATGCCGTAGAACTGATCAAAACGCATACGCGGCACCTCGCCAAAAGGCAGGAGACCTGGTTCAGGCGAGACAAGCGCGTCATGTGGCTTCCGACCGACGGCACGAACTTCGACGAATTGAGCGAACAGATCGCAAAAACCATAAGAGACACACAGAAGGAATTTTTAAGTCAAACAGACTTCGGAAATACATCCTTGGAGGACAAGCTTGGAAAATGAAACCGGAAGAAATCATAAGGCAAGCCGAAAAAGCCTGTTCGGACGCCTTTGAAAGATTTGAACAGATCGAATACGTCAACACGAAAAAGGTATTGGACGCCTTCAAGGCCCACGAGGTGTCCTACCGCTTTTTCGCCCCGACGACCGGCTATGGCTACGACGACATCGGAAGGGACACGCTTTCTGAGCTCTTCGCGCGTGTGCTGGGCACGGAAAAGGCGCTGGTGAGACCGCAGATCACCTGCGGGACCCATGCGCTGAGCCTTTGCCTGTACGGCATGCTGCGCCCGGGCGACACGCTGCTTTCTGCGGCCGGGCTTCCGTACGATACGCTGGGCGACGTGATCGGGCTGACCGGCAAGGAGGGTACGGGCTCGCTAAAGGATCTCGGCATAGATTTTCAGCAGGTGTCGCTCAAAGACGGCGCGCTCGATCTGCCTGCGATCCTTTCTGCGATAGACGAAAACGTGAAGCTCGTGCTGATCCAAAGGTCGAGGGGCTACGACTGGCGGGCGTCGCTGAGCGTGAGCGAGATCAATCGGGCCATCGCCGAAATCCATAAAGCGTATCCGGACGTAAAAGTGATGGTCGACAACTGTTACGGAGAACTGACCGACATAAGCGAACCCGAGGCAGACATCATGGCAGGCTCGCTGATCAAGAATCTTGGCGGCTCGCTCGCGCCGACCGGCGGCTATATCGCGGGCAAAGAGGAATGCGTCGAAAAAGTCGCCTATCGAATGACTTGTCCGGGGCTCGGGGCCGAGGTCGGTTCCTACGCGGGCAGCTACCGTCCGTTCTATCAGGGGCTGTTCATGGCGCCGCACATCGTCTGTCAGGCGTTGAAGACCGGCTGCCTGTTTTCGAAGGTGTTCGAGGACATGGGCTATCCCGTGCACCCGCGCTGCAGCGACGCAAGAAATGACATCATTCAGGCCATACGCTTCGGTTCGCCCGAAAAGCTGATAAGCTTTATACAGTCGATCCAGGCGTTTTCTCCCGTCGATTCGCAGGCCGTGCCCGAGCCCTGGAACATGCCGGGCTATCAGGACAAGGTCATCATGGCGGCGGGCACGTTCGTATCCGGCGCCTCGATCGAGCTCTCCGCCGACGCGCCGATCAGGGAGCCGTACATTGCCTACATGCAGGGCGGAATAACGTATGCGCACGGCAAAATGGTTCTCGAGGAAATACTGAAAAGGGGCGTATGAGATGCAGAGAAAAATGTGTGTTCTGGACGAAGAAGTCGAGTGCACCGACTGCGGCGAATGTCTGCGCTGCGATCTCGATCCGAACAAGCTTTGCGACAACTGCATGAAATGCGTAAACAGCGAGGGCGCGCAGTACCGCGCGATCGAAATCACGGGCATACAGCTTCCGTCAAAAGGCAAAGACGAAAACGCTTGAAAAAGCACGCAAATCTGCTATAATAGACAAAAAACGAGCCGCGAAGGGGGAGCAATCATGGACGAAAAAGACAGGCTGCTTGAGAGCTCATTGGAGAAGCTCAGGGAGATAACCACCCGCAATCTGCGCAGGGTCGGCGACGACATCTGGGGCATACTCAAGCCGGGAGACAAGCAGGAAAACGATACGAAAAAACCCGCGCCCGATCCGTATATTGCCGAGATGCGCGAGCGCGCAAGGCAGCTTTCGGGAGACTATCGCGACGAGACGCTTGAAAAACAGCTTGAAACGCTGGAGGCGCTCAGCCGCAATCAGGCAAAGGTCACCAGCGATTTGCTCTGGGACAGCTTTCCGCTGATCGAAATACCGGAACTGAAAGTGCCTGGCAGCAAGAGCGAAACGGCGGAACCGGAGAAAAAGATCGAACAAAAGCCCGCCGAAAGCGCGGGAAAAGCGGAAACTGAGAGCGAAGCTTCAAAGGAAGCGGTCAAGCAGGAAGAAGCGAAGGAGGAAGAGCCCGAAAAGCTGGAGGACATCCTCAAAGAACTGCACGAATACATCGGCCTTGACAAGATCAAGACGGAGGTCGAAAACCTCGTCAACATGGTAAAGGTCCACGAGATGCGAAAGGCGCACGGGCTGCCTGTGGTCGACATGTCCCTCCACATGGTGTTTTCCGGAAACCCCGGCACCGGAAAAACGATGATCGCGCGCGTCATGGCGAGGATCTATAAATGCCTCGGCATACTCAGCAAGGGCCAGCTCGTGGAAGTCGACCGTTCCGGCCTGGTCGCGGGCTACGTGGGACAGACCGCCGGAAAGACGATGGAGGTCGTACAGAAAGCCCTCGGCGGCGTTCTCTTCATAGACGAAGCCTACGCGCTGACCTATCACAAGGAAGGCACCGATTTCGGACAGGAAGCCGTGGATACGCTGCTCAAAGCCATGGAGGATCACAGGGATGACCTCGTGGTCATCGTGGCCGGCTACGACGGACTGATGGACGAATTCATTTCTTCCAACCCCGGCCTCGAATCGCGCTTCAACCGATTCCTGCATTTCGACGATTATACGATGGAAGAGATGCTCGCCATTTTCAACATGCGCTGCCGCCAGGGCGGATACGTGCTGGACGAAGACGCGACGGACGAAGTGGAAGCGTTCATCACCAAGCAAAACATCGACCCAATCATCTTCGGCAACGCAAGAGGCGTCAGAAATCTCTTTGAGCAGGTCCTGATCGCGCAGGCGAACCGCCTTGTGAAGGAAGAAGAGATCACCAAAGAGAAGCTCATGCAGCTGACCGCCGAAGACGTCACAAAGGCGAGCGAGGTTGCCGTCGAAAAGCAGAAGGCAGAAGAAAAGAACGCCGATGAAGCGCTGATGGAATTGCTCAGGCAAATGAAATCGAGCACGGAGAACAAAGACGAACCCGCTGAAGAAAACGACGAAGAACCCAAAGAGGAAGGCACCGCGGAAAACACGGAAGAAGGCGTCGAGCAGGAAAGCGAGACCGAAAAGGGCGCGGAGGAATGAGCTGATGTACGAAGCACTGAAAAAGAGAGTTTACGAAGCCAATATGGAGCTTTGGCACAAGGGGCTCGTGCTCTACACCTGGGGTAACGTGAGCGAGTGCGACCGTGCAAACGGCGTGTTCGCGATCAAACCAAGCGGCGTGGATTACGACAAACTAAAGCCGGAGGACATCGTCGTGCTTTCGCTCGAAAACGGAGAGCGTGTCGACGGCACGCTCAATCCCTCAAGCGACACGCCTACACATTTTGAGCTGTACAGGGCGTTCGGGGAAATCGGTGGCATAACGCACACCCATTCCACCTGCGCTGTGGCCTGGGCACAGGCAGGCAGGGAAATACCGTGTCTGGGGACGACACATGCGGATTACATGCGCGGCAGCATCCCGGTCACCCGTTCGCTGACGCCCGAGGAAACCGAGCGTGCCTACGAGAAGGAGACCGCGACAGTTATCGTAGAGGCTTTTCAGGGCAGAAATCCCGTTCACACGCCTGCCGTACTCGTAAGGGGGCACGGTCCGTTTGCCTGGGGCAAGGACGGCTCGCAGAGCGTTTATCACGCCGTCGTGCTCGAGGAGATCGCCAAAATGGCGATGTATACCTACGCCATAAACCCGAATTCGGGCGAGCTTGTCCGGCACGTACAGGACAAGCACTTTCTCAGAAAACACGGCCCGAACGCCTACTACGGACAAAAAGGCAAATGATGCAATAAATTATCAAAAACAGCGGCTGCTTTTTGTTAAACTTAACGATAGCATTTTCTGCAAGGTCTGTGGTATAATCTGTGCATAAGGCAGGAAACTGCCAGCAGAGAATTAAGGAGGATAATTTATGGCAAGCGTATCTTTGAAAAACATCTACAAGATCTACCAGGGCGGCGTCACCGCAGTAAGCGATTTCTGCCTGGACATCGAAGACAAGGAATTCATCGTTCTGGTCGGTCCTTCAGGCTGCGGAAAATCCACCACGCTGCGCATGGTTGCCGGTCTTGAAGAGATTTCGGACGGCGAGCTCTATATCGGCGATAAGCTGGTCAACGATGTAGCGCCCAAAGATCGCGATATCGCAATGGTCTTCCAGAACTACGCTCTGTATCCGCATATGACCGTGTATGACAACATGGCCTTCGGTCTTAAACTCCGCAAAACCCCCAAACAGGAAATCGAAAAGAGAGTTAAGGAAGCCGCCCGCATCCTGGACATTGAGCACCTGCTTCAGAGAAAGCCCAAGGCTCTGTCCGGTGGTCAGAGACAGCGTGTTGCTCTGGGACGCGCCATCGTCCGTGAGCCGAAGGTCTTCCTGATGGACGAACCTCTTTCCAACCTGGACGCCAAGCTCCGTGTTCAGATGAGAACCGAGATCACGAAGCTCCACCAGAAGCTGCAAACGACCTTCATCTACGTTACCCACGACCAGACCGAGGCCATGACGATGGGCTCCCGCATCGTGGTTATGAGAGACGGCTTCATTCAGCAGTGCGATTCTCCCCAGAACCTGTACGACTATCCCACCAACCTCTTCGTCGCCGGCTTCATCGGCTCTCCTCAGATGAACTTCTTCAACGTCGTTCTCCAGAAGGAAGGCAACAGCGTATACGCGGTGTTCGGCGACAACAAGATCAAGGTGCCCGAGGAGAAGCTCCAGAAGTTCGTATCCGACGAGTGCATCGGCAAGGAAGTCATCATGGGCATCCGACCCGAGAACATTTCCGACAGCCAGGAGAGCATCGCCAAGTTCCCCGACGCGGTCATCAAGTGCCACGTCGAGGTTACCGAGCTCATGGGCTCTGAGACCTATCTGTACCTGTCCACCAGCGGCAAGGACACCAACATCATCGCCCGCGTAGACCCCAGGTCCACCAGCCGCACCAACGATGATATCAAGGTGGCCTTCGACACCAGCAGGCTGCACTTCTTCGATAAGGACAGCGAGACCACGCTGCTCAAGAGATAAGCCTGAAACTTCGAAAATCAGGTAAAATCGTAAAAAACCGCCGCTAAATTGATTTCAAGTCTTGTAAATCAACTTGGCGGCGGTTATAATATAATAAGAACTGTGTAAATCGGCTGTATACGGGAGGAACAGGGTATGTATTTGAATCAGCATATGCTTGCCAGAATATCGGGTATACTGACGCAGTTATCCATGCCCGTTCTTCTGCTCGACCACAGCGGTCAGGTCATTTTGCCGGAATCGAACGAAAAGAGCCTGACCCTGCCGGAAGCGCTCCTGAACGATCCCTACAACCCCTATGTAAACGGCGCCTTCACGCTGATCGGCATCAATGACGTGGAGCCGATGTTTTTGTGCTTTTCTGGGAATTCCGCGGAGGTGGAAGCCTGCGCAAGGCTCTGCGCCCAGCTGGTGAACATGATCCTGAAAGACGAAAAATCCTCCACGACGATCGACAACAGCATACGCATGATCCTCGAAGGAGAGATAGACGCGAGCGAAATAGAGGCGCTTTCCATTGAGCAAAAGCTCAGCATGAACGCGCAAAGGACGGTCATCTACGCGCTCTTTACCGAGACGCGCAGCGAAACAGTCACGCCGATCATCCGCGATCTGTTTTCTCCCGACGACGGCGACTATGTGTGCGAAGTCGGCAGACACGCCGTAGCCATCGTAAAGCAGATCAACGACGAAACCGAGATAGGCGACATCGAACAATATGCGATGGCGCTGCAGAATACCTTCCTGCTGGAAACCGGTTCGGCTGCCTGCATCGGCATAGGCGAAAGCAAGGACAATCTGAAGCAGCTGAACGAATCCTTGCAGGAAGCAAAAAAGGCGATCAGCATCGGGCGGATGTTCCATCCAAAACAGCAAATCTTCAACTACCAGAAAATGGTGCTGGAGCGCTTTCTTGCCTCCATCCCCGAGGAAAACGCGGCGTCCTTCTATCAGACGCTCTTCAACAGAAGAACGACCAAGCTTTTCAGTGACGAGATGTTAAGCACCATAGAGACCTTCTTCAACAACAGCCTGAACCTCTCCGAGACGGCAAGGCAGCTCTACATCCACAGAAACACGCTTGTTTACCGCCTCGACAAAATACAGAAAACCGTAGGACTGGATCTAAGGGCGTTTGACGACGCAGTTACCTTTAAGCTGCTCATGATGATGGGCAAACAGAAGAAAGAGAAAAAGCAAAGGACGTAACGCAAATGCAGTCAGTTTCCCACAAGGCAGCTGCCATCATTATCGCCGCAATGACCGCTGTCATACTGATCCTCGTAAGCGTCACCGTAACGCTGACACTCGCGGGCGGAAAGGGTTATGCCGGTCTTGCCCAGAACGGAAACGGATCGGACGATTATGCGAGCCGCTACCAGCGCCTTGACGAAGTGTACAACCTGCTGATGGACGAATACTATGTAGAAGTCGATTCGGATGCGCTGATTCAGGGCGCGATCGACGGAATGATGGCCTCTCTTGGCGACCCGTACACCTTCTATTTCACGCCCGACGAGATGAGCGCCACCAATTCCTCCCGCAGCGGCAACTACGTGGGCATAGGCGTGCAGGTCGTAAGGACCGACGACAACTACATCAGAGTGACCCGTGTTTTCTCCAACAGCTCTGCCAAGGAAGCCGGCATCAGGATAGACGACATCATCTATTCCGCGGACGGCGTACTGCTCAGGCCCCAAAGCGACACGGAGCTTACGGAATGCGTAGCCAAAATCAAGGAAGGCGAAATCGGCACCTTCGTGGAGATCGAGATTATGCGGGGCGAAGAGATCATCCCCGTCTCGGTGGAGCGCGTGGCCGTCACGCAGGACAGGGTAGAGTATGAGATCCTGGAAGGCGACATCGGCTATATACTGCTGTACGATTTCTTCGGAAACGCAATCGAGGGCATCGAAAGCGCGCTCGAAAACTTCCGGGAAAACGACGTAAAGGGCTTGATTTTCGACGTGCGCGGAAATCCCGGCGGTTCTCTGGATCTGTGCATACAGATAACCGACTACTTCGTGGACGGCGGCGTGATCGTCTATACCGAGGACAGATACGGAATCAGAATGAATTACGAGGGGGAGGACGGAAGAGTCGAGCTTCCTTTGGTAATCCTTGTAAACGGCGACTCGGCAAGTGCCAGCGAGATCTTTGCTGCCGCGATCCAGGAAGCCGGTACCGGCACGGTGGTAGGGGAGACGACCTTCGGAAAAGGCATCGTTCAGACGCTGTATCAGTTCTATCAGGACGGTGCGGGCATGCAGCTGACCACCTCGGCTTACTACACGCAGAGCGGAAAATCGATCCACAATACGGGCGTCACCCCCGACGTGATCGTTTCGAACGATCCGGGCGAAACAGGTGACGAAGCGACGGACAAGCAGCTGATGAAGGCGCTTGAGATCCTTTGGGAAGAGACGGGCTATGAAAAGCTTGAAGACGCGGCTTGACGTAATTTTGCGGGAGCTGACGAAGCTATACCCGGAAGCAAGGCCTGAGCTCACGTTTTCGAATCCGTTCGAAACGCTCATCGCGACGATGCTATCCGCGCAGTGTACGGACAAACGGGTAAACATGGTCACGGCTACGCTGTTTCAGGATTATCCGGATGCGGAAAGCATGAGCAAGGTGCCGCTTGACGTTTTGGAAGAGCGCATAAAGCCCTGCGGCCTGTACCATATGAAGGCAAAGCACATCCTGGAAGCCTGCCAAGCAATTTGTGAGCAATACGGCGGAAACGTTCCCCAAACCAGAGAGGAGCTTACGCGGCTGCCGGGCGTAGGCAACAAGACGGCCGCCGTCGTGGCCATGGCCGCTTACGGCGCAGACGTTCTGCCTGTGGACACGCACGTGTTCCGTCTTGCGCACCGGCTTGACCTGGTCAAGGACGCAAAAACGCCTGACGAGGTCGAAAGGCAGCTGACGGCGATCGTACCCCAGGGCGAACGGGCACACATGCACCATCTGTTGATCTGGCACGGGCGCAGGATGTGCAAGGCGATCAAACCCGATTGCGCCGCTTGTCCGCTGCATACCGGCGCATGCAATTATGACGCGGGCAAAAAACAATAGACCCCGAAATTGGAGAAAAAATGTTTGTCGATAAAGTCAAGATAAAAATCAAAGCGGGCGACGGCGGAAACGGCTGCGTCTCGTTTCACCGTGAAAAATTCGTACAGGCTGGCGGACCCGACGGCGGAGACGGCGGACGGGGCGGAGATATCGTCTTTACCGCAACGGATCGAATGCATACGCTGATGGACTTCCGCTTCAAGCGTTCCTTCGTCGCTGAAAACGGGAAGGACGGAACGAACGGCAGGCGCACCGGCTTAAACGGCGCTTCCGTCGAGATCCTCGTGCCTAAGGGAACCGTCATAAAAGACGCCGAGAGCGGACGCGTACTTGCCGACATGTATGAAACGGACGCGCCGAAAATCCTTCTGAAGGGCGGAAGAGGCGGCTACGGAAA
Source organism: Clostridia bacterium (assembly GCA_017395065.1). Lineage (GTDB taxonomy): Bacteria > Bacillota > Clostridia > Christensenellales > Aristaeellaceae > RUG14130. The sequence goes on along the minus strand of JAFPWH010000033.1, from coordinate 87,415 downwards.
TCAGCACTTCGCGACGGCGACGCGGCAGGCGCCCTCCTATGCCAAGCCCGGAGAGAGAGGCAGAGGCCTTGAAGTGGTACTCGAGCTCAAATCCATTGCCGACCTCGGGCTCGTTGGCTTTCCGAATGTGGGAAAGAGCACGCTGCTGTCGGTCGTGACGAGCGCAAAGCCCAAAATCGCCAACTATCATTTTACGACGCTGTATCCGAACCTCGGCATATGCGATTACAACGGCTATTCCTTCACCGTCGCGGATATCCCCGGCATCGTCGAGGGCGCAAGCCGCGGCATAGGTCTTGGCTACGATTTTTTGCGCCACATCGAGCGCACGCGCATGCTGCTGCACGTGATTGATATTTCTGGCAGCGAAGGCAGAGACCCGGTCAGCGACTTTGAAGCGATCATGCAGGAGCTTGACGCCTACGGAAAGCTGAAGGAAAAAAAGATGCTCGTCGCGGCCAACAAGATCGACCTCTGCCCCGACGATACGAATCTGAACCGACTGAAAGAAAAGCTCGAGCCTCTTGGCATTCCCGTATATCCTATCTCGGCTGCGACGACTAAGGGAACGGAAGAGCTCATAAAGGCCGTGGTGCGGGAGCTTAAGCAGATCCCCTACATTCAGCCCTTCGAAGAGGAGCCCCTGGAGCTTCCGGACGAAGAGAAGAGCTTCACTGTGGAAAAGAGCGAAAACGGCTTCACGGTGAGCGGCACCCTCGTGGAGGACATCATCCGCAGCGTCAATTTCGGCGACCTCGATTCGCTCAACTACTTCCACAACTGTCTTAGAAAAAGCGGGATCATCGACGCGCTCAGGGAAAAGGGCGCAAAAGACGGCGATACCGTGGTCATAGATGAGATGGAATTTGAATTCACGGAATAGGAAAGATAATTATGACGACCAAACAAAGAGCAATTCTGAGAGGCATGGCCTCCGTATACGAACCGATCCTGCACATAGGCAAGGACGGCATAAGCGAAAACACCGTAAAGCAGTGCTCGGACGCGCTGGAGGCGAGGGAACTGATCAAGGTGGCGGTGCTGAACAATTCCCCCTACACCGCGAGGGAAGCCTGCGGCAAGCTTTGCGAAAAAACGCACGCAGAACCCGTACAGGTGATCGGCAACCGTTTCGTAATCTACCGTCAGGCAAGAAAGAATCCCAAAATCATCCTTGACGAGCTATGCTGAGCTTTGACGAAATGCAATTAAAGCTTAGAGGCAGCATCAGCCCGCACAGGTATGCGCACAGTCTTGGCGTCATGGAAACTGCCGTAAAGCTCGCAAAGATTTATGGGGCGAATGTGGAAAAGTGCCGCATAGCGGGACTTCTGCACGATTGCGCAAAGGGGATGAGCACAGACGAAATGCTCTCGGCCATCCAAAAGGGAGGCATTGAGCTCTATGACGGAGAGGAAGCGCATCCGCAGCTTTTGCATGCCCCGGCGGGCGTATACGTCGCAAAAAGCGAGTACGGCGTGGCGGACGAAGAGATTTTGAGCGCAATCCGTTCACACACCGTGGCAGGCAAAAACATGAGCCTGATCGACGCGATCATCAACGTTTCGGATTTTATCGAACCGGGCCGAAGATCCTTTGAAGGGCTTCAAGAAGTGCGCGCTTTGGCCGAGAAGGACATTTTCGCGGCGCTTGAGGAATGCAAGCGGCTCACGAAGGAGTACTGCCTCAAAAACGGACAAAGCGTGTTCAGCATTTAACACAATCGTCGTTGTAAAAGAACGCCGCGCGGCGCATAATATAAGGAAATCATGTTCGGAGGGAAATGGAATGAATCTGGCGGCACTGTGGAATTATATGCAATACGATATTGAAGCGGACAAATTCCGCATCGAAATGAGCAATTCCGAAAAGCGTAAAAAACTGCAAAAACAGGCTGATTATATAAAGGAACAGCAGGCGCGCTTCGCCAAGATCGAGGCCGATATCCAGCAAATGGACGAAAGAAGCGCAAAATGCAAAGAGGAAGCAGAGCGTCTGTGCAAGCTGTTCGACGAAATGAGCGCGGCTCTCAGCGGCATCGAAAACATGGAGAGCGAGGAGATTACGCAGAAGCTGCAGGGCGCGCAGAGGCTTTTGAACGCAATCGAAGCCTGCGAAAAAGAAATGAACGGCCTGAAGAGCGAGGCAGACAGCGCCGAGCGCGGACAGGTCGAAATCAAGCGCCGCGCCGCAAAGGTCAAGAGCGAGTACGACGCGCTCAAAAAAGAATATGACGTGGAATTTGCCCAGGACAAGCAAAAGCTCAAGGCTTTGAGGGACGAGGCCGACAAACAGGCCGAGACGCTCGACAAAGCGGACCTTGAGCGCTACAAGCAAATCAAGCAGCACTGCACTCCGCCCATCGCGAAGCTCGTAAACAACCAGTGCACCGGCTGCTTTATGACGCTTTCCGTGGGCACATTGAGAGAGATAAAGGCAAGCAGCGAAGCGATCACCTGCGACAACTGCGGAAGGCTTTTATACTCTGCGGATTAGTTTTTTGCGAGGATGCCAGACGGTCGCAGTCACGATAAGTGACTGAGGAAAGTCCGAGCACCGAAGGGCAGGGTGCCGGTGAAATGCCGGCGGAGGCGACTTCAGGGAGAGTGCAACAGAGATATACCGCAGCCCTATGGCTGTAAGGGTGGAAAGGCGAGGTAAGAGCTCACCAACGGCCTGGCGACTTGTCCGTTCTGTAAACCCCACCCGGTGCAAGATCAGTTGAGCATCATGCGGCTGCCCGCCGCGCTCACAAGTATCGCTCAGAGTCTACTGGCAACTTTAGACCAAGATAGATGACCGTCCAATACAGAACTCGGCTTACAGACATCTCTCGTAAAAATGCCGCTCCGAAAGGGGCGGCTTGACTGTTTTTGGTGGATGCAGCGTGTTTATTTCAGCGCGGGTCTTTTCCGACGCTTTCGAGAAAGGCGCTTCGCCCGCTCTTGTAGATATCTTCGCCGTTTGAATCGATCGCGACGATGACGGGAAATTCATCGAGCACGAACTCGTGAACGGCTTCGGTGCCCAGATCCTCGTAACAGATCACGCGGCTTGAATGGATGTGCTTTGCCAATAGTGCGGCGGCGCCGCCGACGGCGGCGAAGTACACTGCCTTGTTCCGCTTGATGGCGCTTATGACTTCGTCGCTTCGGTCGCCCTTTCCGATCATGCCCTTCAATCCGTGCGCGAGCAGCAAAGGCGTATAGGCGTCCATACGGTAAGAGGTCGTGGGACCGGCTGCCCCGACCGGCTGATCCTTGTAAGCCGGCGCAGGGCCTACGTAATAGACGGTCGCACCGTTCAGATCGAAGGGGAGAGGCGCGCCGTCTCCGATAGCCTTTGCGATGCGCTTGTGCGCCGCGTCCCTGCCGGTATAGACGGTCCCGCTCAAAAGCACGTTGTCCCCGGCGCGCAGCCCTGCGATGCTTTCTTCGGTCAAAGGAAGCTGTATATGTTTTGTATCCATGATTCTTTCGGCTGTCGTAAAATGTATATGCGGCGGCACCTGGCTGCCGCAGTCGTTTTGTTTACAGAATGCACTCGGCGTGCCGCGAAGCGTGGCAGCAGACGCTGATCGCGCAGGGCATGCCGGCAATGTGGGTGGGCAAGTAGGCAATGTTCAGCTTGATAAGCGTCGTGTCTCCGCCGAAACCTGCCGGGCCGATGCCAAGGGCGTTGATCCTAAGAGTGATCTCTTCCTGAAGCGCTCTGTAGCGTTCGTCTTCAGGCTCATAGCGCAGGCTCTGCGCGATCATTTTCTTTGCGTAGAGGGCGGCCTGCTCGAAGTCGCCGCCGATGCATATGCCCATGATGATCGGCGGGCAGGGGTTCGCGCCCGCAAGCAGAGCAGTCTCCACCGCGAAATCGATCACGCCCTGCTCTCCGGCCGAGGGGGTGAGCATCTTTATGCGGGACATGTTTTCACTCCCGAAGCCCTTGCAAAGCACGGTGAGCCTGAGCTTGTCTCCCGGCACGATGCGCGCGTGAATCACGGCAGGAGTGTTGTCCTGCGTGTTCTTCCGGTCGAAAAGCGGATCGGAGACGATGCTCTTTCTAAGGCCCTTGTAGGCTTCTCGCACCCCGTCGTTCACGGCGTCTTCAAAGTAGCCGTCTGTGATGTGCACTTCCTGGCCGATCTCGGCAAAGACGATGCACATGCCTGTGTCCTGACAGATGGCGATGTGCTCGCAGGCAGCTATCTCATAGTTTTCGATCAGCTGCGAAAGCACTCTTTTCGCGATGGGAGACCGCTCGCTGCGCTCGGCGCACCGCATGGCGCCTGCGATTTCGGGGTCGATGAAATACTCTGCTCTTTCGATGCAGCCAATGACGGCGCGCCTGATCGCTTCGGTTGAAACCTGTCTCATGCGCTGCTTTTAGAAGTTAAAGTATTTTTCGGCGTTGTAGTAGCAAATACCCTGCACGATGGTTTTGAGCGCCTCGTAGTCGTCGGGATATTCGCCGTTTTCTACCCAAGTGCCGATGATGTTGCAAAGGATGCGGCGGAAGTATTCGTGCCTGGGATAGCTCACGAAGGAGCGCGAATCGGTGAGCATGCCCACGAAGCAGCTGAGAGACCCCAATGCCGCCAGCACGCGCATCTGTTCTTCCATGCCGTCTCTCTGATCGCAGAACCACCAGGCGCTGCCGAACTGCATTTTGCCTGCGATGCCGCCCTGCGTCTGGAAGTTGCCGATCGCGGTCCCGAGTATGTAGTTGGCTGCGGGATTGAGCGAATAGAGGATCGTTTTGGGCAGGCAATGCTGCTTGTCCTGCGCGTCGAGGAGCTTGCAAAGCTTTTCGCTGATCGCCGCGTCGCTGATCGAATCGAAGCCGATGTCCACGCCGTATTTCTGATACATCAGCGTATTGTTGTTGCGCTGCGCGTTCATATGGTACTGCTGCGCCCAGCCGATGCGGTTGTAGATCCTGCCCAGCTCGATCATCAGGAAAGTACGGTAGCCGTCCACTTCGGTTTGGCTGAGCTTTTCGCCGCGCATTGCTTTGTCGAAGGCGATCTCGGCGAGCTTTTCGCAGTCATCCTCATAGGGGACAGTGTCCAGCGCGTGATCCGAAATCCGGCAGCCGTGCATCGCGAAGAATTCCGCGCGGTTTTCAAGCGCCCTTACGAGGTTGAGCACGCCCTGAATCTCTATGCCGGAAACCTGAGAAAGCTTCTTTACGTAATCGGTAAAGCCCTCAAGGTTGATCTTCACGGCCTTGTCCGGGCGGAAGGTGGGAAGGACCTTTACGCTGAAGCTCTCGTCCTTAGCCAGCATCTCGTGGTATTCGAGCGAATCGACGGGATCGTCGGTCGTGCAGACGACTTTCACGTTGAAGCGCTCGATGAGGCGCCTTGGCAAATAGTCTTCGGTGGCCAGAAGCTGGTTGCATCTTTGCCAGATGGCGGGCGCGGTGTTTTCGTTGAGAACTTCGCTGATGCCGAAGACGCGCTTGAGCTCCAGATGCGTCCAGTGGTAGAGGGGATTGCCAATGGCTGTGGAGATGGCCTTGGCGTAGCATATGAACTTTTCGTAATCGTAGCCGTCGCCGCGGATGTATTTATCGTCTACGCCCACGGATGCCATGAAGCGCCACTTGTAGTGGTCGCCGCCTAGGAACAGATGCGTAATGTTTCTGAAGGGCTTGTTCTCGGCGATCTCCTTGGGAGAGAGGTGGCAATGGTAATCGATGATCGGCATATTCTCCGCGTAGTCGTGGTAAAGCCGTATCGCCGTGGGGTTGGAAAGCAGGAAATCCTTGTCCATGAACCGTTTCATATCGACCTCTTTTTTCCGCTGCGGCAGGCGGCAGAAGTGGGCGAAGCCGCCGGATTTTTCGCCCCTGAATCTTACAAACATAAAATAGCAGACAAAGCACAAACTGTCAAGCCAAAAAGCTTATCAAATGTATGAAAACACTTGTAAATTTACATGTAATACGCTAAAATATAAGTATAATCTATATGGAGCAGCAGCTATGTCAAAACCTTTGGTAGCGATCGTGGGCAGGCCGAACGTAGGCAAATCCACTTTTTTCAATAAAATGGCGGGCAAACGCATCGCCATCGTCGAAGATACCCCCGGCGTCACCCGGGACAGGGTATACGCCGACTGCGAATGGTTGAACCATAAATTCACTTTGATCGATACGGGCGGCATCGATCCAAACAGCGACGATCCGCTCCTCAAGCAGATGCGCCGGCAGGCCGAGATCGCGATCGAGACCTGCGACGTCATACTGTTTTTCGTCGACGGCAGGCAGGGCATGACCGCAGACGACGAGACCGTCGCCGATATGCTCAGGCGTTCCGGAAAACCGGTGCTTCTCGTCGTAAACAAGATCGACAATGTCAAGCTGATGAACGACGTGTACGACTTTTATCAGCTCGGCATCGGCGATCCCGTCGGTATTTCCTCGCTGAATCTCTTGAACCTTGGCGATCTGCTGGACGAAGTCGTTAAGCTTTTCCCGGAGGAAAGCGAAGAGGAGGAAGAAGACAAGCCGATTTCCATCGCCGTCGTAGGCAAGCCGAACGTGGGCAAATCCTCGCTCGTAAACCGTATCCTGGGTCAGGAAAGGGTCATGGTCAGCGATATCGCCGGTACGACCCGCGACGCGATCGACACGCGCTTTGAAGATGGCGACGACACCTATATCATCATCGACACCGCAGGCATCCGCCGCAAAAGGGCAATCGAATACCAGTCGCTGGAGCGCTTCTCGGTCGTGAGGAGCTTTGCGGCGATCGATCGCTGCGACGTGGCGCTTTTGCTGATCGACGCAAAGGAAGGCGTCAGCGAGCAGGACGCCAAAATTGCAGGCTATATCGACGAAGCCGGAAAACCTGCGATCATCGTGATCAATAAATGGGACGCGCTCGAAAAAGAAACGGGCACGCTCGAAAAGTATTCCAAAGAAGTGCGCGAAAAGCTGAAATTCATGGAATACGCGCCCATCGTATACATTTCCGCGCTGACAGGCCAGCGAGTGAACCGCATCCTTTCAACGGTCAAGGAGGTCTATACGCAGGCCTCGCGCAGAATTACCACGGGCCTTTTGAACGACATCCTTCAGGACGCACAGGCTGCGCTTCAGCCGCCCGCAACCAGCGGAAGGCGCCTTCGGATCTATTACGCGACGCAGCAGGAAACTAATCCTCCGACCTTCGTGTTCTTCGTAAACGACAAGGAACTGATGCATTTTTCTTACGAGCGTTATCTTGAAAACCGCTTCCGTCAGGCCTTCGGCTTTGTCGGAACACCGCTCAAGTTCATTTTGAGAGAAAAGGGGAGCGAGGAGAAATGACGGCGCTGCGCATACTGCTGACGGCGTTGATTGCATACGTTCTGGGCTCCATATCGACGGGCGTGCTGGTATCGAAAGCCTACGGGCGCGTGGATATACGCTCCCAGGGCAGCGGAAACGTCGGAATGACCAACGTCATGCGCACGCTGGGCTGGCTTCCGAGCTTTCTTACGTTCGCGGGCGATACGATAAAGGGCGTGCTCGCTTCGTTCATCGGCTACAAGCTTGCCGGAGAGCTGGGGCTGCACGTCGGCGGCATCATGGCTGTGATCGGGCACAACTGGCCCTTGTTTTTCAGCTTTCGCGGCGGAAAGGGCATGTCTACCTCGCTTGGCTATATACTGGTGGCAGACTGGCGCGTTGCTCTGATCTTAGTCGGCGTACAGCTTGCCATCGTGCTGATCACCGGCTTTATGAGCGCGGCCTCGATCACCACGGCGATCCTTTTGCCGATCCTTATGACCCTTTGGCATCACGAGGACTGGCGCTGTATCGTATTTCCGCTAATCGCCTGCCTGCTTGCGCTCTATTCGCACAGGGCAAATCTGAAACGGCTTTCGGACGGCACGGAAAACAAACTCGACGCGCAGAAGATCAACGAAACTTCATCGAAAATGGCTCAAAAGCTCAGAGACAGGAGGAAAAAGAAACATGAGTAAATACCTGATCGGTTTGGATGTGGGAACCTCCGGCGCAAAATGCCTGCTATGCGACGACAAGGGCAAGGTGCTCGCCTCGTCGACGCAGGAATACCCCTTATACACGCCCAGGCACGGCTGGGCAGAGCAAGACCCAGAAGACTGGTGGGAAGGCGTCAAAAGGGGAATCAAAGCGATCCTCTCCAAGCATCCCGTAGATTTAAAAGACATAGCCGGCATTTCCTTCTCCGGGCAGATGCACGGCCTCGTGGCGCTGGACGAAGCTTACCGGGTCATAAGGCCTTCGATCCTTTGGTGCGACCAGAGAACGCAGAAGCAGTGTGACGAGATCACCGAAAAGGCGGGCGGCCTCGAGGGCTTGCTGGCTTATACGAACAACCGCATGCTGACCGGATACACCGGCGGAAAGATCCTCTGGCTCAAGGAGGAGGAACCCGACAATTTCAAAAAAATGAAGGTGTTCGTCTGCCCGAAGGATTATATCCGCTTTAAATTCACCGGAAAGATCGGTATGGACATGAGCGAGGCCTCCGGCACGGGTTTTTTCGATACGAAAAACAGAAAATGGTGCAAAGAGCTCATTCTGAAGGCCGGGCTGAACATGGATATTTTCCCGCCCTGCATGGAAAGTGTGGATAAAGCGGGCGTCGTTACGAAGGAAGCGGCCGAGGAAACCGGCCTCATCGAGGGCATCGACGTGTACGCAGGCGGCGGCGACGCAGTGATCCAAACGACCGGTACGGGCCTGGTAAAGCCGGGCGTGCTGGGCGTCGTCATCGGCACGAGCGGCAACGTAGCCATGGGCATGGACAAGTACAGCCTGAACCCCGAGGGCAAGCTTCAGATGTTCTGCAACAACGAAAAGGATCTGTGGCATTGCTTCGGCTGTACGCTTACAGCGGGCGGCGCGCTGAGCTGGTATGTAAAGACCCTTGCGGGCGAAGACAAGGCGGAAGCGGACCGGGAGGGAAAGAACGTCTACGCGCTGATCGACGAGAAGGCGTCCAAGGTGCCCGCGGGTTCAAACGGCGTGCTGTTTGCGCCGTATCTGACGGGTGAAAGATGTCCCTATCCCGATCCGAACGCGAAGGGGATCTTCTACGGTCTGTCCCTCGGAACGACGAGAGACGAAATGGCGCGCGCGGTCATGGAGGGCGTAACGTTCAGCTTAAAGCAGGTCGTAGAGCTGATGAGCGCGTCGATCAAGCCCGAAAAGGTGTATCTCTCCGGCGGCGGCGCGTCGAGCGAACTCTGGAAGCAAATGGCGGCAGATATTTTCGAGCTGCCCGTATACACGATGTCGGCGGCCAAAGAGGGCGGCGCATACGGCGCGGTGCTCGTGGCGGGCGTAGGCGCGGGCATCTGGAAGGACCTGGGCGAAGCCATAGAGGTCCTCAGCGAAGACGAGAAGTTCTATACGCCAAATCCCGCGGTGATCCCGGCGTATCGGAAGGCCTACGAGAAGTACAAGCTTCTGTATCATGCCAACAAGCAGATCTTCGACATGGAATAACACATGTACACATACGAACAAATAAAGCAGCTTGCCGCCGAACAATTCGGCTGGGCAGTCGAAACGCGGCGGCAGCTGCACAGGATCCCCGAACCCGGCTACCGGGAGGAAAAGACGAAGGCGCTGATCAGGCAAAAGCTCGAAGAGATCGGCGCGGCGTACGAGGCGCCCGAAGGCGGCTGGATTTGCGCCTATATCGACGGCGGAAAACCGGGCAAGGTGACGGCGCTCAGGGCAGACTTTGACGCGCTGCCCATCACCGAACCGGAAGGCTGTCCCTTCCGAAGCGAGCACGACGGCTACATGCACGCCTGTGGGCACGATATGCATACCGCGATCATGCTCTCTGCGGCGAGGCTGCTTAAGGGGCTTCAAGACGGCTTTTGCGGCGGCTGCCTTTTGATGTTCGAGCCCGCGGAAGAGACCGAAGGCGGCGCAAAGCCCATGGCCGAAAGCGGGATGATGGAAAGGTATCACGTAGACCGCGTCTACGGCCTCCACGTCATGCCGCGGCTCGTAGTGGGAGAGGTTGAAACCAGACCGCTTACGCTGAACGCGAGTACGGACAGCGTTGAAATCGTCGTAAACGGCACGGGCTCGCACGGCGCGTATCCGGAAAACGGTTACGACGCCATCGTGTGCGCGGGACAGCTGATTACTGCGCTGCAGGCGATCGTTTCAAGAAACGTTTCTCCGCTCGAGACGGCCGTGCTGACGATCGGAACGATCCACGGCGGCAGCGCTTCCAACATCATCTGCGACAGCGTACGCATGACCGGTACGCTGCGCTGTGCGGACAGGACGCTCAGACAAAAGCTGATCAGCAGGATCGAGGAGACCTGCCGGGGCGTCGGTATCGCTTACCGCTGCGAGGCCAAAGCGACCGTCACGGAAGGCTACAGCGCGCTCGTGAACGTGCCGGAACACGCTCAGAGGGTTCTCAGGATCGCCTCCGGAATGTACGGAAAAGACAAGGCACTCGTCAAAGACGCGCCGAGCATGGGCGGTGAAGATTTCTCATACTTTCTGGATCACGCGCCCGGGGCGTTTTTCCATGTGGGCTGCTCAAGTGACAGGCAGCACATCGGCGCGCCTCTCCACAGCAAGGACTTCTGCCCCGACGAACGCGCCATGGAGACGGGCATCGCGATGGAAACGGCGCTTATAATAACAGAATAAGGGATAAACTCAATGAACAAATCAGATATTGCAAAGATCAAGAACCGGCTCCGTCCAGACGGGACGAACCCCATAGAGATACGCGGCTGGTACGTCAACGGGAAAAAGGCTGTCATCAGCGAGATTTCCAAGAGCCTCATGAGCATGGGGCAGACCGAAGCGGAAAAATACACGCAGATCTTCAAGCGCGTCCTTTCGGGAGACATCGGCAAAAACCTTTCGATCCTCAAATTCCCTCTGAACGAAGTGATGGAGGGCGAAATGCACGCGCGCCTGATGAAGCTCAGCTCCGACGAGTTTGACGACGAGATCCTGATGGACGCATTTGTTCGCGAGATCATCGACAAGACAGAGCTTGAGGGCAACAACCTGATCCTCCTGATGCACGACGTTTACGATACCGACTACATGTCGCCCCGCGGCGACGAGGGCGCGATAGACAACGAAAACCCCTCGCACGTATTCAAATACATGCTCTGCGCGGTTTGCCCGGTAAAGCTCGGCAAACCAGCGCTCACCTACGACAGCCGGGGGAACGACTTCGTCACCCGCGAACCGGACTGGAGCGTGAACGCGCCCTCCTTCGGCTTTATGTTCCCATGTTTCGAGGACATGGGCGCGAATATTTCCGCAGCGCTGTTTTATTCGAAAGACTTGAACCAGGATCATAACGATTTTCTCTCCGCAGCGCTTTCACAGAGCCAGCAGCTCAAGCCCGCGCAGGAAAACAAAGAAGCGTTCAAGGCCGTTCTGATGGACGCGCTTGAGGAGGAGTGCTGCCTCGACGTGATCCAGAGCGTGAACGATCAGCTCATCGACAAGCTCGACGAACAGAAAAAAGACAAGACATCCGACCCCGCCAGGATCGGCGCAAAGGAGCTCAGCGACGTCCTGATCAAAAGCGGCGTATCGGATGACAGGGCGCTTTCCTTCGCCGAAAAATTCGACGAAGAATTCGGGGAAGGCTCCGATCTGCCCCTTGCCGGCATCACCGACGACAAGAGTTTTGAAGTTAGAACGCCGGACGTGCTCGTAAAGGTGAGCCCCAGACAGGCGAGCCTGATCGAGACCCGCGTCATTGACGGCGTAAAATACATACTGATCCCCGCAGACGACGGCGTGAGCGTGAACGGGATAAACATCGATATCTGATAAAAGAAAAAGGGGAATCGGAATGGAGATTTTGTTTTATATCCTTGCGGCGCTCATGCTGATCATGAGCTTGGCAGCGCTCATCGCCTATAAAAAGGACAAGGAGTACGCAAAACAGAGCGCAAGACGCACGCCGGAAAAGACGCTTTTGCTTTTGAGCGCCTGCTTTGGCGGCATCGGCGCTTTTGCGGGCATGAAGCTGTTCAGGCACAAAACCAAGCATCTCAGCTTTCAGATTATTGTGCCCGTGACCATGATCCTGCAGATCGCTCTTCTGGCCGCGACTGCATATCTGGCTTTTCTGCGATAAGACTTGCTTTGCCCGGAAATTTATGGTAAGATAAACCTACGAATACACAAAGGAGAGCTGAACATGAAAAAGTACGACCTCATCACAGCCACGAGCATGGGCGTGAGAATCACTCCCGAGGACAGGATGCCGGTGGGCATCGGCAACCGCTATATCATGCAGGCTACCAGCGCGGAGAGCAACGTGCTGAACGTTTCCGCTTCGCTGGGACTCAAGACAAAGGTTCTGAGCGCCTTTGTGGCCGGCAGCCCGATCGCCGCCTTCATCAAGGGCGAGCTTCGCAGAAGGAACATCGAATACGAGGGACCCGAAGTTGAGCAGGGCGGGCCGTGGGGCTACAGACATCAGTTCAACATTGCGGACAGCGGCTTTGGCGTGCGCGGCCCCCGCGTACACAACGACAGAGCCGGCGAAGTCGGAAGAACCCTGAAGGCCAAGAATTTCGACCTCAAGCGGATCTTTGCAAAGGACGGCGCAAGGCTCATGCACATTTCCGGCCTGTTCGCCGCGCTGTCTCCGGAAACGGGCAAGCTTTGCCTGAAGCTCAGCGAGCTCGCAAAGGCCAACGATACCAAAATCAGCTTCGACCTGAATTATCGCGCTTCCTTCTGGAAGGGCAGGGAAAACGAGCTCAGGAACATCTTTTCCGAGATCGCTTCCCGTTCCGACATACTGATCGGAAACGAAGAGGACTTCCAGCTGGCTCTTGGCATCGAAGGACCCGAAGCCGGCGGCAAGGACCTGGCAAGCAAGATCGAGTCGTTCAAGGAAATGATCAAGCGCGTGCAGGCCGCCTATCCCAACGCCGGCTGCTTTGCGACCACGCTGCGCGAAGTCATCAATACCAACTCCCATATGTGGGGCGCCATCATGTACGCTGACGGCAACTGGTATGTCGAACAGCCCAGAGAGATCCACGTACTCGACAGGATCGGCGGCGGCGACGGCTTTGTCGGTGGCATGCTGTACGCTTTCCTCAAAGGCATGCCCACCGAAGACTGGATCAAGTTTGGCTGGGCGACCGGCGCAATGGCCACCACGATGCTGGAAGACTACGCTTCTCCCGCAGACGAAGATCAGGTCTGGTCTGTATGGAAGGGCAACGCTCGAGTGAAACGATAATCTGACAAAGGAGAAAGAGAAATGGAGAAGAAAGCGGACATCGGCCTGATCGGCCTTGCAGTCATGGGTGAAAACCTCGTCATGAACATGGAGAGCAAGGGCTTTACCGTCGCGGTTTTCAACCGCACGACCTCCAAAGTGCAAAACTTCGTGGAGGGCAGGGCGGCCGGCAAAAACATCATCGGCTGCTATTCGATGGAAGAGCTCGCGGCCAACCTCAAAAAGCCCCGCAAGGTCATGATGATGGTCAAGGCCGGCGCGGCCGTTGACAGCATGATCGAGCAGCTCCTGAATGTACTTGAACCGGGCGATATCATCATCGACGGCGGCAACAGCCATTTCCCGGACACTGCCAGGCGCACCGAGTATGTCGAAAGCAAGGGACTGCTCTACATCGGCACGGGCGTCAGCGGCGGCGAGGAAGGCGCACTCAAGGGCCCCAGCCTCATGCCCGGCGGATCTCCCGCTGCCTGGGAGTACGTAAAACCCATTTTCCAGAGCATCTGCGCCCACGTCAACGGCGATCCCTGCTGTGACTGGGTCGGCGAAGGCGGCGCGGGCCACTTTGTCAAGATGGTGCACAACGGCATAGAATACGGCGATATGCAGCTCATCTGCGAGGCCTATCAGATCATGCGCGATTATCTCGGCATGACGCCCGATGAGATGCACGAGGTATTCAAAAAGTGGAACGAAGGCGTGCTGAACAGCTATCTGATCGAGATCACGACCGAAATTCTTGCAAAGAAAGACGAGGACGGTTCTCCACTCGTAGACAAGATCCTGGATACAGCCGGTCAGAAGGGTACCGGCAAATGGACGGCCATCGCCGCGCTGGACGAGGGCATGCCGCTCACGCTGATCGGCGAAGCCGTGTTCGCAAGGTGCTTAAGCGCGATCAAGGAAGCGCGCGTGGAAGCGAGCAAAGTGCTCAAGGGCCCGGACAAGAAGTTTACGGGCGATAGGGCAGCGTTCATCGAAGACATCCGGAAGGCACTGTACGCGGCGAAGATCATTTCCTATGCGCAGGGCTACGCGCTTATGAGGGCGGCGGCAAAGAGCTACGGGTGGAACCTGAACTACGGCGGCATCGCACTCATGTGGCGCGGCGGCTGCATCATCCGCAGCGTGTTCCTTGGCAAGATCAAGGAAGCCTTCGACAAGAATCCCGCCCTTGAAAACCTGCTCTTGGACGATTACTTTTCCAAAGAGATCGATTCCTGCACGGAAGGCTGGAGAAACGTTTGCGCAAACGCCTGCCTGGCCGGCATCCCGGTGCCCGCGATGACGAGCGCGCTGAGCTACTACGACGGCATCCGCACCGCGAGAATGAGCGCGAACCTCCTGCAGGCGCAGAGAGACTACTTCGGCGCCCATACCTACGAGAGAGTCGACAGGCCCCGCGGCGAATTCTTCCACACCGACTGGACGGGACACGGCGGCAACACCACGGCAAACACCTACAACGCGTAGGAGGCAGTTATGACAGGGATCAGCGTCTACGCCCCGAACGAAAACGGTTTAAGCGACCGTCAAATATTGAGCGCGCTTACGCTGTCGCTTTGCGACGAACGCGACAAGCTCAAAAAGGTGCTCATTCTTCCGCCGGACTTTACGCGTTTTCACTCCAACGCGGGCAAGATCACGGGCATGCTCTATGAAATGCTTTCGAAGGACTGCGAAGTGGACATCATGCCCGCACTTGGCACCCATGTGCCGGTCAGCGAAAGCGAATGGAACAAAATGTTCGCGCCCATACCCTTCGAAAAGATGATCGTGCACAACTGGCGCACGGACGTCGAAAAGGTCGGCGTCGTGCCCGCGGAGTATGTAAACGAGGTGAGCGAAGGTCTGGTGAACGAGCCCATCGACGTGGAAGTGAACCGCCGTTTGCTCGATCCTTCCTACGACCTCATACTGTCCGTCGGCCAGGTCGTGCCGCACGAGGTCGTCGGCATGGCCAACCGCAACAAGAACATCTTCGTAGGCTGCGGCGGTTCCTCCATGATCAATTCCTCGCATATGCTTGGCGCGTTCTACGGGCTTGAGCGGGTCATGGGCAAGGATCATACGCCCGTAAGGAACGTGTTCGACTACGCGGAGGAGCATTTCCTGAGCCATATACCGCTTTCCTACATACTGACCGTCACCACCGCGCCCGAAGGAAACATCAAAACGCACGGTCTGTTCATCGGAAGACAGCGCAAGTTCTTTGAAGACGCAGTCGCGCTGGCGCAGCAGAAAAACCTGAACCTCGTGGACAAGACCTTCAAAAAAGTGGTCGTATTGCTGGACGGAAACGAGTTCAAATCCACCTGGCTCGGAAACAAGAGCGTCTACAGGACGCGCATGGCCATTGCCGACGGGGGAGAGCTGATCGTGCTCGCGCCCGGCGTGGACAAGTTCGGCGAGGACAAGTCCATCGACGCGCTGATCCGCAAATACGGCTACTGCGGCCGGGAGAACGTGCTCAGGCTCGTCAAGGAAAAGCCTGACCTTCAGGCGAACCTCTCCGCCGCGGCGCACCTCATTCACGGTTCGGGCGACGGCAGATTCAAAATCACGTACTGCACGCAGCACTTGAGCAAAGAAGAAGTTGAAGGCGTGTGCTACGGTTACGTGCCGTATGCCGAGGCCGTAAAGCGTTATGATCCGCAAAAGCTGAAGGACGGATGGAACACGCTCGCGGACGGCGAAGAGATCTACTACATTTCCAATCCGGCATTGGGTTTGTGGGCAGACAGAAAGAAATTTTGATCGAATCCGAAGCGCCCGGGACGTCCAAGCCCGGGCGCAAAATTGCTTTTCAGGAGTTTTGGTGTGAAGAATCTTACGCTGCTGATCAAGCCCGCTTCGGGGCTTTGCCAGTATCGATGCGAATATTGCTTTTATAAAGACGAAATGCGCCTGCGGGGAGAAAACGAGCCCTGCGTCATGCGTGAAGACACTCTCGAATCGCTGATCCGCAAGGCCTTTGCCTACGGCGCGCCGCAGACTGCGTTTGCCTTTCAGGGCGGCGAACCGACGCTTGCGGGGCTGCGCTTTTTTGAAAACGTGGTTCGCCTGCAAAAGCATTATGCAAGAGGCGCAGCCTACGCAAACACGCTGCAGACAAACGGAGGAATGATCGACGAACAATGGGCCGGATTCCTTTCGCGGGAGCATTTTCTGGTCGGCGTATCGATGGACGGAGACGAGGAATCGCACGATTTATACCGCAAAGACGCCGAAAACAGGGGCACCTGGCTCAGGACGAAGGAAGCCTGCGCGCTTTTGAAGTCCCACGACGTGCCTTTTAACGTGCTCTGCGTCGTTTCAAAGGCCAACGTCACAAAGCCTGTTCAGACCTATGAGGCGCTGAAAGAGTACCGCTTCATTCAGTTTATCGCTTGCCTGGACGCTTTTGGGCAGAAGGACGCAGTCTACGCGGCCTCCCAGGAAGAACTCGCCGGTTTTCTGAAACAAACATTCGATCTGTACGAGAGGGACATACTGAACGGCGAATATACCAGCGTTCGCATGTTCGACAACTTTCTGCAGATGCTCTCCGGCATGCGGCCAGAAAGCTGCGCAATGAACGGGAGATGCTCGGTCGATTTTACCGTTGAAAGCGACGGCAGCGTTTATCCCTGCGATTTTTACTGTCTGGACGAATGGAAGCTTGGGAACATCCGTGAAACGGGCTTTGTGCAGCTTGAAAGGTGCGAAACTGCGAAACGGTTTGTGAACAGCTCGGTATCCGTACCGGATAAATGCAAGGCCTGTAAATACTATGTGCTGTGCCGGGGCGGTTGCCGCAGGGAAAGAGAGCAAGCCCACGACGAATGCGGCCGACCGATCAATCGTTACTGCGAAGCGTACAGAAATTTCTTTGACTACGCGTATACGAGACTGATTGCACTCAAAGAGCGCATCAGCGCTTTGCGCAGGTGAAGGGCTCTTATGACGAATACAGTCGACCGATCAACCGTTACTGCGAAGTATATCGAACTTTCTTCAACTACGCATTTTCGAGACTAATTGCGCCGGAACAGTGTACCGGTGCCGCACGCAGGTAAAGTAGCTTAAATTCTCAGACAAAGCTATTGACAGAACAGCCGATAGGTGATATGATATAACTATTCGCAAAAGTCAGCTTTTACGAATAGTTATAGCCAGGGAGAGGTAAATATGGCCGCAAACAAGCCTTCGGGCAAGCCGACGAATAATAAACCGGTGAATAAGCCTACAAATAAGCCGTCTTATGCGACGATCCGCAATCAGCACGTGATCGAAGCGACGCGCAGCATCGTATCCGAATTGCCGAACGCTGCGTTCGATTATATGCTCTCGATCGCCGATACCATGCAGCCGCTCACGCGCTACGCCTACGCATACGATCTCAGACTCTTTTTCCATTACCTGCAAAAAGAAAATCCGAGATTTGCAAACAAGGATCTGATCACCTGGACGGACGACGACTTCAGGCTCATCACGCAGCGTGACGTAAGTTTGTTCATGGATTACCTGACGCTGTACTTTAATGAAGAAGATCTGATGACGACCAATCAGGAGCTTGGCAAGCAGCGAAAGTTCTACTCCGTGCGCGCCTTTTTCAAATGGCTTTTCAAGCAAGGCCGCATTCCTTCGGACGTCACTGCGCTCGTCGACGCCCCAAAGCGCCACGAAAAGCCGATCCTGCGGCTCGACATTGACGAGGTTAATAAAATGTTAAAAACCGTCGAGAGCGGGGAAAACCTGAGCGCGCAGCAACAAAAATTTAACAAAGCGACCTCTGTGCGCGACAAGGCGATCATACTGCTGTTCCTCGGTACGGGCATCCGCGTAAGCGAGCTTGTAGGCCTCAACATCGAGGACATGAACCTTGAAAACGCCAGCTTCCTCGTCACGCGCAAAGGCGGAAATCAGGCGATCCTGTATCTGCCGGAAGAGATTATTCCGGCACTCAACGAATACATGGAGCTTCGAAATCATATCGAAACCGTGGACGAAGACGATCCCGCGCTGTTCCTCTCGCTGCAAAGGCGCAGGATCACCGTAAGAAGCGTGGAAAACATGGTGAAAAAATACGCGCTGGCGGCAGCGCCGCTCAAAAAGCGCATAAGCCCGCATAAGCTGCGCTCCACCTTTGGCACGAATCTCTATAACGAAACCGGTGACATTTACCTGGTCGCCGACGTCCTTGGCCATTCGGACATCAACACGACGCGCAGGCATTACGCGGCGATGAACGAGGATCGCCGGAAATATGCCGCAACGAGGGTAAAAATCGGATCGGAAACGCCTGCTTCGACAGAAAAGAACGATGAAAACGGGCCGAAGTGAGGCTTCTTTGAACGCCGCTCAGGCTATTTGTACAGCTCCGCCGCTTCAACGGCGAGCTTATCGCACAGCTCGTTTTCGAAGACGCCCGCATGGCCTTTGACCTTGTGCCAGGATACACTGTGGCGCTTTTCGAGCTCCAGCAGCCTTTGCCAGAGGTCTGCGTTCAATACGGGTTCTTTGCCCTTTTCGCGTGTCCAGTTCTCCCTTTCCCACTTGTCGAGCCAGTGTTTTACGTGCGCGTCGATCAGATAAGCGCTGTCGGAATAAAGCTCCACTTCGCAGAGCTCTTTGAGCGCTTCCAGTCCCTTTATGGCGGCGGTCATCTCCATGCGGTTGTTGGTCGTCTGCCTTTCGCCGCCGCTCAGATGTCTGGAATGCTCGCCGTACTTCAGTATCGCCGCCCACCCGCCCGGGCCGGGATTTCCGGAGCACGCGCCGTCTGTATAAATGATCACTTTTTTCATGAGAATGCCTTTTCGATCGC
Organism: Clostridia bacterium; assembly: GCA_017395065.1. Taxonomy (GTDB): domain Bacteria; phylum Bacillota; class Clostridia; order Christensenellales; family Aristaeellaceae; genus RUG14130. The sequence goes on along the minus strand of JAFPWH010000033.1, from coordinate 68,360 downwards.
GTCGAGATTTGCGCTTAGTCCTTCCAAAAGCCCGCTATAAGAGAACGCCGGCGTCCTGTCGAGCATGAGCTGCTGGCGTATGACCGTGATGCCGGCTTTTTCGAATGCCTCCGGATCACTGATAACCGCCTGCTCTTCGATCAGAAGCACGTGTACGTCGTTTGACAGCAGGAGGTCTATACACTTGGAGACGTCTTCCTCCGAAAGCTCGGACGTGGTTTTTCTGCCGATGTATACGCATGTTTCCGCGCCCAGATCGCTTGCGGTGTACAAAAGCGCGTCGTGCGCCACGGCAACTCGGCACCCTTTCAGACAATCAATGCTTTCGCTTCTTTCGGCGATCGGCTCAAGCACCTTCGTCGTTTCCTCGAGATTGTCGTAATAGCCCTGTGCGTATTCCTGATCGAGATAAGCCATGTTTCCGCACATCACCTCGATCAGCTGCATGCAGTTTCGCGGGCTCATGTAAAACCATGGAGAGCCGTGGCCGAGGCTCACGATCTCGTCGGAACCCAGATCGAGCACCGCGCATTCTTCCGGCAAACACGCAAGCTCCATCATGCTCAGCAGCGTTATTTCGGCTGCTTTGCCGGACAGAAGAGAACTTGAAAAGCCTTCGAAGCCGAATCCCATCAGCACCAACGCGTCTGCGTTGGAAAGCAGTGCGCTTTCCCAATCCGAAAGGCTGTGATCGGTATATCCCTCTTCCTTGGGCTGCGTGAGCTGAATCAGGTGCATGCCGGGCGTATCCCGCATGATCATGCTGCTTATGGCGTACACCGGATAGCAGGAGGCATAAATATAGTAGTCGTCCTTTTCCTCTTTCAGCGCGTATTTGTCAAGCCGGAAGCCGGCGACGTACCCTGCCGTAAGCAGCGTCAAAAGCAGCGCCAGTAGCGCCAGCGGCAAGCGTTTTGCTTTCATTTATCATAGCTGCGAAGCGCGTCTCCGCGCTTGAGCAGCCGCCAAAGGTTCCCGCCTGCCATCTTGGAAACGGCCTGCTCGCTGTAGCCGTGCCTTAACAGCGCGTCGATCAGCGCCGGGAAACAGCTTGAATCGTACAGACCTTCGGGCCAGGAATCGATGCCGTCAAAATCGGAGCCGAAGCCAAGCACGTCTTCTCCGCCGAGCTCGTAAATGCTGTCGATGTGCCTGAGCACGTCGCCAAGGTTAGATTTGTCCGCCTTTGTCAGAAAGGCTGTGTAGAAGTTGATGCCGATATAGCCTTTTTTCTCGATGATCGCTTTGATCTGCGCTTTGTACAGATTGCGGGGCACGTCGCACAGTTCGCGGTTGTTGGAATGGCTGGCGATCGGCGGCAAATTCATGTTTTCGCAAATGTCCCAGAAGCCCGCTTCGTTCAGGTGCGATACGTCGGCATAGATGCCGAGCTTGTCCATTTCTTTCAGGAGACGGAGCCCAAAGGGCTTGAGGCCCGGTTTGCTTCCCAGTTTTGCGGGATAGCCGATCTCGTTTTCGAAGTTCCAGGTGAGCGCGATCATGCGGATGCCCGCAAGCGCGTAAAACTCGTACAGACGGTCCATATTGCCTTCCAGCGCTTCTCCGCCTTCAATGGAGATCACGCCAAAGGGCCCTTCGGGGATCTTGTCCGGCAGCCTTTCCGTGTACAGCTCGATGCCGAGCCGGTCTTTGCATGCGAGCATGTCGATCCCGTCCTGATAAGCCGTGCCGTTCGTGCCCTTGGAGCCGGTAAACAGCGCAAAGGTATGCATGCCCATGCCGCCCAGCTCCATCTTTTGTCTGTTCACCATCAATGTGCTCAGGTCATTTCCCTTCTTCAGCGCCCAGAGCGTATCGCAGTGAGAATCGGCTGTAAACATATTTAATGCTCCTTACGGTCAAATGATATTGACGATTTGATTTTGACACTGTATAATTATAACACATTTTTGCGGGAAGTGGTTAATTATGAGCAAAAAATTTTCGCCGGACAAGCGCCTTTTGCAAAAAATCGACGCACTTTACCCCACGCCGTTTCATTTGTATTCGGAGGCGGAAATCAGGCATCGGACGCAGAATCTGAAGGCTGCCTTTGGATGGAACGAAGGCTACAGAGAGTACTATGCGGTCAAGGCCTGTCCGACGCCAGGCGTCATCCGTATCATGCAAAACGAAGGCTGCGGCGTGGACTGCGCTTCGCTGTGCGAACTGATGCTCGCGGAAGCAATGGGCTTTCGCGGAGACGAGATCATTTTTTCCTCCAATGAAACGCCGAAGGGCGAATTCACATACGCAAGGAAACTCGGCGCCGTCATAAACATCGACGACATCACGATGGTCGATTTTCTTGAAAAAGAATGCGGCCTGCCCGAACAGCTCTGCCTGCGCTACAATCCCGGCGGCGATTTCCGCTTAAACGGCAGCATCATGGGAAAACCCGGCGAAGCCAAATACGGCATGACCCGCGCGCAGATTTTCGAAGCCGTCAGGACGTGCACGTACAAGGGTGTAAAGCGCTTCGGCCTCCACGCCTTTTTAGCCAGCAACAACACGAACGTGGAGTACTACCCCACCGTCGCCGCGGAGCTGATGCGCCTTGCGCTGGATCTTACCCAGGAAACCGGCTGCGAGATCTTTATGCTCGACCTGTCCGGGGGCATCGGTATCCCCTATGAACCGGATCAGGCAGAAGTGGATATAGCTCTCGTCGGCAGAAAAGTAAAAGAGGCCTACGACAGGTATCTCGTCGCAAACGGCATCGTAAACATAAAGCTCTGCACGGAGCTCGGACGCTACATGACCGGCCCTGCGGGCGTGCTCGTGACCAAAGCGGTGCACGAAAAGCATATCTATAAGGACTACATAGGCGTCGACGCCTGCGCTGCCGATCTCATGCGCCCGGCGATGTACGGTGCCTATCACCACATAACGGTCGCGGGCAAGGAAGACAGACCGTCAAATAAAACGTACGACGTCGTAGGGTCGCTGTGTGAGAACAACGATAAATTTGCCGTCGACAGACAGCTGCCCGAAATCGAGATGGGAGATTATCTCGTCATCCACGATGCGGGCGCGCACGGCCGCAGCATGGGCTATAACTACAACGGAAGGCTGCGCTGTGCCGAGGTGCTGCTCAAGGAAAACGGCGAAATAGAACTGATCCGCCGCGCAGAGACGCCGAAGGACTATTTTGCGACGCTCGACATATGCAAGGATATAAAGTTTCAGTGAGCAAATAGACAGACAAGAGTATGAAGACAGCCCCGCAAACAGCGGGGCTGTGATCGTACTGAACGGGTCTTATTTCAGATACCCGCTGTACATATAACCGGAGTATTTGCCGTAGGAGACGAGCCACCACTTTCTGTTGGCCTTGCTGAGCACTGTGACTTTGCCGCCCCTCTTTACGCAGGTGATGATGTCGTAGGTTACGGCGGGGCCCTTTCTCATATAGAGGCCGGAAGCGTTGACGGTCGCAGTATTGTTCTTTGCGGAGCTTTTGCTATTATTGTCGCTCAGGAATTTGGTGCTGATGAAGCCCTGCGTTCCGGAGGACGTGCTGATCAGCGTCCAGCTGCCGTTGGTTCCCAATACGGTGACGGTGGAGCCGCTCTTGACCGTTCCGACGTTTCCGGTGGAAGAGCTTGCGCCCGCACGCATCGTGATCTTGCTGTTGTCACTTGTCTTTACGACGGCCTTATACTTGTTTGCGACATAGGTCGTTCCGTCCGCATAGAGCTTTCCGATGCCGGAGATATAGAGATTTTTGATATACCCTTCTTTTCCGGTCGAGGTTTTGACCTTCGACCAGCTGCTGCCGGTGGAAAGGACGGTGATTTTTTGGCCGTCTTTCAGATAAGCCCTGACAGAATAGCTGCCGCCGGGACCGGTCCTGAGACAAATGGAGCCGCCTTTAACGGCCAATTTTACGGAAGCTGCCGAAGCGATCGTGAGCAAGCTCAGCAAAAAGCATACAAGCAGCGCAATTGCTATTTTTCTTTTCATAACGCATTCCCCCTACATACATTCTCAACTATATTATAGCGATTCTGTAAACTCTTTGCAATTTACAATTGTTTACAACGCTGTGTATTTTTGATACAATATACTACAGAAATGTTGAAAATACATTCAGCAAAATAATGAGAAGTGAGGCGCATCGTCATGAAAATTCTTTCTGTCGGCAACAGCTTTTCCGTAGACTGCCAAAGATATGTGAGAGATATTGCAGAGGCTGACAAAACTGAAATAACTCTCGGGAATCTTTACATTGGCGGCTGCTCTCTGGAGAGGCACTGCGAAAACCTGAAGAGCGCAAAGCCGGAATACGAGTATTTCTTTAACAACAAGAGCCTGGGCAGCGCGTCGATCCAGACGGCGCTCAAGGACGAAGACTGGGACGTGGTCACGCTGCAGCAGGCCAGCCATTTCAGCGGGATGAGCGAGACATACTTTCCCTACATCGAAGAACTGAGCGAGTACATACGCCGAAGCGTCCCCACCTGTACGATCTACATAAACCAAACCTGGGCTTACGAATACGATTCGACGCATGGGCAATTCCCCAATTACAATTGCGACAGGCGCCTCATGCACGAACGGCTCACGGACGCTTATGAGAAGGCCGCAAGGGTCATCGGCGCCGAGATCATCCCCGTTGGGAAAGCAGTGAGCATTGCGCGCGAAAGAAAGGAATTCGACCCGGAAAAGGGAGGGATACCCTTGACCCGGGACGGGTTTCATCTGTCCTATAAATACGGAAGATTGCTTGCAGGCTACGTATGGTACAAAAAGCTGTGCAAAGCTGATCTCGACAAAAACAGCTTTTTGCCGGCTGACTACGAGTATATCGGAAGAGACAGTCAAACGGATCGGCCTTTGTACAGGGAAATCGAAGGCACGCGCGCGGACGCGGATTTGGTAAAGCTCCTCAAAATATGCGCTTCTCAGGCGATCGTGTGAGCAAAAATCGAAGAAGGAATGCGCTCTGAGGCTTTCAGGGTGCTCTTTTCGTCCGGGAATACGCCGTATACGGCGGAGCCGCTGCCGCTCATAAGCGCGTAGAGCGCACCCTCGTCATACATCGACTGCTTTGTATCGGTTATTCCGCTCAGGATATCCATCGCCGGGTCTTCGAGCGCGTTGTGCGGCGTGAGCTTATCAAATCTGCCGCTTTTAAGGCCGCTCAAAAAGGCCTCTTCGTCAAACGCGGGATCGGACAAATGCTTTTCATCATAACGCCAGTATACGTCGGGGGTCGACAGGCCGGGCTCCACGTGCTTGATCAAAAGATGTGCGCGGGGGGCAAACTTAAGCTTTTGGACTTTCTCCCCTATGCCGCACACACGGCACAAACCGCCCTTCAAAAAAAACGGCACGTCGGCACCCAGGCTGAGCGCCAGCGCGCTCAGCTCCTCTTCGGTCAGATTCAGATCGTACAATTGATTCAGCCCCATAAGCGCACAGGCACAATCGGAACTGCCCCCGCCGAGCCCGGCTCTTGCGGGGATGCGTTTTGTAAGCTCGAAACGTGCGTGAAGGGACTTGTTCGTGTATCGGTTCAGAGAAGAAAGCGCCCGCATGATCAGGTTCTTTTCGGGTTCCGGGGAACATACGCCGTCGACGATCAGACTGTCGCTTCCAGCCTCCGAGATGGTAAGCTCATCGAACAGATCGACCGTCTGCATGAGCATGCTCAGCTCGTGATAGCCGTTTTCCCTTAAACCCGTAATGCGCAGGAACCAGTTGATTTTTGCGGGCGCTTTCAGCTTAAGCTGCTTCATTCTTCGTCGTCGTCATCGTCGTCGAAGGCACCGTTGTTGAGCATCTCGACGAGCTTGAGCGCGATATCGTCATCGATGGGAACGAACTCTTCCTCGTCGTCCCCAACGGGCACGATTTTCATGATCGTGACGTCGACGGGCTCGTCGCCGATGTCGCAGCTTTCGCAATCCTGACTGTCGCACTCGGTGCACTTGCTGTCGGGATCGTATTCGATCAGCGTGGCGTATTCTTCGCCCTCGTAGAAGAAGTAATCGAGCACCTCCATGATGATCTCGTTGTCGTTTTCGTCTCTGAAGGTTACAAGATCGGGCTGATTGTTTTCCATGAGAGCACTCCCCTTTCGCTTTATGACAGTATTATATCCCCTGTTTTCAGAAAAATCAAGCTTTTCTATTGATTTACGTTTCAAAAACGTTTATAATTCCACCTGGAGGGATGAAATAATGTTCAGAGGAAAATACTTTACGAGCTTGAACAGCACGGGCGAAGCGATCGCCGTGAGAGAACAAATACCGGAGTTCGCCTGTGGGTCGGACGGATACGACAACATGGCGTTTTATGCCATCGTTTACGACGAGGAAGACAAGGCCTGCGGAACGGGGCGGCTTTATATAGACGACGACAGCGCTTTCAGGATCGATTTCCTTGGCATACTGCCCGAATTCAGGGGCAGGTACATGGGAGATCTGCTTGCCAGAATGCTGCTCTATAAAGCGCAGGAGCTGAACGCCGCTTCCGTTCGCGCGCTCGTGCCGAAGGAGCTTACGCGCTTCTTTGCGCGCTACGGCTTTATAAGCCAAAACAACGACGCCGCCCAAACCGAAATGCGCGTGGACGGCGACAAGATAAAACTGGAGGGCAGCTGCTCCAAAGGCAAAGGGCAGGAATGCGCCGGAAACTGCGAAAACTGCAAATAATCAAAAAGAATCGGGTGCTAAGCCCGATTCTTTTTGTGCCTTACGGAAGTTAAGTGCAGCGTAAGGACTGCGCTGATCAGCGCTGTCGGAAGCACGATGCAAAGCGCCTTCAGCACGTCTTTCAGAAAGCCCGCAAAGCCGCTTCCGTTCTTTGGCGCTGGCGCTGCCGCCGGTATGCTTTCGGTGCTTATGGCGTAGTACACGGTCGCGTATTCGAGATCGCTGCGGCTTGAACGTAGTTTATCCTCGTATTCATACAGCTCGTCGTAGATTTGCTGAATCTGGGTATTGAGCAGATTGATCTCCTCGGTGTCTGTGCTGTTGCTGAGCTTGTCTCTGAGCTCGTCGAGCCTCAGATACGCGCTGTCCCGCTGGGAAGTCAGGTCCCGGCTGCTTAAGTCGATCTCCCTCGTCTCGATCCGGATGGAGCAGTCTTCAAACGCGTTTTGCAAGCGCTGTGTAAATTCGCTCAGCTCATCCTTCCTGACGCGGATCGTTCCGCTTGCGGAGGTGACGCCGGCGTTCGTGCGCGGCAGCCACTCGGTTTCGACGAAGGCGTCGAATTCGCTTACGATCCCGCGAAGCGTTTCGCCGGCCTTGTGCACGTCCTCCGTTACGACGTCGGCCAGGGCAAAGTAGGCAAAGCGGTTTTCTTCTTCATCTGCTGAGCCGGACGCGTCGATCAGATCCTCTTCGAAACTGTCCTCGGTATCCTGCATGACCTCATTGTCTGTGACGATCAGATCCGCCTCGACGTCATTCGTGCCGTTTGCCGGCAGTACGCCGCCTGGCTTCATTGCGGCGGCAGCAAAGGCTGCTTCCGCTTCCGCATCTTCCGTTTCGGACAGGCCGCTGTCCATACTACTGTCGTATGCGAACACGGCAGCGATTTTCGCGGAAGAATCGTTTGCGGTATAGTAAACGAAGGAAGCTTTGTCGGCGGTAAGACTGCTTTGGCTTTCTGCGGGAACGGCGGAGGAATTCAGCCCGCGCCAAATGAACGTCGCACCGATGACGAGCGCGATCGTCGCGGCGATTTCGCAGGCCCAGCGCATTCTGCCGAAAAGGCGCCGCTTCTTCGCTTCCGACTTGATCAGCTTTCTCCAGCTCATCGCGGCGTCGAAGGGTACCTCCAGATCGTCGTCCAGCCCTTTGAGCAGAGAAGCGATCTCGTCTTCTTCGATCAACCGATCAATTATCTTTTCCTTATCCATGTCCCTTATTCCTCCGCCGTATATGACGCGCCGAATAGCATTAAAGTTCCCCGGATGCCGTCAAAAATTCACGCAGTTTTTCTCTGCCACGGCTTATACGGCTCTTTACCGTGCCGATATTGATCTGTAAAACCTCGGATATCTCCTCATAGCTGAAGCCCTGCACGTCCCGCATCACGACAGCCGAGCGGATCTCCGGGGCCAGAAGGCTTATTCCTCTTGAGAGCGCCCGTTTCAGCGACGCGTTTTCGGCTCTCTGCTGCGGGTCGGGCGCGGTATCCACGGGGTTCCAGCCGGATTCGGCGAGCTGCTCGAGCGACTCGGCACGCCTTACCTTTTTTCGTCTGTGATTGTCCAGACAGGTATTGTTGACGATCCTGTAAAACCATGTCGACAGGGCTGAATCACCCCTGAAGGAAGGCAAGGCTCTGAAAATCCTGAGCATGCTGTCCTGCAGACAGTCCTTTGCGTCCTCGGCATTTCCGCACATGCGGAACGCGAGGGCGTACATCATTTTTTCATGAGGCTTTATCAACGCTTCAAAAGCGTCGCTGTCACCGTTTGCCGCAAGGCGCACAAGCTCCAACTGTTCGCTGTCCAATAAACTCACCCATCGTTTCTTTGTAAAATTCAGAAATTAAACCCGCGCGGGTACTTGATTTTAGTTTGCATTTGATTTATAATGTTTTCACTTGCCGGTGTGTTGGAATTGGCAGACGAGGCGGACTCAAAATCCGTTGGGCTCATCACCCGTGCGGGTTCGACCCCCGCCACCGGCAGCAAGCTCTCTCCTTTGGGGAGAGTTTTTTTAATCCGGAAATACCGTGTACGAGGGCCTGTATTCGTCGAGCCACTTGATGTAGGAGGTTGTTTTGAGCTCCCTTTCCACGTCGCTCCATTTGAAAAACCTGAGCGCCGTGAATTCGAAGCGATTCGAAAGCAGGTACACGATGACGTCCGCATAACCGTCGGACGGTTCCTCTACGGGCACGGCCAGATACAGCCCGGTCCCGCTGAGCCACGCTACGGCATACTGATCCTGCACGAAGACGTCGTACAGATGGCGGCAATTTGCGTCGATATTCTGACGAAGGGTTTTCTCACTTAACCAGCTTTGCGCGTTCAGCGCACGGATCGCACCGGCGTAATCCCGCTGCGACATGCAGGCAAGCGCAGTTTTCGCTTCTTCGAACACCTCGTCCGGCGGCAGAGCGCCCGATTCCGAAAACGCGCAGCCAAAGAGCGCAAATACAAGGACAATCGCGATGACAGATGTTTTTCTTATAAGCATATTCTCACCCCTGAGCTTTAGACGATTTCATAAGGCATTTTGTTCCTTGCGGTCTATTTTTCTGCGGCCGCGCAGATTTGCTGCATCATTATATCCAGCCCCTGCCTGTCGCCGATCTTACCGCTCTTGATATCGGCCTCGGTGTCGACGGAGCGCTTGTACAGGTTGCGAAGCTTGTTGGCCGTGAACGACCTGCTGAGTTTTAGTGCCCTATCTACCTGAAAGCTATTTTTCGGAGGGAGCTCGAGCATGTCGGCGATTGCTGCGTATGAACTGATCTTTTCACTGATCGTTTTTGCATAGCACATCAAGCGCAGCTGTTTGCTGAGAAGACTGATGATCATCATGGGAGCTGCGTTGTGCTCGAGCAGTCCGGCCAGTGTCGTATAGGCGATTGCTGGCTTTGCCTGGAAAGCGTACTCGATCATTTTAAAGACGTTTTCTTCGGGGTCCGGCTCTACCAGCGCCCTGACGTCCTCTGCCCGTATTTCGGAGAAACCGTATCTGTACGCCGTAAGCTTCTCCAACTCGCTTTTGATCGCGTTCATCGAAGACGAACAATCCTGGATGAGCTCCGCAATCGCGTCATCGTTTATACGCATACCGGCTTGCTTGCATTCCTGAACGATCCATTTTTTCAGCTCGGCGTAGCTTTGATTTTCGAACGATACGCCTTTATCGGCGTCAAGCAACGTCTTTAAACTTTTCAGGGTCTTTTTTATGCCTGTCCGTATGTAGATGATCACGATGCAGCTTGGATTTTGGGTATTCAGTTTGTTTAACTTTTCTTTGAGCTCGGTTCTTAATTCTTTCTCCTGTTTTTTGTCTTCCGTTTCCTCCGGGTCAGCTTCGTTATCGGTTTCGTTTGATTCCGCTTCCCCATTTCCTTCTTCGTCTTTCTTATTTTTTTTTACAAACATGAAATCGGGGTCACGCGCGACGACCAGCCTTTTTTCGCACATGAACGGCAGCGCCATTGCGCAGTCGAAAAGCGTCGCGATGTCGGGGCTTTCGAGGATACTTTCGTTCAGCGTCTCAAATCCCGCGGGCAGAAGTTTCTTTTCGATATCGGCGACCGTCTTTTGCTTCAGATATTCTTCTTCGCCCGTGAAAAAATACACGCCCGAAAGGCTGCCTTCCCTGATCTGTTTTTCGAGTACTGTCCTGTCCATTCATTCCTCCGCCTGCAAAAAGCCCTGTGCGGTGTATTCTCCGTTGGGATAGATGTCGATCGTGACCGCGCCGAGTTCGTCTGTCCTGTAGATGCTGCTTCCGACGGAAGACAGCCTCTCGAGGACCTCCTGCGTCGGATGCCCATAGGCGTTGCTGCCCACGGAGATCACGGCCACCTCCGGCGTCACGGTTTCGAGCAGTTCGCTCGACGTCGCGTTTTTGGAACCGTGATGCGCGATCTTTATGATGTCGGCGTCGACGGCGATGTTTTTATCGAGCTTGTCCGAAAGATCGGCCATCATCAGCACGGACGTCTCTTTATATACCACGTTCAGCACGAGGCTCCCGTCGTTGTCGTCTTTGAGCGCTGCCGGTCCTTCCGGCCACAGGACGTCGGCGTAAACGTCCTTCGAAAGCTTAATCCTGTCTCCCGCGGCGACGTATTTTACGTTTTTGCCCTTCAACAGCTTGTACAGCTCGTCCGGTACGCTCATCTCGTCCCAGCAGTCCGGCAGGTATACGGCTGCGTTCGGGTATCGTGCGAGAATGTCCTTCGTGCCGCCGTAGTGATCGGCGTCTGCGTGTGAGATGAATATGCCGCTCACGTTCGCCCGCACGCTTGTAAGATAATCCGCCGTGACGCCGTTGTCTTTTCCGCAGTCCACGACAAAGCTGTGACCCTGCGCGTCGAATACGGCGCTGTCCGCCTCACCGACCGACAGGAACGTCACTCTCAAATGATCGATCGGCTGAACGGGCAGAAGGCTTACGACGATCATCACAAACGCCAGCAGGAACGAAAGCACCCGCCTGTGCTTGCTGCCGCTCATATAGACGCTGCCAAACAGCACCGCCGAAACGAACAGTACACACAGCCACAGCGGCCAGGCGCTGCTCAGCACATTCGCAAAGGGCAAAGACGCGACATACGCGCTGACCGCTTTGATAAAGTGCCAGATGAGCCTGATCGGATAGGCCAGAAGCGCCGCAAGCGGAGCATAGACCGTTCCTGTCAATAATACCACAATTCCTCCGTACAATGCAAGCATCGCGAGCGGAACACACAGTATATTTACGGGAACGCTAAGTAAAGGCACCTGATAGAACATGGCCGAGAGCAAAGGAAAACTGACGACCTGTACGGAGAAGGATGCCCTTGCGCTGAGCAAAAGCGATTTGAGCGCCTTATGTGACTCGTCCTTTTGAAAGATGTAGACGTCCGAAAAGCAAAGGATGGCCGCGACGGACGCATAGGAAAGAACGAAAGCGTTGTCCCTGATCAAAAGCGGATTGATTGCGAGTTGTATCAGGCACGCCTGACACAGCCGAGTGAGCGTATCGGGGAAATAGCCCGCCTGCCTTGCAAGACAGAGCAAAGCGTACATCAGTACGGCTCTGACGGTGGAGCTTGACGAACCCGTCATGACCGTGTACAGGCAAAGAAGCGCGACCGTCAGCAGGTTTCTGATAAATCGCAGCACGCGCAAACGCTTGAACAGAAACTCGAACAGAAGCGCAAGAGCAGATACGTGCAGACCGGATAGCGCGATCAGATGTGAGATGCCGGAGGAGGAAAAGTCGTCGTATACGTTGTCGCTCAGATTTGACCTGTCTCCCAGCAGCACGGCGCGGGTCACGTCAGAGGAATCCTTGAATACGCGGTCGCAGACGCCCGCAAGGCTTCTTCTAAGCCGCATGAGCCCGCGCTTCAAAGAGGCGTGCTTTTCGGTCAGTTTAACGTCCTCCCCGTCCGCGGATGCGACGAGAGATACGCCGTTTCTCCAAAGGTACGCGTTGAAATCGAAACCGTTGGGGTTCGTGACGGAACTTGCGATGCTCAGCTTGGCTTCTTTGATCCTGAGCTCGTCGCCCGTCTCATAAGCGGCATCGGGAGAATACAGGTACAGCCGGACCTTGCCGCTGATCGCTTCCGAATCGGCAAAGCAATCGCTCAGCGTTATGACGGTTCTGTGCTGATCGCTCTGCTCGATCGGTTCGTCGCATACCCTGCCCGTCAGGGTCATTTTGCCCGTCGGCAGGTTTTGCGGCCTCAGATCGCGGTAGCCGTACCAGAACGTGAAAAGCACGAACGTGAGCAAAGCCGGAAGCAGTACGATCCTTACGCGTTTGGAAAAGCAAGCGGCGATCAGCAGTATGAGTGCGATCACAAGAGAAGCGCAGACGTATACCTTCTGCGTACCTGCGACGACGCAAGCCAAAATGGCGCATGCCGCAATTGGGAAAATGCGCCGTCTGTCCAGAAAGCGGAAGATCCGTTCAGATTCTGATCTGCATGCCCGGCTCAGCCGCGATGCAATTAGGGAAAATATGCTGCGCTTCATCCAAAAGCTCTTCGGGATCGTATCTTGGCGACAGGTGTGTCAGAATCAGCTCGCGTACCTTTGCGTCCCTTGCGAGCTCCGCGCACTTTTCGGGACTCAAGTGGGGCTTGCTTTTGCTCCAATCCCCTCCGGAAAGGCCGCAATCAGCAAGGACCGTGTCGGCGCCGTCGCAAAAGAGGCTGATCTCGGCGCATTCGTTGGTGTCACCCGTATAGACGAGAACCGAGCCGTCGCAGCTCAGCCTGACCGCATACGTCTCGACGGGATGCCTGACCTTTACGAACTCTATTTTGAATTCGCCGATCACGGTGTCGGCGGGTGGATAAACGTCGAACTTCCCTTTGATCAGCTTCCTTTGTTCGGCCGGCGTTTCGGGGCAGATCAGTTTGAGCGTTTCGAGATCTGAAAAGTCGAGCATGTAACCCAGAACCGGCACGTCGCTCATGTGATCGAAATGCAGGTGGCTGAGTATCACGGCGTCTATTTCGCCGAGCGACGCGATGTTTTCCATAAGGCGCGAAAGCGTCCCGCTGCCCAGATCGAGAATCAGCTTCGTGCGTCCGCTGTCCGATTCCACGAGGTAGCCGGAGCACGCCCCGCCGGGTGCGGGATAGGGCCCATTGCAGCCGAGGATCTTCAGTATCAAAGTTTGCCTCCAAAGAAAGCTGCCCCTGCGAAAGAGGCAGCTTTCGATTCTTTTTGTGTTATTTGTACATTGGGCCGTAGGCGGCGCAGGCGCGATAGTCGGCGCCCTCCTTGTCCATGCCGAAGGCGTTCCATACGGCGGGACGGAAAATCTTGTCCTCGGGAACGTTGTGCATGGCGACGGGGATCCTGAGCATGGAGCAGAACGTGATCAGGTCTGCGCCGATGTGGCCGTAGCTGATGGCGCCGTGGTTGGCTCCCCAGTTGTTCATGACGGCGTAGGCGTCCTTGAAGGGGCCTTCCTTGCCGTCTGTTCTGGGCGCGAACCAGGTGCAGGGCCATGTATAGTCGGTGCGCTTCCAGAGAATGTCGTTGACCTCGTCCGGCAGCTTGACCGTCCAACCCTCGGCGATCTGGAGCATGGGACCCAGGCCCTTTACGAGGTTGAGCCTGATCATCGTGACGGGCATCTCGCAGTCGGTCACGAAGCGGCTGGAGAATCCGCCGCCGCGGAAGTAGCCCATATCGGCGTAATTCCAGGTGGTGTGCGCCATGATCTGTTTCTGATCCTCCTCGGTTACTTCCCACCACTGCTTCATGAGGCGGTTGCCGTTTTCGTCGACGGCCTGACCGTTCGCGTCGAGGCAGCAGGCGCCGGAGTTGATCAGGTGTATAAAGCCGCCCGCGTCTTTGGCCGCGCCGGTGATCTCATAGCCGGTGGCTTTCCTGACGGCTTCGGGGCTCCAGTAGGTGCGAACGTCTGCGAACATCTGCGCTCTGTTCGTCAACAGCTTCATGAACATCATGCCAAGGCCGTTGAGCGTGTCGTTCTCGGTGGCGAGGATGTAGGGCTCCCTTGCGCCGTTCCAGTCGAAGCTGGTGTTGAGCAGCGCTTCGGGATAGTCGCAGTTAGGATAGAAATCCGTCCACTGTCTCTGGCCCTGGAAGCCTGCCGCCAGCGCGTTGTGGCCGACCATTTCCTCTTCCCTGCCCTTGGGCAGCTTGGAATTTCCATTCATCAGGTCCTTGATGATGCACATCATCTTGACGGTGAACTCCCAGTCGGCGTCCTTCGCCTTGCGGCTCTTTTGCATGCTTTCGGGATTCTTGTCGAAGCCTTCGATTGCGTTGGCCTTGGTCCATTCAAGCGCCTTTTTGTATTCCTTCTTGTCGTAGATGCCCTCGGTCATGCGGCGGATGATTTCCACTTCGTCGACGGATTCGACGCGCATGCCCAGATACTCTTCCACGAACTCGGGAGAAATGATTGAGCCCGCGATGCCCATGCAGATGGAGCCGATCTGCAAATAGCTCTTTCCGCGCATGGTCGCGACGGCCACGGCTGCCCTTGCGAAGCGGAGCAGCTTTTCCTGAACGTCTTCGGGGATGCTCGTGTCGTCGGCATCCTGCACGTCTCTGCCGTAGATGCCGAAGGCGGGCAGACCCTTTTGCGCATGGGAGGCAAGAACGCTGGCAAGATACACCGCGCCGGGGCGCTCGGTGCCGTTAAAGCCCCAAACGGCCTTGATCGTATCCTTCTCCATGTCCATGGTCTCGCTGCCGTAGCACCAGCAGGGCGTGACGGTCAGCGTGATGCTGACGCCCTCTTTTTTGAACTTTGCGGCGCAGGCGGCGGCTTCCGCCACGCGGCCGATGGTGGTGTCGGCGATCACAACCTTGACTTTTTCACCGTTCGTGTAGCGGACGTTGTCCTCAAACAGCTTCGCGGCAGCTTTTGCCATATTCATCGTCTGATCTTCCAGGGATTCGCGCACCTTCAGGGCGCCTCTGCGGCCGTCGATGGTGGGACGAATGCCGATGACCGGGTATTCACCGATAAGTCTGCTTTTTGCCATACTCTACCTCCATTTTATTGTTTGATTATATTATACTCAGTTTGAAATTCTTTGCAAGTGCTTTATGAAACGAAGTCTACAGCTTTGCGTATTCTTTGAGCTGCTTTAAGTCGAGATGGGCCGTTTCGGGATGCGCTTCCTCCCGAAGCACGCTGATGCCAGGGCGCTGCTTATTGAGCTTACGGTAAAAGTATTCGTGGTCGAAAAGGCCTTGGCCGATGACGCAGCGCTTGAAGACGCCGTTTTCGAGCACTACGTCCTTTGCGTGTACGGCGACGATGCGGTCGCCGAAGAGATCAAAGCAGCTGTCGATGATGCGGCGCTGATTCCCTATGTTTTCGGGCGAAAGCAGGTTTATGGGATCCAGCACGATCTGCAGGTTGGGGCTTGCGATGTCGCTTAGCAGCCTTGCAGCGAGTTCCGGCGTGTTCAGCGTGTGCTTGAGCACAGGCTCTATGCCGACGAACACACCGAAGCACTCCGCCTGACGGCACATGCGTTTTACGCTGTCCTTGAGAAGCTCGTACTGCTCGTCCCGGTTCTCCTGCGTACAGTTCGAGGTCTCCGTCGCGACGATTTCAGAACCCAGCTGCTTGCAATAGGCAATCTGCTCAAGAAAGCGTTTGACGTCGTACAGGCGCTTTTCCTCGTCGCGCACCGCAGGGTCTATGTAGCAGCCAAGCACTGCGACGTCGAGTTTCCTTGCTTCAAAAGCCGTGCGGATGCTTTTGCAAAGCCCCGGATTGAGATGACCGTATTCGGGCGCAAAGCCCTCTATGGCCTTGTGCAGGGCCAGCTGAAAACAATTGAAACCCGCTTCCGAGATCCTGCGCGCCATTTCCTCTGCGCTCGCGCAGCCGTAATCGTGTCCCCTCACGCCTATTTGCATTCCGATTCCTCCAATCTTTTCAGTGCACGCTTCGCTGCACGGGCGACACCCTCGTCGTCAGTCCGGCAGAGCGCGATCAGTTCGTCTTTAAGGTCGTATCTTTTGAGATTTGCCGTAAGCACGGCGGCTTTTTTCTGCATCCGCCTCGTGCGGGCGAGATTTGGGCCGATCGTCTGCCTCAGCTCTTCGATGTCTCCCCTCAGCAGGCGCTTCAACGGGTAGCTGAAGGGTTCGGCTTGCGTAAGCAATGCGTTTGCCGGGCATACGCTTTGACACAGATCGCAGCCCAGGAGCCGGTTTCCGAGAAGGACCTCGTAAGCTTCGGGGATCGGGTCGGTTTCGCTGACGGCCCTTAAGCACTTTTGAACCTCTATGCTGAAATCGCCTCTGATCGCGCCGGTCGGACAGGCGGAAATGCATTTCAAACAGTTTTTACAGCGCTGCGCGGAGGGAATACCCTTTTGCGCGACGTGCGTATACTCGAATTGTGCGTTTGTTACGATGGCCTGCACGTGAAAAGCACTGCCGAGCTTCGGTATGGCGATCAGCGAATTGAGCCCCATATCCCCTATGCCAAAATCGAGAAGCAGCTTTTTCAGCGGCAGCTGCACGTTGGAGACGGCGGAAAAGCGCTCCCGCAAGAGCAGACCGCTAAGCACCTTTGCCCGCTTGTACGCTTCGTGAGAAACGGGATAATAATTGGAGATGACCGCTTCGCAGTAATCCTCTGCCCTTGCGGGACGGTATGGCATGAGGAGCAGTATGACCGTTTTGGCATCCTTTACGACGCTTTTG
The DNA here is from genome assembly GCA_017395065.1 of Clostridia bacterium. Taxonomy (GTDB): domain Bacteria; phylum Bacillota; class Clostridia; order Christensenellales; family Aristaeellaceae; genus RUG14130. The sequence continues at coordinate 51,493 of JAFPWH010000033.1, read as the reverse complement.
GGGTCCTGCAGGAGCTTTGGATGCGTGCTGTATTCCGTAACGGCCGGAAGGAAGCAGCATAGCGCAAAGCCCATTTGCCTGCTGCACTCAATAAATTCAACGTTCGTCATTTTACAGATCGATCAGTCCGCAGCGCGCCGCGTGGAAAAGGTATTGCTGTATCAGCCCGCAGCGGTCTCCCCAAAGTGCGCGTGCCCTTTCGGCGATCTGTGCGGGGCTTCCGCTGATATGAAACCATTTTTCCATAAGGCGTTTTACCCATACGTCGACGGGAAAAGCCTCTGTATGGCGGCAGCCGAACAAAAGCACGCAGTCCGCGACCTTCGGTCCCACGCCCTTGAGCGAAACGAGCCTCTTTCTGGCCTCGCTGAGCGGAAGCGTTTTCAGCTGGTCCAGCGGAAAACCGTCGCATACCGTTTGCGCCGTCTCCACGAGGTATTCGGCTCTGTATCCGCAGGTCACATGTTTTTTCAAAACACAGGGGTCAAGCGACGCGAGAACCTCGGGCTTCGGAAAGCCGTACAACGCATGATCCTTGTAGATATGACGCTCTCCGTATTCCTCGCACAATGCCGTAACAAGATTTCTTATTCGCTGCACGTTGTTGTTCGCGGAAAGGATGAAGGCGATCAGCGCTTCCCACGGCGGCTGGTTTAGCACCCTGAGCCCCGGAAGGAGATGTACGGCTTTTGCCGCGATCCCGGTGACGCCGCAAGCGTCGACGAGAGAAAGGTATTCCCTTTCCGAATCGAAATATGCCCTCGCTTTGACATCCGTGCTGCGGTCGGTAAGCACTTCCCCGTCCACGACCGCTGCAAATTCGTCTTCGATCTTTTGCCAGTGAAAGACCTGTGCGCTGTCCATCAGTGTAAGCTGATAGTCTATTGTGCTCATCTCTTACAAAAAAGCCCGTGCAGAGCATGCTCCGCACGGGTCAATAGTGCTGTCTTATTCGGCGGCGGCTTCGGTCTTGGGATAGATGCAAACCTGCTTCTTGTCCCTGCCGAGGCGTTCAAACCTTACGATACCGTCGATCTTCGCGTAAAGCGTATCATCATCGCCGATGCCCACGTTGAGGCCGGGATGAATTTTCGTGCCCCTCTGGCGAACAAGGATGTTGCCGGCCAGCACGAACTGCCCGTCCGCGCGCTTGGTGCCCAGTCTCTGAGCGTGGCTGTCACGACCGTTGCGTGAGGAGCCCATTCCCTTTTTATGCGCGAACAGCTGAAGATTCATCTTAAACATGCTTCTACCTCCGTTCTCTGGTGATGATCCGAATGTTGCGTGAATAGTTTGCGTCCTGCGACAGTGCGGTAAGCGAAAGTTCAAGCGTTTTCAAAAGCAGCTGAGCGCTTCGAAGCGTTTCTTCGTCCTGACCGCTTTCCAGCTTCAGGTCGAATAAACCGCTTTCTTCGTCGGTTTTCACCTGCGCTTTGGCCTTTGCTACCTTCAGGATTCCCTGCGCGATGCCCTGTGTCAGAGCCGATATTGCCGCGCACACGATGTCTGAGCCGTATTCGGCGTAATCCGCATGCCCCGTGGCCTTGAAGCCTGTAAGAAATCCGTCCGGCCGCCTGAAAAACGTTACCGTCGTCATCGTTCATCAGCCGTTGATGGTGGTGATTTCAACCTTTGTGTAAGGCTGACGATGACCCTGCTTTTTGCGCTCGTTCTTCTTGGCCTTGTACTTGAAAACGACGATCTTGGCGCTCTTTACCTGAGAAATGACTTTGCCTTCGACCTTCGCGCCCTCCACGATAGGAGTACCGATTTTGGTCTCGTTGTCATTCCCTACAAGCAGTGCGTCAAAGGATACCGTTTCGTCCGCCTGAGCTGCGAGCTTTTCAACATAGATCACGTCGCCCTGCTGGACGCGGTACTGCTTGCCACCGGTCTTTATGACTGCGTACACGCGTTGCACCTCCCACTTTCAATACTCGCCCGGACGAGGCGGCGTTTGCACGCCTTAACAGCCACTCCGGAGCGGCTTACCGACTTATTATACTATAGGTACGACGCTTTGTCACGTTATGTTTTTGAGAAATTTTCACTGTATGCTATGCCTCTGCATGGGTTTGCAACATATGAACGATGCCCTTCTGCTTGGTTAAATAATCCGCAGCGCTTGACACTGTACGATTTGTTATTTTATAATCGTAGCATATTTTGTTCGGGGGATGAGTGCATGGTGCTAAACGAGCTTTACGGTTCCATGGTGTTCAACGACAGCGTGATGCAGCAGCGGCTGCCCCACGATACCTACCGCCAGCTCAAAAGGATACTGGAGGACGGAGGATCGCTGGACAGAAGCATCGCCGATATCGTTGCCAACGCGATGAAGGATTGGGCGCTTGAGAAGGGCGCGACGCACTTTACGCACTGGTTCCAGCCGATGACCGGCGTGACGGCCGAAAAGCACGACGCGTTCATACGGCCTGTCGGCGACGGCGTGATCATGGAGTTCAGCGGAAAAGAGCTCATCAAAGGCGAAAACGACGCATCCTCCTTCCCCTCCGGCGGTCTGAGAGCCACTTTTGAAGCAAGGGGCTATACCGCCTGGGACCCGACCTCCTATGCCTTTATTAAAGATAAGACGCTGTGCATCCCCACCGCGTTTTGCTCCTATACCGGCGAAGCGCTGGACAAAAAGACCCCGCTTCTTCGCTCGATGGAGCTTTTGAACAGGGCCGCGCTCAGGATCCTCAGGCTGATCGGCGTTTCCGCCGGCAAAGTGAGCGCGATGGTCGGCGCGGAGCAGGAATACTTTCTGGTCGACAGGGAAATGTACGAAAAGCGCCCGGACCTGATCTATACGGGCCGCACGCTTCTGGGCCACAGGCCGAGCAAGGGGCAGGAGCTCGACGATCACTTTTTCGGCGCGCTGAAGACCCGCGTTTCCGCTTTCATGCGCGAGCTCGACGAAGAACTGTGGATGCTGGGGATCCCGGCAAAGACCTGCCACAACGAAGCCGCGCCCGCCCAGCACGAGCTCGCCAGCGTATACGAGAGCGTGAACGTGGCGGTCGACCACAATCAGCTGACGATGGAGATCATGAAAAAGGTGGCCAACAGGCACGGCATGGTCTGCCTTCTGCACGAAAAGCCCTTCGAGGGCGTAAACGGCAGCGGCAAGCACAATAACTGGTCCCTGCAGACGGACACCGGGATCAACCTTCTGAAGCCCGGAAACGAGCCGCAGGAAAACCTTGCCTTTTTACTTACGCTGTGCGCGGTCATACGCGCGGTGGACGACTATCAGGAACTGATGCGCATCTCCGCCGCAAGCGCGGGCAACGATCACCGCCTCGGCGGAAACGAAGCGCCGCCCGCCATCATGAGTATGTACCTGGGCGACGACATTACGGCGCTGCTCGAGTCCATCGCCAGCGGCAGGGAGATGGGCAGCCTCGACAAAAAGTATATCGACGGCGGCGTCGGCACGCTCTCGAGAGTATCCAAAGACAATACGGACAGGAACCGCACTTCTCCCCTCGCCTTTACCGGCAACAAATTCGAGTTCCGCTCGGTCGGCTCCTCCTTCTCGATCGCGGACGCAAACGTGGTCATCAACACCGCCGTCGCGGACAGTTTCAACTGCTTTGCCAGCCGGCTTGAGAACTGCGCAGACATAAAACAGGGCGTCTACGACATCGTGAAAACCACGGTCGCAAAGCACGGGCGCATCCTTTTCGACGGCAACAACTATTCGAACGAATGGGTCGAGGAAGCTGCGAGACGCGGACTCAAAAATCTGAGGACGACCGTCGACGCACTCGAAGAGTTCACGAGCGAAAAGAACGTCGCGCTGTTTACGCGAAACGGCATATTCTCCGAAAGCGAGATGCTTTCCCGCAGGGAAGTCATGCTCGAAAACTACGCAAAGGTCGTTAACATCGAAGCGCATACCCTTGCGGATATGGTAAACCGCGACATACTGCCGGCGGTGATCCGCTATACGAACATGCTGAGCGAAGGCCTTGAACGAAAGAAAGCCCTGGGCGTGAATAGCGGCGCGGAAGCGGGCATACTCGCAAAGTTGTCCGACCTGTCGAACGAGATCTGGGAAAAGGTGAACGCACTGGAAGACGCGATCTCCGCAGCCTCGCCCGGCGGCGCAGATTCGTCGAGCGCGCGGGCGTTTTCCACGATCGTCTTAAGCGGAATGAAGGCTCTCCGCGAGGCGGTGGACAGCGCGGAGGCACTCACGGACGCGAAGATGTGGCCTTACCCCAGCTACGGCGAGCTGCTCAGCAGCGTGCGTGAATAAATATGCATTGTAAATGTATATTTATAAATACTTAATCCGAAATAAACTTGACATCGGCGGCATTTGAGTTCATAATTATACACACCAACATACGGAGGGAAAACCAATGAAGAGATTTAAAAAGATCGTACTCGCCTATTCCGGCGGCCTCGATACTTCGGTCATCATCCCCTGGCTCAAGGAAAACTATGACGATCCCGAAATCATCGCGGTGAGCGGCGACGTGGGACAGGGCACCGAGCTCGACGGCCTCGAGGAGAAAGCCCTCAAGACCGGCGCGAGCAAGCTGTATATCGAAGACCTGAAAAAGGAGTTCGTGGAGGACTACATCTTCCCCACCCTCAAGGCCGGTGCCAAGTATGAAGGCGACTATCTGCTCGGTACGTCCTTTGCGCGCCCGATCATCGCAAAGCGCATCGTGGAGATCGCCCTCAAGGAAGGCGCGGACGCCATCTGCCACGGCTGCACCGGCAAGGGCAACGATCAGGTGCGGTTCGAGCTGACGATCAAAGCCTTTGCGCCCGGCATGGGCATCATCGCTCCCTGGCGCGAATGGAAGATCAAGAGCCGCGAAGAGGAGATTGATTACGCCGAAGCGCACAACATCCCACTCAAGATCAGCCGTGAGACCAACTATTCCAAGGACAAAAACCTCTGGCACCTCTCTCACGAGGGTCTGGACCTCGAAGACCCCGCGAACGAGCCCAAGTACGATAAGCCCGGCTTCCTCGAGATGGGCGTATCCCCCGAGCAGGCGCCCGATCAGGCCGAATATGTCACCATCAGCTTCGAAAAGGGCATTCCCGTCGCCGTGAACGGCGAAAAGACGGGCAGCGTCGAAATCGTCGAAAAGCTGAACGCACTGGGCGGAAAGCACGGCATCGGCCTTGTCGATCTGGTTGAGAACCGCCTGGTCGGCATGAAGAGCCGTGGCGTATACGAGACCCCCGGCGGAGCAATCCTTTACAGGGCCCACGAGGTACTCGAAACGCTTTGTCTGGACAGGGACACCCAGCACTACAAAGCCCTCGTCGCCAACCGCTTCGCGGAGCTCGTATACTTCGGCCAGTGGTTCACGCCCCTCAGGGAGGCCCTGAGCGCTTTCGTGGACAAGACGCAGGAAAACGTGACCGGCGACGTCAGGCTCAAGCTCTACAAGGGCAACATCATCAACGCCGGCACCACGTCTCCCTACAGCCTGTACGATCCGGAGATCGCCACCTTCGACGAGGATCACGTATACAATCAGGCCGATTCCGCCGGCTTCATCAACCTCTTCGGCCTGCCGATCAAGGTGAAGGCCATGATCGACGCGAAGAACAAAAAGTAAACATAAGAAAGCCTATATCGTCAATTACATCAGTCACCCGGAGGACAGCATCCTTCGGGTGCTATTCGAACAGTTCGGCTGTGAAAGGAAACGCGATGAGTGAGAAGTTATGGGCAGGGCGCTTCAGCAAGGCCCTGAGCGAAGAGGCAAACGATTACAACGCTTCCATACGCTTTGACCAAAGGATGTACCGCGAGGATCTGACAGGTTCCATGGCGCACGCCGAAATGCTGGCTGCGACAGGCATCATTTCGCCCGAAGAAGCCGATAGCATCGTAAGCGGCCTCAAGGGAATCCTTGAGGACATCGAAAGCGGAAAAACGCCCATCGATCCCGCCTGTGAGGACATTCACTCTTTCGCCGAACAGGAACTGACCAGAAGGATCGGCGACACCGGCAAAAAGCTGCATACGGCCCGGAGCCGGAACGATCAGGTCGCGCTCGATCTGCGCCTTACCCTGCGGAGCATGACCGAGGAGACCGTGCTTTTGCTGAAGGACGCCGTAAACATGCTCTGCGAAAAAGCAAAAGCGTATTCGGACGCGATCATGCCCGGCTATACCCACCTGCAGCGCGCGCAGCCGATCACGCTGGGACAACACCTGATGGCCTACGCGCAGATGCTTTTACGGGACATCGGCCGCCTGAACGACGCCAAAAAGCGCATGAACGTCTGCCCGCTGGGCAGCGGCGCGCTTGCGGGAACGACCTTCCCGATCGACAGGCACATGACGGCCCGGGCGCTGGGCTTCGACGCCCCCTGCGAAAACAGCCTTGACGGCGTGAGCGACAGGGACTTTTGCGTGGAGTTGAACGCGGCGCTCAGCCTGATCATGACGCATCTTAGCCGTTTCAGCGAAGAGATCATACTGTGGAGCAGCTGGGAGTTCAAATTCATCGAGCTCGACGACGCATATTCCACGGGCTCATCCATCATGCCGCAGAAGAAAAACCCGGACATTGCCGAGCTTACGCGCGGCAAGAGCGGGCGCGTCAACGGAAATCTGATCACGCTTCTTACCATGCTCAAAGGCCTGCCGCTTGCCTACAATAAGGACATGCAGGAAGACAAAGAGGCGATCTTCGACAGCTTCGACACCGTAAAAATGGCGCTCGGGGTGTTTTCGCCGATGCTGGACACTATGCGCGTAAACAAGGAAAGAATGCGCAAGGCCGCGCTCGAAGGTTTTATCAACGCGACCGACTGCGCGGATTATCTTGTCGGAAAAGGGCTGCCCTTCAGAAGCGCTTACAAAGCCGTCGGCGCGCTGGTCGCCTATTGCATCGAAAACGGAAAGACGCTGGAGAGCGCGGATCTCAGCGACTACAAACGCTTCAGCGAGCTGTTCGACACCGACGTGTACGCCGCGATCGATCTGGACGCCTGCGTCGAGCGCCGCGCTTGCTTCGGCGCCACTTCTCCGAAGCAGGTCTTAAGGCAGATCGAAGCGGTATCGGAACAACTGAAAAATGCCTAAGCCTGAAAGCACGTCTTCAAGAGCTGCAGCCGCCGATTTTCTGCGGGTGCTCAGCATCGCATTGGTCGCGTGGTACCATTTTTGGCAGCAGTCGTGGCTGAATCCAAACTTCTCCGTATTCGGCTTTGAAATAGACCTGTACCCCATCATACGCGTGGGGTATATGTTTGTCTACAACATGATCCTGATCAGCGGTTTCGTGCTCATGCTCTCGAGGCTGAGCGGCAGATATAAATCCGCGCGGGCGTTCTACAAGGCAAGGGCGGTACGGATACTGCCAAGCTATCTCTTCTGCCTGATCGTGTTCCTGTTCGTCTCGAGCATGAAGGGCGGCACCTACGACTGGTTCGGCGGCAGGGAGCACATGCGGCAGGATATCCTTGCGCACCTTACCTTCACGCACAATCTTTTTCCGCAGACGTATACCAATACGGGGCTCAACGCGGCGCTTTGGACCGTGGCCGTAGAAGTGCAGTTTTACGCAGTGTTTCCGCTGCTTGGCAGACTGTTTGAAAAGCGGCCTTTCAAAACCTACCTCGGCATGGTGCTTGTAAGCACGCTGTGCAAGCTGTACGTTCATTGCTGTGAAATGAACAGCCTTATGTTCATCAACCGCCTGGGCACGATGCTCGACGTGTTTGCAAACGGCATGCTGGCGGCAGTGATCTATACGCGCCTGAAAGCAAAGCGGCGCCTCGGCCTTCCCTCCCTGCTCCTCACCCTCGCATCGGGCGCCGGCGCGTATTTCTTTCTGCGCGATCTTTCCTACGTCAGCGGAGAGGAAGCGCAGCGCATCGCGCAGATGTGGGGCGCGAGCGCCTTTTCAATATTCGGCTTCGTTTTCCTGCTTTGCGGAAGCCTGACCTTCAGGTTTGTGAAAACGCTGTTTTCCAATCCGGTAACGCGCTTTCTGGCCGGCATCAGCTACAATTTCTACATCTGGCATCAGCCCATCTCCGTATGGCTGAAAAAGCTGCACATTCCGGACTATGCCGAAGAATACCCCAACGTGGCCGGCAATGTCGAGTGGCAGAAGAGCTATATGCTTCTTTGCGTTGTCTGCGCTCTGATTGCCGCGTTCAGGGTCACGTATCTTGTGGAAAAGCCATGCGCGCGGCTTCTGAATAAACCTTTTAAGGAACTGTTTTCGCGCAAAAAGGAAAAGAAGGACGCTGCCTGAAAAGCGGGCAGCGCCGTGCTTTATTTGAATTCCTGCCGGAACCTGTCGCAGTAGTATCTTACGTTGTCCCACTTTGCGTCCGGCGCGATCCTGTGATCGGGACAGGGTATGTAGCCTCCGAGGTCGACGAGCTTCTTCAACCGCTCGATCTCCGCGTCGACAGCCGCAAAATCCCTACTGAAGACGCGCTTGTCCATTCCGCCCACGCCTCTTATCGCCTTGCCGTACTTTTCGCGCCAGGGCGCTATGGACGCATTCCACGTGCCCACTTCGATCGGGAACATCGTGTTCACGCCGTTTTCCAGCCAGATCGGTACGAGCTCGTCCACCTTGCCGTCGCAATCGACCGATACGATGTCGAAACCGTTTTCGCGGCAAAGCTTCGTGATCTTTTTGTACCACGGGCCGACCAGCTCCCTGAAAATGGAGGGCCTGAGCAGAGGGCCGGTCTTGAAGCAGATATCCTCCCAGAAATGACCGTAGTCGAATTCGAGCCCGAGCTTTAACATTGCCTCTGTGCAGTCGTAGCAGAGCTTGCCTACGGTGTTAATGATCTCCTCGTAGAGATCCTCGTCGTCGGCCGCGAGGTAGCTCAGCTCCTCCAGCCCCACCATGGAGCGGATGTTGCCGTAGAGGCTTCCGAGAAACAGATAGATGGGCGCGTCGATGCCCCTGAGATGGTCGTATTGTTTTTTGATGCCTTCGGCGTCTATGCGGTCAGGACGGAAGGTAAGGCGCGGAATATAGAGCTCTTCCCAGGCCTTACGGTCGGTGAGCGAAGTGCCCTCGTGTGCCGGTATGGAGACGACGCCGGGTTTCGTGCGCACGATCAGGCCGTTGGAGTCCCTGTGCACCTGACTTCCATCCGGGAGCGTGCGCAGAAGCTCCCTTTTGAAGGACGGGGACAGGAAGGTCTGGCAGCTGATGCCTCCGCCCCAGTTGTAATCGAAGCCGAGCATGCCGTTGATCTGAAAATCGATATCGTTGTTGTCGCCCCAGCCCGTCGCTTGCTCCATCGTGATATGACCTTCGTTTGCCCACTTTTCGAGCGTTTCCTTCCAGAAACCGAAAGAAACCACGGGCATGTGGTCGTATTTTTCATAATGCATGATGGCTTTCATGTTCTGCGTGTTATTCATATCCCGGCCTCGCTTTCAAGGATAGGTCTAAATTTTTACAAATACTATTTTGCCCCAATATCCTGGGCTTGTCAACGGCCTTTTATTAACAATTTACGACATAAAAATATCAAATTAAGCACAGAGTATTGCAATTATCCGTGACATGTTGTATAATACTCTTGATTATGCGTAACCATACGCACAAATACAGCAATAATTGCTTATTATTGAGGTAATCAAATGAAAATATACTTGCAAAAAAGGCGAATTGCGGCACTCCTGATGACGATGATCCTCCTGTTGTCGACGTTTACCGGTTTCGCTTTGGCCGAAAGCTTTACGGCCGAAGTCAAGGTAAGTAAGATGACGGTAAGGTCGGGACCCGATGCTTCGTATCAGGTCGTAGCCACGCTCAGCAAAGGAAAGCAAGTCACCGTACTTTCCTATTCTGACGGCATCGCCTACATAAGCTTCGACGGCCTCACGGGTTACGCAAGAGTCAGCGACATGAAAAAGGTGAAGACCGATACTGCTCCGAAGTCGCAAAGCGGCACCTGCACGATCACGGTGTCGAGCGCGAAGATCTACAAGTCGGCGAGCACCTCCGCAAAAGTCATCTATAAGGCAAAGCGCGGTCAGACCTTTACCGTGCTTTCGACCGACGGCACCTGGGCCAAGCTCCAGAACGGCTCCTATGTCGGATATACGCTTTTGAGCAACATCGATATTTCGGCCAACGTCACCGCTACGCCCACGGCCCCGAGCGCCACCGCGACGCCGACCGTAGCGCCTGTTCCCACCCCTACGGGGATCGCGACGATTAAAAACAACAAAACCAAAATCTACAAAGACTCGTCCACGAATTCAAAAGTGATGACCACCGTCAACAGCGGCGCAAGCTTCACGATCCTTTCGATGGACGATACCTGGGTAAAGCTTGAAAACGGAAAGTATGTCGGATACGCGCTCAAATCGGGCGTCAGCATTCAGCCCGGCGTCACGGCGACACCGGCCGTCACCGCTTCCCCCACCCCCAAAGTCACGCCGACGCCGGTCAGCGTCGATACGAAAAAGCCCATCGGCAGCGGACGAGTGAACGTCAACACGCTCTACATCTACACCGCGCCTGACGCTTCTTCGAGTAAGCTTACCTCCCTTTCGAAAGGCAGGACGGTCACGCTGTATTCAAATTCGAAGGGCTGGGCGCTGATTCAGTACGGCACCTATGTCGGCTATGTAAAGAGCGAGGGCCTGAACATGTCGGAGCATGTGCCCGAAACGGCCACGCCGACGCCCGCGCACGAAGGCACGGTCGAAGAAAACATGTCCGTCGCGGCGTTTGCAAACTGCTCCTCCCCCATCTACCGTTCGCAGAGCACCTCTTCGACCAAACTGAAAACGGTATCCATCGGAACGGAGCTGACCGTACTCGGCCACAACAACAGCTGGGCTTTGGTAAAATACGGTTCCACCAAGGGCTACATGCAGGTCTCCGCGCTGACGAAGGTGAGCGCCGCTACCATGACGCCCAACATGAACGCAAAGGCGACCATAACTGCCTCCAAGGCCGAATTCTATAAATACGCGTCCAGCTCGTCCAAACAGGTCGGCAGCCTGAGCAAAGGGACCGAAGTCGTGATCCTGGCCTGTGACAGCACCTGGGCGCTGGTGCAATACAAGGGCAACACGGCGTACTGCACGCTGTCCTCGATGAGCGAAGTCAAAAATCCCACGATCGAGCAAAGCGAGAACGTAAGCTGCATCGTGACAGAGAAATGCGCGATTTATCAGTATGCTTCGACTTCATCCGCAAAGGCCGAGTCTTCGATCGGCGCCGATACGGCCGTGACGATGCTGGGTCATAACAACAACTGGGCACTGATCAGCTACAAGGGAAGAAACGGATACGTACAGACGGAAAAGATCAAAAAACTCAGCGAAGTCAGTCTCACGGCAGACGAATCCTATACGGCGACCGTGACGAGTGCCGGCACGGTGAGCAAGTACATGTACGAGGGCAGCTCGAGCGCGGGAAAGGTTTCCAAGGGCATGCAGGTCAACGTGCTTGGCCACACGGCCACCTGGGCGCTCATCGAGAAAAACGGCAACAAGGGCTACTATCCCATCTCGAAGCTTCAGATACAGCTCGACGAATTTGCCTCTCCGCAGATCAAAACGGTCGCGGCGACCGTGATACGAAGCGCCACCGTCTACTCAAAGGCGCAGGAATCCTCCTCGAAGGCCGGCAGCCTTTCGCAGGGCACGGACGTGACCATAACCGCGTATACGAACAAATGGGCCCGCATCAGCTATGGTTCCGGTGTCGGCTATGTGCTCAAGAGCTATGTATCGAACGTCGGCTACGGCACGCTGAAATCCGGCTCGTCCTCTTCCTCCGATATACTGAAGCTTCAGAAGACGCTGGAAGACCTCGGCTATTTCGACGGCATTCCCGCCGGCAACTACGGGACGCTGACCGAAAACGCGGTCAGCCGCTTCCAGAGTCAGATCGGCATGACCTCGACCGGCATCGCAGACCAATCCACGCTGCGGGTGCTCTACGGCGGCTACGCGCCGCAAAGCTCGATCAAGAACGCTTCCCTGTCCAAGGGAGCAATCGGCACCAACGTCACCCGCCTTCAGACGAGGCTGACCTACAAGGGTTACCTGAGCGCGGGAATCGACGGCGAATACGGCGCGCTGACGCAGTCGGCCGTGACGCTGTACCAGAAAGTGGCGGGCATCAATCAGACGGGCAACGCAGATTCCGGAACGCTGAGCAGCCTCTTCTCCTCCTCCGCGCCCAAGAATACAGGCAGCGCGATCAGCGGAACGACCGGCGGCGGTACCGGCGGCGGCAGTGGCGGAACCGGAAAATACTCGACGGATCCGGGCGACGATCCCTCCCCCGGAACGGCTTCCTCGAAGATCGAGACCGTCATAAGCTACGGCCTAAAGCAGCTGGGCAAACCGTATATTTACGGCACATCGGGCCCGAATTCGTTCGACTGCTCCGGCCTTACGACCGCCTGCTACCGGCAGATCGGCGTGTCTCTGGGCCGAAGCGCGTATGCGCAGGGCTACGGCAAGGGCACGAAGATCGAAAGCGTGGGCGAATTGAAGAGAGGCGACATCGTCTGCATGAACACGCTGACGGACAGCGACCTTAGCGATCACGTCGGCATATACCTTGGCGGCGGCAAATTCGTGCACGCTTCTTCCGCGGCCGGAAAAGTCATCATCTCTTCGATCACCTCGGGCTACTACAACAGGGTCTTTTCCTGGGGAAGGCGCGTAGTTTAAATGAAATTTGACGCGGCAGTATTCGACCTCGACGGAACGATCAGCAAATCGGGCGAGGGCATCGTAAAATCCGCAAAGTATGCCATAGAGCAGCTCGGCTTTCCCATGCCGTCGCAGGAGGCTCTCGAAAGCTTCGTGGGTCCGCCGCTGCACGATTCCTTCGTGAACGTGTGCGGCATGAGCGACGATATGGCTATCAGGGCAAGGGAAATCTACCGGCAGCGGCACAACACCATCGGCTGGAAGGAAGCGTCCATCTATACGGGCGTCCACGAACTGCTCAGAAGCCTGAAAACATGTGGCGTTCACGTGGCGCTCGCCTCCTCCAAGCCGCGCGATCTGTGCATAAAAACCCTGGAGTATTTCGGCATCCTTCCGTTTTTCGACGCGGTATGCGCCCCGGACGAAAAGCACTTGAGGGACCCTAAAGCCGCGTTCATAAGAAACGCGCTGCCCGAAAACTATACGAATGCCTGCATGATCGGCGACAGGAAATTCGATATGCAGGGCGCCTGCGAAGCGGGCGTCTACCCCATCGGCGTTTCCTACGGCTACGGCAGCAGGGAAGAGCTTCTTTCAAGCGGCGCAAAGACCGTTTGCGAAAGTGTCGAGGCGCTTCGTCACGAGCTTTTGGGAGACGTGCCAAAGCAAAGAGGCGTCTTTATCACCTTTGAAGGCTCGGACGGCTGCGGAAAGAGCACGCAGCTTCGGCTCCTCAAAAAATACCTCGAAAGCTGCGGCCTTGAGACCGTGGCCACGAGAGAACCCGGCGGCTGCCCGATCTCCGAAAGGATCCGCGAGGTTCTTCTCGACGTAAAATCCATGGGCATGACGGACGAATGCGAGGCGCTTTTATTCGCCGCAGCACGCAGTCAGCACGTACACGATACGATCGAGCCGGCTCTCAGGGACGGCAAGGTCGTGCTGTGCGACCGCTTTGTGGATTCCTCCATCGCCTACCAGGGCGCGGGCAGAGGGCTGGGCGATTGGGTAAAGCAGATCAACGAGCGCGCAGTCGGCACATGCGTACCCGATCTTACGCTGATATTCGATCTCGATCCCGCGGAGGCGCTCAGGCGCAGATACAACGCCACACAGGCAGACCGCATAGAGCTTGCGAAGGAGGAACTGCAAACGATGGTCTATAACGCCTTCAAAGGCATGATCGAAAGCGGAGACCAAAGATTTAACAGGATCGATGCCGGCGGGAGCATTGAACAGATCGAGCTCCGGGTGCGTCAAACAGTAAACAGGAAACTGAGTTTTATACCGGAGGGTGAAAACCAATGAGCAAACGCTGCTATAATTGCTTTAAGGAAATCGGAAATAAAATCGCCTGTCCCTATTGCGGCTATGAGCAGGACACGCCCGTCGACGAGAACGTGCTCAAACCCGGCACGCTCATCACGGGCCGCTATCTGATCGGCCGCGTGCGCGGAAGCGACGAAAAAGGCGTTATTTATAACGTCTTCGACCTGAAAAACGAGAGTAAAAAGCGCATGCGCGAATTTTTCCCGACCGAGCACTGCACGAGGGGCGAGGCCGGCGAAGTGAACGTACTGCCGGGTCACGAAGACGCCTTTGAGGCGGAGCTTCAAACGCTCAGGCTCAACAGCGTCGGCGACGACGGAGAGAAAAAATACAACTATCTCGCCTTCAACGGCACAGGCTACTTTATAGAGAGAAAACAAAAACAGCATGCAGCCCCGGAAAAGGTGCAGCCCGAAATCGAAGAGGAAGGCGAAGAAAAGCTGCTGGGCGGAAAGCTGCCCGCGATCATCTGCGGCGCCGTCGCGCTGATCGCCGTGATCATCGGCGCTATTTTCCTGTTCGGTTCCGGAAAGGACGACAAAACCGACAATACGGCAAGCAGCGTAAACCAGCCTACGGTCATTTCCCTTCCGACGACCACGGCGGACACGGGTACCTCTGATTTCTGGACCGAAGTCACGAATACTCCTTCATCCTATGTATACACCGAGCCGACGGCCAATATAACCCATTCCTACAGCGACTGGATGGTCGATCCCGGCTCGCGCGACCAGACCATGCCCACCGCAAAGGCCGGCACGCCCACGCCGACCCCCTACAACATGTGGGACGATCTTGAGAAGGACATTCAAAAACAGGCCACGCCCACGCCTACGCCCGCGCCCGCGCGCAGAACGATCAATCAAAAATCCGCCGCGGAGGACATCATAGAGCTTCAGTGGCAATTGATCGAACTCGGCTGGCTGAACGCGCCCTATCCCACCGGCATATACGACGACGCGACCATACAGGCAGTCAAGGATTTCCAGACCTACGTCAACCGCAATTACAACGCGCGCCTGACCGTGGACGGAATCTGCGGACAGAAGACCTTCAACTACCTGGACAACTACGATATCGCAAAGAAACCGCAGGATTTCACGCCTGCGCCCACCGCAACCGCGATGGTCATCGACAAGACCTCTTCGCCGCTTGAGATCCGCGACGTGCAGCTCAAGCTCAAGTCGCAGGGCTGGTATACCGGCGAAGCGAACGGCGTGTACGACTATGAGACGATGAACGCGGTCATACGCTTCCAAACCCACGTAAACGGCGTCTACAATGCACACTACCTCGACGTGACCGGATACGTGGACCAGAACACGCTTCTCCTTCTGAACTCCTACTGGTTCATCGCCCCGGAAGAGGCTACGCCCGAACCGGAAGCCACCGTGACTACAGCGCCAACCGTCGATCCGATGGACGAGACGGACAAGCTGATCCTGCTCGATCGCGCCGTGGACGTGCGCATCGTCGCCTCCCCTTCTGCCTATGTATATGAAAGGGCCAGCGTGAATTCGTCCATTGTGGCAAGCACGCCCAAGGGAAGCATCTTCATGATGGCTGCGAAGAGCGACACCTGGGCGATGCTTTCGAACAACGAGGTCGCAAACCGCTTCGTGAAGCTCAGCGACATCGAGATCATCGAAGAGGAAGAACCCGACCCGGATGAAGACACCGCGATAGGTCCCGCGTCCGGCAAGGACAACATCATGAGCCTGCAAAGGCTGCTCAAGGAGCAGGGCTGGCTCGAGGGCAACGTCGACGGCATTTACGGCGATGCGACGAAAGCGGGCGTATCGAGCTTCCAGAGCTACGTGAACACGGTCGTGGGCTACAACAAACTCACGGTGAGCGGAATCGCGGACGGAGACACCCTGGACGAGCTGCTTGGAGGCATGTATCCCAACCCGACGACCGTCACGGCACAGCCGACCGCGACAAACGTACCCGTCACCTGGCAGGAAGTCTTCGAGACGATGTATGCGCGCGCAAAGAACAACGGTACCGCCGTTTACAGAAGTCCCGATCCCAACGATATCTGGACCAACGTGAACGCGGACAACGAATTCCTGCTCAAAGCCGTAAGCGACGAATGGTTGATGATCATCAACCCGGCCAACAATTATACGGCTTACGTGATGAGGGACGAGTTCGTCACCTACGTAAAGCAGGACCAGACGCCCACGACCACGCCTACGAATACACCGACGGCGACGGCGACGCCGACGCTCGCGCCGACGGCCACACCGACGGCGGCGCCCACCGAACAGACCCCGGACGAGTATTTCATAAACGTCGAACCCGGCAGCATGTACGAGGAAATGACCTACGACTCGGCGATGATGTTCGATTCATATATCGCAGGCAACGCCACGTCCGTCAAAACGCTCTACAACGGCGACGTGATCGAGGTCTTCGCCTACAGCGAGCACTGGTTCTACGGCTGCTTTACGGACGGCTACGGAAATCAACATACGGGCTACGTGAGAAGAGACGGCTTTACCGAGACGGTCGCGCCGAGACCCGTCGTCACCGAGATCCCCACGCAAGCGCCGACGAGCGAACCTACGGCGACCCCCACCTTCGAGCCTACGGCGACGCCGACGTTCGAGCCTACGGCCACGCCCACACAGGAGCCCACAGCCACCCCGACCATGGAGCCTACTGCGACGCCCACCATGGAGCCGACTGCCACGCCGACCATGGAGCCTACGGCCACACCGACGCCGGAGCCCACGGCGACGCCCACGCAGGAACCCTCACAGGCGCCCACGCCCACGCTGAAGCCGGGCTATGACGAAAACTGGATCGACTATCCCGAGGAGATCATGCGCTTCCAGGACAAGCTGATCGAAGCCGGCTGGCTCGACAAGATGACGCTGACGATCTATAACGAATACGGCTCGCTCGGAGACGTGACCTATGCCGCGATCTTTGAGGTACAGAAGGATGCGGGCGATCCCGCGATGATTCGAGTAAGAGACGCCGCAGGCTTCTATCGCATAAACAACGGCACCGGCGACTACTACCCGATCGATCAGGTGACGTACGAGTACATCATGAATTCGCTGCCGAAAAAGCCGAACTGAACCGATTCGGAACCGAATAACGATCCCTTTGCTGCCCTGCAGTCTTTCGCAGGGCAGCATTTGAGACTTTACGAGGTGTATTATGACCGATGCTTTCGCTGTGGAGCGAGTTCATCTAAAGTCGGTAACCGACAAAATCGAACAGATGCAGACGCAGGCCGAGGAAGAAGCGGGAAAAGCCTTTGACGAACTGTCCTATGCCCGCAAGGCCGATCCGGACAGCCTGGATGCGCGTGAAGCGCTCTACGACATGTCGCTTGGCTTTCTCAAGCGCCTGCGTCTTTCGAGGCCGAAGCCCTACTTTACACGGCTCGATTTTGCAGAGGGCGGTCAGGGCGCAAGCAGCTATTACATAGGAAAATACGGCGTAATCGATCCGTCTTCGCTCGAAAGCGTCGTCGTCGACTGGAGGGCGCCCATCGCGAACCTCTACTATTCGGGTCAGCTCGGGCACGTGAGCTATCAGGCGCCGGACGGAGAAATCGAAGGCGAGCTAATGCTGAAAAGGCAGTTCGACATCGCGGACGGAAACCTTCTCCATATATTCGACGAGAACATCGCTTCGCAGGACGCTTTTCTCTTAAGAGCCCTGAATCAGATGAGCGGCGAAAGGCTCAAGGACATCGTAAGCACGATCCAATCCGAGCAGAACCTCGTGATCAGGCAGCCGCTCAAGGACGATCTCATCGTTCAGGGCGCGGCAGGTTCCGGAAAGACAACGATCGCGCTGCACAGGATCGCCTACCTCCTGTACGCATATTCCGACCGGCTTCGCCCGGAAAGGATGCTGATCATCGCGCCGAATCCCCTGTTTCTGGATTATATATCCGCGGTACTTCCCGATCTCGGCGTAGAAAACGCGGTGCAGTCTACCTTTGAAAAGTTCTTTCTTGACTATTTGGATCTGAAGCTCAGGATCAACGACCGCCGGGAGCAGCTGGACAGGCTGATGAAAAAAGGCAGGCAGGCCGCCGAAGAACTGAATACGATTTCTCGGATCAAGGGTTCCCGAGCGTTTTACGAGGCGTTCGACGCATATCTCGGGGAGTACGAACGGTCTCTCGCGCCGCAGAAGGATCTGTATTTCGGGCCTGCCCTTTTGTGGAAAAAAGAGGACGCGGCACGCTTCCTGCTCACAGACGAAGCGCCCTTCTCGTTTCAAAGGCGCGTAGCTCAATTCCGTATTCAATTAAAAAAGCGGACCATGGCCGCCGCAAACGATATCGTCAAATGGTTCAAGCGCGAAAGCGAGAAGCGCGCGGAGAAGCTCAGGCAGAGCTACGCCGGGAGCGAGGAGCTGAACGCAAAGCTTACAAAGCTCTATGAAAACAGGGACGCGCGCATCAAGGAAACGCTCGCGCAGGCGGAAAGCTATGCCGGCGGCGTCGTAAAGTCTCTCCCCTCCCTGAAACCGATGGAGGTGTACCTTGCCTTTCTGAAAAAGCTAAGCGCGCAGAACGAGGACCCCGCCTTGCAGCACGCGGCACAGTACAGCCTCGGCAGCATAAAGACCAACAGGATCGATCCGGAGGATATCCCGCCTTTGGTCATCGCGGCGCTGCGCTGTGAAGACAGACCCAAACAGGTGTTCCGCCACATCGTGATCGACGAAGCCCAGGATCTTAGCCCCATGCAGATCCTCACGTTCAAAAAGTGCATCCCCGAAGCAAGCTTCACGCTCGTGGGCGATCTGATGCAGGGGATCGGCGCGGTGAAGGGCATTTCGGACTGGTCGGAGCTTATTGACAATATCCTGAACGAGGGCTGCAAACTGACAAGGCTGACCACCTCGTACCGATCGACCAGGCAGATCATGGCCGAAGCTTTCAAGGCGGCGCGCGCTTTTCAGGACGGCGACAAGATACGCGTCATCCGTGACGGCGAAGCCTGTGAATACCTGCGCGCCGATAGCGAGAAGGAGCGTATTTCCGTCATAAGGTCACTGCTTTCTCAGGCAAAAGACAGGTCGCATGCGACCGTCGCGGTCATCGAAAAGGATTCAAAGCGCGCTCAAGCGCTCTTCGAAGAGCTTAACGACATCGAAGGCATCCGCCTCTTAAACGCAAGCAGCGATAAGTTTGACGGCTCTCTGTTCGTCTGTTCGGCCTCGGACGCGAAAGGCCTCGAGTTCGACGAGGTGATCATAGCGGATGCGGCGTCTTCGCTCTACGAAGACAGGCAGGACGACGCGAGGCTTTTGTATGTTGCGCTCACGCGCGCGCTGCACCGCCTGAAGCTGGTTTACACAGGAGAGCTTACGCGGCTGCTCGCCGAGAATGAAATTTAACTCCGCGTTCACAATACTGCTTTGAATTCGTGCTATAATATCTTGACTAAAGTTTCAGGAGTAATGAAATGCGCATCAAGGATTATCTCAGGCGCTACGGCATCAACGTGGATGCGGAGTTGATCATAAACCTCATCATGCTGTTCATACCGGGCATTCGCTTTATCGGCGCGATCATGCTCTATAACCGTATACAGCGAAAGTACGGCTTTATGGGCATGAAGAAGTTCGCCCTGTTCATGCTGATGCTTTTGATCGCTACGGGCACGATGGCAGAGATCCTGACCAGCGTGATCTGGCCGATGACTGTCGTTGCGCTGCTCGCCTGCGGCACATTTCTGCTTGTCAGAAAAGAAAACGACCGCCAAAGGGACGTGCTCGCCTGCCTGATCAACAGGGACAGCTGCTCTCTCGACGAATTGTGCTCGGCACTGAAGCTCAAGGAAAAGCAGGTCATCCGCGCCATCGAATCGCTCAAAAGGCAGGGTAAACTGCCAATGAGCACCTACATCGACCGCGCAAGGCGCGAAGTGATCATAAATTCTCAGGCGAGAAAGACAAGTGACGCCTACAGCCGCAGGGAAGCGCCCGGACGGGCCAGGCCCCAGCCTGCCCCCGAACCGGAAGCCTCCCCCATCCCCGAAAAGACAAAATATGAGAAGATCCTGTATCAGATCCGCTATATCAACGAACAGATCGCCGACAAGGCGATGAGCGAAAAAATATACCACATCGAAAATACGACCGCGAACATCTTCCACCTGGTCGAGCAAAAACCCGAAAGGGCGAACGAAATACAGACCTTTATGGAGTATTATCTTCCTACGACCATGAACCTTCTGTACAAATACTCGCTGCTCGAAAAGCAGGGCGAGATCAACAGCGAAAACATCGCCTCTGCCAAGCGCAACATCGAAGGAATCATGGACAAGGTCGTGGAGGGCTTCGATACGCAGTTGGACAAGCTTTTCAAATCCGACGCGATAGACATCACGAACGACGTGAAAGTCCTCGAGAAAATGATGAAAATGGATCGCTTGAACAAATAGTCCTCTTCAGGCAGACTTTCCGGTTTTTGGAAATCTGTCGTATACGGCGGCTGCGCACAGCCCGGTAAACAAGCCGGCGGCGCAGCCGCTTACTGTCAGTATGGGAAGATACATAAACAGCGCGGGCGTGCAGGTGACGAGGACGGCTACCGTAAGCTGCCCCAGATTGTGCGCGGCCGCCGAAAGGACGCTCGGCAGGAACATATACTTCGGCGGCGTTATCCTGCAAAGGGGTATCATGACGCAAAGGCTCAGAAAGCTCCCCGCCGCGGCGTACATGAGCTGGGACCATCCGCCCGAAAAAAAGCTTCCGAGCAAAAGACGGCATGCAACCACGAGCACGGTTTCGCGCGGTGAGAGCATATACAGCGAAAGCAGCGTCACGACGTTGGCAAGCCCCAGCTTTACGCCGGGGACCGGAACGATGGGCGGAAGCTGTGCTTCCAGCACGTGGATGATCAGCGCGATGCCGGTCAAAAGCGCCGTCTTCGTTATCCTGTTCGTTTTCATCTGCTTATAGCGTCCGGAGCGGAGGCTTCCCCGCTCCCGGTGTATCTGATCACGAGATTGTTCGGCAGGCACACGATGGGCATGTACGCGCTTTTCAAGTATCCCATATGCACGCATTCGAGGTTTTTGCAGTCCGCGCTTTCCACCAGTACGCCGTTTGCATCTATGCGTATGCGGTTTACACCGTGCGCGCTCACGGCGTCGATATACACGGGCTCCGCTGAGACGCCCTTGCCCGTATAGATCACCTTGCCGTCCGAAAGGATCTCGATCTCTTCGCCGCTCACGGAGAAGTACTGGATCAATACGAAGCCCAGCGCGACCGCGAACAGCAGCGCGCATACGCCGGACAGAATCTTTACCGTTTTATTTCGCATACGCTTTTTACCGCACTGCTCGTCCTTGCTTCAAAAGACGGGATGATGCCTTCGCTCACGTACAGTGTCCCGTCCTTCGAAAGCAATATGATTTCAAAACCTTCGTTCGCTTTCCAGAATTCGATCGCCCTTTCCGCGCCCATGACGAACAGCGCCGTCGACAGCGCGTCGCCCAAGGCCCCGCTGCCCGCGATCACCGTTACCGAGGCAAGGTCGTTGGAAACCGGGTATCCGTCAAAGGGCGAAATTATATGGCCGTACACCGTACCGTCCTCCGCCGTGAAATACCGTTCGTACGCGCCGGAGGTGATGACGCATCGATCGCTCACGCCGACGACCGCGATTATCTCGTTCCCGTAGGGCGAATGGATCCCGATCTTCCAATCGTTCCCATCCGGCTTGTGCCCGAGCGTCTGCACGTTTCCGCCAAGGCTGATCAGCGCGCTTTTGATGCCCTTGCCTTTGAAAAGCGCAAGCACTTCGTCGCCGGCTCTGCCCTTTGCGATGCCGCCGAGATCCAGGCTCATACCTTCCTGCAGGCGGACCGTGTCCCTGTCTAAAATGACGTTCCGCGCGTCTGCATAAGGAAGCAGCGCGTCAATCTCGCTTTGCGGCGGCACACGGTTTTCGCCGGTGGTAAATCCCCAGGTCCGAACCAGCGGATAGATCGCTGGATCGAAGCAGCCGTTCGTGTACTTGCTGTAGGAAAGCGCAAGCTTGATCAGTTCGAGCGTTTCTTCCGAAGGCTCAAGAAATCCTTCCTCGTTCAATTTGCCGATTTCGCTTTGTGCATCGGTGACGGACCATTTGCGTTCGCATTCTTCTATGAGCTGTTTTGCCTCTTCGATGGCTTCGTCGGCGTTTTCACCGTAGGCTGCAAAACTCATGTAAGTATCCATCGCAAAGAGCGTACCCTCGCTCTTTTGCGGGTCTGCATCCCCGTTCGGGTTCCATTTGTCCTTATAAAGGAAACCAAAAGCAATCAGACCTGCGACAGCAGCGAAAGCTGCCGCAAGTCTGATAATCGTTGTTCTGTTTATGAACCGCTTTTCGTTCATTTCCCGGCCTCGACAGCCTTTGAGAGGATCTGCGTGCTGCGCTTTAAGAAGGCCAGCATGCGCTCCGCTACGAGGGGCTGCCGCGCCATCTCTGCAAGGTCGAGGATCTGTTCGCAAACCAGCTTTTTCATCTCTTCGTCGTCTGTGGACTTAAGATAATCGACCAGAGGATGCTTTACGTTCAGCGTGAGCGTTCTCTTTTCGGGTATCTCCATGCCGCCGCCCCACTGACGGCTCATCTCGCTGAATCGGCGGCTTTGCTCGTCCACGCTGATCATCGCGGGCAGTTCGTCGCTTTTAAGGCTTACGAGCTTTACTTCGAGCTCCTTGTCGTTAAGGGCAGTTTGGAAGATTTCCTTAAGCTGCTTTTCGCTCTCTTCGTCAGCCTTCGCATCCTCGGTGAGCGCGTCGGTGCTTGCGTCGACCCTGCGGAACTGGATTTTGTCGTCCCTCGCCGTATACTCCATGAAGCTCATGAAGTTGTTGTCGATCAGCGTGTCCATTACGACGACGTCGCGGTTCTGGGCAGTGAACATCTCGATCATCTGCGCCTGACGCTTTTCGTCGGAGGTATAGTACATCACGAAGTCTTTGCCTTCGTCGATGTTCCTGTTCTTGTATTCGTCCTTGGTCAGGAACTCGCCTGCCGTGGTCCGGTAGATGATCGCGCTCTTTACGCGCTCGTAGAACTTCTCGTCCTTGATGCAGCCGTACTTCACGAAGGGATGAATGTCCTTCCAATACCCCTCGTATTCCTTCCTGTGGGTAGTGAATTCGCTTACGAGGCGGTCTGCGACCTTGCGGGTAATATAGTCGTTCATCTTGCGAACGTACCCGTCGTTTTGCAGGAAGGAACGGGACACGTTCAGCGGAAGCTCCGGGCAGTCGATGCAGCCCTTGAGCAGCATCAGGAATTCCGGGATGACCTCCTTGATGTTATCTGCCACGAAGACCTGATTGTTGAACAGCTTGATCACGCCTTCGTTTGCCGTGAACTCGTTTTTGAGCTTCGGGAAATACAGTATGCCCTTCAGATTGAACGGGAACTCGGCGTTCAGGTGGATCCAGAACAGCGGCTCGTCATAGTCGTGAAAGACCTTCGTATAGAACTTTTTGTAGTCCTCGTCCGTGCATTCCTGTGGCTTTTTGGTCCACAGCGGCACGGTGTCGTTTATGAGCTCGGGCTCTGCGGGCTTTTCCTCGGGCTTTGCTTCGTCCTTTTTGCCGTCCTCCTCCGTCTCCGGTTTTGGCGGTTTGATTTCGTTCAGATAAATTTCAATGGGCATGAAAGCGCAGTATTTTTCGAGCGTGCTTCTGACCGTCCATTTTTCGAGAAATTCCTTGTCCTCGTCATTGAGATAAAGGATTACGCTGGTGCCGGGCTCGGTGCGTGCAGATTCAGTCAGCACATATTCCATGCCGTCTTCGCTTTCCCAATGGGCCGCCTGAGCGCCGCTTTTGCAGGAAAGAGAGTCGATGACGACTTTTTTGCTCACCATGAACGCGCTGTAAAAGCCAAGGCCGAAGTGGCCGATGATCCCGCTGCTTTCTCCGCTTTCGGGCTTGTACTGCTTAAGAAACTCCTCAGCGCCGGAGAAAGCCACTTCGCAGATGTACTTTTTGATCTCGTCTGCGGTCATGCCGATGCCGTTGTCGCTGACGGTCAGGGTGCCTTCCGCTTCGTTCACCGTGACATCTACGCGGTAGTTTTCTCTCGCTTCCGCTTCGCCGCTTGAAACCATGAGTTTGTATTTGCTTATGGCGTCGCAGGCGTTGGAAACGAGCTCCCTCAAAAATATATCCTTGTCGGAATACAGCCACTTTTTGATTACGGGCATGATATTCTGTGCATTGATCGAAACGGTTCCTCTGTTTTCTGACATATCTATCCCCTCCTTAGGTTCACTTTATTGTACGACGAACGCCGTCCAAAGTCAAGCGGTTTTAGCACTCAATATGCACGAGTGCTAATATTTTACACTTTTGAAACTCCTGTGAATTCTATTTACGGTTGCTTGCAACTATCAGTTGATTGTGATACAATGCAAAACGTTGGGAGGAGTATCAATAATCGGAGGCTTGGATGCCGAGCGCATCCTGTCCGCAGTTTCAGGGATACCCGACGATCAGGAAACGTATCACAACATCGTTCTCAGGCACTTTGATCGCGCCGGAAAGGAAGGAAAGAAATATGTCGATTTCAAGCACGAACGTAGGCATCAATATCTCGAGCCTAAGATCCAGGAGCGGCATGACGCAGCAGCAATTGGCGTCAGCCCTGGGCGTCTCCCATCAGGCGGTCTCGAAGTGGGAAACGGGCGCGGCTCTCCCCGACCTTGAGACGCTCATGAACATAAGCCGCCTCTTCGGCGTCACGATGGAACAGCTTCTGAGCGTTCCGAAAGAAGAGAAACCGGAGCAGGACCAGGACTTCTTCAACATGGACGAAGTTTTGAGCGGCATCAAAGAAGCGGCCGATTACACCGTGCAAGCCGCCAAGGATTTGGGAAGCATTTTCATCAAAAAGGTCAACAACGTCGTACAAACCGCGACCGAAGCCGTAGAGACAGAGAGCGACGACGGAACGCCGCCGGAACAGGAAAACGAAGGGACTCAGGAAGCCGATAGGGAAGCCGAAACGCCGGACACTTCCCGGCGCATGAGCATCGAAGCGCTTTTGCAGCTTGCCCCGTTTATGAGCCGCGAGAAGGTGAGTGCAATCGTCCTGGGTTATGGCGATGGGATCACGCCCAAGCAGGTTTTGTCGCTTGCGCCGTATTTGACAAAGGAAGCGCTGGACACGCTTTTATCGAAAGCGGACAAGGACGCGCTGGACATAAACACGATCCTCGCCTTCGCCCCGTATCTCAGGCAGGAAGTGCTGTTCAAGCTGATCGTCAAAAATGCGGACGAGCTCGACCTTACGACGCTCAAGCGCCTTGCGCCGTTCCTGAAAAAGGGCATGGTCGACATGCTGTTCGACGTCGTGACCGGCGTTAAGCAGGCCATTACCCTTGAGAACCTGCAGACCCTCGCCGACAAGACGCGCAAGGGCATGGAAGGCTTCTTCGGGAAAATCGCCGACGCCCTTAACTCCCTCGACCCGAATAAATGCAGCACCGAGAAAGCCGAAGAAGGCAATAATGCAGGCGAAACCAAGGCCGAAGAAGACGCCGGGACGCAGGAGACCGAAACGGACAAGCTGTGCAAAAAGGCACTCGAAGAGAGAAGCTGGAACTGGATCAGGCTTAACCTCAGCAAGATTTCGGACAACGCACTGCTCGTTGAGATCGTGCTGACGGCTGCCCGGGAGCTCGGTGCGGACGAGGCGCGCGACATGCTTCTGAACGCCGCGCCCTACATGAACGCCGAATCGCTCAAGCGCCTCACGGTTGAGCTTTGCAATCAGGAGCAATGGGACAGAATCTGCGACCTCTGCCCGCTGATCGACGCTTCAGGCGCCGGCGAGATCCTCGTGATGGCGTCCGAGGGCGGAAAGAAGGCGCTCGACGCGGTGCGGCTCTATTCCCCCGTCGCGCCGCGCGAGATCTGGGACACGGTCTCTCAAAGAGCCATCGCCGACGGAAACTGGGAGCTCGTAAACGCCCTTACCGAAAAAATTTAGGCTATCTGACTGAAAACAGCCCGCAGCCGGATTTGCGAAGACGGCTGCGGGCTGTTTTTATACTTTGATGTTGTGCCACTTTCCGCTGTTGAAGCGTTTCATCGAAAGGCTCATTCGTATCGCCATATCGATCAGCGATGCTGCCCAGGCGCCCATCAGCGCGTACTGCGGCGTTTCATAACTCAGCCAGAAGCGCATCGTTTCGGCTGCGGACAGAACATTGATCTGTTCATAGATCGGCGTAAAAAAGCGGGTTATCAGCCTGATGGCAAGAAAAGCGACGGACGGGCGGATGATCGCGACGCAAAGCAGCATGACCCGCGCAACGAAGCGCGTGTCTCCTGCGCCGCGCAGCGCGCCGGAAGTGATGACGGAAAGCATTTGCAGAGGCTGAAACAGCGCTACGATCAGCATGACGCGCGTAGACAAACGGGTAACTGCAGGGTCATCGGTGAACAGTCCGACCAGTGGGTATCTGAACAGAGCGATGGAGGAAGCCAGTATGATGCCGCCGACCAGCGCGATCCTTTGCGAGATCTTTCCGTATATATGGCTGAGATCCGGCCTTTCCCTGCCGAGCATCTGCCCTACCAACGAAGTGCCTGCGACGCCTATGCCGTCCGCAAAGGTGAAGGACAGGTTCAGAAACTGCATGCAAACCGTGTGGGCCGCATAGGCCTGCGTGCCGAGATCGGCGACGAGGCGCGCATACATAAAGAAGCCGAAACGCAGAGCGAGCTGTTCGAGCATCGCGCTCGATGCGATCTTGCGGACGGCTTTTGCGGATTCTCTGTCGAAATAGCCGCCCTCTTTGATCGACACGTACAGAAAGCCCTTGCCCTTCCTGCCGTGAAACAGCGAAATGAACGCAAGCAGTGAGCCCACGCACATGCCGATCGCGGTGGCGATTGCAGCGCCCCTTACTTCCAGGCGCGGGAAAGGCCTAATGCCGTTTATGAGCAGGTAATTGAGGATCACGTTGACGGTGTTGCTGGTGATGTTCACGTACATCGTGATGCGCGTATTGCCGATGCCCCGCTGCGCCGCGCAGATCGCCATGGACATCACGTTCATCGGCAGGGCCAGCGAGACGATCTTGAAATACGTTTCGGCGTCGTCGATCGTGTCGGGTTTGGCGCCGGCAAGACGCATGAGAGGCCGCGCGAAGAACATGCTCAAAATCA
Source organism: Clostridia bacterium (assembly GCA_017395065.1). Classification (GTDB taxonomy): domain Bacteria; phylum Bacillota; class Clostridia; order Christensenellales; family Aristaeellaceae; genus RUG14130. The sequence goes on along the minus strand of JAFPWH010000033.1, from coordinate 24,321 downwards.
GCATGAAAACGCTGAGCACCAGCGCGTTCACCAGAGAGGTCCGCAGCGTGCTGCTTGCGTCTCTTTGCCTGTCCTGCCCCTTTCTGCGGGCGACGACGGCGGTTATGCCGGTGTTCAGCGCAAAGAAAAGGCACAGAATGAGCATGCGCGGCTGCCCCACGAGGCCCACCGAAGCGATGGCACGGGTTCCGAGCCCGCCCACCATCATCGTATCGATCGATCCCATGAGGGATATGAACACCATTTCGCATACGCTCGGCAGCGCAATGCGGATCAGGTTTTTATACGCTTCGGAGGATTTGGGTATTTCGCCCTGTGCGCCCGAGGCCGGCAGAAGATTCCTGACCGAAAAAAAGCGATGGAACAGATTCATTGATTTCCTCCGTCCTGAAGCAGCGCGCTTTCGGCAAGATCGAGCGCGCGCGCGTCCGGCGATGAGCCCCTTGCGAACTCGCCGGTACCGCCGCCCTTGCCGCCGGTGATCTTTACCGTTTCCTTCAAAAGCTTGTTCATGTCGAACGAAAGACCTTCGCTCCTTGCAAAAAGAAGCAGCGTGCTTTGGCCTTCTTTGCTTGCAAGCAGCGCGACCGCGTCAGGCTGTCTCGTGATCTCGGAAGCCGCTTCCTTGAGCGCTTCGAAGCCGATCTCTTCAAAGACGTATTTTACGACGCAAAAGCCTTTGGGTGAAACGGTTTTCTGCGCGGCTGTTTTTACCGCATCCACGGCCATGCGGGCTTTTGCGCGGTTCAAAAGATACTGCACGTCCTTGAAGCGCTGCATAAGCTCCTCCGCGGCGGCGGTCAGCTTATCCTCTTCGGCGGAAAGGACAGACGAAAGCTGCTTTACGGTATCGAAGCATTTCCTGTAGTGAAGGTACGCCCTGTTTCCGCAAAGGAAGGTAAGGCGGAGCTTGCCCTTGCTCGGTCGGGCGTCTATGATTTTTACAAGGCCGATCTGCCCTGCCGAGGACGGATGGGTGCCGCCGCAGGCGCAGAATTCGTCGTTTCCGATCTGCACCACGCGAACGTGCTCCGTGACGGCTGGCGCTTTTCTGAGCGGCAGACGTTCGAGTTCCTCGGCATCCGGGAACCAGCAGCGAATTTTTTCGTCGTTCTGTATTCTCTGATTCACGTCGTCCTCAAGGCTTTGAAGCTCTTCTGGCTCAAGGCGCGTGCGCCCGCCCGGCAGCTCCACGTCGATGGACGAATCCGAGTGGCCCAGATGCAGGCCGATCGTTTTTCCGCCGAACTGCCTGTATACGCTGCCGGCCAGCATGTGTTCACCGGCGTGCTGCTGCATGTGATCGAAGCGGCGCGCCCAGTCGATCAGACAATCGACTTTTGTCCCCGGTTCAAGGAAGCCTTCTATCCTGTGCGCAACGTCTCCGTCCCGGTCGACGAAGACGTCCGTCACTTTGAGACCGTTGATTAAGCCCGTATCGAACGGCTGACCGCCGCTCGTGGGATAGAACGCGCTTTCGTCAAGGTAGACGACGCTGTCGGTTTCGTTTACCGCTTCGCAGCGCACGACATGGGACGTGAAGCTTGTAAGATAGGAATCTTCGTAATACAGACGATTGGTCATGACTCACTCCGTATACATTATTGTTGCTTATCATACCTCTGTTTAAAGGAAATATCAAGATTTGTACTCTTTTCTTAACTTTTGAATTTCCATTTCCTGCTTTACAGAGCGAAGCGTTTGCTTTATAATGGATTTTGTAATATGGAATAGTGTTGACTTTCAAACGGAGGCAAGGAATGCAGAAACAAAAGCGCCGATACAAACCGGGACCGATTTATACAAATCCCCTGTTTGCGCTGGGCGTGGTGGTAGTTGCGATAATCATCATCGTATTTTTAAGCTCGGGCGGAGAAGGCGGCGTGAGCTCGGATTATTTTGCCCAGGGGATCTATATCAACAACGTCGAAATGTCCCGTTTCACGCGTGCGGAAGGTGAAAAGCAGTTAAGAGACTGGGCTGATTCCATACTGAACAAAAAGTACGTCTTCACCTATACCGATCCCGCCACCTCGCAGGTCTACAGCTGGGACTTTACACCTTCGCAGGTAGACGCCGAAATGAACACCGAGGAGATCCTTTCGAGAGCCTGGTCTCTCGGCCACAGCGGCAGCAGGAGCGATCAGAGCCGCACCCAGCAGGACCTCAGGCAAAACCCTCAGTATTTCAACATCGAACTGAGCTATGACGAAGAAAAGCTGAATTCGTACATCGACGGCATCTGCTACGACAAAAACATCTATATAGAGCCCATCGACGCGACCATCGTGCTCACGGCGACCAAACCAGAGATCTACGCGCCTTCCCGCGACGGAAGAGAGCTGAACCGGGAAAAATTCCAAAGCATGCTCGTAAAGCTGATGACCAACGGAAGCAGCACCACAGCCTATGAGCTGCCGGTCGAAATAACCATTCCCGCAGTTTCCTCCGACGCCGCAGAAAACGGGCTTCAATTGATCGCCGAGCACTCCACGGACCTTAGCGAATCGTCCACCGACCGCTGCGCAAACGTCCGCCAGGCGCTCAACAATTTCAACGCCTTCGAGGTAAAGCCCGGCGACACCGTATCTTTCAACGAAGTCGTGGGCCAGCGCACGATCTTAAGGGGCTACAAGGAAAGCACCGTATACTACGGAGACACGGTGACGCAGGGCGTGGGCGGCGGCGTGTGCCAGGCGTCGAGCACGCTGTACGGCGCGCTGATGAAGGCCGGCATGGACACGATCGAGCGCGACCACCACAGCCTGATCGTTTCCTACTGCGAGCCCAGTCAGGACGCGGCCGTCAGCGACACGCAGGATTTCGTTTTTACGAACAATACGGATTACACGATCTACATCTACACCAACGTGATCAACAAGGTTAGCGCGACCGTGTACATCTACGGCAACCGGCCGGACTACAAGATCGAGCTCGTCTCGACGATCATTCAGAACAACATAAAGAACACCGCAAGTGACATACGCATCGACACCACCGGCGATATCGCCTATTACAAGACCGACCTGATCAAAGTAAAGGAGGGCAAGCTCGGCCGAAAGAGCAAGCTCGAGCGCCTTTACTACGACTGGGACACCGGAGAGCTCGTAAAAAAGGAACTCATCAGCGAGGACTATTACACCGGTGAAAGAGACATATACTACCAGGGCACGCATTAAAACAGACCGAAAGGGTAATTAGATATGAGCAAAGTTGTCGTAACCTGTGATTCAACCTGTGACCTCTCCCCGGAATGCGTCAAGCGCTTCGGCATCAAGGTCGTGCCGCTCTACGTCCGTTTGGGCGAAGAAGAGCACAGAGACGGCGTCGACATAAACAACGAACAGCTGTTCGCTTACGTGGAAAAGACCGGTCAGCTGCCAAAGACCGCGGCCTGTTCCGTGGAGGACTACAGCGAATACTGGCGCCCCAATGTACAGAAGGGCTGTGAGGTAGTGCACATCAACATATCCAGCGAAATGTCCATCTGCTACCAGAACGCCTGTACGGCGGCAGAACTGCTCGGCAATTGCTACGTGATCGATTCCCGCAATCTTTCCAGCGGCAGCGGCCTGCTTGCGCTCGACGCTGCAGAGCTCGCCGCCGAAGGCAAGAGCGGCAGGGAGATCAAAGAGATCCTCGACGTCAAAAAGAATCGCCTGAACGTGAGCTTCGTGCTGGATACCATGGAGTACCTCGCCAAGGGCGGGCGCTGCTCGTCGATGACTGCCCTTGCCGCAGGGCTTCTCAAGCTCCGCCTCGGCATCGAAGTCAAGGACGGCAAAATGGGCGTAGGCAAAAAGTATCGCGGAAAGCTCGGCCCCGTTCTCGTGCAGTACGTGCACGACCGCCTGCGCAACGTAGCTAAAGTAGAAGAAAAGCGTATTTTCATCACCTACCCCAACATGGACGACGAGATCGTCGAAGAAGTAAAGCGCGCGATCCTCGAGGATAAACCCTTCAATGAGATCCTCACTTCGAACGCCGGCTGTACGGTTTCGAGCCACTGCGGCCCGAAATGCCTTGGCATACTGTTCTACGAAGCGGAATAAAAAGGAGCAAACATCATGCGCACAGGTTTCGATAACGAGAAGTACATCATCATCCAATCCGAGCGCATCAAAAAGCGCATCGCGGAGTTCGGCGGAAAGCTGTATCTCGAGTTCGGCGGAAAGCTCTTTGACGACTATCACGCCTCAAGGGTGCTGCCGGGCTTTGAACCCGACACCAAGATCCGCATGCTCAAGTCCATCGGCAGCGACGTTGAGATCATCATAGCGATCTGCGCAAACGACATCGAAAAGAACAAGCAGCGCGGCGATCTGGGCATCTCCTACGACGACGACGCCCTTAGGCTCATGGACGTGTTCCGCAGCATGGGCTTTTACGTCGGCGGCGTCGTCATAACGCAGTACGCCAATCAGCCCAGCGCCGACATCTTCAGAAAGCGGCTGACTTCCCTGGGCATCCGCTCCTACCTGCACTACCCCATCAAGGGCTATCCGCACAACATAAACGACATCGTAAGTGAAGAAGGCTACGGCAGGAACGATTATATCGAGACCTCGCGTCCCCTCGTCGTCGTGACGGCTCCGGGTCCCGGCAGCGGCAAGATGGCGACCTGCTTAAGCCAGCTGTATCACGATTTCCAATTGGGCATTTCTTCCGGTTACGCGAAGTTCGAAACCTTCCCCGTGTGGGATCTGCCGCTCAACCATCCGGTCAATCAGGCCTATGAGGCAGCCACGGCCGATCTCAACGACATCAACATGATCGACCCCTATCACCTCGAAGCCTACGGCGTGACCGCCGTAAACTACAACCGGGACGTAGAGATTTTCCCCGTGATGCAGGCGATGTTCAAGCGGCTGCTGGGTCATTGCCCCTATGCCTCTCCCACCGACATGGGCGTAAACATGATCAGCCGCTGCATCATCGACGACGAGGCCTGCCGCATCGCCTCCAGAAGAGAGATCCTCAGGCGCTATTACATCGCCCAGGTCGAGGCAAAGAAGCTGGGCGTCGAAACGCAAACGCTGCGCAAAAGCGAGCTCATCGTCAAAAAAGCCGGCGTGAGCACGGACGTACTGCCGGCAATCGGCGCGGCGCTGCTCAGAGAGCAGACCACGGGCGCCCCCGCCGCGGCCATAGAGCTTTCGGACGGAAGGGTCGTGACCGGCAAGACGAGTTCGCTTCTCGGCTGCGCTGCTGCCCTTATGCTCAACGCGCTCAAGGAGCTCGCCGGCATCCGCAAAGAGGTCAAGCTTCTTCCGCCCGAGGTCATAGAGCCTATCACGCGGCTCAAAATCGACAACCTCGGCCATCACAATCCAAGGCTCCATACGGACGAGATCCTCGTCGCGCTCTGCGTCTCCGCGGCCGGAAATCCCGAAGCGGCGCTGGCGCAAAAGCAGCTGAGCAAGCTCAAAGGCTGCGACGCGCATTTTTCGGTGATCCCGTCTTCAGTCGACGAAAAGATCTACAAGCGCCTCGGGATCAACATAAGCTGCGAACCCAAATACGAGATTTCAAAGCTGTACCATAAATAATGGATTATGTTTAACAGAAGCGCGCGGCCGAACGCCGCGCGTCTTTCGCTAAAACGCCATCCTGACGAACGGCCCTTCGGCGCACGGCTCCAAGCCCAACATTTCCCTGCCGAGGTTCACATAATAACGGTAATTGTCGATGCTGATGCCGTTTGGGATTCGGTGATCCAGCGCAAAGGCCGTGCCACCGCCCGTAAGCGGTGAAACGAGCTTGTATTCGAGCTCCCGCCGTATATCTTCCCGACTTCCGCGAAGGGCGAATTTGTCGATGCCTCCCTTGAAGGCCAGCTTTTTACCGTACTTCTTCCTCAGCTTCAATATGTCCATTCCCGCCTTGGGCTCCATGGGATACATACAGTTGATTCCGGCGTCAAGGAATTCGTCGATCAGCGCTTCGATGTTTCCGTCGGAATCCTGCGAAAACAGCCTTGCCCCACCCTGCTTTGCCTTGTCCCACACCCGCCTGTAATAGGGAGAAATGAATTCTCTGACCAGTTTGGGGCCGATCATGGGGCCGGACGCGCCGGCCATGTCCTCGTGTACGGTGACAAGATCGACCGGCGTTTCGTTCAGAATCACTTCGAGCGCGCTGTCCATCAGGTCGCCAAAGTTCTGCATCATGTCTTCGATCATTTCAGGCTCGTCGTAGTAGGCGTAGGACAACGCTTCCTCCCCCATCAGGCAGCGCGGTTCGTCGTAGCCGCCGGGCATGGTGAGGATCGTGAGCACGCCTTCACGGTGCATTGCCTTAAGAGTTTTCAGGCGCTCAAAATCGAAGCGCTCCGGGGTAAAGCGGTACCAGTGCTTTACGCGCTCCCAGTCGGAAGGGCTCTGAACGGGATAGCTTTTGGGTAGTGCGATGGTGGCGCACTTTTTGCTTAAGCGCATCGTTCGCCCCATGACGTCTACGCTGATCTGTTCGGATTCGCTTTCGCTGACGACGCCCGGCGTTATCCCGCTAAGGACTCTAATACTGAAGGGAACATAAGTGTATTTCACGTAGTCCCAGCCGAAGGCGCTGAGCGCTATCTCCTTTTCGCTCGCGCCCTGGCTTTTCCATTCTTCGTCGAGCCCGATCAGCAGACCGAACAGCTCCGTGAACAGCTCCCGTCCGGTTTTGACGAAAGTCATGTGGTTTAAGTATTCCTCGTTGGTCCAGATCATTTTGCCTCCTGTGCAGGGAACTTTTTTTTGTTCCGTGCGTCTTAATTTCAGTCTCAAACGGGAGGGATACTCCATGAAAAAAGTATTATGCCTGCTTTTTGCTATTCTTCTTATACTCGCCGCTCTGTCTTCGGCGTTTGCGGAGCAGTACGCTTACGTCAAAACGCCCACCAAGGACGGCACCGTCTACGTGCGCAAGGTTGCCGGGGCCGGTCAGCCCGTCGCCGGCGTCGCAAAGAACGGCGATACGCTCATCGTCCTCAAAAAGGGCAACACCTGGCACAAGGTCCGCGTGGTGCGCACCGGCGTCGAAGGCTATATGTACGGAACGTACATAAGGTTCATCAACTCCGGCGGAGGCGGCGACGGCGGTTCGGGCGGTGGCTCTTCGTATTACGATCCCACCTACAGGCCGGATCCCTCGCGCGCCGATACCGATACCGTCATCAACAAATACGGCTACGTGAACTCCTCCGACGGCTATGCCAACATGCGCTGGGGCGCGGGTACGAACTATCCGGTCATCACCCGTCAGTATCAGGGGACGCAGCTTTGGGTGCTCGACCAGAACGGCGCCTGGTACCGCTGCGTCGACAACGCGGGCCGCATAGGCTACGTCAACCGCAACCTCGTAAATCTCGGAAACACAGTTTCCAATTACAGCGGCAAGACCGGCGTGATCCGATCCAGCGACGGCTACGCCTCCGTGCGCTCTGGTCCCTCAACCTCCTACGCACAATTGTACACCATGTACGTCGGACAGTCAATAACCGCCTACACATCTTCCGGCGATTGGTTCAAAATAGCTTCGCCCGGCAGCTGGTCAGACGGCTACGTCTTCCGTCAACTGATCAGGTTCTACAGCCGCGCCGTCACCACCGGCAGCGTGAACATAAGAACGGGCCCCGGCACGACCTATTCGAAGCTCGGCGTATTGTACAACGGATCGGGCGTAACCCTGCTTGCCACAAACGGCTCCTTCAGCCGCGTCGACACGGGTTCTGCCATCGCCTACGTCAGCAATAAGTACCTGAGTTACTGATTTTGTTGAAATATGCTTTGACAGCAGTAAATCAATATGCTATAATGAAGCCGTAAAAGCAGCCGTCTTTTACGGCTGAAATTTTAGGAGGTTTACGATGGGCGATACCGTATTGAGTCAGTTTACTCAGGCGTTTGAAGAAGAGCAGAAGACATCGAAACGCAAGCTGAAGGTGGGCTTGGTTGGCTGCGGCTGGATAGCGGAAAGCCATATCGAAGTCTATAAGGAGCTCGAGGACGTCGAGGTCGTCGCGGCGGCCGATCTCATTCCCGGAAAAGCCGAAGCGTTCATGAAAAAATATGGTGTGGAGGGCGTTCGCTTCTACCCCAGCCATAAGGAAATGATCGACGCCGAGCATCTGGATGCCGTGGACATTTGCACCTATAACTGCCAGCACGCGGGCCCCGCTATCTACGCGCTGGATCACGGCATGAACGTACTGCTCGAAAAGCCCTTTACCGTAACGCTGGACGAGGCCGTGGAGGTTTGCCGCGCCGAAAAGCGCAGCGGAAAGATCCTCTCCATAGGCTTCCAGCCCCGCGGAGACGCCAACATGCAGATGATCAAAAAGATCGTCGAAAGCGGCGCGCTTGGAAAGGTTTACTATATTCAGACCGGCGGCGGCAGAAGGCGTGGCATCCCCAACAGCACCTTTATCGAGAAGGATACCGCCGGCATCGGCGCGCTGGGCGACATCGGCTGCTATTCGCTGGACATGGTCTTAAACGCCGTCGGCTATCCCAAGCCGCTTACGGTAACGGGCTACAAGAGCGCATTTTTCGGCACGAATCCCGAATATCAGTATGCTGACCGCTTCCACTCCGCTGAAGAAAACGCAAAGCGCTTCAGCGTGGACGATTTCGCAGCCGGCTTCATCCGTCTGGAGGGCGACATCATACTGGACTTCCGCATCTCCTGGGCAATGCACATGGACACGCCCGGCGACACGATCATCCTGGGCACCAAAGCCGGCCTTCGCATCCCCTCCACTGACTGCTGGAATGGCAGCGTGGGCGGCGAAATGACGCTGTATCACGATCTTGCCGGCGTACAGATGCAGGAAAAGATCCCGATCCTCAAGAACAAGGACAAGGGCCTGTTCTACAAAAAGATCCGTTCCTTCCTGGACGCCATACTCGAGGGCGGCAAGGCGCCCGTGCCTTCGTCCCAGATTCTCTACAATCAGGCGATCATCGACGGTATTTGCAGAAGCGCCGAACTCGGGCGTGAAATCGAAATCAAGATTCCCGAAATCTGAGAAGCTTTTCCTTCCGGCTGCCCCGCCGCAGCCGGATTTTACTTTATTTTCCGGAGGAATATACCGATGCTGTTAAAAAACGTTTTCATCCACGACGCAGTTCACGAAGAGCCCTATATTGGTGACATACTGATCAAAGACGGGAAGATTTCCGCCATCGGCAGCAAGCTGGACGCAGACGACGCGCAGGTCATCGATCTGAGCGGCCTGAACGCCTATCCCGGCTTTGTTGAAGCGCACGGCCACATCGGTCTGGACGGCTGGGGAATCGGCTTTGAAGGGCAGGACTACAACGAATACGGCGACATCGTCACGCCGCAGCTGCGCGCCGTCGACGCGATCAATCCAAGAGACTACGCGCTCACCGAGGCAGTGCAGGCGGGCGTTACCACGCTGAACGTGGGCCCAGGCAGCTCCAACGTGCTCGGCGGCACCTTCGCCGCGATCAAGCCCGTGGGGATCCGGGTAGACGAAATGGTGGTGAAATCCCCGACTGCGATGAAGTGCGCCTTCGGTGAAAACCCCAAAAGGTGCTACCGGGACAAGGGCAATTCGAGCCGTATGACCACCGCGGCAAGGTTGAGAGAAATGCTCTTCAAGGCCAGGGAATACGCAGACAAGCTCGACTTTGCTCAGGACGCTCCCGACAAAAAGCCGGCCTTCGACATGAAGCTTCAGGCACTGGTGCCCGTCATCAAGGGCGAGCTTCCCCTGAAGGCGCACGCGCATCAGGCAAACGACATCTTTACGGCGATCCGCATCGCAAAGGAATTCGGCGTGCAGCTTACTTTGGAGCACGTGACCGAAGGGCACCTCATCGCGGATGAGCTTGCCGGGGAAAACTACATGCTCGCGGTCGGCCCCACGCTCGGCCACGCAAGCAAGTTCGAGCTCAAGGACAAAAGCTGGACGACTCCTGGCATCCTCGCAAAAGCCGGCTGCCACGTGAGCATCATTACGGATTCCCCTGTGATCCCGCAAAAATACCTGCCGATCTGCGCGGGGCTTGCCGTAAAGGCGGGCATGGACCGTTTCGAAGCCCTCAAGGCAATCACGATCAATCCCGCGCAGCACATAGGCGCAAGCGACAGGATCGGTTCGCTTGAGGCGGGCAAGGACGCCGACATCGTGATCTGCGAGGGCGATCCCTTCGAGATCAGCGCAGTCAACCGGTACGTATTCGTAAACGGAATAAACGTACTGTAACAGGCACGCTATTTGCTTAAAGCAGCAACGGAGGCAAACGATGCAGAAAGTATCTTCAAAAGACGTGAACATCCGCCCGTCCTTCCTTCGCACGCTCATGGACAGGGTGGCTGACCGAATGATCCCCTACCAGTGGGAGACGCTGAACGACCTCGTGCCCGACGCCGCGCCGAGCTATTGCATACGCAATCTGAAGGCGGCAGCGGGGCTGATCGACGCGCCGCACGGCGGCTGCGTTTTCCAGGACAGCGACCTTGCCAAATGGATCGAAGCGGCAAGCTACATGCTTGTGTGGAGAGACGACCCCGAGACCGAAAAGCACATCGACTACGCGGTGGAGCTTATGGAAAAGGCGCAGACGGGAGACGGCTATCTGAACACCTACTATCAGCTGACCGACGTCACCAAGCGCTTTACGAACCTCAGGGACAACCACGAGCTCTACTGCGCGGGACATATGCTCGAAGCGGCCTGCGCGTACTATGAAGCCACCGGCAAGCGCAAGCTGCTCGACATCATGTCGCGCTACGTCGACCTGATCGACGCGACGTTCGGCCCCGAAGAAAACAAAAAGCACGGCTATCCCGGCCACGAGGAGATCGAGCTTGCACTGGTCAAGCTCTACTCGATCACCAGAGACGAAAAGCATCTGCGCCTGGCCAAGTACTTTATCGACGAAAGGGGCAGCGCGGCGCAGTACTTCGACAGGGAGGCCGAGCAGCGCGCCTCGTCCTACGCGTGGGAGCGCAGCGTTTACGCCAAAAACGTCTACTATCAGGCAGGCTCCCCCGTAAGGGAGCAGTTTCAGGCGATCGGCCACGCGGTAAGGCAGGTCTATCTTCTGATCGGCGTCGCGGAGGTCGCAAGGGAAACGGGCGACGAAACGCTGAGAACCGTCTGCGACAATATGTGGAAAAACATAACGCGCAGACAGATGTACATAACCGGCGCAGTCGGCCAGACGGCTTTCGGAGAAGCGTTTACCTTCGACTTCGATCTGCCCAACGATACCGTTTACGGAGAAACATGCGCTTCGATCGCCATGTTCTTCCTTTGCCAGAGCATGATACGGCTTAGGCCCCTGGGCGAATACGGCGACGTCATGGACAAAATGCTCTATAACGGAACGATCTCGGGCATGAATCTCGAAGGGGATCGCTTCTTCTACGTCAATCCCCTCGAATGTATTCCCGAGCGCAGCAAAAAAAGCCAGATCATCGCCCACATAAAGCCCGAAAGGCAGAAATGGTTCGGCTGCGCCTGCTGTCCGCCAAACCTCGCGCGCATGATCGCAAACCTTCCATCAAGCGTCTTCATGGCGGAAAAGAACACGCTGTATGCAAATCTTTTCACCTGCTGCGACGTAAAGACCAAGCTCGAAGGAGGCAGCGTCTCGCTTTCCGCAGATACGCGATACCCGCTGGACGGCGTAATGAAGTTTGAGATCAAAGAGAGTTTCGACGGCTTCGTGCTTGCTCTTCGTCTGCCAAGATGGGTGCGCAGCTATACCCTTACCGTAAACGGCGCAAGCCCGGAGACGGTGATGGACGAAGGCTATCTCTACATAAACGATCTCAAAAAGGGAGACGTGATCCTGTACGATCTGCAAATGCCCGTGAGCACGGTTAGTGCAAATCCCAGGGTGAGTCAGGACGCGGGACTCGTCGCGGTAAAGAGAGGCCCGATGGTCTACTGTCTGGAGGAAAAGGACAACGGAGATATGCTTTCGAACCTCAGCATCGATCCCGAAAACGGATTCGAGGCCGAGTTCAAGCAGGATAAGCTGGGCGGCATCGTAGAGATCAGCTGTCCGGCCAAACGCATAAGCCTGAACGGCTGGGACGAATACGAGCTCTACGCGCAGGACAGAAAACCCGTCTGCGAAGACTGCACGGCCCGTTTCGTGCCGTACTACGCGTGGAACAACCGCGGAAAAGGCGAAATGCGCGTATGGGTCAGAACGCACGGAAAGGAAAGGTGAAGCGGATGAAGCGTATTGTTTCGATCCTCCTTGCGCTGTGTCTTCTGCCGCTCTTTGCGTGGGCAGAGGATACGGTGCTGGATTACACCTCCGATTTTTCACAGGGGCTTGACGGCTGGTTTCCAAGGTCGACGGGTTCAGCCGAAGCAGTCGCAGAGGACGGCGTGCTCAAGATAAGCGGAAGGACGGACAGCTGGAATTCGCCGGGCAGATACTTTGATCTGGTACCCGGCAGCCAGTATGAGATCAGTGCCGAGGTGTATCAGGACAGTCTGGACAGCGCAGAGTTCATGATCAGCGTCGCCCACACGAGAAACGGCACCGAAAGCTATGAAAACCTTGCCAGGGCCGTCGCGAAAAAAGGCGAATGGACAAGGCTTTCCTGCACATATACCTTCGGCGAATTTGATCAGTACGTGCTCTATGTGGAGACCGTCGGCAACGGAAGCCTCAGCTTTTCGATGAGGAACTTCCACGTAAAGGGGCAGGGGCTGTCTTACGACGCAAATCTTCCGAGCCTGAGCTCGGTCTATGCGCCGTATTTCGACTTCGGCTGCGCGGTAACACAGCTCGAGGCGCTCAATGCGCAGCGAATGGATTTTTACGCCACGCAGTTCAACATCATGACCTGCGGAAACGAACTGAAGCCCGATTATGTGCTCGACGTAGCTGCCTGCAGGGAGCTTGCAAAGCAGGACGATGCCGCCGTCGCCGTGCATTTCGACAGCGCTGCACCCATGCTGAAATACTGCTTCGAGCACGGCGTAAAGGTGCACGGCCACGTATTGGTGTGGCACGCGCAGACGCCCGAGGCTTTCTTTCACGAGTTGTACGACACGAGCAAGCCCTTCGTGAGCCGCGAAACGATGATCGCGCGCCTCGACAACTATGTGCGCCTCATCATGGCATATATGGACGAAAACTATCCGGGGCTCATCGTAAGCTGGGACGTCGTGAACGAAGCGATCGACGACAACAGCGGAAAGCTGCGCGCCTCCAACTGGACGAAGGTCGTCGGTGAAGACTTCATCGAGATTGCCTTCGGAATCGCTCGCAAATACGCGCCCGAGGGGACGCTTCTGTACTACAACGATTACAGTACGCCCTATGAGCCCAAACTGAGCGGTATCCTTCGCCTTTTGGACAGGCTTACGGAAACCGGAAACATCGACGGTTACGGCTTTCAGTGCCATTACGAGCTCACGACGCCAACGATCGCCCAATTGCACAGCGCGCTCGAAAAGGTCGCCGCAAGAGGACTTTGGATAAGGATCAGCGAACTGGACATCAAGGTATCCGCGCTGAACGATTCTGCGTACACGATGCAGGCCGGGCGCTATGAAGCACTGTTTAAGGAGTTTTTGCTCTTCGCCGACAAGATCAAGGCCGTACACACCTGGGGCGTGACGGACGATCTGAGCTGGCTGGCGAACCGCCATCCGCTTCTGTTCGACAAAAATCTCTCCCCCAAGCCCGCCTTTTACAAGCTTATCGATCTTATCGGCAACGCAGAGTAAACAAAACACCGTTTTCAGCCGGCTGTGCGAAATTCGTGCAACCGGCTGATTGTCTACAATAAAAAACCACAAAACATACGGTATTGGAGAAGCGTGTTAAGATTTATTAGCACGATGTGAACACTTTTGTCCTTGCCAAAATGCGTGCATTTGTGATATACTGTATCATAGTGTATTATGTAATTACAGGACGAGGGCTATGAGATTTGTACTGGCTTCGGCTTCCCCGCGCAGACGCGAAATACTGACGCGCCTGGGCTACGACTTCACCGTCCACTGCTCCAATGCGCCGGAGGACGACGTGAAAAGCGACATCGGCGCCGTCGTGCGCACGCTCGCCGAAAGAAAGGCGCTTTGGGTCGCCGACGAAGAAAAAGACGCGCTCATCATCGCGGCGGATACGCTCGTGAGCCTGGACGGCCGCGCGCTTGGCAAACCCCACGACAAAGAAGACGCCTTCCGCATGCTCAGGGCGCTCAGCGGAAAAACGCACGAAGTCATCAGCGGAATATGTCTTTTAAACGGCATAAGCGGCAAAAAACTCGTATGCAGCGATACGACGAAGGTCGAGTTTTACGATCTGAGCGATCAGCAGATCATCGACTACGTCGAAAGCGGCGAACCGATGGACAAGGCGGGCGCTTACGCGATACAGGGCGGCGCCGCGAAATTCGTTAAGCGCTACACGGGTTCCTATGACAATATCGTGGGTTTTCCCAGCGAACTGTTTGAGAAAATGCTCGGGCAAATCGTATAAACGGAGGACAGAATGCCGGCTATTTCCTTTATAGGCAACATCGCTGCCGATCTGGGCAGTACGAATACATACATCCTGACCGACGAGAAGGCGGCAGTGTACAGTTGTGCAAGCGCCGTGCTGGTGGACGCAAAGCGCCCGACCGACGTCTACGCGACGGGCGATGAGGCGAGGCACATGGACGGGCGGACCGGGGACGAAGCGCTTCTGGTCTCCCCCATCTCCTTCGGCGGGATCGCGGACAGCGAGCTTGCGGCGATTCTGATCTTAAGCGCCATCGAAAAAGCCAGCGGAAAGCACAAGCCGCTCGAAAAGTGCCGCCTGACGCTCAGCGTGAACGAAGGCTCCACGCGCGTTGAGCGCGCCGCTCTCGTAAACGCAGCGCAGCTGGCCGGGGCGAAAAAGGTATTTGTCGTTAAGGCACCCGTCGCCGCCGCGGTCAGCATGAAGCGGCACATCGACAAAGCGGAGGCACAGCTTATCGTTTCCATCGGCTCGAACGTCACCGAAGTCTCGGTCATAAGCGCCGGCAGCATCGTTTTGAACCGGCACGCGAAGACGGGCTCTTCTGCCTTCGACGACGCGATCACGGAATATGTGCGCAGAAAGCACGGCCTCGTGATTCCCAAGGGCGTGGCAATGGAATTAAAGCGCGATCTGGGAAGTGCCGTAAAGACCGATATGGAAAACGTTCAAACGCTCAGCGGACGAGACATCCGAAACGGCCGTCCCGTGACCGCCGAGATCAATTCGGGCGAAATCTGCGACGCGCTTTCGGGCCCCGTTTCCGCGCTCGTGAGCACGATCTGTGACGCGCTGTTCAACATTCCGTCGGAGTTTTCAAACGACATCCTCAGAAACGGCATCTGCCTGACCGGCGGCGGAAGCGAAATGTACATGCTCGCGGAAAGGCTCAAAAACGAGACCGGTCTCGACGTATACCAGAGCGCCGAGCCCCGGTTCGACACGGTACGCGGCCTTATGCGAATCGCAAGCGACGACAGGCTCGCAAGGCAGATCATGTCCGCCTATTCCGCGTACGAGATTTAGGAGATAACACTTCATGACCTCTAAACAAAAGGACAGCGCAGGGCTCAAGGACTTTGCGGCGAGCGCCGAGAAAAAGCGCAGCAAGAACCGCTCGAAGCGTATCAGGAACGCGATCTATTCAGGCCTGGTCATATTCATCGTGGTCATACTGATCGCGACGCTGTTTTTGCCTTCCGATACGACGATCGCACAAAGCGGCATCGGCGCGATCTTTTCGCCCATACAGAGGGGCGTTTCGAGCGCGGCCACGTTTATCCGCGGCTGGTTCGTGAGCTCATCGGAAAAGACGAGCGACGCGGACGAGCTCGAATCGCTCAGAAACGAAGTCGAGCTGCTTCAGATACAGATAAACGGCTACGAAGAGCTCGAGCGGGAGAACGAAAGACTGAGCCTGCTTTTGGACGCAAAGAGCGGCTACGAGGATCTGGACCCCATATTCGCCAAGGTCATCGCGAAGGACAGCGGCGTGTGGTTCGAGACCTTTACGCTCAACAAGGGCATGAACGACGGCGTATCCGTGAACATGGCTGTCGTCAACGGAAACGGCCTCATCGGGCGCGTAAACACCGTGGGCTACAACTACTGCATCGTCGTATCGATCATCGACGCCCGCAGCTCCATCGCCGCGCTCATCAGCCGAACCAGAGACAACGGGATGCTTCAGGGCGTAAACGCGACGGAGGACGACCCGGTCGAATGCCGCATGTATTACCTGTCCAACCTGGGCAACGTGAACGTAGGCGATCAGGTTTATACGAGCGGGCTGGATTCCCGCTTTCCGAAGGGCCTTTTGATCGGCACGGTGACGGCGGTGAGCCGCTCCACGCAGAGCGGCGACAAGTACGTCTCGGTGCATCCGGCCGCAGACTTTTCCTCCATCGAAGAGGTGTTCATACTCCGAAAGCAGGTGGAAACGATAGACGAACTGCCGGTCGTGCCAACGCCCACGTCCATCCCCGTGGTGACACCCGTGCCGACCGTCACGACGAACATATACTCCTACGAGACGCCTTCGGTCGTAGGTGATGACGCGATCTTTGCCTACCCCACCGCGACGCCCGACGCCAACGTCACCGCAACGCCCACGCCTGCACCCACGGCCACGCAGCCCATCCCCGAGGCCGCATGGATCCAGGACAGGTAGAGGAGGCCGTGCATGCGCTTAAGACGGCGAATCTTCTGCATCTTGCTGACGCTTCTGACGCTGCTCATCGATACTTCGTTTCTGCCGTTTCTGGGGCTGAAGATGCAGTTCGTGCCGAGAGTCTGCCTGGTCAGCACGATCCTGATAGGCACCGTGCTTGGTTCTACGCAGGGCATCATCTACGGCGCGCTTGCCGGGATACTGCTGGGGATCGGCGCCTATCAGCCCTCGGGCATGACGGCCGTGATCTACACGGTGTGCGCGTTTTCGGCGGGCTTTATCTCGGCAAGGACGAAGCCTGCGCTGGTGACGGTCCTGCCGCCGGCACTCGCCTATATGATATACGAAATAAGCATGCTGGTATACTATTACTTCTCAACGGGGTATTTTCCGCTCGCGAAGTTCGGAGAAGCCGGGATCAGGCTGGTCATCGCCCTTTTGCTGATACAGCTGCTTTATATACCGAGCATACGGATACTGAAGCCTTCGAGCATAGGAAGGGCCAGGAGGTGACAATTTGAACAACAAGAACAAAGACAGATACATCGTGTTCTGCGCGCTCATCGCCCTGTTTGCAATCGCCATCGTCGTACGCCTGTACACCATGCAGATATCCAACAAGGACGATTACGTCGCCAAGGTCGAATACAAATCCACCAAAACCATCCCCATGTACGGCATGCGGGGCACGATCTACGACAGGAACATGATCCCCATCGCCTACGACCAGTCCTCCTACAACATACAGTTCTACCGCGACCCGTCGAAGTCATCCGAGGAAGACAGGCGCGCCTATACCGAGAGCATCTACAGAACGATACTGCTCATCGAATCGAACGGCAAGTCGACCCTCGACCCTTCGACCGAATTCTGGCTCAGGCGCGACGAAAACAACCAGTGGCAGTGGAACTTCAATACGACCTCCGACCTCGTGGCGCAGACGAGAGAGAGCCAGTGGCGCTCCAACTTCTATCTCAGCAATACAGAGCGCTATCCGGTAAGCGTGCTGTTCGACACGCTCTGCAAAAACTATCTTGTGCCCGATAACATTGACGAGGAATACAAGCTGAAGATCCTTGCGATCTGGCAGGCCTCGCGCATGAACAACTACAACTCCACGCCTGTCACCATCGCCTACGACGTGGGCTTCGAAACGGTGGCCGAAGTCGAGGTGCGCTCTCTGGAACTTGAGGGTATGAGCGTACTGGAAAGCTCTACCCGCGTTTACCCCTTCAACACCACCGCCGCGCACGTCATCGGCTATGTCAGCAGGATCACCACCCCTTCCGCCCTCGAAACCTACAAGAGTCAGGGCTACCCCACCGACGCGCAGGTCGGCGCGACCGGCCTTGAGTATTCCATGGAGGATCAGCTTTCTCCCTTCATCGAATACCGGCAGGGTAAACGCGTCGTCGAAATCAACACCCGCGGCGCCGTCGTAAGAGAAATATCCTATGACGCGCCGACCGACGGAAACAGCATCGTGACCACGATCGACACATCCCTGCAGGCGGTCATGGAAAAAGCGCTGGACGACGTAATAAAAGACATATACGATCAGCAGTACGACATTCTCTACGCGCAGAACGAAGTCGGCCAGAGATGGAACAGAGTAAACTCCGCGACGCTCGCTTACTACGCCGAAAACGGTTACGAGGTTTCGCTGGCGCAGACCGGCGCGATGGTCGCAATGGATCCAAGGACCGGAAAGGTCTTGGGCATGGCTTCACACCCTTCCTTTGATCTGAGCATCTTCGAGGGTGCGAGCGTCGATCCCGGCGGATGGTCGGTCATCGCGACCGATACGCGCAACCCCATGTTCAACCGCGCGATTTCCGCAAAGGATACGCCGGGTTCCATATTCAAGCTTGTCACGTCGCTGGGCGGCCTCAGCGAAGGCGCGATCACGCTGACGGAGCGCATCTCCGACGGCGGCGAATACACCAACGAAGGCACCGACACGTCGTACCATCCGCGCTGCTGGATCAGCGAAAGCAAACGCTATCAGCACGCCAACCAGACGATCGTCGACGCGATAAAGAACAGCTGCAACTACTTTTTCTACGAAGTCTCCTATCGCCTCGGCTCTACGAACCTGACCAAATGGGCGGCCGCGCTGGGCCTTACCACCAAGACGAACATAGAGCTGCCCAGCGAAAGCACGAGCTTCGTGGGCAACCAGTCCATGCTTTACGATCCGGACAGGTCGATCGAAGATCAGTATACTTACAAACCGCAGATCGCCGCTGCCATGATCAAACGCCTGCTTCAGCAGGTCGCCGCAGACAGGGGCATCGAATACGAAGACGACTACCTCGACGAGATCGCGACTGCTTTTCTGAACATCGTCACGACCTACGATTCCAAAGCGGAATGGCTGCCCGCGATCAGAGAAATACTGCTGTACGACCTTAAGCTGCCCTCCAACTACATCGCCTCGCACTACATGGTCAACACGATCAACACGTACCTAAACGACCTTAAATGGACGCCCACAGAGACGATCATGGTCGGCATAGGACAGTCGATCACGCAGGTAACGCCCATCGCAGTCGCGCGCTACGTTTGCGCGATAGCCAACAACGGCACGGTGTTCGACGCGCAGATCATAGACAAGGTGATCGACGCAAACGGAAACATCGTACTTGAAAAAGAACCGAAGATCGTAAATCAGATCGTCACCTCGCAGGCGTATTTCGACGCGATCCACGAAGGCATGAGAGAAGTTACCTCGGTAGAGAACGACGGTACCGCTGCGCAGCAATTCGCAAGCGCAAAATACAAGATCGCGGCCAAAACCGGTACGTCCCAGCGTACCGATCTGGACCTTGAAAACAACGCCTGGCTCGTGTGCTACGCGCCGGTCGACGATCCGCAGATCGTAGTCGTGGTCTACATACAGAACGGGTACGCTGGCGCATACTCTTCCCAGGCAGCCATCACGACCATAGAGTATTATCTCGATTCTCTGAATTATACGGAGACGAACACGATTTCGCCGGACAATTCGCTGGCGGGATGAAGGTGAACCATGGACAAGATCATCGTCGTAACCTCGGGCAAGGGTGGAGTCGGCAAATCCACTGTGGCGGCCAATATCGCCTACGGACTGGCCTTTGACAAGCGAAAGGTGCTTTTGGTCGACATGGATTCGGGGCTCAGGAGCCTCGACCTCATGTTCGGCGCGGAAAACGAGCTCGTATTCGACTTGACAGACGTGCTCGACGGCATCTGCACGGTCAAGCAGGCGTTGTTTCCGGTAAAAATGCGGCCCGGGCTCTTCCTGCTGCCTGCCAGTCAGAACAGCGGCTCTGCTTCGCTGTCTCCGGCAGATATACGCTCCCTCCTCGAAAAGCTCAAGGAGAGCTTTGACTATATCATACTGGACTGTCCCGCCGGCATCGAAAGGGGCTTTCGGAATGCAGTGTCTCCCGCCGGCTGCGCGATCCTCGTGATCACGCCCGACAACGTTTCGCTCAGGAGCGGCGAAAGGGCGTATCAGCTTCTGACCGGCGAAGGCATACAGGACATACGCCTGATCATCAATCGCATCGGCAGAAAGCCGCCCGTATCCACCGACGAATGCATAAACCGCCTCGAGATACCCGTGCTCGGCTTTATACCGGACGATCCCGCTGTGCCGCTGAGCATTTCGACGGGGCTTCCCGTGATCGAAAGCCCTTCGGCTGCAGGCGACGCGTTCGAGCGCATCGTAAAAAGGCTGCTCGGCGAAAGCGTTCGCTATAAGATTCCCTACGACAGCCTTATCCACAGGTTCAAAACAGGTTTCGGCAAGGAAAGCTCATGCAAAGATTTATAAGATGGATCAGCCGTCAGTTCAGGCGCAAAAGCGTCAAACAACTGACGGAAGACATAAAGAAGAATAAATACAGACCGGGGTTGTTCAAGTCCTTCGACTGGTTTTTGTTTTCGCTGGTCATCGTCATGTGTCTCTTCGGCGTCGTGGCCATATTCGCGGCGACCGCTTACGCATCGGAGGAAGAGGTCAGCGGCCTGCTCAACATCCTCTCCGCAAATCCCATCACCTATGCGCGGCTTCAGCTGATCTGGGTTGCGCTTGGCATCGTCGTACTTTTCATGATCTCGCTGCTCGATTATCATCTGTATGGAAAGTACGCGCAGTTCATCTATCTGTTCAACATATTGATCCTGCTGATCGTGCTGACCGTGGAAGCCGGACGCGGCGGCATGACCGCGTTCTTCGCAATCGGTTCTTCCACGTCCACGCTCGGCCAGAGATCGTTCCAGCCCTCCGAATTCGGCAAAGTCGCCATGATCATCTCCCTTGCCAAGCTGTTCGCGCAAAGAAAGACGCCCATACGCAACTGGCAGGAGTTGTGGCCCACGATCATCTTCGTCGCCGTGCCGATGGTGCTGGTGTTTTTGCAGCCCGATTTCGGCACAGCGCTGGTCTACGCGGTAATCTATGTGGTATTGTTGTATATTTCCGGTACGAAGCGCCCGCTCATCTATGCGATGCTTGCCATCGTCGTCGCCGTCGCGATACCCGCGTGGTACTACATCAATACCGCCTCGAACTCGTTCCGTCTGACGAGAATCCTCATGTGGCTCAATCCCGATCAGTATCCGGACGACGCGAGGCAGGTCATCAACGGTCAGATCGCCATAGGCAGCGGCGGACTGACCGGTAAAGGAATCGTTTCCGTAGGCTCGTTTGCGTCGCTGGGCTACATTCCCGACGACCATACCGACTTTTGCTTTTCCATCGTGGGAGAAGCCTTCGGCTTTATCGGAACGATCAGCCTGCTGATCGCCTTCATGGTGTTTCTCGGGCGGCTCATCTACCATGCGCTGAGGACCCAGGACACCTTCGGCGAATACATCATCATCGGCACGACCGCCATGTTCATGTTCCACATCCTCGAGAACATCTGCATGATTCTGGGCATATTGCCGGTAACAGGCATCCCTCTGCCCTTCATCAGCTACGGCGGCTCCAACCTGCTTACGAACATGGCCGCCCTCGGCCTCGTAATGAACGTGGTCATGCGCTCGAGGCAAAAGCAGCTGGGCGGTCTGAGCCATTATTCCAGAAAGCTTTAAATTACAGAGAGTTATATGCTGCGCAAACTGTTTTCGGACGCTTTTTTCAATAAGAAGCTGACTGCACTGGCGCTGCCGATCGCGCTTCAGTCCTTTATGCTGGCCGCTGTCGCAGCGGCAGATTCGCTGATGCTCGGAAGCCTTGACTCGATTTACATGTCTGCCGTCTCGCAGGCGACGCAGGTTCAGTTCATACAGAACATGATCGTTTCCTCCATCGTGAGCGGATGCAGCATACTGGGCGCGCAGTACTGGGGCAAGGGAGACAGGCAGACCGTCAAAAACATCTTTTGCATGATCCTGCGCCTGAATACGATCATATCTCTTGTGTTTTTCCTCCTTTGCGAGTTTGCTCCCTACATGCTCATGTCCATCATGACGGACAGTGAAGAGCTGCGCCTGGTGGGCGTCGAGTATCTGAGAATCGCGGGCTGGTCGTATCTGATCACCGGCATCAGTCAGTGCTATCTTGCCATCATGAAGGTGAGCGAGCATGCCGACACCGCGGCGAGGATCTCGATCTCCGCGGTGATCATCAACATCGTCCTCAACGCTTTTTTCATCTATGGGATTGCGTTTTTCGACGAAATGAAGCACGAGGGTGCGGCGCTTGCGACCGTGCTGGCCCGCGTGATCGAGCTTATCCTGTGCGTGGGCTTTTCGCTCAAGAAGAACTATATCCGTCCGAATCCGACCGGACTTTTCCGCTTTTATCCCGCGATCACGCGCGATTTCATAAAATGCGTGCTGCCCGTACTGACGTCGAGCCTGCTCTGGGGCTCCGGCTTTGCAGCGTATACGGCGTTTATGGGGCATCTCGGAAAGCCCGCCGCCGCAGCGAATGCGGTCGTCGCCGTTGTGCGCGATCTTGTGTGCTGCCTTTGCAACGGCATCGCCGCTGCCGCCGGGATCATTATCGGCAACGAGCTTGGCGCGGGAAAGCTTGAAAAAGGAAAGGAATACGGCGATAAGCTCGCCGCGCTTTCATTTCTGTGCGGCTTTTTGTCGACGCTGATCATGTTCGCGCTGATTCCTTTGCTGATGACATTCGTGAAGCTTGACCGTGAAGCCAGCAAACTGCTCATTCAAATGATGCTGATCATGGCGGTCTACATGATCGGCCGCTGCGTGAATACAGTCGTCATAAACGGCATCCTCTACAGCGGCGGAGACATCATCTTCGACACATATTCGCTTATCGTCAGCATGTGGTGCGTCGCCATCCCTTTGGCCTTCATCGGCACTTACTACAAATGGCCGGTTCCCCTCGTTTACGCCTGCACCTGTGTGGACGAGGTCGGCAAGATCCCCTGGGTGATGTTCCACTACAGAAAGTACAAATGGGTCAAAAACCTGACCCGCTGAAGAGAACGTAAAACAGCGGCCCGTCCTGTGCGGTCCGCTGTTTTAATATTTATTCGCTTTAGGCCTTTGAAATCAAAAGCTCGGCAATCTCTATGCAGTTGGTGGCGGCGCCCTTTCTGATCTGGTCGCCGCAACACCAAAGCGCAATGCCTTTGTCTCCGTTGATCAGATCGCGGCGCACCCTGCCCACGAAAACCAGATCCTGATCAGAGGTATCCAAAGGCGTGGGATAATCTCTGCCGTCCAGGTCGCTTGCGAGCACGCAGCCCGGCGCGGAGGCGATGGCGGCCTTTGCTTCCTCTACGCTGAGCGCGCTGTCGAGCTTCAACTGAACGCTTATGGAATGCGAGCGCATAACGGGAATACGGACGCAGGTACAGCATACGTTCATATCGGGCAGGTGCAGTATCTTTCTGCCTTCGTTCTGCATCTTCATTTCTTCGGTTGTGTAGCCGTTGTCCAACGCAGAGCCTATGCAGGGTATGGCGTTTGAAAGGATCTGCGTCGGGAATACTTTGTGCGTCTTTTCGCCGCCCAGCACTTCGCATTTGATTTGGTTTTCCAGTTCCTCTATGCCCTCGCGCCCCGCGCCGGATACCGCCTGATAGGTGCAGGCGACCATTGTCTCGATCTTTCTGATGCGGGCTATGCCGCTGATCGCCATGAGAGTAACGATCGTGGAGCAGTTGGGGTTTGCGATGATGCCTTTGTTTGCAAAGGCGTCGTCCGGGTTGATCTGCGGGACGACCAGGGGCACGTCCTTGTCAAGGCGGAACGCGGAAGAGTTGTCGATGAACACCGCGCCGGCTTCGACGATGGCGGGGGCAAATTTCTTTGCCATTTCGTTGCTGACGGCGCCGAGCACGAAGTCCATGCCCTTAAAGGATTCTGCGGTGGCTTCCTCGATGATCAGCTGCCTTTCTCCGGAATAAACCGTTTTGCCCGCGCTGGATTTGCTTGCGAGCGCTTTGAGCTCACCGACGGGGAATTTTCTTTCGGCCAGCACTTTCAGCATTTCCTGACCTACGGCGCCGGTTGCGCCGAGAATGGCAATGTTCCATTTTTTCATAAAATCAATCCTCCAAGATCAAAACAAATGTATCGCCTGCGCCGTCGATCGCCGAGCGCAATTCTCCAAAGCTTATCGGTACGGTTTCGGTCAGCGCGCAGCCGTTTTTGATTTCCGTGTGCGCTGAGAAAGCG